>JAFEBM010000009.1 GCA_018242685.1 Nitrospira sp. | reverse complement strand
GTGATCTCCGGACACTACTGATCACATCCAAAACTTTATGACATCCTCGAATCGATAAACCGCGATAGCGCAATAACACGATAGCTTCTAACATCCATCCCTGTACAAGACATAGGCGAAGATAACATTCAACATTACATGATTTCTACCAAAGAGACGCCCCTTCATCTCAGACAAAAACTGCTCGTTTTGAGATTGCAAACCTCACCTTTTAGGTAAAGTTGTGATGACGAAAACAAATGGACATTCTCCTGTTCGGAAAACGTTGACCATGAAGCGGGAGTTGCTCGTTTCGCGTCCCGCATCGCAACCCGCATTACCGAAGCCGGCCGACCGGAGCAAGCTGAAAAACAAGGTCGGGTGGCGATCCTCAACCGATCCCAAGAACCTCGCCATTCGGGTTCTGGTCGCAGTTGATGGCTCCGACGATGCAACCAGGGCGGTGAAATATGTGGGAAGGCTACTGCGCTCCACTCCCGGTGTGAACGTCACACTCTTTCATGTGCTCAACCCGCTGCCACCGGTCCTTCGGGAACATGGAGGATCCGAGGATCCCGTTCGTGAGGAGGCGTTAGGCAGGCAACTCAGGAAAGATCGGAAGACCTGGTATCTGAAGGAGCAGAAACTGGAATCGAATATTTTGTCGAAGACTCGTCAGACGCTTGAGCGTACTGGTTTTCCTGCCTCCCGGATCCGACTGAAGTTCGGCCACGAAGAAGAAGATGTCGCCGAAACTATTCTCGAAGAGGCTCAAAAAGGCCGCTATCAGGCCATCGTGGTCGGACGGCACGGCCTGTCAGGTCTGAAAAAACTCTTTTTCGGAGGCATCACGCGGAGGCTGCTGCAACAGGCGACCGGGCGCGCGGTGTGGATCGTTGAATGATAAATCTGAGGCCTGTAAGAACGGTCCATCCGGCTGCCGAACAACGGTGCCTGAGGCTCAGGCTTTCGCTGTGGCAGGGCTTGCGAAAGAGGCCATGAGAGACGGTCACACACTCCCGCTCAGTTACAACTCTGTGTATGCTTCCGCTGTATGTCTGTCCTCATGATGACGACATGTTCTTGCCCATAACGTTTGACAGCCGATATCCAATTCTGTCGGCTGGTCGCCGGCGTGTGATGTCTCTATAAGTGTGAACATGTCTGGAACGGCATGCGTCTCCTGCGTTTCCCTCTTCAGATGCGAGCATGCGGAGTATCTATGTCGTGCTGAATCGCGGTCGAAATCATTAGAGGGTGAATGAATGCTTGAACTCGCTTCCCACGTCGTGCCTCATCATGGAGGTCATCGGTGACCGATCGCCTCTGGCCCCTCGCCGGTTACTTCATTGCGGTCCTGATCATTGCGGCGGGCATGATCGGCATCTCCGCTCTCTTAGGCGAACGGCATCGCGAGAAGGCGACCGACGAACCCTATGAATCCGGAATTGCCGTCACGGGCTCGGCGCATATCCGGTTACCCATACAGTTTTACCTGGTCGCGATGCTGTTCGTGATCTTCGATCTGGAAGCGGTGTATCTGTTCGCCTGGGCCGTGGCGGTGCCGGAGGCCGGCTGGCTTGGGTTCGGTGAAATGCTCGTCTTCATCGCGGTGCTGTTTATCGCGCTGGCCTATGTGTGGCGAGTCGGCGCGCTGGAGTGGGGAACCTCTCATCGGCGGATTGAGGCGCCGAGACAGGAGCAACAGGATGGGTTGGTGGCTCAGCAAGCCGATCTCCGATCATCAGTCGGGAGATAGATCGGAGATCGGCGACGGGACGCTCGATGAAGCGGTGCGTCGCAGCGTCGTCACGGCCCGCCTCCAGGACCTGATCGCCTGGGGCCGCAAGAATTCGCTGTGGCCGTTCAACTTCGGCCTGTCCTGCTGCTACATCGAGATGGCGACGAGCCTCACGAGCCAGTATGACATCGCGCGGTTCGGCGCCGAAGTAGTCCGAGGCAGTCCGCGTGAAGCGGATGTGATCGTCATCGCCGGAACCGTCTTCATGAAAATGGCGCCGATCATCAAGCGGCTGTACGAGCAGATGATGGAGCCCCGCTGGGTGATTTCCATGGGATCTTGCGCCAATTCCGGCGGCATGTACGACATCTATTCCGTTGTCCAGGGGGTCGATTCCTTTCTACCCGTGGATGTCTATCTTCCCGGCTGCCCCCCTCCTCCGCATACGTTTATGGAAGGCCTGTTGCGGTTGCAGGAACAGGTCGGCCGGGAGCGGCGGCCGCTGAGCTGGGTGATGGGCGACCGGCAAGTATCGAGACCGCTGATGCCCTCGCAACGCGATCACAAACGAGCGGAGAGAGAACAAGCGACGGACTTGCTGACGATAGACAGGTTACCGGTGACCGAGTTGAAACGGGAAAAGTGGAAATGACGCAGACCGCAATCGTCGATGAACTCCGCAAGCAATTTGGGTCGGACACGTTCGGGCGACAAGAGACGGGTGATGGGATTCCCACCGTCTGGACGACGAAGGAGAGGGCGCGCGAGGTGCTCGGCTACCTGAAGACCGAAGCGGAACGGCCCTATAAGATGCTCTATGACCTCACGGCGATCGACGAGCGGGTCCGGCGGGTGAGGCAGGATCAATCTCCCAGCGATTTCACGCTGGTCTATCACCTGCTCTCGTTCGAGCGGAATGAAGACGTGCGCCTGAAGATCCCGCTTATGGAAAGAACCGCTTCGCTTCCCACCATCACCGATCTCTGGCCCGCCGCCAACTGGTATGAGCGGGAAGTCTGGGACCTGTTCGGCATCACCTTCGCCGGTCATCCGCATCTCAGGCGGATTCTGACGCCGCCGACCTGGCAAGGCCATCCCCTGCGGAAAGATCATCCGGCTCGGGCCACCGAGATGGGCCGGTTTTACTTGCCGGAGGACAGGCAAGAAGCGGAAGAAGCGGCCCTCAAATTTCGTCCTGAAGAGTGGGGAATGAAACGTTCGCGTGAGACATCCGATTTCATGTTCCTCAATATGGGACCGGCGCACACCGGCACCCATGGGATTCTGCGTCTGGTCCTCCAACTGGATGAAGAGAGAATCGTCGATGTGGTGCCCGACATCGGCTACCACCATCGCGGAGCGGAGAAGATGGGCGAGCGCCAGACCTGGCACACATTCATCCCGTATACCGATCGGATCGACTACCTCGGGGGCGTCATGAACGAGTTGCCCTATGTCCTCGCCGTAGAGAAACTCGCCGGCATCAACGTCCCGGATCGCGCCAAAGTCATCCGTGTCATGATGGCGGAATTCTTCCGGCTCGCGAGCCATCTCGTCTGGTACGGCACCTTCGCCCAGGACGTGGGCCAGCTCTCCCCGGTCTTTTATATGTTCACCGATCGGGAGCGTATTTTTCACATTGTAGAAGCGATCTGCGGCGGACGGATGCATCCGGAATGGTTCCGCATCGGCGGCGTGGCGCAGGATCTCCCGGAAGGCTGGGACAAACTGGTCCGGGAATTCCTGGATTACCTTCCGCCAAGGCTGGCCGAATACGACGACATGGTGATGCGGAACGCGATCTTCAAGGCCCGCACGCAGGGCGTAGGCCGGTACTCAACCGAAGAGGCCATCGAGTGGGGCGTGACCGGTCCAGGGCTCCGCGCGACCGGATTCGAGTGGGACTTTCGGAAACAACGGCCCTATTCCGGCTACGACCAGTTCGAATTCGATATTCCCATCGCCCAGCACGGTGACTGTTACGATCGCGCCGTCGTTCGCGTCGAAGAGATGCGCCAGAGTCTCCGGATCATCGAACAGTGCCTGAACCATATGCCGGATGGTCCATACAAGGCGGACCATCCGTTGACCACGCCGCCGATCAAGGAACGGACGATGCACGACATCGAAACGCTCATCACGCACTTTCTGAGCGTAAGCTGGGGCCCGGTCATTCCGGCAGGCGAAGCCTTCGTCGGGATTGAGGCCACCAAGGGGAGTAACGGCTATTACCTGGTCAGCGACGGCACTCCATGGCCTTATCGCGTGCGTATCAGGACGCCGTCCTTTCCCCATATGCAGATGGTTCCATTGATCTCGCGCGGACTTTTGCTGGCTGATCTCCTGGCCATCCTCGGCAGCGTGGATTTTGTGCTGGCGGATGTGGACCGGTGAAGTGCTGAGTGAGGAATTCTGAGGTTACTGAGAACTGGCTGAAGGGAAGTTCTGAGTTAAGAAGTCTGAGTTTACTGAGCACTCATAACTCAACACCAATTACCATGTTGTCCGACGCCGAGCGAGCCGAGATCGAGGAGGAGCTCTCCCATTATCCGGATAACCAGGCCGGGTCTGTGGAGGCATTGAAAGTCGTCCAGCGGCATCGAGGCTGGGTCTCGGATGAGAGTCTCAAGAGTGTCGCAGCCTTGCTCGGCATGACGAGCGCAGAACTGGACAGCGTGGCGACCTTTTATAACCTCATCTTTCGGAAGCCCGTCGGGAGGCATGTGATCTTCCTGTGCGACAGCATCAGTTGTTGGGTATGCGGATGCGACGCCATGCGTAACAGTCTTCAGAACCGACTAGGGATCTCGATGGGTCAGACGACGCTAGACGGGCGATTCACGCTGCTCCCGATCGTCTGCCTTGGCGCATGTGACCGTGCGCCGACCATGATGGTCAATGATGACCTGCACGAAGATCTGACGGCCGAGAAGATCAATCGGGTCTTAGAGCAGTACCCATAGATAGGAAACGATGGACCGGCCGCTGACAAGAAATATCAAGCCGAAGGCCGAACCGCTGTGGCTCGTCGAATACGAGAAGGTCGGCGGCTACGAATCAGTGCGCAAGGCGCTGCAGACGATGACGCCCCAAGAAGTCCAGAAGCTCGTCACCGAGTCGACCCTGCGCGGTCGCGGCGGCGCCGGGTTTCCGACCGGCAAGAAGTGGAGTTTCGTGCCGATGGGACCGGATGCGCCGCGTCCCAAATATCTCGTGGTCAACGCCGATGAAATGGAACCAGGCACATTCAAGGATCGCCTTCTGCTGGAGGGCGATCCTCACCAGATGATCGAAAGCATGATCGTCAGCGCCTATGCAATCCAGGCGGACGTGGGCTACATTTTTCTTCGAATGGAATATGGGGTTGCCGCCGCCCGCCTGCGGAAGGCCATCAAGGAAGCGCGAGCCAAGGGGTACCTGGGCCGTCACCTGCTCGGCTCGGACTTCAGCTTCGAAATCTACCTGCACACCAGCGCAGGCCGGTACATTTGCGGAGAAGAGACCGCCTTGCTCAATGCGCTGGAAGGAAAGCGCGCGATCCCCCGAGCCAAGCCGCCCTTTCCGCAAGTCGTCGGACTCTGGGGCAAACCCACGATCGTCCAGAACGTCGAGACCCTCTGTAACGTCCCTCACATCATTACTCACGGCGCCGAGTGGTACAGGCGGCTGAGCCGGGGGAAGGACGGGGGAACCAAAATTTACGGCGTGAGCGGCAACGTGAAACGGCCCGGATCCTGGGAGCTTCCGATGGGCACCTCGATTCGTGAAATTCTGGAGGGGCATGCGGGCGGCATGCGTGACGGATTTGCCTTCCGCGGCCTGTTGCCGGGAGGCGCGTCAACCGCGATGCTCGTGGAAGAGCATCTTGATCTGCCGATGGACTTCGAATCGATCCCCCAAGCAGGCAGCCGCATGGGAACCGGCACGATGATCGTGTTGGACGATCAGACCTGCCCTGTCGGGTTCGCGCAAAACTTGGAGCACTTCTTTGCGCAGGAATCATGTGGCTGGTGCACGCCTTGCTGGGAGGGACTGTCCTGGACGGAACGAATTCTCCAGAGCCTGGAAGACGGACAGGGAAGGATGGATGAGATCGATGTCCTGACCATGCACACGAAGCTGCTTGCCCCGGGGCGAACCTTCTGCGCCTTGGCGCCTGGGGCGATGGACCCCCTCCAAAGCCTTTTAAAATATTGTCGGGCCGATTTCGAGCGGCACATCCATGAGAAACGTTGCCCGTGGCGGGACGGGCGCAATGGCGCGGACGGAGCAAGAACATGGCCGGTATCATCGTCGATGATCGTCCCTACCAGGTAGACGAGCGCGAGAATCTCCTGCAGGCCTGCCTCTCGCTCGGCTTCAATCTGCCGTACTTCTGTTGGCATCCGGCGTTGGGATCGGTCGGGGCCTGCCGGCAATGCGCGGTCAAGCAATTCAGGAATGAACACGACCGCGAAGGGCACCTGGTCATGGCCTGCATGACGCCGGCCGCCGACGGCACACGCATCTCCATTGAGGATCCCGAGGCGAAGACGTTTCGCGCGAGCGTCATCGAATGGATGATGGCGAACCATCCCCACGATTGTCCCGTGTGCGACGAAGGCGGCGAATGCCATCTCCAAGACATGACGGTGATGACCGGCCATGCCTATCGCCGCTACCGGTTCACCAAGCGTACCTTCCGCAATCAGGACTTAGGACCGTTCATCACCCATGAAATGAATCGGTGCATTCAGTGTTATCGCTGTGTGCGCTTTTACCGGAATTATGCGGGCGGGCGGGATTTCGACGCGTTCGGCTCGCGCAACCATGTCTACTTCGGCCGGCATGAAGACGGCGCGCTGGAAAACGAGTTCAGCGGCAACCTGGTCGAAGTCTGTCCGACCGGGGTGTTCGACGACAAGACCTTGATGCCGCACTATACCCGCAAATGGGACTTGCAGACCGCCCCGTCCGTCTGCACGCACTGCAGCCTGGGGTGCAACACGATTGCCGGAGAGCGTTACGGCACGCTCCGGCGCATCCTCAACCGGTACCACAGCGAGGTCAATGGGTATTTTCTCTGTGATCGGGGGCGCTTTGGATACGACTTCGTCAATAGCGAAGCGCGAATCCGCCGTCCGAAGTTCCGTCCAAACCGGGATAGCCAGGCAATTACGATGGATAAGGAGATGCTCCTTCGCGAGCTTGGACCGTTGCTGGCTGACAAGCCTTCCCGCATCATCGGCATCGGCTCACCCCGCGCTTCGCTGGAAGCCAATTTCGCGCTTCGCGAGCTGGTCGGATCTGAACGGTTCTCTCTCGGACTCTCCGCTCGCGATGCCGGTTTGAGTTCCCTCATCCTCGATATTCTCAGGCGCGGGCCTGCGCCTTCAGCCTCGATCCATGATGTAGAGCAGGCGGACGCGGTGCTGGTCTTGGGCGAGGACCTGATCAACCAGGCTCCGAGATTGGCTTTGGCTGTGCGGCAGTCAGTCTGTCAGCAACCGATGCAGATCGCCGACAAACTGGGCATCCCACGCTGGCATGACGCCGCCGTGCGTGAAGCGGCTCACGCTCGGCTCGGTCCGTTATTCATCGCCGCTCCGCACAGTAACTGGTTTACGGACGTCGCGACTGAAACCTATCATGGCGCGCCGGACGATCTGGCTGCTCTCGGGTTTGCGGTCGCGCATGAATTGGACCAGGCGTCGCCGACGCCGTCGATTCTGAATCCCGCCATAGGCTCTCTGGCGAAGCGCATTGCCGCTGTCCTGCGCCAGGCGAAGCGTCCCATCGTGATCTCCGGAACCGCCTGCAAGAGCGAAACGGTGATTCAATCGGCCGCGAACGTGGCCTGGGCGCTGTGCAAAACTCGAACGACCGCGAAACTCTGCTATTGCCTCCCGGAGTCGAACAGCCTGGGTCTTGCCATGCTGGGGGGCAAGAGCCTCGAGGATGCGTTCAGTGTCGTGAAAGACGGCGAGGCGAACACGATTCTCATCCTGGAAAATGATCTGTATCGCAGGGCCGATCCCCTACCGGTGGATGCATTTCTCAAGACCGCTTCGAAGGTGATCCTCCTTGATAACCTGGAACATGACACCATGTCCAAAGCCGATATGGTGCTCCCTGCCGGTACTTTCGCCGAATCGGACGGCACGCTCGTCAACAACGAAGGACGAGCCCAACGCTTCTACCAAGTCTTTCCCGCCGAGGGAGACGTTCAAGAAAGCTGGCGTTGGATACGGGACCTGGCGGTCGCGTCCGGGCATCCCAGACAATCGAACATGGCGGCCTGGCACAAGCTGGATGATGTCGTGGCGGCTCTTGCGGACGCGATCCCGACGTTTCAACGCCTCACCGAAGTGGCGCCGCCGGAAAAGTTCAGAATGGTCGGTCAAAAGATCCCACGGCAGACGCATCGTTTCACAGGGCGAACCGCTATACATGCTCCGTTAACGATGCACGAACCGAAGCCGGTCGAAGACGCCGATTCTCCACTGTCCTTCTCAATGGAAGGGTACCTGGGCCAACCGCCCTCCCCGCTCATCACCCACTACTGGACCCCCGGCTGGAATTCGGTCCAGGCGTTGAACAAATTTCAGAATGAAGTCGGCGGACCCTTGCGGCAAGAGATGCCGGGCGTTCAATTGATCGAATCGTCCGACAAGAGGACGGTGATGTATTTTACCGACGTGCCGGCGCCGTTTCAGGCTCGCGACGACGGCTGGCTGATCCTGCCGTGGTATCAGGTTTTCGGCAGCGAAGAGCTGAGCGCGCGCGCCTCCGCCATGGCCGAACGGATCCCGAAACCGGTCCTGATGCTGCACCCCGACGATGCGGCGAGGCTTCGCGTGAAGTCCGGCGAGCGGGCGGAATTCGCGCTCGGCGACCGATTACACCGTTTACCGGTGAAACTGGGGGCCGCGGTTCCGCGCGGAACCGCGGCGCTGACCATCGTTCCCGGATTCACCGATACCGCCCTCCCGACATGGAGCCCGATCATTCGAGCGGTGGAGTCATGAACGAGACCGCCTCGACGTTACTGATTATCGCCGGTGTGCTGGTCACGCTCTTGACTCTCAGCGCTCTGTTGATCTGGCTGGAGCGGCGGCTCTTGGGCTTCTGGCAAGAACGCTACGGCCCGAACCGAGTCGGGCCGTTCGGCTTGCTCCAAGTGGTGGCCGACATGATCAAGATCTTCATGAAAGAAGACTGGGTGCCGCCGTTCGCCGACAAAGCGGTATTCGTGATCGCGCCGGCCGTGATCATCGTCACGATCCTCATGTCCTTCGCGGTCGTGCCGTTTACGCCGTCGATCGTCGTGGCCGATCTGAACGTCGGACTGTTGTTCTTTCTCGCCATGTCCTCCCTGTCGGCCTACAGCGTCGTGCTCGCCGGCTGGGCCTCGAACAACAAGTACTCGCTGCTGGGTGGGCTCCGTGCCTCGGCTCAAATGCTGAGCTACGAGGTCTTCATGGGCTTGTCGCTCATGGGGGTCGTGATGCTGGCCGGATCGTTCAGTCTTCGGGACATCGTCGCAGCTCAGCAAGGCGTCTGGTTCTGCATTCCGCAGGTTTTGGGCTTCATCATTTTTTTGATCGCCGGCCTGGCCGAAACCAAACGGGTGCCTTTCGACATCCCGGAGGCCGAAGCCGAACTGGTGGCCGGATTTCATACGGAATATTCCGGCATGAAGTTCGGCATGTTCTTCGTGGGAGAGTATCTCGGCATCATCCTGATTTCAGCGATGATCACGGTGCTGTTCTTCGGGGGATGGCAAGGCCCCTGGCTGCCTCCGGTGGTCTGGTTCTCGATCAAGACCTTCCTCTTCATTTGTCTGTTTATCTTGCTCCGGGCCGCGCTCCCGCGCTTGCGGTTCGATCAACTTATGACGTTCGGGTGGAAGGTCATGTTGCCGTTGGCTTTGGTGAATCTCACGGTCACAGGTGCGCTGGTGTTGGTCGGTCATCCGCCGGAGTGAGTGTGGACATGCTGAAACTGCTGAAAGGAATCTGGCTGGTCTTTCTTCACGCGTTCACGCGCCCGGTGACCGTGCAGTATCCGGAGGAGAAGCCGTACCTGCCGCCACGATGGAGAGGGCGAATTATTTTGTCCCGCGATCCGGATGGGGAGGAACGCTGCGTCGGCTGTTATCTCTGCTCGGTCGCTTGCCCGGTGGGCTGCATCGCGCTCCAAGCGACGGAAGACGAGCATGGACGCCGCTATCCGGCATGGTTCCGCATCAACTTTTCCCGGTGCATTTTCTGCGGGTACTGCGAGGAAGCCTGTCCGACCTATGCGATCCAGCTCACCACCGACTTCGAACTGAGCGAGCACGACCGGCGGAACCTCGTGTACGAGAAGGAGCATCTCTTGATCAGCGGAACCGGCAAATATCCTGGCTACAACTTTTACCGTGTCTCCGGCCTCCGGATCGGCGGGAAGGACAAGGGCGAGGCCGAGCACGAAGCCGCGCCCACTGATCTGCGGAGCCTGATGCCATGACGGGCGCATTCTATCTCGCGGCGCTGGTGGCGGCTGTTTCGACGGGCCTCGTCATCACCAGTTTGAACGCGGTCCATGCGCTGCTCTACTTGATCGTGTCGTTTCTGGCCGTGGCCGTGGTCTTCTTCATTTTCGGCGCGCCGTTCGTCGCCATGTTGGAAATCATTATTTACGCCGGCGCCATCATGGTCCTGTTCGTCTTCGTGGTCATGATGCTGAATCTCGGACGTCGGGCGATCGAGCAGGAAGCGGGCTGGCTCAGGTCGAGGATATGGATCGGGCCGTCGATCCTGTCGGCGACACTCCTCGGCGAATTGCTCTATCTGTTCGGCTCCGGAATCCTGAGTCAGGCCGGCGGCATCACGGTTCAGGCTCCCAAACAGGTGGGCGTCGTGCTGCTTGGTCCCTACCTGATCGGTGTCGAGCTGGCCTCCATGCTCCTGCTGCCGGGGCTGGTCGGCGCCTATCATTTGGGACGACATCTGAACAGCGAGGATGCCTGAGGTGAACGCTGTGCCACTGTCGATCCCACTGGCCCAAGGCATGTTGTTGGCCGGAGTGTTGTTCGCGTTCGGACTGATCGGGCTCCTGGTCAGACGGAATCTCATCTTCATGTTGATGTCGGTTGAAATCATGTTGAACGCCGCCGGGCTGGCGTTCATCGTGGCGGGCGCTCAGTGGGAGCAAGCGGACGGACAGATCATGTTTCTCTTTATCCTGACATTGGCGGCGGCGGAGGTGTCCGTCGGTCTGGCGCTGGTGCTGCAGCTCTACCGGCACTTCCAGACGCTCGATGCCGACGCGATGTCCCGTCTGTGGGGCTGAGATGGTCGATCTCCTCTGGTTGGTTCCAGCGCTGTCTCTCCTCGGATTCCTAACCTTGGCCATGGCAGGCGGATGGTTTTCGAGAAAGACCATCGCACTGATCGGGGTCGGGTCGGTCGGCCTCTCAATGGTCGTGGCAGGACTCGTCGGATTCGCATTCATCGGATCATCAGATTCTCCCGGTCAACCCCACGATCAAATACTGTGGACCTGGCTGCAGATTTCCGGCTTCGGCCCGACCATCGGCTTCTACTTGGATCCACTCTCGCTGGTGATGATGCTGGTCATCACTCTGGTCGGCTTCCTCATTCATCTGTATTCCGCCGAGTTCATGATCGACGATGAAGGATACCGGCGCTTCTTCGCTTACATGAACCTGTTTGTCGTCGCGATGCTCACATTAGTGCTGGGCGACAATCTGTTGCTCTTGTACCTCGGCTGGGAAGGAGTGGGGCTCTGCAGTTACTTGTTGATCGGGTTTTGGTATCGCGACCCGGCCAACGGCGCGGCGGCGCAGAAAGCCTTTATCGTGACCAGACTCGGCGACGTCGCGCTGGCGATCGGGCTGTTCCTGCTCTTCACACATCTCGGCACGTTCAACATTCAGGATCTCATGGCGCGCGCGGCCGAACAATGGCCGGTCGGCTCAAGCCTCGCTACGATCGCGGCCTTCTTGCTGCTCGGTGGGGCCGTCGGCAAATCGGCACAGCTCCCGCTGCAGACCTGGCTTCCGGACGCCATGGCCGGCCCGACACCGGTGAGCGCGCTCATCCATGCCGCCACGATGGTGACCGCCGGCATGTATCTCATCGCTCGTACCCACGTCTTGTACAGTCTGGCGCCGACTGCACAGACCGCCGTAGCCGTGATCGGCGCCGTGACGTTGCTGCTGGCCGCCTGCAGCGCTCTGGTGCAGCGAGACATCAAGCGCGTACTGGCCTACTCGACGATCAGCCAGATCGGCTACATGTTTCTCGCGCTCGGGGTCGGAGCCTGGGCGGCGGCGCTCTTTCATTTCACCACCCATGCGTTCTTCAAGGCGCTGTTGTTCTTGGCGGCCGGCGCCGTGATCCAGAGTCTCCACGAAGAACACGACATCTACAGAATGGGCGGCTTGCGGCGTGCGCTGCCTGTGACCTTCTGGACATTCCTCATCGGCGCTGCCTCGCTGGCCGGGTTTCCGTTGGTGACCGCCGGTTTCTACAGCAAAGACTGGATTCTGTGGGAAGCCTGGGCTTCGCCGCTCGGGAGTCCCTGGCTCTGGGGCGCCGGCGTGACCGGAGCGTTCCTCACGGCCCTGTACAGTTTTCGTCTGGTGTTCAACGTCTTCTTCGGAGAAGCCAAGACGGAAGTCGGCTCAAGACCCGGCTTGATGATGGAGGGTCCGCTGATCGTGCTCGCGGCAGGTTCGCTGGTCGTCGGATTCCTGGAAGTACCGAGGGCTCTCGGGGATGTGTCCCTGTTCAGCGAGTTCGTGCGCTCGGTTCTCCCGTCCTTTGAGACAACGGCTTCGATCACGACTGAATTGGCGTTACAGATCGCGACGATGCTCGCCGCCTTGCTTGGGATCGCCGCCGCATACATCTTGTTTTTGCGCCGTCCCGGCCTGGTCACGGCGGTGACAGGGACGGTGTGGGGAAGCGCTCTGTCCCGATTCTGGATCGAGGGTTGGGGCCTCGATCGTCTGTACGACACATGGTTCGTACGTCCATTCCTCTGGGTGGCGCAGACGAACAAGGACGATCTGATCGATCGAGTCTACACCGGTCTGGCCTGGCTGATCCGGCAGTTCTTTGCCGCGCTCCACCGGACGCAAACGGGGCAGGTCCGTTGGTATGCGGCGGTCCTCGCCGCCGGCTCAGTCGTGATCGTCGCCTTGGTGGTGCTCTCATGATCCTTGTCTGGCTGATCGTTCTCTTGCTTGCAGCGGGCCCGGTTGCCTGGCTGCTCGACCGGCGTGGATCGCAGTGGCCACGTTGGATCGCGCTGGGTGCGTTGGCGATCGATCTTGTCCTGGCGCTTATCCTCTGGACTGAGCGAGAAGCCCACGTATCGATCTCGAACCAGGGAATGTGGCTGGCTGACCTGAGCGCACCCTGGATCCCTCGCTTCGGCATCACGTTTCATCTCGCGTTGGACGGTCTCAGTTTGCTCCTGGTGCTCTTGACCATTTTTCTCGGCGTCACGGCGGTGGTGGCCTCCTGGACCGAGATCCGGGAGCGCGCCGGATTCTTTTACTTCAATCTGCTGTGGGTCTTGGCCGGCGTGCTCGGTGTCTTCCTGGCCATGGACCTGTTTCTGTTTTTCGTGTTCTGGGAGATGATGCTGGTGCCCATGTATTTTTTGATCAGTGTCTGGGGCCACGAGCATCGTGTATATGCGGCCGTCAAATTTTTCCTCTTCACGCAGGCCGGCAGCTTGCTGATGCTGATCGCCATTTTAGGTCTGATGTTCATCCATGCTCAGCAGACCGGTGTGGTGACGTTCGACTACCAGCAATTGCTCGGCACCACGATGGACCAGACCGTGGCCCTGTGGTTGATGCTGGGATTCTTCGCCGCTTTCGCGGTGAAACTCCCGGCCGTCCCGTTCCACGCCTGGCTTCCCGACGCGCATACCGAAGCGCCGACCGGCGGGAGCGTGATTCTTGCGGGACTGCTGTTGAAGACCGGCGCCTACGGCTTGATTCGATTCGCGGTGCCGCTTTTTCCCGACGCTGCTCAGGCGTTCGCGCCGGTCGCGATGGCGTTGGGCGTGATCGGAATTCTTTATGGCGCGGTGCTGGCTTTCGCGCAGACCGATCTCAAGCGGCTCGTGGCCTACAGCAGCGTCAGCCACTTGGGATTCGTGCTCCTCGGCATCTTTTCATGGAATGCCATCGCGCTGGAAGGAGCGGTCATGCAGATGATCGCTCATGGGATCACGACCGGCGCCCTGTTCATCCTGGTGGGCGCGCTGCAGGAGCGTCTGGGCACCAGAGACGTGCGCCGCATGGGCGGTCTATGGGCGACCGTTCCCAGATTCGGTGCCGTCACGCTCGTGTTTGCGATCGCCTCCCTGGGGCTGCCCGGATCCGGAAACTTCATCGGCGAGTTTCTAGTGCTGCTGGGGAGCTATCGGGTCAATGTGTTCGTGACCGTGCTCGCCGCCTTAGGCCTGGTGGCCGCCGTCATCTACTCCTTGGCACTCATCCAGCGGACGTTTCACGGTTCGGCCAACGAAAGCTGGACGGCGCCGGATCTCTCGACACGCCATCTGGTCACATTGGGCGCCATGATCGCCGTGCAGGTCTGGTTAGGTCTCTATCCGCAACCGGTCCTCGACGCCGCTGGTCAGGCTCTCCAGAACCTGCACGGGTTCGGCGAGGTGGTCGCCGTCGTCTCGAAGGGATAACAATGGCCACGGAAGATTTCATCGCGCTGCTTCCGCTGCTGGTGACGGCGCTGTCGTCGCTGGTCGTGCTGCTGCTCGCGGCGTTTCATCGCGATCACGAGCTTGTCGCGGTCGTAACCTCGCTGGGATTGACCGTGGCGTTCCTCACGCTCTCCGTCTCAGCCGGGGTCGCGCCCCGCCAAGTCACGCCGCTGCTTCTCATCGACACCTATGCAATCTATTACGCCGGGCTCATTCTAGTCGCGAGCCTCGCCGTGACAATTCTGTCCTACGGTTACCTGACGAAACAGGAAGGGCAGCACGAAGAGTTTTACGCGCTCCTGCTGTTCGCGACCCTGGGAGCCATAACGCTGGCGTCCGCATCGCATTTCGCTTCTTTCTTTCTCGGACTGGAATTGCTCAGCGTGTCTCTGTACGTCCTCATTGCGTACGTGCGCACCGACGTCCGTCCGCTCGAAGCCGGCATCAAGTACTTGATTCTGTCGGGCACCTCCTCGGCATTCCTGTTGTTCGGGATGGCCCTGATCTACTTCCAGTCCGGCACGATGGAGTTTGCCCGCACCGCGGCCTTGTTGGCCGGCTCGGTCGAGTTTTCTTCCACCTTTCTTGTCGGTCTGGCGATGATCATGACCGGGGTGGGCTTCAAGCTGGCCTTAGTGCCGTTCCATATGTGGGCGCCGGATGTGTACCAAGGCGCGCCGGCTCCTGTGACGGCCTTCGTCGCGACCGTCTCGAAAGGCGCCATGGTCGCCCTGCTGCTTCGCTACTTCGTGGAGATCGCGGCCTTTCGCTCCGAGATACTCTGGTGGGCTGTGGCGGGAATCGCAGTCTTGTCCATGTTCGCGGGCAATCTACTGGCATTACTGCAGAGCAACATCAAGCGTCTGCTCGCCTATTCTTCGATCGCTCACCTTGGGTATCTATTGGTCGCGCTTCTGGCCGCCGGCCCTTTGGCGGTCGAAGCGGTGACGTTCTATCTGACCGCCTATTTCATCACGACCCTCGGCGCGTTCGGCGTCGTCAGCGTCTTGTCCAAGCCGGGAGACGAATCCGAGGCGATGGAGGACTACCGGTCTCTGTTCTGGAACCGGCCGTGGGTCGCCGGGGTCTTCACCATCATGTTGTTGTCGCTTGCGGGGATCCCGCTGACGGCCGGTTTCATCGGTAAGTTTTACGTGATCGCCGCGGGAGTCGATTCCTCCCTGTGGGTGCTGATCGTGTTGCTCGTCGTCAATAGCGTCATCGGCCTGTTCTACTATTTGCGGGTGATCGTCGTCATGGCCGCCGATGAGCGACGCGACGTTCGCGCGACGGAGAACGCTCAGGCTCTACCGGTTTCATACGCCGACGGCCTGGTGCTCGCCGCGCTCAGCGGATGCTTGTTCTGGCTCGGCCTCTATCCGGCGCCGCTGATCCGTCTCGTCCAGACGATACAGAGGGGTTTGATGGGATCATGACACGCTTGGATGACAAATCCGAGGAACCTTGGCGTCGATGCATGCAAGAGGAGATTCGATGGTGGAGAAAGTGAACAGTGCGGTCATACAGCTTGGAAGGACTCCGCGCTACTTGGACGTTCGTTGCCACGAAGCGCTCTATGAGGTCGACGTGGGGGTCAATGAGGTGTCTGACCTGCTGGACGGCAATGTGGCACGTGAAGAAGGCTCTGGGGTTCGAGGGATGCAGATGAGCAGAACATGCGCATAGCCACAAGGAAGTCTCATGCGTCGTATGCAAGCCGAGAACAAAAGGAGCAATCGATGAACGTCTCAGAGATTTGGTCGAAGGGAACGCGCGCTCTTTCGTCATCGATCGTGGTGGGCGCAGTGCTGGTTCTGTCTCTCATCGCGTCGTCGCACACGTGGGCGGGAGGGTCGGCCAAGACGGATGTGTATCCCGGTCATCTTGTCCTTCTGCCTGGTGAGCGGATCGTGCTCGGCACCGTGGAAGCGATCGAAGGCGGAATGATCAGGGTCAATGTCGGCGAACTGCAGCCTCGATTCATTCCAACCAAGGGCGCCATGGAAAAAGGAGAGTGGTCGCTCAAGAAGGGCGACCGGATTGAGCTGGCGGTGAGCGCCGAAAATCTCGTGGTCGACTATCATCCGGTGAATGCGCCGGGCTGGCATCGCATCATCAAAGGACAGTTGGCCCAACCGCTCATCGTCGGATATGAGTGGGCCGTGATCAGAACCGACAACGGCAAAGAAGAGGCATTCCCCGTTCGACCGTTGGCTCGTTTGAAGGTGGCCGCGCTGCCGATCGGGGTTCCAGCTCTGTTTCTGATCGGTGAAGCCGGCAAAATTCTGGATGCGACCTTTGCGGACGATGAGCCGGCTCACCGGAAGGTTCAAGAATGGAAGCGATCAGTCCCCAAAGCTTCCGATCGACAACTCGAGGCGACGCTGGTCACCCCGCCGGTCTTGATGGTGACGGTTCGCACCAACGACGGAAAAGAACAGCATGTGGAGGTCCGACCTTTTGTCGAAGAAAAGCTCGGCAATCTGCCGAAAGGGAAGTCGGTGATCCTGCTCTTGGATGACGAGAATAAAGTCACCGATGTGGCCGTCCCTCCTGGGTCTCAACGATGACCCTGACATGCCATTGAACGTGAGACTGCTCGCTCAGGATGGGCGGGCACGAACAGAGGAGTCGCCCCATGCAAGGCTTTACGACCAGACAACTGCACGCCGACGGACGGACGAAGTCCATGAACGCCCATACGATGCCGATTTTTCTGACTTCTACGTTTGTGTTCGATTCTCCCGAAGCCGGCGCGGATCTGTTTCTGGGACGTCGTGCCGGACACGTCTACAGCCGGATGGGAAATCCGACGGTCGAAACCGTCGAGCGGGTGGTCGCTGATTTGGAAAACGGAGAGGCAGCCGTCGCCTTTGGGTCGGGGATGGCAGCCGTCCATGGAAGTTTGTTGAGTGTTTTAAAAGCGGGTGATCATGTGATCTGCGGAGAAGCGCTCTATAGTCCCAGCCTCCATTTGATCACGGAACGTCTGGCCGATCTGGGGATCATGTCATCGGTGGTCGATACTTCGGATGTGCGGGCCGTGGAAGACGCCATCCGGGACAAGACCAAGGTGATTTTTTACGAAACCCCAGCCAATCCCACGAGCAAGATCACCGATATCCGAGCCATCGCCGGACTGTCTCGACCCAAAGACATCGTAACGATCGTCGATAACACCTTCTCCAGCCCCTATTTTCAGCGACCGTTGGATCTGGGTGCGGATATCTCTCTCCATAGCGCGACGAAATATCTGAACGGACACGGCGACGTGATCGGCGGCATCGCCGTGGCTGGCTCTGAGCTGGCCGCCAAGATTCGTACGTATCGACGCGACACCGGCGGCATTCTCAGCCCGTTCGACGCCTACCTGCTGCTGCGGGGCATCAGAACCCTTTCCTTGCGGATGCAACGGCATCACGACAACGCAATGAAGCTGTTCGAATTTCTTGCCGGTCTTCCCGCAGTCAGCAAGCTGTACTATCCCGGCGATCCCAAGTTTCCAGGACACCATGTCGCCGCCCATCAGATGACCGGCTTCGGCGGCTGCTTCAGTTTCGAACTGGCCGGCGGATTCGACGCGGCTAAACGACTGTTGAAGAGACTGACGCTTTGCACGTTGGCGGTGTCCTTGGGCACCGTCGATACGTTGATCGAACATCCGGCGTCGATGACCCATGTCGCGACGCCGAAAGAGGTCATGGAGCGACAGGGGCTCACGAGCGGGCTCGTGAGAATCTCGGTCGGCTGCGAGGATATAGAAGACGTGATCGCCGATCTGGAGGAGGCGTTGAAACCGAGCTGAGCGGCCCGCACGAGCAATGCACCCAGCGGCTGATCGCGTGAGGCCATACCTGAACCATGAAGGAGATCAACTTCACATTGCGTCCGGTACAACCCTTTCGGCTTGATCTCACCGTCTGGACATTGCGGCGGCGTCCGCACAATGCCATGGATCGTTGGGAGGAAGGGATCTATAGGCGGACACTGGTCGTCGGTGCCATGCCGGTTCAGGTGGCCGTCATACAGCAGAAGGCCAAGCTGGCCGTCACCGTCACTGGCGCCGACCTGCCGTCGAGGACGCAAGCCGACGTGACGGCTGCATTGGACCGATTGTTAGGCCTCCGGGTGGATCTTCGCAAGTTTTATCGGCTGGCGTCGCAGGAAACGAAGCTGCATCAGTTGGCTCAGCGGTTTCTCGGGATGAAACCGCCGCGTTTCCCCAGTGTGTTTGAAGCATTGGCCAACGCGATCGCCTGCCAGCAACTCAGCTTGACCGTCGGGATCGCCTTGTTGAATCGTTTGACGGAGCGCTACGGGTTAGGGAACCTCAGCGAAGGCCGTGCGTTCCCACGTCCTGATGATCTGGACAAGGTCGAGGTCCAAGCGCTGAGAGCGTTTGGATATAGCCGAAGCAAGGGACAGACCGTCATCGATGCAGCCCGAGCGATGAGGGAAGGCACACTCGACCCCGATGGTTTCGCGACCATGGATGACGCTGAGACAATAAACCGGTTGATGGAGTTGCGAGGAGTGGGGCGTTGGACCGCTGAGTACACGCTGCTGCGCGGCCTCGGACGGATTCACCAGTTTCCGGGCGATGATGTCGGGGCACAGAAGAGTCTCCATCGATGGTTGCGGCTGAAACGACCGCCGGACTATGACCATGCCCGCCGGGTGCTGCACAAGTGGCGACCGTACGCCGGGTTGATCTATTTTCATCTGTTGCTGGACGGGCTCGACCGAAAGGGGTGGGTGGCATAACCTCGCCCCGCGTGCGTATCAGTCTATTGTCCAAACCATCGAACGCTTCGGCGGAGAAACGCCTCGGAGAACATTTCAGGAAATATGGATCAGCCGGCATAGACATGTTCGAAGGAAAAGGAGTGAAGCGGAATATGGCGACGATTGCGATTAACGGACTAGGGCACATCGGGCGCGCGGCCTTCAAAATCATCCTCGAGACACCGGAGTTGGAACTTCGAGCGGTCAATGATCTCAACGCTGCCGACGACCTTGCGTATTTGTTGAACTACGACACGGTCTACGGACGCTACCACGAGAAGGTCGTTCCGGTCCCCGATGGTCTGAGGATCAAGGAGAAGACCTACCCTGTGTTCAGAGAAAAAGACCCGGCCAGGTTGCCTTGGAAGAACCTGGAGATCGATATCGTGCTGGAATGCACGGGGGTGTTTAACCGGTCAGCAGATTTGGAACGTCACCTGGCGGCGGGCGCCAAGACCGTCATTCTTTCGGCGCCCGGCAAAGATCCGGAAATTTCGACCATGGTCCATCAAGTGAACACGGCGAACGGGCCGACGACAGGTATTATCTCCTGTGCCAGTTGCACCACGAACTGTATTACCCCCGTGGTTGAGATCATGGGAAGAAGAATCGGCGTCGAGAAGGCCATCATGACCACGGTGCATGCCTACACCGCCACTCAAGCGATTATTGATCGCCCGAATAAGAAACCACGGCGGGGCCGGGCTGCCGCCGCTAATCTGATTCCTTCTTCGACCGGCGCCGCCATTGCGACGACCAAAGCCCTGCCTCAGTACGAGGGAAAGTTCGATGGCCTTGCCGTTCGTGTTCCGCTGACGATCGGCTCCCTCGCGGATCTCGTATTCCTCACAAGCCGGCGCACCACGGTTGATGAGGTCAACACGATCTTCAGAGAAGAAGCCGGCAGTGACCGGTACCGAGGCGTGCTCGGCGTGACCGACGAACCGCTCGTCTCCTCAGACATCATTCAGGACCCACGCGCGTCGATCGTGGATTTGGGCCTGACCCAGGTGGTGGACGGAAACCTCGTCAAAGTGATGAGCTGGTACGATAACGAGTGGGGATATACGTCTCAGATGATTCGGGAAGCCGTCAGAATCGCCGGCGCGTCAAAGGCGGCCACCTTGCGTTAAGCCTCAGAAGGCGTCCAGCGGTACCCGTTCTCTCCATGGAGCCGCATTTCTTGTGCAACGGCCTCTGTGAGTAAGCGGTTAATCCTCTCCGAGGTAAAGGTTCGATCTGCCAAGGTAGGCCATCCGATGACCAGCTTAAAGAGTTTCTTCTCGTTATTTACGGTAAAGGTATGGGTGAGCGGTCTGTCGGCATGGTACCCGATAGCAAAATTTTCGAATTCTTTCGTCAGATAGTTTGTGACCACCTGGACGTTCTTATTGATCCATGACGCGTCATTAGTCAGGTCTACCATCGCAGTCTCTCCCTTCGTAAGGCCTAAAAGCGTTGAAGTAGGTTCAAGCGTGCAAGGGTTATTTCCAGTGTCTTCCTGAGTCATTTCACACAGGCCGCACAGTGCAAAGATGCCTTCATCTCAGCGGTTTCGTGTCCTCACGGCAAACTTCCCTTGCAATAACAGCATATACTTTCAGTTGAGCAAGGATCATGCGTAGATCAATCGCGGCCCGGAAGCAAGACATCCAAAAGAAAAACGTCGAAGTAACATCTCTCCTATCGGATGACGTAACCTCAAATCAATCGCAAGATGGAGGCGAAGGGAAAAGAGAATCTCAGCAAGTTCCGACGCCGGACAAGATGTCGTCTCGGCGTTCGCACGACACGGTTCCTTATTTCGAGCACGACAGATTGATTCGAGGTTTTTCGGCATCTGAAATAGGGCAATCAGTGTACGATACACGCATTACCCATCCTGCAGACTCACTTTTGAACGGAAGCCCAGGCGCATGATCGTGACGCCAGAACGCAATCGCCGGAATCGACAGGCCGCTCTCACCGTTGTTGTTCTCATGGCAGTGATCTCGGGAGTCGTGGGCTCGGGAGTCGTGGGATGGTTCGTCCCTCCCGTGCTGGCCGTTTTAGGGCTGTGTCCGTTTGTGTTCCGGCGGTTGCGACGGCGGTGTCTTCGACGGTTAGCGGTGATCAAACAACCGTTCCCTGAGCACTGGGAGCGAATTCTTCGCTCTCACGTCGCGTTCTTCCGTGCGCTGGACGACTCGGAGAAGGAGCGATTCAGACAATTAATCAAGGTCTTTCTCGATGAGGTCCGGATCACGGGCATCCGAACGGACGTCGATGACACGATTCGGGTTCTCGTCGCTGCCAGCGCCGTGATTCCCATCTTAGGGTTCCATGATTGGGAATACCATCGCCTGAGTGAAGTGCTGATCTATCCAACCTCGTTCGACGACGCGTTCCAAATGAATGGAGAACCGGATGAGAACATCCTTGGAATGGTCGGTCTGGAACATCTGAGCGGCATGGTGATTCTTTCCAAGCCTGCTCTCCTGGCGGGATTCGAGAATCAATCAAACAAGGAGAATGTGGGTGTTCATGAGTTTGCACACCTTGTCGAGAAGGAAGAGACCGACTATGGTCTTCCGCAAGAAGTTCCCTGGGAGGTGGTCAAACATTGGATTCACTACGTGGCGCGGGAACTGGCCCATCCTCCGAAGAATCGTTCCCACATCAACCCGTACGCCTACACGAACGAACATGAATTCTTCGCGGTGCTCGCCGCGTATTTCTTCAAGTCGCCCGATGTCTTACAGAAACAAGATCCCGACTTGTACCGCATGCTTCGGGACATGTTCCACCAGGACACGAGCAATCTTCTCAAGCTGGTGCCGAAGCGCCGCCGGAGATACGGTCGGAACGCTCCCTGTCCGTGCGGCAGTGGGAAGAAATATAAGATGTGTTGTCTGTTGAATGGAGAGAGGACGCCGGACTTCAGAGTCGTCGCATGAACAACATCGGCCGGTAAGTTCAGTACTACATTGAAATTGAGAGGAGCAGGTCATGGCGAAACATTCCCAGATGAAAGTGGAGTTGACGGGCGTCCACCTCTGCTGCCAGGGCTGCGTCGATGCAGCGGACGCCGCGCTCATGAGCGTGCCAGGGGTTAAATCTCGTTGCGATATGGACAACAGGACCGTGGCCCTTACGGCCGGTGACGATGCAGCGGCTCAGAAGGCGCTCGACGCCCTTGCCGCCGCCGGCTTCTATGGAAGCACCGGCAAGCAGACAGTGGCGATGAAGGCTGTGAACGACGTTCCGCGAGGCAAGGTCAACAGCTTGAAGGTCTCGGGCATCCATAACTGCTGCGGGCTGTGTTGCAGGGCCATCAAGGAGGCGATCGCAACCGTAGCCGGCGTAACCGGCGACACAGCCGAACCTCACGCGACGACCTTTGAGGTCATCGGCGACTTCGATGCCGCAGCCCTCGTCAAGGCGCTTAACGTTGCCGGCTTCAGTGCGCAGGTCGAGTAGTGCAAAGCCATGTATCTCCAATCGATTAACTGTCTGAGCGGTAGCCGTCGTCCATCGAGATCCTGAGGGGATTCGCGTGGAACCCGAGTTCGAGAGGGCGATCGTTGCCAAAACGCAAGCAAGCGGTCCCGATAAACCGAGTCTTTAGAACGTACGGCATGTGAAGGTCATCCATCATGGCAAAGAAATTCAAAGTCGGCGATCACGTCGGCTGGAACTCAGAGGCGGGACATGTGAGCGGCACGATCATCAAGGTTCATACAACCGATTTCGATTACAAGGGATATACTCACCATGCCAGCAAAAACGATCCACAGTACGAAATCAAAAGCGACAAGACGGATCACATCGCCGCACACAAAGGGACGGCGCTCACAAGGATCAGTCAAAGCCGCCGCGCATCCCGGAAACGGGTCGCGCAGAAGAAATGACGTTGTGTCGTGTCGATGCTGATGCGTGCGCCGTCTTATAGTATTGTTCGTCAATTCAATCTGGATGATTCCATTTGAGGGATGGAGCGAGCCGATACAGATTGCACGCAACCGTGAAAAAATGCATGAATAGGCGCACGACCTTATCGTCTCATCCCAATCGGTAGGAATGCATGGAAGAAGGGACGCCACATGCCTCGTGATCTGCCTCTTGGCAACGGATCCTTGCTCGTCAACTTCGACGGCACCTATCAGCTTCGAGACCTTTATTGGCCGCATGTTGGTTTGGAGAATCATACCGACGGGCATGTCTGTCGTTTCGGCGTCTGGGTCGATGGGCGGTTCGCATGGCTGGACGACCCCCGTTGGAGTCGGCAGCTGCAATATTCCCACGAAACGCTGGTGACCCAGGTCACCCTTTCCCACCCGGATCTTCTACTTGACCTGAGTTGTCAGGATACCGTTGATTTTCACGAGAATCTCTATCTTCGCCGTATCGAAGTAAAAAACGCGGCAGACCATGACCGCGAGGTCCGGCTGTTTTTCCATCATGACTTTCATATCTCAGGTCACGAACTAGGCGACACGGCCTATTATGAACCGGAACGACGAGCGATCTACCATTACAAGGGCTCGCGATGGTTCCTGATCAACGCGGCTGTGCCGGGCAAACGACCGGAGGATGCGCCGGATTCCGTCCAGGGTTGGCACATCGGCCTCCACCAATGGGCCTGCGGCCACAAGGAGGTCCAGAATCTGCTGGGAACGTGGAAGGACGCCGAAGATGGCCTGCTCTCCGGGAACCCGATTGCGCAAGGATCGGTCGATTCCACCATCGCGGTCCATCTCACTGTGCCGGCCCGCGCCGCGCAAACGGCGTACTATTGGTTGGCGGTCGGCCCAAACTTCGACGAGGTGACACGACTCAACCGATCCGTGCGTCACCGCGGCCCGTGGACGTTTATCGATCGGACCGCCTCGTACTGGCAGCTCTGGTTGGACGCACACCGGCCGGACTTCGCCGATCTGCCGGTTGAGATGTGCCGACTCTACCGTCTGAGTCTTCTCATCATGCGCACGCAGATCGATAACGAAGGCGCCGTCCTTGCCGCTAATGACTCCGACATCGCCTCTGAGGTGCGCGATACTTATTCTTACATGTGGCCCCGCGACGGCGCGATGGTCGCGTATGCGCTGGACATGGCAGGATTTCTGGAAGTCCCGCGTCCCTTCTATCCCTTCTGCGACCGGGTCCTGACCAAGGAGGGATACTTGCTCCACAAATACAATCCAGACGGCACGTTGGCCTCGAGCTGGCATCCATGGGTGCGCGACGGCCGCAAGGAGTTGCCGATTCAGGAAGACGAGACCGCGCTTGTCCTCTGGGCGCTCTGGAACCGGTTCGAGACCTGGAAAAATGTCGAGTACATCAAGCCGTTGTACCGGCCGCTGATCGTCCGCGCCGCGGACTTCATGGCGAATTATCGCGATGCAGCCACGGGATTGCCGTTGCCTTCCTACGACCTCTGGGAAGAACGGCGCGGCGTCTTGGCCTTTACCTGCGGAGCCGTGTGGGGCGGTCTCATCGCTGCATCTCGGTTCGCGAAAGCCTTCGGAGAGATGGCTCTCGCTGAGCGGTACGCCACTGCAGCCGACCAAATCAAGGATGGAGTGGAAAAACATCTCTATCGCCCGGAATTGAACCGTTTTGCCAGAATGGCGAATCGAGCATCGGATGAACGCTGGACCTTCGATGAAACTCTTGATTCGTCGCTGTTCGGCCTGTGGTATTTCGGCATGTTTCCACCCGATGATCCGCGCATCGTGCGGACCATGCAGGCTGTGCAAGAGCGCCTCTGGGTGAAGACCGACATCGGCGGCATGGCTCGATACGAAGGCGATTACTATCACCGGCAGAGCCAGGATCTTAAGAACGTTCCAGGAAATTCCTGGTTCATCTGCACGCTCTGGCTGGGTCAGTGGCTCATTGCAACGGCGAACAGCAAGGAAGACATGAAAAGAGCGCTGCCGCTATTCGAATGGTGCGCCCGCCATGCTCTGCCTTCTGGAGTGTTCTCGGAACAGATTCACCCGTACTCCGGTGTGCCTCTTTCGGTTTCCCCTCTGACCTGGAGTCATGCGGCGTTCGTCACGACGGTTCAAGAATATGTGAGACGGTGGCAGAAGCTTCCGAGGTAGGCGGTTGCAGATCACAAACTGCATCCGAGCGGACCGTCCGGTATCTAGTCCGATCGTGCACCCTACTCGTCTTCATTGTGTGTCCGTCTCCCCTCCTCATCGTTGTCCTCGATAAAACGACAGGACTCTTGTCCTCCAATTCGACAAACGAATCTCTTTTTTCCTGATAGCGCGAGACGGGGGCATCTGTAAAAGTCTGGGTGCGGTTCAGGACGTCGAATCGCAGGAGAGCATGAAATGAAAGAGACTGACTGCGCGGATCTGTAGTTTCTCGATGCAGCTGCTGAATGTCGCGACCGAATCAGGGGAGACTGCACCTTGAATCTCAAAGGCCTCATCTACAGGGAATTAGGCGAGGGTTTGACGGAAAAGGAGTTGGCCTCGCTGGTCGAAGTCTCTCTCCATACGATCACCAATATTCTTGCCGACAAAACCCCGGACGATCCTGCGGTCTGGGGGAAATTTGCGAAGTATTTCCGGATGGACGCTGACTTCCTGCGTACCGGCATGCCGCCGCACGCACGAACGACGGTTGAATTCCCCGCGAAGACTCATGCTTCCGCTGCGGGTCACGTCCAAGAGTTTCCCCTGCTGCGCTGGGATCAAATGGACCAGATCCTAACAAGTACAACTCTCCCTAAGGTTCTCCATGCCGAGGCGATGATCGAGGCGACCGACGTGTCCGGGACACGAACCTTCGCCTTGAAAGTCCAGGACGATTCGATGGAACCCCTGTTCAGCAAAGAGGAAATGATTTTTGTCAATCCCGACCTCGAGTGGAAATCCGGCGACTATGTGATCGCGCACCACCAGGATGGAGACTCAGAAGCCATGCTCCTTCGTCAAGTGAAGCGCATCGGCGCCCACTGCATCCTCCATCCGCTGAACCGGAAGTATGACGACATTCCGGTGACGAACGAGGATGCCGTGTGGGGAAAGGTCGTCCGGCTCAGAAAGAATCTCTAACTGTACGCTGATCTACCAGAACGGAAGGAGGGCGTGAAGATGTGGGCTCAACGGTATTCCGAGAAGGAACGTTTCCTAGCAGGCACGTGGTTAGCACGACTCGTCGTTCTGTCGGTGTGGTGGCTCTCGACGGCGACCTTCAGCGGCGCGGCGACTCAGACGGAGCCGACGCACCAGCAGTTACTCCCCGGAGACAGGGTACTGCTGGGCACGGTGGAGGATATCAGAAGCGATCAAGCGCGAATTAATACGGGCGAGTTGCAACCGCGATTCATTCCGATGGAGGTGCGGAAGGCTAAGGGTTTACCGGAATTAAAAGTGGGAAATCGGATCGAACTGATCGTCAATGACCAAAATCTTCTTGTGGATGTACATGTGATGGGAGAGTCGAGCCACCACGCGGTCGTTCGAGGTCAACTCGCCGAGCCGCTGGAGACCGGGCATGACAAGGCGGTCTTGCGCACAGCCGCCGGCAAGGAAGAGTCTCATTTCATCCGGCCGGTCGCGCGAAGCAAGGTGGCCTCAGTTCCTGTCGGCGTGGAGGCCGTGTTTCTCATCGATGAGCTGGATAAGATCGTCGACGTGACGTTTGGAAGCAAGGAGGCTGTCCATCGCGCAGCGGAACTTTGGCAGAAAAAATCTCCCCTAATGAGCAACCTCGCCCAGGTCTCGGGCAAAATCGTGAGGCCCTTAAAGGACAATGCCATCGTCATTCGAACCGAGGAATGCAGAGACCACACGTACAAGGTGAGACCGCTTATTCAGACAAGACTGGCGACGCTCTCCGCAGGCGATGCAGCCATACTCCTCGTGGATGATGAGCACAAAGTAACGGACGTCGCCTTTGCTCCAGACAAGAAGCCGTGAACACCAAAAAAGAACAGAGATTCGCGATCGACAAGGTGCGGGTGAAGGACACTGTGAAACCCGGAGAAACGAAGGCGATCAAGCTCTCCGCGACGGATTTGGATGGGATTAGGAACCGATCAACGATGCATTTCATAAATCACGAAGGAGAAGCTCATGACCAAGGAAGGTGTGCCCGCAGGCGGGCTCAAGACCGTCGGTCAGATCGATGCCACCAATCCGTTAGTCTTTCACGCCGGACAGAACGGCATGGACATCGCGCTGGCGTTGTTGTCGACCCACACGGCCGGCGCGCCGGTCGTGGATGTCGATGGCAAGTATCTCGGATTCATCAATGAGTTTGATGCCATGAAAGCGCTCGATGCGGGCCATGATCTGAACCAGCTGTCGGCCGAACAGATCATGCGGAAGGACCGGCTGGCGATCACTCCGTCGACGAAAATTCCCGGCGCCGCGAAAATGATGGAGAAACATCGAGTCGTGAGCCTTCCGGTCGAGCGCGACGGCGTGGTCGCCTACTCGGTCACCCGACATGATCTCTTGCGGGCGAGAATCGGTCTTGGCGTGGGCATGGGCATTGAGCCCTGACCGAGAATCCAAGCCGGCGCAATTCGAAACATTGCAATCAGCCGGGCGTCGTGCAGAACCGGCTTTCTCACGATCGGATGAGGGCCTGGAGGTGAAAGGACGTCGGACACATGAGCAAAAAAATAGTGGCGGAGCTCTTGGTCGACACCCTGGTCCTCGCGGGGGTCACGCGAGTGTATGGCGTTGCCGGCGACTCTCTCAACGGGATTACCGATTCCATCCGTCAACGGAGCGATATCCGGTGGGTGCCCGTACGACATGAAGAGACGGCTGCATTCGCCGCCGGAGCCGAGGCCCACTTGACCGGACACCTGACCGTGTGCGCCGGAAGTTGCGGTCCAGGAAATCTCCATCTGATCAATGGGCTGTACGATGCCCACCGGAGCCGTGTCCCGGTCCTGGCGATCGCCGCTCATATTCCAAGCCGCGAGATCGGCAGCGGCTATTTCCAGGAGACCCATCCTGAGCAACTGTTCCGTGAGTGCAGCCACTATTGTGAATTGGTGTCGCACCCGGAGCAGATGCCTCGTCTCCTCGAGATCGCGGTGCAAACGGCCTTGTCGCGCCGCGGCGTCTCGGTGGTCGTCCTACCCGGCGACATCGCGTTGCAGCCCGCCGCTGTGAGCGAACCGCGACTAAGTCTTGTGCGGGCAGCGCCGAGTGTACGCCCGTCCGACGATCAGATCGACAGATTGGCGGAGGCGTTGAACAGCGCGCATCGGATTACGATTCTTGGCGGCGCCGGCTGCGCCGATGCTCATGATCAATTGATGGAAGTGGCGGGTAAACTGCAGGCCCCGATTGTTCATGCGATGCGGGGCAAGGAGTTCATCGAGTATGACAATCCCTTCGATGTCGGAATGACAGGGTTGCTGGGCTTTGCCTCCGGTTACCATGCCATGATGGACTGCGAGACATTGTTGTTGCTCGGCACCGACTTTCCCTATCGGCAATTTTATCCAGATCACGCCACCGTCGTGCAAATTGATCTCCGCGGCGAGCAGATCGGCCGGCGGACCAGGGTGGATCTGGGATTGATCGGCGATGTTAAAACGACGCTCGCCGCCTTATCGCCCAGGCTGAAACAGAAGCGCGATGATCGGCACCTGAACAATGCGCTGCAACATTATCACATTGCCCGCAAGGAGCTTGCCGACCTGGCATCGGGAGAGCCGGGGCGAAAACCGATCCATCCTCAATATATCGCCAAGGTGCTCGATGAGCTTGCCGCGGACGACGCCGTTTTCTGCTGCGATGTAGGAACTCCCACCATCTGGGCTGCACGGTACCTCAGGATGAACGGCAAGTTGTTGGGCCTGACGGCAGAGACTCCGGAGCAGGTCCGTCCTCTGCTGGCGGAGGCGTTGAATCATGACGGCCCGACCCTGGTTGAAGTGTCGGTGAACCGCCAGGAACTGGCTCTGCCGCCGTCGATCAAGATGGATCAGATGATCGGGTTCGGCCTCTTCATGATCAAGGCGGTGCTCAACGGGCGTGGCGACGAGATCATCGACCTGGCGCGGACCAACGTGTTTCGGTGAGTGAGCGGGAACGTCTCTGCCATAGGAGATGTCCATTGCAGAGGTATATCAGCAAGACAGGATGCTTCGCGATCCTCCCTCAATTTGACAATGCAGCCGTGTCTGTCGATGCGATCGACGCACGTTCGTTTTCCGAGGGATTGGCCACGGTCTTGACGAATGGGAAGTGGGGTTTCATCGACAAAACCGGAATGACGACCATTCCTCCACAATTCGAGGAGGATCGTCCATTTTCTGACGGCTTGGCAGCCATGCGAATAGGCGGCAAGAAATGATCGTCGACGGAGCCTCTGGCAGACTCCATCCAAACTATAGCGGCCGACCGCCGTTAATGAATCGACAAGCACGATGATGGCTTGGAATATTCAATTGACCGGTCTCTGCCAGACACCTGTAGGATGAGCGCCACTCCACTCTTGCGATCCTACTTGCCCACTCCCGGTTCGACTTGACGAGGACTTGGTGTGCGCAAGGACCGTAGACCGGCAGCGATGGCATCGAGTTCGGAATACGTACCGATCGTACCCATCGCCTTATCGAGCATCGGGCGCAATCCGACCCGCGCGTCCCGCAGACGCGTAATGCGATAGGTAAAGCTGTAGTCCGGTCCATAAGTCGCATCGCAACTATTTCCACTGTCACACTGTTCCAGTACGACGGTTTCGATATATTCATCGCCGACGTTGGGCAGGGCCGCTTCAAGGTCCTGTATCGACAGATCGATATGGGCACGACCGATGAAATCGTCACCGGCATTGTCGTTCGCACAGTACGGCCCCGCATGCATGCCCGGCCCGGGTGAGCTCGGGCTGCAAAAATCACGGCCAAATCCGCCGAACCAATCCTTCTCCCAGAACTCGACTCTGAAACTCATCGGTGCGGCCTCACCACCATCATCACAGACCGATGTCTTGCCAAGCACGACGATGCCGGGGCGTACCGGCACAATGCAGCTTTTTGCCGGGTCGAAGTGGTGAGCATCGCCTGAGTCGATACCACCGATCTGACCGGAGACCGTCCAACCTTTGGCATCGTCCGTGTGAATCATCACCTCATCGCCGCCCAACCAGCTGTTGCCGGTTTCCTCTCGCGCTTTGAAACCCAACGCCTCGATCTTATAGCGTCGCTCTGTCCACTCGACGGCATCCCATGCGATATCGCTGCGGTGCTGTACCGAACCTGAACTGCTTGACTGAGACGTTGCCGAGGGTTCATGCGCAGCTATGTCGCCGGCGGTGTACCAGCACCATGCCAGCACACCCAAACCACACGCCATGAAACGCCTATACGAAGTCGTCATTGCTCACCTCCTGCCTGAAGCCGTGGCTGATCAGGCTGCAATTCAGCCGATACAAAGACCACGGTCTTCAGCCTCACCGAACCGTGAACGGTCTGGTTCCTTAGCAGTCTTCGGCGGCGAGCACTCGCTCGGCTTGTGCGATCGCATCCCGCAATACCTTCAGGCTCTTTCCCGTTTTCCTTGTTTTCGGTACACAATCCACATAACGGGATGCCGCCAGCGTCAAATTCTGCAACGTCTTTTTCAAATCAGTCTCTTCCGTGACTGCCCTCGACGCCGCAGCTCGAGCCAGCACCAGCCTCCTACGCGGGCCCACATACGGTTGGGGAGCGATCGGATTATCTTTTTCGAGCTCCGGCCGTCTGAATATCATGGTATTTCCTCCATCGAGGCGGACACCGTACCATAACCAGCACGGGGTTTATAGAGCACCCCTCGCGCCATTCCGTCTCATGAGTCTGATCCTGCCCATATACTCGTCTTTCCTACATTCAACTTTCCGGTGCTCATACCCGTTTTCTCCATGAAGGGAAAAAAGCCGGCGTCACCGCCGCATAACGATCATAGGCTTCGCCGAATTGCGCACGGGCCTCTCCCTCCTCTTCGTGCGCAAGAAGGCTATACATCCCCACAAGGACAGGGAACATGAACAGGGTCGGAAAGGTCGGCCATTGGAGTAGAAAACCCAGCATAATGATGATGAAGGCGGCATACTGCGGATGTCTGATCAAAGCATAGGGTCCGCTTGTGGCCAGGGTCTGCTCCCGCTGCGCCCGATACAAGACGCGCCAGGACAGCGCCAGCAGGATCAGCCCTATGAAGACCAGCACCTCGCTGAGAATATGCACTGGATCAGAGTGCGCGGAGCCCGGGATGCCGAGCAAGACATGCCAGAAATGACCGGTGTCGTGAGCAAACGGATCGACCTCCGGATAGTGGTTCGCCAGCCATCCCGAAAGCAGATAAATGCTCAGGGGGAACCCATACATCTCGGCAAAGAGGGCCACGATAAACGCGGAGAAGACCCCAAGAGATCGCCAATCGCGTCCCGTCCGAGGACGCGTGAAGCTCAGCGCAAAAACAATAAAGAACAGGGAATTCACGAGGACGAGCCACCACACCCCGTAGGCTGCGTCATTCTCCATATGCCCTCTCTCTGCCGCCGTGTGACATGCGCTGAAACAGAAAGGCGGCAGTTCCTTCCACTGCTACACCATACCGTATACCGCCGGAGTAAGTCAGTCGGCCCTCATAGAGAACGGCGCTCTTCCTTTCGGCGTTGCCCGGACTGGAAGGGGATCTGGCCACGCTTGCCCACTTTTCCCCGGGGGAGTATAGTGATCTCTATGCGTCGAATCGGTCCCACTTCATTTTTCTGTTCGTCTCATGAAACAGGCTTTGTATTTCTGGTGCTGTTTCTCTGTATCTGCGTGATGTCGCAAATGTTGGGAACACCGCTGACACTTATCGGGCTCCTCACTTCGGATGTATCAGTGGAATCAGTCTCTGAGGATTTTTCGATTCCTCCGATCAGCCCTGAACCAGGATCGGCCAATCGTTCCGGTTTGCACGAGAGGCGCGAGCCGGTGCTCCATCTTCCAGTCTTCGTGACCTCGGTCTTTCATCCTCCTCAAGCGTAATCCTTCTCATCACGTTCGTGCGATTGTTGGTGCGCCGGCGGGTGAGCCTTGAAGCGTCAGTCTCCAGGTGTTCTCTCCTGCGACCTTAACGATTAGGCTCACAATGATAGCGATCTGTGCAGTGAAAGATTCAAAAACCCAAACAATAACCGGACAAGGAGGTGAATGCACATGCCAGGCATGAACGATGCCCTCTCTTACATCTTCTTAGGCATCTTTGTGTTCGCAGTTATCGTATTTGCCATGATGACTGCGGGCTAAACGATTGCAGCTGACCCCCGATATTCCGGCTCCTCTCGAACAAGGCGCATGTGAATCGGGGGAAGGCGGCAGACAGATATGTCGGCGCGAGAGGCCATCAATGATAGAACGTTGCCCTTTGGGAGGCATGGGAAAGTGTTGCGAGGGATCGAATGCGTGCTCTTGTTCGGAGTGTTTACAGGCTTGTTTCTAAAGTTTGCAAGCATCCTCGCTGATCTCCGGACCAGGAATCGGATGTTGACGAACCTGCTTCACATAATTGCGGCAGTCCATCTCAGCCCCTTCCTTTGTCGCCTTACCTTCGCTGACCAAACGCCGCCATTGAGTCATCCGTTCAGCAAACGGATCGTACCGGCATACATCTTTCCCAGATGGCTGCCCAGCCAATTGCTTGCACTTGGTCACCCAAAGTTCCGGCGTCAGCGCGCCGCTCTCCGTGGACCTGGTCAGTTCATAGAGTTTGTCGGCAAACGAGCCGAACTCACAGACGACGGGATCCACCGGAGGTGGAGCAGCGTGATTCCGATCGGCCGTACTGAGCATCTGACGACAGTTGGTTTCACCGGCTTCTTTCGAGATCAACCCCTTTTCGATCTGTTGCTTGGTTTCCGTCCGCCGCTCATCGAACTCGGACTTGGATAGGAGCGCCGGGGCTCCGACCAGCATAGCCGTCGTGGTCGGACATCCGGCCAGAACAACTAGTACCAGGGCAAGGAGAAGTCCTCGCATCAGCAACCTCACTTCCAAGACTGAAGGGGGTCACACCGATCGATCGTGCGCATGATCATACGGACAACGTCCATCGATCACAATCTCACCGCCTACCCGTCTTCAACTTTGCGTAATGAGAGCAGCCTTTTGGCTCTCTGAGATCGCACGCTTTCCCGTAATACTTAAGTGCTTCAGCATCATCCTGTTTGATACCCCTTCCGACTTGATAGACCATGCCGAGATGGATACAGCCCTTCGCATCCCCAGCATCACAGGCCTTTCTGTAAAGGTTGACGGCTCGAATGTCGTCCTGCTTGATCCCGGTCCCCTGGGCATACATCACACCGAGATTAGAGCAGCCCTTGGCACTCCCACCGTCACAGGCCTTCCTGTAGAAGTCGGCGGCTTGAAAGTTGTCCTGTTGGACCTCGGCATACATCACACCAAGATTGTAGCAGCCCCTCGCATTGCCACCGTCACAGGCCTTCCTATAGAAGTCGGTTGATTGAACGTCATCTTGTGGAACCCCGGCCCCTTCGGCATACATCACGCCAAGGTTGTAGCAGCCCCTCACATTGCCACCGTCACAGGCTTTCCGAGAAAAGGCAACGGCTTGAGCATCGTCCTGCGGGACCCCAACCCCCTCGGCATACATCACGCCAAGGTTGTAGCACCCCTTCACATGCCCCCCATCACAGGCTTGCCTATAGAAGTCGATGGCTTCAAGGTCGTCCTGTTGAACTCCAGTCCCCTCGGCATACATCACGCCAAGATTGAAGCAGCCCTTCATACCCCCGCCATCACAGGCTTTCCGAGAGAAGGCAGCGGCTTGAACGTCGTCCTGCGGGATCCCGATCCCCTCGGCATACATCACGCCAAGATTGGAGCAGCCACTCGCATCCCCGCCGTCACAGGCTTTCCTGAAAAGGGCTGCGGATCGAGTGTCATCTTGCTTCACTCCCTCACCTTTTAGATACAACAATCCGAGGGAGTTGCATGCTGTCGAAGTGCCTTTCTCGCACGCGGCTTTGACTTGTTGCGGCTGGTCGGCTGCCTCCGAAGGGCTCATCGCTGCTGAGACCAATGCTCCGAAGACAATGCATGTGTGAAGAAAAGGGCGAACCATCATTGAGTAACCTCCGAAGAAGCAGAACGCGTCGAGCGGAACGAAGTCTAGCGAGACAGACGATCAGATTCAAGGCGGGAAGCCGGAACCAAATCTGAACATCGATTTTTTCGAGATTCGGTCTCTGCCTCGCAGAGACGTTCGCGAATAAGTCGTCAAATTGCTCGACAAAACACGGGTGCGTCGGTGCGGTGAGCGCCGTTGACACCATTCGGATTCCAGATTGTCACTTCCAAGGGATGTTCCATATTTCTCTCACCGCCCGTCGTCTCATGTGTCGTGATCCCACACCCCGTTGCAAAGTGAATCACGAAGGCGATACGATCACCTTCCGTTTTTCTCTTTTCTTTCATCAAGAGGGGAACGCCCCGACATCGGTTTAGGCTTGCATTCAGGTGCTTCCGCCTAAGCCTCCTGAGCGGATTTCATGCGCACATGAGTGAATTGAAGTCCATTGGCGGGGAATCCATGTGTGATCACCGCGCCTTATCGACTTGTGGGTGAACCATGATGATCAAGTTATCCACCTTCGTTCTTGTATCCATCGTCATGCTATGCGGAAACGCGCCGGTCTCTATGGCCGCCGAAGATTCAGACGGCCAGTCATCGCAAGACGAGCTGAGCGTGACGAGAAACAATCTCCAGCAGGCCACGCAAAAAATCAATGAGCTTGAGCGACAACTCAAGCAACGGATCGGTGAGCTCATTCTCCAGCTCCATGCCAAGGAGAATGAGATCGCTGCTTTGATAGCCAGCGGCCACGAGAATTCCAAACAGCTTCGAGAGGATCTTTCGTCCCAAACTGAGGAGCTCAACAAAGCCAAGCGCCGTATTGCCGAACTTGAGCAACAGCTGGCCGCGACGGGAAAAGTGCAGGAACTGGCCCAGGCCAAACGCCGCGCCGCCGAAGCCGAACAACAGACGGCAAAGAAAGAGCAAGAGCTGGCGCAGGCCAAGCGCCGCGTTGCCGAATTCGAACAACAGCTGGCAGCGATGGGAAAAGGACAGGACCTGACCCAGGCCAAACGCCGCGCCGCTGAAGTCGACCAGCAGATGGTTGGGAAAGAGCAAGAGCTGGCACAGGCCAAGCGCCGCGTCACCGACGCGGAACAGCAGATAGCGGGGAAAGAACTCGAACTGGCCCAGGCTAAGCGCCGTGTCACTGAAGCCGAACTGCAGATGGCGGAGAAAGAGCATGAACTGGCGCAGAGCAAACGCCGTGTCACCGAAGTCGAACAACAGACGGCGGGGAGAGAGCAAGAACTGGCGCAGGCCAAGCGCCGTGTCACCGAAGTCGAACAACAGACGGCGGGGAGAGAGCAAGAGCTGACGCAGGTCAAGCGTCGTGTCACCGACGCGGAACAGCAGATAGCGGGGAAAGAACTCGAACTGGCCCAGGCTAAGCGCCGCGCCGCCGAAGCGGAACAACAGACGGCGAAGAAAGAGCAAGAACTGGCGCAGGTCAAGGAGGACCTCAAACAAGCCGCTCAAAAGCTGGCGGATCTCAATCCCCAACTCACGGCGAAAGACGCGGAACTTGTGCACACGAAGCAATTGCTGGCGGAGCTTGAGCTCAATTCGTCCAAACAAACCGCGCCGCCTTCCGCTCAGGAAGAACCTCCCTCGCTTGCTCTGCTACCGATCGATCACAATCTCTCCTTGACCAACCTGCTCGGGCCCGACTCTGAGGTCGCAGATGATGGGGAAGCATTACCATCAAATGGCGACCTCGGCAAAGTAAGCGAAAGCCTTGCGAATCTCTTACAGCCGGAACTCAAGAAGGGCAGTGCGGCCTTGAAGCAGCGAGGAAATAAATTGACCCTCGCATTGGCAACCAGTGAGTTGTTTTCCACAGGTGACGCGACAGTCACCATCGGAGGCGCCTCGCTGCTCGAACGGGTCGGAGTCGTCTTGCATGGATTCCGTTACCAGAACATAGAGGTAGCCGGACATACCGACAACCAGCCGCTCCGGAACGACTCTCGGAAGGGCTTTCGGGATAACATCGAACTCTCTCGGACCAGGGCCGACCATGCCGTGCAGATACTGGTCGGCGGGGGGCTAGGAGCCGACCGAGTCAAAGCAGTGGGGTATGCAGATAGCAAGCCTATCGCGACGAATGAGACTGAAAAGGGCCGGAGTAAGAACCGACGAATGGAAATCGTGATTACACAGTGGCCGGAATCGGGTAACAGTTTGGGCGACGGAAAAGCGCAAGCCGGTAAGAAAGCCCAGGATACTCCGCTCAAGCGGTGACCATCGCTGGCAATACGAAACCGATGATGAAGACAAGGATATCCGCTCACTTAACTCCGCATCGTGGTTCATCGCTTTGTCTGCCGGTATTCCACAGGCGCCAAGATCGCATGGCGAGCACCGACGCTGGAATGCAATAAGATCTTGCCATCGCGCGTCAGCACATCCGGAGTCCTCCTTCCCGTCTTGCCCACTGCGGACTTCAGGCTCGGATACATCCCTGAGTTGTCGATCTCTTTCAAATGTGCATAGGCCGCCGCTTTCCAAGCAGGTGACATCGATTCGTGGATTTCCGCGGGCCCCGGCGGGTCATCGGTGCCGAGCACAATCTCCCCGTTTTGGTTAAGAACAAAGCCCTTGGATTTCGCTTCGCCCAACATCCAACGTAACGCGATCATGCCGGTAACAGCCTCCGCGTCGCCGCCACCGATGTCGGAATGGCATCCGCGGAACCAGACCTCTTCGATGTCCTGCGCTTCGAGCGCGTGATAGTCACCGGAAGAGAGAGTTTCTTTGAGCCTTACAAGCGCACCCTTTTTGTCCAAATCCAGCCGGCCCCATGTCGTCGCGTCAAACCAAGAACGTCGTTCGTTGAGCGCCAGAGCCTGTCGAACAGTCCTCACACACGGGTTATGTCGCAGATGGGGCAGCATAATGAGACGAATGCCTCCGTAAGACTTGACCGTATCCCATAGGCCCAGAAAATGAATGCCGACATCTTCACTGACAGGAAATCTTCTCTGGAACTCAGCGATCCTCTCGGCATCATACTTGAACCTTGCCTTATCCTTGTCGTACCATTTTTCTAATTCCGCTCCCCGCTTACGTTCGTCCGCGATCGCAGTGATTCGTTCCCACTCATCGCCTCTCTGCTCGTAGAGCATTGAGTAGCGTGTATAGGCCTCAGAGAAACAACCTTTGGTCATGGCCCCCTTGGGCTTTGGTAACCCGCAATGATAGATCAAGCCTGCCAAAGCCCGTACAGTGAATGCCCCGCGAGAAAACCCAAAGAAGAATAGTTTGTCTCCCGTGCGATAGCACTGACTCAACTTTTCATACATCTGCCGAATATTGGCCTTAAGGCCATAGCCGAAGCCCAGTCCAAGCAAGCGCTTCGTAAGACTTCCGGGATCGGTCGACCATCCTTTCGGCGCATCGAGTATTTCCAATGAGTCGGGATCTTGGACTGATCGCTGAAACTGCCGAACTGACTCAAGCCGTTCTACGGTCCCAATCCCTTGATCATAGACCACAACTTGCTGCTTGCGATCGTTCAGGGCCAACAGCTTCACCAGTCGGGTCACGTTGGAAACGCTTCTATCGAAGGTGTTGCCCGTGCCGTCCGAGCAGATGACGATGTTTCGTTCCGACATAGCGGCTTACGCGAATGTGAGGCTGATATGGCGCTGAATCGACGACTCAGCAATCTCCCCACGGACATAGGGCTGCGCACAACAACTACGTATAAGTATAGTTCGATGCCGCACCCTCTCTCAATACTCATCCGAGGAAAGAGGACCCGACTCCTTGAATCATTGTTCACTGGCATGCACAGAACAAGTCTTGGCACCAATTCCAGAACCCAGCTCGCAGATGCCATGAAACCGCGAGGAGAATTAGGCGGATGGAAACCGGCTCCGAAGGGGCGGTAGGTCGCAAACATGCCGTGCGAGCGCCAAGGCGGCGGAGAGTCCCGGCGATTCAATGCCGATCAGATTAATCAACAGGGGATCTTCCCTGTCGACCGAGATGATGAAGTCGCTCTTGGACCGGCTCTTCGTCACGACACGCGGCCTGATTCCGGAATAGGCCCAACGAAGATCGCGTTCATCCAGGGAGGGCAGGAATTTCTGCAAGACTTCAACGAACAAGCCCGGCGGCGTCTTGCGCGAGGTGTAGTCCGCTTTGTCCGCGACGGGCATTTCGTTCGGCCCAACATACACCCGTCCGTTCGGACGGGGGCTGAAATGAATTCCCTTGCCGGTCGCGTGAGATGGTAACGCAGGATACACCGGACACCCTACCAAGCTCTGCTTCTCTGGAGTGACCAGCTCGTAATACTCACCCCTCAACGGGCTGATGACATATTTCTTATGGGACATGCCGAGTGCGGCAATCTCGTCGGCATAGAGTCCGGCCGCATTGATGAGGCAGGTGGTCCGGATCCGTTGGCGATCGGTGGAAATGAGATACGAGCCGGCGACTTCCTCGACGCCGATGACTCGATTGTTGAAGGCAAACTCTGCGCCGCCCGCTTCCGACTCAGTCTTGAGCGATTGCACGAAGGCCTGAAAATCGATGACGGAGACGCTTGGTATGGCGATTCCACAGCAGGCGTGAAGATGCGGTTCGCAAGCCCGTAAGGCGGACGGCGTCATGAACCTCACCGCCGTTTTCGTCCTCCAGGCGTTGAACCACAAGCGACGCAACATAGCTATGTCGCGCCACAGGCCTCGACGGATATCCTCCGCCGAGACAGCGATGATCATACCGGCTCTGACCAACGGGACATCATGCTCCAGAGCATAATCTGCCGCCAACCGGCACCCTTCCCGGGCAAGCTTCCCTTTCAGTGAAAAGCGGGGTTCATGGATACCGCTGTGGAGGACACCGCTGTTGCGCCCGCTGGTTTCTTCGCCGGCGCGCTCGTGCTGTTCGAGGACGAGGATGCGGATCGGCGCGGCCCGGTGCCGGCACAATAATTCCCTGGCGATCGCGCATCCGACGACACCGGCGCCGACGATGGAGACATCGTACGAGTTCATGGGGTCTCATCCTGTCCGCCATCAGCCGAACCGAAAGAATATTTATGAAGTCAACCCTCGTTTCATCCTCGCCCATTAGCCTTCTTCATGGCTTTTCTCCGACGAACTTATACCGCCTCGCTGCGAGATTACGGTCACCTACACCAGTCCGGCATTCTTCTGAGTCGTTCTAGATTTTCTCCCAGGGAGAGGCTGATTTCTTTGCTGCGACCGATGGCGCGCGCTGGGAGGGGTTTGCAAAAACACCAATGGTGAAACACCGAATCTCACAGCAAGTCGAGCTATTTGACGGACATTGAGGTCACGTTTTCCTGCGAGAACTTCTGAGACGACGCCCTGGCTGCCGACTTCTGGAAGATTCGATTGTGATAAACCATGTTCGTCCATGAGGGTACGGAGAACGGCAAGACCGGAGATGTCGCGGATCGGCACATGGACCTCTTCGTAGGCCGCGATGGCAAGCGCTAGGGTTTCGGCCAGATCGGCGAGAGAATGCCCCTCTTGTTCGCCGATTTCGTCGACGATCTCATCGAGAACGGCGACCGCTCGATGATATTCCGCCTCTGTTCGCAACGGCCCGATGGGGATTTGCTGACGGATACGGAGGTAGTCGGCATTCGCTTCGCGGATATATTTGGCGAGCATCGGTTAGATCCTCCAAGTCCCTCGATCGTACTCCGCATGCGTCAGTACATGCCGGATGTAGACTCTCTTTCGATTATAATGAATCGCTGCAATCAGCCGGAACTTGTTCCCCCCGATATTAAAAACCGTGAACCGATCAACGTGGTCGGCTGATGGAAACGTCGTCCGCAGAGCGGCGAAGGAGGCGTAGTCGGTTTTGCGGACAATCGTAAACCAAAGTTGCAATGGCATACGAGCCTCCGGATGGATTTTCCAGAATTCCACCAGTCGCCGCCGTGTGATGATATGCACTGATTCATGCTATCTCAACATGAGATAGCCGTCAAGCAACCCTGCGTGGCCATGACATGTGAAATGGGGATCGGTTCGCAGCACGCTGCACGAGCAGCTCTGTGGGCATCACCTACTCGTCCGACACGACGCAGTCCGGCCCCTGAGATCTTCCTCATGCACAGAGCAAGATGTGACCCCAATTCACGCACTGGAGCTGCATTCCTGTTGATTGCCTCCAGAAAGGTTTTCACCTCAGTCGGCAACCTCAGGTGATGAACGCGCTTTATCGATGCCGAATTCTTTCCCGGAAATTCTCCTTTCGAACCGCCGCATTGACAGGAGCGCTTACAAAGGCGCAACATGCGTATCCTGTCGGTCTATTGAAAATGCGCATCAACCAGTTTGACTGCCCTATTCATTGCGCTTTCGGTGATATGGTCATGAGCACACTCACACGATGAAATCTCTTGAGGGTGCGTTGAAGGAAATAAGATTAAAGAGAACGTGCGGCGCCCTGTTCAATCTTAGAAAATAAGGAGGCCAGAATCATGGCATTGCTGATTACCGAGGAATGTATCAACTGTGGCGCCTGCCTGCCGGAATGTCCGAACGAGGCCATCTTCGAAACTCGCGGCGACGCGGAGGCGAAGGGAAATCATGTGGGCGACGGCCAGGGCGTGGGGGACAGTATTTACGTGATTACTCACGATCGGTGTACCGAGTGTGTCGGCCATTTTGACGAACCTCAATGTGCGGCAGTCTGTCCGGTCGATAATTGTTGTATTTCTGATCCGGCGTATCCGGAGGGGACCGATATCCTGCTGGAAAAAGCGAAGACGCTCAATCCTGACAAGCCGATCGATCCGGCAAAAGTGTGGAGCGGCGTGCGGAACTGATCGTTTCCACTTCGGGGTTCAGTGCCGCTCTAGGATGCTGAGAACACCGCCGGTACAGTCATGTGTGTCTTGACCCAACCGAAACGATGTGTCATGGCTGATAAAGTTCCAAGGTTTATGACAAATGCAACCGTCATTAAGGTTTTAGCGAAAGTATTTGCTTTCCAAGCCATTGAGATCAACCTCTTGCGTTCCCATGCTGGAATATCCGATGCGAATTGGAAAAGCCTTAAGCGGGAAGCTTTTAAGAAAACCTACGCGAAGCAACGGGCTTTTTATGAAGATCGCTTGACGGGCGCGTTTGCTCTGGAGCGCATTTCCCAATCTGAACGTGAAACTAGACTTCTTGAACTCTGGCTCAAGCAGAGCGAGGAGCTCCCCAACGACGAACCATAAGCCAAACGTCTGGTTCCAGAGGGCGGCTTCTTATCCTGTGGCATCTATAAGTCTTCAACAAAACAGTCCTATCGAAAGCGAAGCGATTTCACTAGACCTGCCGTTTGAAGCGAACGTTTAACCGGTAACGGCTCGTCACCGGGCTACTGAAAAGGTATCCGGACCCATAACGTATGGCGATAGCGGGGGCCCTGTCCAGGGGACTATAGAAAAGCTTGCGATTATTATTCTTCCTATTAATCTCCCCTAGGGTCCTTGCCAGGTGCGAGACATCGAGAGAAACTGTCTAAATAATTAAAGAAAAATCGAAGGTCCCGAGATTTCGAACACGAAGGCTTGACATCGCTTCGAAAGCCTTGCGGGAATTGGCGAAAGTAATTTGAGTTAGACAAACTGGACCGGCAGGCCGCCGAACTTGGACCTGGACACACCCGAACACAAAGTTTCCGTCCCCAAGAAAGCTAGGAGCACGTAAGCGAGTACTCGTGCTAGCCTCGCATGTTGGACAGGCCTCACCACTGGAGAATAACCATGAGCACGAATCACTTTCTACGAGTGCAGGCCGGGCGAGTGTTTCTTGTTGGAGCTATCTTTTGCACACTACTGGTCATGACAGGGGAATCTGTACGGGCTCATGGTGAAGACATGTCCGAGACAAGTCCATCGCAATCGAGCCTGTCCCGCCCATCGAACCTATCCAGCCCCGAGGCATCCGGACTCCAAGCAGCCTGCTGGGCTCTCACCATTCCCTATGGCGCCGCGAAAATGGCCTATGCGATCGGCGGAGGCATTGTGGGCGGCCTCGCTTGGGCGATAACGGAGGGAAACATGGAGGTGGCAAAGTCCATCTGGATTCCCTCAATGACAGGCGACTACATCGTCCAGCCGCAGCATCTCACCGGAGAGAAGCACCTCTACTTCGTGGGCGTGTCGTCAGAAGGCCCTCTGTCATAACACCCTCTCTCAGATCTCTCGCAGTCTGCATTGTCCTGCAAACTCGCAGCGGAGACAAAGACCAGATCCTTGAATCATACTGATTCAGCGGTACCCGCATGACGGCCTGATCCGAAGAGACGGGGTCCTCCCCCCTAAATCATTGTTCGTTGGTATGCACAGAACAAGACTTGCCCCCCATTCTGTGCTCAACTGACAGACTGGCTTTCGCGCAGAGACCCACGAGATAACCAAGCGAGAGCTTGTCTGCCTTGTTGCACGCGATCTCTGAGATGCGTGGCTGCGCAAGTTGATGACCCGTGAAGGATTGACTCAGGCGCAAGCGGCGAAGCGACTCGGTGTCGTTCAGCCTTTTTTTCATCGAGCAATCTCCTTTCGATGTTGAGGCCTACTTACCTTGCACCATTCAGACTTTGAGATCGGTCGACTGTGAGACAGAGGGGATGCTGGAAAATAGAACGATGAGACCTTCCAGAAGAGTTGGGTGGGTCAGGATGGCATCACGCAAAGCCGTATAGGGAAGCCCCGCAATCATTGCAATCTGCACTGATGCCATAATTTCTCCTGCGTCGACTCCGAAGGCAGTGAAGCCGAGAATGCGATCGCTGCTAGTCTCTACCAACCCCTTCAAAAACCCGTCTGTCTCAGAGAGAGTGCGTGTGCGCAACACTGCGCCCATAGGAATCTTGAAGAGACGATATGCAATTCCTTGCGCGTTGGCTTCCGTTTCGCTGAGACCGATACGCGCAAACTCGGGATCGGTAAACATGCAGAACGGCACCTGCCGGTAGGTCGTAATATGGTTTCCACCAGCCAGATTGTCACGAATCACGCGAAAGTCATCAAAGGCGATGTGGGTGAACTGGGGACTTCCGGCGGATTCACCTATTGCCCAGACTCCCGGTGCTGTCGTCTCAAGCCGCTCATTGACCTTCACATAGCCATGGTCCGTGATCTCAACGCCTGCCGAGTCCAGTCCAATCCCGTCGGTGTTCGGCGTGCGTCCGGTTGCGACCAGCAAATGAGTGCCCTCAAGCGTTCTTTCGATTCCATCCTGAGCTATGACAATCCGAACTGAGCTGCCGGACTTTCCCGACACCCGCTCAATCCGTGCGTTTAGGACAAGGTCAATACCTTCATTTTCGAAGAGGGTACGAAGTCCTTCGGCCACATCTTGATCTTCCCTATGTACCAGCCGCGCATTTCGCTCAATGACAGTCACCCGGCTGCCGAACCGGCGCATAGCTTGTGCGAGTTCAAGTCCGATATACCCACCACCCAATACAAGAAGGTGCTCAGGAATTTCATCCAGTTCGAGGGCCTCAATGTGAGTAAGAGGTTGAGATTCGATGAGGCCAGGAAAGGGTTCAAGTGTCGCGCGGGTTCCGGTGCCGATGATCACATTCTTTCCCCGTAAGTAGCGAGTTCCTCCTTCTGAAAGGCTTACCTCCAAAGTCCGTGGGGCAACGAAGCGCCCTGATCCCATGATCAGTTCGGCCCCGCTCTTGTTGAAGTTATCGACATGAACGTCGATCAAGCCCTTCACCATCCTGCGCTTTCGGTCACGCACGGTAAACATGTCAATCTTAAAGCCGTCCTTCATAATGCCGAACTCCTCGCTCCTGCGGAAGTACGAAGCGACCTTCGCACTGTGAATGACGTTCTTGCTTGGCAGGCATGCAATGTTGGGGCAGGAACCACCGATATACTTACGCTCAATTACAGCCACACGTTGTCCCTGTTTCGCAAGCGTCCAGGCTACGTATTTCGATCCCTCGCCGCTGCCGAGAATGACGAGATCGTAGTCTTCCGGGCTGGCGCTCTTAGGCGATGATGTGAGATGTGGGCCTTCGATGCTATTCATGGGCACTCCTTATTTAGTTCATCAATTGTGTTAGCGAAAATATTCTGCGAGTACGTTTGCTCGCGCTGAGTTCAGAGTTCGACGACAACTTTTCCCAAGACCCCGGATTCAACGAGAGAATGGGCGGCATCAATGGTCGTAGGCGAAAAGTGTTGCTCGTTGAGAAGCGGTCTCAGCTTGCCTGCCTCGGCGAGGACTGCTGCCTGGGCGAGTATCTGACCGTGACAAGCTCGGTCTTCTCCGGTAATCAGAGGGTACAGAGTAAAGACCCCTGAATAGGTGGCTCCGCGGAAGGAGAGCGGAGCCAGGGAGTGCGATCCCCATCCCAGGCAGCTCAGAACGTGGCCGGTGTACCGCTTCACCGCTCCGAAGGAAGCATCGAGCGTTGCACCGCCAACGGTGTCATAGACGATGTCAAACCCTTGACCTCCGGTGGAAGAGGCTACATAGTCTTCAACCGAGGTAACGCGATAGTCAATAGCAGTGGCTCCGAAACCTTCCACGATGCTCTTTTTGTGCGATGAGACGGTGGCGAACACTTCTGACCCGAAATTGCGGGCAATTTGAACCGCAATATGGCCGACACCTCCGGCACCTGCATGGATCAGCACCTTCTGACCGGCGTGTACCTTCGCACGATCGACCAATCCTTCCCAGGCTGTGATGATGCTCAGAGGGAGGGATGCCGCTTCACGCATCGAGAGGTTCTTCGGCTTGTGCGCGAGCAAGCCAGCATCGACAGCAATGAACTCGGCGAGCGTTCCCTGCAGTCCGCCGACACCACCTACCATGCCATAGACCTCATCGCCGGATTTGAAGCCAGGGACCCCGGTTCCGACCTCTGCAACGGTTCCTGCCATATCCAGTCCAAGCACGGAAGGGAGAGGTTGTTTGGCATGTGCTGCGCTGCCTGCTCGGATTTTTGTGTCGAGCGGATTAACGCCGCTGGCAGATATTCTTACCAGAACCTGATTGCTCTCCAACGTCGGGCAAGGCAACTCCACCCTCCGGAACTCCCCACCCGGTCTTTCAACGATCCAAACTATGTTCCTCATAATGCCCTCCATAAACGCAATGTTGCGTTTCGTTATTCCATGTAACATACTTACGTTGCAATCCGACTATGACCTATCTCAAAATTGTTGACACCCTCAACATACGTACGTATAAGTCCATACACGCTCTACCTGTGGAAATGATGAATGTGACCGGATTCTGAGCATTTCCCCGAAGAGCATATCCCGGATAACCGGCCGGGACGCAAACCCGTGCCCATGCAGGTAGTCTTGGAAGCAGTCTGCTGGATTTTGAACACCAGCACCCGATGGCACCTGCGCCTCAGTGCAATCCCAACTACAAAACTGTGCATCGGCGGTGAAGCTATCCGTATAGACAATGTTGTCCGGAGGGCACCTGGAGGTCATGTCAATAGGTGTGT
>JAFEBM010000008.1 GCA_018242685.1 Nitrospira sp. | reverse complement strand
AACGATGTCTCCGAATCGCACAGCCCATGGGGCCGAAACAGCCGCATTCCACAGTGCTGACACCAGAGCAGGAAGCCGCGTGCGTCGCCTTTCGCAAGCATACCCTGCTGCCTCTGGATGATTGTTTGTATGCCTGCGCTGACGCGTTTTTCCCTGCATCGCCTATTCCAGCGGCATGACATCAGTCGCCTGCCGGAGATGGACGGAGAACAATCCGCCAAGAAGAAGTTCAAGAAGTATCCGATCGGCTACTTCCACAGCGACATTGTCGCAGTGCGAACAGAGGAAGGAAAACTCTATCTATTCGTGGCGATCGACCGTACCAGCAAGTTCGCGTATGCCGAGATGCATGAGCAGTACGGAAAGATGGAAGCGGCACAGTGTTCCATTGTGTTTTCAATCAATTGGCAAGATCGGATTGCGTGTGGCCTCCTAGACTCCCGTGAACCTATGCGGTTACTCCAACTTCACCAATGTAAGATCATGAATCACTTCCTCAATGTTCTTTCTCGCCGCGCCTTCAGTGGCCATTTGTAAGCGAGTAATGGAGATTACAGAATCACCGATCCCTGCAGTATGAGAGCTGGTAATTGTCTTCTCCCAGACCAAAGCCTTTGGAGACATGCTCGCTAAGACATAACTGACGGTCATCGATGCGGTGAGGTTGATGCCAAGCACCTCTTCTTGCACGTCGGTAACGTTGGCTTGAAGCTGGTATTGTCCTGGCGTATCCAAGAATGCTTTCCGAAAGAGGCCAGAGCGCTCCAATGAGGTCGCGAGAGCCTGGGCGAATCGTTCATTGGTGAACTGAACAGCCTTTCTGTCTGAATGTTCAGCCGCACCGAATACGGTAACCAGGACATCTGCCGTGCCTTGCCCATGAGACCCGGTTACCTTTGCCGTCATTCCTTCTGTTTTGACGATGGGAGGACATCCACTGCATGATAGGACAAGGATTGCCAAGAATATGATCCTCCGCGTCATCGACGCACTCCTTTCAGCGTTTCGTTGAGCACGTCTTCCACAATTTCATCAGATGATTTTCTGACCAGAGAAGTGCGCTTCGAATGACCACTCGCTAGAATGAGTTTAGTTTGGGGATCACGAATCTGGATATCCAGTTGCAAGAGGTACCAGGATAGGTCCCACCACCAGTCGTCTTTGTAGGTGACGATGGCATCGACCGGCGTGGCCGGCCCATCAATGCCATAGGTCGCGACATAGCCCATCCGTGTGAGCCGATCGGCAAGCATCCGTTCGACCCCTCGGCCTTCCTCAGGAGGTTTTTGTACATAGAAGGTTTTCAGATTGGAGAGATCGGTTCCTGCGGGCCTTCTGGATTCCAGATTGGCGATGCAGCCCGTCAAAGAGAAAACCATGAGGGCAATAGCCAGAACATATTTCATGTGCATGTCATCCCTATGTGCAATGTGGACACGTTGACCCGACTAGCTACCCTCGGTGTTCCAGACAATATCTAGATCCATGTGCTGTCAGCGGGGCCTCCTTCAGATCACTAGCTCATGGCCGTAGGAACACTCCCCATAGTTCCGATCTTGCCCGTCTCGATACAGTAGCCCGACAATCAGCACTATCAGTCCGAGGAAGATCCAAGCCAGGCCATCCTTGGTCCTCAATAGCAGCTGGTGAACGTACTCGATCCCATCCGATTGCTCGTGCAGCTCTTCCCGTTGCGGAAATTGTGGAACGTCGTCCCGCCGATAGACTGATGCGTGCTCGTGGCCCCATCTTGCCACGTGCCGAACGTGGTATTCCCAATCCGATTCGTGGAGCCACTCAAGCTCGACGTGGAGCAGGAATAGAAATCGATACTCCCGACCCGGTTCCTGTTGGAAGATCAATAGGGATGCAGGCCAGGATCAACGGATGGGAGCATTCGGAAATGAGCATCGAACATTCTCATCCTATGACTGCTAGTCAATGTGAAGGGACAATCCTCCGACTGCATGAAAGGTGTTCAGATCAGTGGTAATTGCACTGCCGCCCTGAACGTCGAAAGTGTGTGAGGCATGGATAAACTTTCCTTCTGCAAACACGGCAATATACTTGGACAGAAATACTTTGACTCCTCCCAATCCCTGAAAAGCCGGCGCTGTATCACTTACCTTAATCCCAAATACGTCAGTACTGAGCCGCTGCGCTCCCCCACCCACTCCGATGTATGGGAACCATCTTCCATTTGGAAGTTCCGGCGTCACACCCATCGGAAGGCGAGCCAGAACATTGATGCCGTAGTATGTGGCATTGAGATTCAAAGCGTTCGTGCGGATAAGACCAAGATTCGATGCTAACACCTGCCCAGGAAGATTTGGATTAAAGTTCGTCACATCAATCTCAGCCCCCAGGTCAATTCCCATGGCCTTCCTGGGACTTGTGAACCAGACCCCAACTTTCCCGCCAAAAGATGGAGAATTATTAAGTTCAGCATCTTTTGCTCGTATTCCCCCTTCTGCAATATCTGTCTTGAAAGGGAACGAATAGCCGCCGAAACCGGAGACATACGCATCAATTGGTCTGACTTGAACCTCATCTCCTGCTCGAGCTGATTCGGAATAACCAAGAATGCAGGCCAGAAGAAGAGCTGCGGAAACAATAACCTTCATCGCCGCCTCCTTGCAAAGAGCATGTTCATAAACAGAAAACCTTCTGGAGCGTTGTGGCTGCAGAACATACGAGGTGCTTTGTGTGCAATTCATCCCTACTTTGGTTGGATTGCACTTCAAAATAAGTGCATTGTGTGAAATGAAGTCCCGCTGATGCTGGATCGTGGCGCATCGTTCAATCTTCTCGTGTTTGGGGATCAGGTGAAGGAGAAGCTCAAAAGGTGACCGGTGCGACAGGCCTTCGCCTATGGGAATCCCACTCTTTCATCCTGAAAGGCTTCGGGAGATTGAGGCAACAGGAGTGTGTCGTGTCAGGAGATCAAATTAGTGCTGGTATAGCACTTCGACGACGAGACATACTTGAGGACGCAGTTGAGATATTGCACGATGTCTCCGGGTCTCTTTGGATTGTTGGCCTCTTCACCATTGAATCTGATCATAGTCTGAGCGACCATCCGGAGTTCACGTGCTCTCTCAATCAGGTCTTGATCAGGTCTTGGCGTGATGCTTTCCGTCCCGGCCAACTACTTCCCCTTCGGCAAGATCCCCTTCCGCTCTAGTTTCTGAAGTCTGGCTTCGGCCAGCCTCATCGGCGATTTACGAACGGCTGTTGACAGCCAGGAGCCCTGCCTGTAGGCTATCGGATACAAAGACCCAGCCTCCGAACTGTCACCGGATGGTGGCGTGCCCGAGGAACCTCGGGATAGGAGCTGGGTCGTTCTATTTTTACGGCCCTCACATTCCCCTCCCAAAATCCCACACGTCCTCAATTCGTTTCTCAATGAATTGACAATAGAGACCCGCATCTTCCTTCTCTCCCTCGGCCCGGCGTCGAAGTGCGCCCGCGACCATATCGGCAAGCTGAATCAGTACGTTGTTGGAGGAGTCCACGATGCGGAGATGGTCAAGGATTTTCGGTTGGCCAGGTCTTGGATAGAGTTCTCGCCTGAGGTACGTTTGCAGTTCCCGTCTGAATTCCCGGTCTCCGTGCCCATCGATCTTGAGGCGTGCATTCTGGATCTTTCCAAAACTGTATTGGAGGACCATCTTGATGGCATAGCGATAGAACGACTCCTTGGAATGACGGAGTTCATCGCTATAGATCCGCGTCTTGTCCATGATGATGGCCCGGATGCGGAATTTGTACTTGGCTACGCGAGCGAGGAACGCCAATCGCGCATCCCTCGATGTCTTGTTAAATCGAAATTCCGCTGCGTCGGAGTATCCGAGCGCTCGTCGCACTTCCTTAATGGCGACGGCACAGCGCTCTGCCTCCAACGGGTCGTCGAAAATCACCAGTGCGATACAAAAACAGCGCGTCGATCCCTTTCCGATCTTAAACCCAGGGTCCCCTGAATCGTCGAGAAATACCAACATGCCATATCCCGCTTATTTCCCCTTCGGCAAAATTCCTTTCCGCTCTAACTCCTGAATCTTCGCTTCCGCCAGCTCAATCAAGAAGTCTTTGCGGTCTTCCCTCTGACCTGGAGGAATACCACTGGCTGGATGTCAGTTCGGTAACAGGCAAAGCGTGGGCGGGTGAGGCAGCACTGGAAGCGACGCCGGGAGCCGTAAAATTTTCCCATACTGCCATTGTTTGTACTGTGGAAGGAGGAGGGATCTCCTGCCCAAGTTCTCGCATCGTCTCAAGGTACAGCGTCCGGGCATCTTCAAGGTTCTTGAGTGCCTCGGTGATCGTTTCACCGTGGCTCATACAACCTTGAAGTTTGAGATGATAGGCAAGGTAGCAATCTGAGCCTTCTGAGGTTTGATCCGACACGACATGGACGGAATAGGCTTCGTTCATCGTTGCTCCTCCTGTTTTGTCTTTCTCTTAGCCGACTCCAATTCTTGAAGTGCGTCAATGAGACTGATTGCTTTCGGGATATATCCCACCACCAGACTTCGATGTCACGCGACCGCTTTGCCGAATTGGGCCACTGCGACCGAGCGATGGTGCGCGATCCGTTTGCGTTGCATCCTGATCCGCTTGATGGCGTGGAGCGTGTCGGCGCTCACATAGCTTTCTCCGCAATCAGGACAGGTCACCACCGGAACGTTTTCGATGACTATCAACTGCTTCCCTTTCCCGTACGTTCGAGCCACCTTCCGGGTTCGGGCATGCTTCTTTCCGCATACATCGCAGGTCATAACGTCTCCTTGAGGATTAGGGGACATAGACGGTGAGGATCACCACTTTCCCGGTCGGCCTTTCTTTTGCCAGCAGTTCAATCGGGTCGCCGTCGTGAGTCCGTCCCCGAAGGCGATACTTCCATTCAGCTGTTTGTCGATCTCGTTGCCGTTCCACGATAGCCCCAGTCAGAATGCCCTGTTCCACATCATACACGGTAAAGCCATCCGCGATCATTTCTCTTCTTCAGCATGCAACGTCAGCACATATCGACGCGCGCGGATCTTCTCTCGAAAGCGCGTGAGTATTCGCGTATACATCCTGACTCATTGCCTTGGATCGTTCGGCCCAGGGAACCCTTGCTGCTATCCTTTCCCCTTCGGGAGGATTCCCTTCCGTTCCAACTCTTGAAGTCTCGCTTCCGCTAGTTCAATCAAGAAATCCTTGACGCTCTTCCCTTCATGCGCAGCGGCCATTTTGACCTTACGCATGAGGTCGCGGGGGATGTCGCGGAAGTTCCACGCGCCGGTGCCTTCTGGTGTTTCTCGTGCCATAGCGGCGAGCCTAGCACTCTTCTCGAGAATGCGTCAAATAGCAGTTGACATAGTTCACTATCATATGATAGTTATTCTCTCCCCTACCCACCTGAAAGCCGCTGTCGAAACAGTAACCAGTTTCGGCAAGCTTGTTCCGATCCGCCCTGAGACTCACCAGGCGAATGGGAAAGAGGCTCTGATTTCCAATGGAACCGTGACGGAAGAAAAAGACGAAGGTCAAATCCCACCTGGAGGCAGTCTGAATAGAAACAGATTTGTGAGGTCTTTATCCGACGGCGACAATTACGGTAAATATCAGAAGAGCCGTCGGGTCGAGCGAGCTTGGTTTGGAGCGGGCGATGGGATTTGAACCCACGACAACTAGCTTGGGAAGCTAGGACTCTACCACTGAGCTACGCCCGCTCGCTGGTCTGCATCCTACGTTGGGGCTCCACGACAAGTCAAGAAAACCACTCCCACTTTTCGTTCATGATCGACACGCATCATACCGCTCTATCCGATAAGAGGATTCCGAACGGAGAAACCGGAAAACCTTCCAAAATCCCGGTCGGCCGTCCACAACTCCATCACCCCATGTTGCCGGCATAATGCGGCGATTCGCGCGTCATGCATCTGTGGCCCAACGACCCGGCTGATTTTCAAAATGTCGCGCGCTTGACTCCAGTAGTTTTCCGATTCCGATAGCAATACAAGACTCGGGGATTCCATCCACGCGTCGATTTGGTCCAACGCCATATCCAACGGCGTCGGTGGGTTATAGATCCGAGGGTGCGTCACGATGGCAAGAAACTCATGGACACAAGGCCATGGAATCGCCCATGGCGCGCGTCCTTCCGCCAATCGCACAAGACAGGCATTGGCCCGTTCGTTCCAAGGAGAGTCTTCTCGGTGAGCATATACAAGCACATTGCTGTCAACAGCAATCATCCTCCGCGCCCTTCATAACTCAATTCACGAACTTGCTCCCAGGACGCTCCTGCAAGATGAGCCTGCAACCCCTGGCCCTTAAATGTCGCCTTGCGGAGATGAAACTGCTGCCCTCGCTTTCGCTCTGAGATCAGCCGCCGAAGTCCCTGTTCGATCAATGCCTTCATCGTAGTGCCTTCTTGGCGAGCCATTCGACGAGCCTCATTAAATAGGCTGTCAGATATCTGTACGGTTGTCTTCATATGGTTGACCGTATCATCAGATATTGCCTGCCGTCAACATCAACGAAAGACCACTACAGCAGTCGCTGTTCCTACAGCGGACAACCATTGCTCATGGATGAATCTGAAAAACTCAGGATGATTGCCGTTCCACGATCGCAAATTTTCGTCGGCCGATCTTGAGACGGTACTGTTTACCCTCGGTAAGCGTGAGAGCTGCGTTGGCATCGCTCTGCTTCTGTCCATCGATCTCAACTCCGCCTTGAATGATGAGTCGTCGCGCCTCGCTCTTGCTGGGAATCAGCCCGGTTTTTGCGACGAGATCGACCAACCCAATCGTCTGTCCTTCTCGAAGATCTTGTGATGCCAGTTGCAACCGCACGTCCGGATTTTCTGGAAACTCTCGCTCCTGAAATTTCTGCTGAAACTCGGCTCTCGCCTGCTGTCCGGCTTCCGTGCCATGATAACGCTCAACGATCAACTGGGCGAGTGCCTGTTTGGCTTCCATTGGGTGGAGCGCTTTGGCGCGACCAAGATCTTCAGTTGTGAGCAATTCATAGTATCGATGCATCAGTGTGTCGCTGATCGACATGACTTTTCCGAACATCTCCCCCGGCTTGTCTTCCAGGGCGATGTAATTGCCGACGCTCTTACTCATCTTCTTGACGCCGTCCGTGCCTTCGAGCAACGGCATCGTAATGACGACTTGCGATTCCTGACCATAGTCCCGTTGTAACTCGCGCCCGACCAGCAAGTTGAATTTTTGATCGGTCCCCCCCAGTTCTACATCGGCCTTAAGAACGACGGAATCGTAGCCTTGAACTAAAGGATACAAGAACTCATGGACACTGATCGGCTTCTGCTCCTGATAGCGCTTATGGAAGTCGTCACGCTCCATCATGCGAGCCATTCGATAATGCGCGGCCAGCTGAATGAGCCCTTCCGCCGACATTTCCTTCATCCATCGACTATTGAACTCAATCAGGGTCTTCGCCGGGTCGAGAATCTTGAAAATCTGTCTCTGGTAGGTCTTGGCATTGTCCAGCACCTGTTCTTTGGTCAACGCTTTACGGGTTTCCGATACGCCTGTCGGATCACCGATCATCCCGGTGAAATCGCCGATCAAGAAGATGACTTGGTGGCCGAGATCTTGAAAGTGCTTCAATTTATGAATCAGCACCGTATGCCCAAGATGAAGATCCGGCGCCGTCGGATCGAACCCCGCCTTGACGCGCAAGGGACGATGCTCAGAAACAGCCCGCTTGAGTTTCGCCTCCAGCTCGACCTGTTGAATAACCTCTACAGCGCCGCGCTGGATCATCTCCAGCTGCTCGTTTATCGCGTTCATCGTCTTTGTTTGCTCCGTCGCTACTAGGATTTCGACGTCGAGACCGTCACTAAGGATTTAAGGCGATCGAATTTTTTCGCCCCAATCCCTTTCACTTCACGGAGAGCTTCAACCGTACGAAAGCCACCCACCGATTCGCGAAAGGCGATCACACGTTGAGCCATTACTGCTCCAATTCCAGGCAGCGACTCGAGCTCACGGGCACTTGCACGATTCAGATCGAGTCGCGAATGGACCGCCGTTTTTGATGGCTCCGTCAGTGCGACGGCCTTCATGTTCGCACCCTGTACATTCCGATTAGATGAGCCGGCAGTCCTGCTTCCTTGCGCTTCTAATTCAGTAGCCTGAGAAGCGACGATCGGCTTCTCGGTTCCTGATGGGATGTCTTGAACCGGCGGTTGTGGAGCCCATCGGACCCAGACAACCACCCCGATTGTCATGAATAACATACCGAGTTTCAGAAGCAGGGATTTGATCACGCACCTACCCGTTTCCGAATGTGGTACATAGCGCGATGTGGGTTTGACAAAAGGTTGAAGCACAGGTCGAGGTTATGAGCTATGAAAGAGATTTCCGACACTCAACCTCAACCTAAGCCTTAACCTTTCTTTTGGCTGGCAAGGAAGGCTTCATACTGCGGGGCCGTCATGAGTTGATCGACTTCCCCCGAATCGGCAAGCTCGATCACGGCGATCCAACCTTTGCCGTAGGGGTCGGAATTCACCACTTCAGGGTGATCCTTCAAGTCGGCATTGATCCGGCTCACCGTTCCGCTTACCGGCGTATAGATCGTCGACGTCGTTTTTGTCGATTCGATCTCGCCGATCTGTTGGCCGACCTTGACAGCGAGGCCCACTTTGGGCAATTCCAGAAAAACGATATCGCCTAAGGCATCCTGCGCGAAATCGCTGATACCCACAGTCGCTTGTTTTCCATCGAGGCGAATCCATTCATGCTCTTTGTGAAATAGTAAATCGGATGGAATCATGTCGGCTCCGTTTAGAGAACTCAGTGATAGAGGTTGAGGTTAAGGAAAGGGAATCTACTGCTCAGCCTCAACCTTAACCTGAACGATTCTTCCGGATGGTAGTTGGGGCCGACCGGCGTTGTCAAGGAACGATCGTACCGGTTCGGAGGTGGAGAGCGCGAGGAGATCCTCGCGCTCCAACACAGGACGGTCAGCGGAAAATCTCCATGCCGGGAAAGAAATATCCGATCTCGAATTGCGCGGTTTCCGGCGAGTCGGAACCATGCACGGCGTTGAATTCGATATTCGCTCCGTGCGCTTTGCGGATAGTCCCGGCCTCGGCTTTTGCCGGGTCGGTCGCCCCCATCAGCTCGCGATTCTTCTTGATGGCATTGTCCCCCTGCAACACGAGGACAACCGCAGGTCCCGAAGACATGAAGGTGCAGAGACTCTCGAAAAAAGGGCGCGCTTTGTGCACGGCATAAAATCCCTCCGCCACCGACTGAGACATGTGAATCAGCTTGATGGCGACCGGCTTTAATCCCGCTTGTTCATACCGATGGATAATATCCCCAATGACGTTTTTCTTGACTGCGTCCGGCTTGATAATGGCCAATGTTTGCTCGCTCATGATCACTCTGTTTCCTCCAGAAAGTTAACGCATCCATTCAACAACGCGGTGCATTATAGGGGCGGCCTCTTCTACCTTGCAAGCATCCGATGGTCCCACGGCAGCGCGCGGGATCGATGCCGATTCGACTCTACGCTCGATCACCACGAGCATTCGAAAGGCGAGAAGCCAACCCACCCGTTCCAGCGTTTGTTCTAGTCGGAGAATCGGTGTCACCGACCATTCCGGCAGGAAAGACGGATGGTCGAACCCACCACTGAGCGGGTACGCGACGCAGGCTAATCGCCGGATGTGTTGGACGGTGAATCCCGGATAACGCGACTGGAAGCGAGAGTGATTCCGTTCGAACAAGATCGTCGCAGCGGCTTGATTGGCGTCGAACGGTCGCCGGTCAATCTGTGGAGGCTTGAGGACGAGGGGATCTTCCGAATAATTCGTCGGTTCAGGATGCAACCACCGATAGATCGGCCACGAAGCCCATGAGAGGTACGGATCCATGACGATGATCCTGCCTCCGACACGGAGTGTTCTCAGTGCTTCATCGAAAAAGAGGGAGACGTTTTCAATATGATGCAAGGAATCGAACAGGACCAGATTACCCAGCGACTCGGACTGAAACGGGAGTCGCTGGGCATCTGCAACCACATTCAACCACGGCAGTACCATCACATCGCTACAATAGACTCCCGGCACGTGAGCTTTCAGATTGCCCGTGCCTCCTCCGATCTCGACCGTGCGCCCCGGCGCCAACCAAGCGATGATGTCCCTATACCAGTTTTCATACAACCGTCGAAGCACAGGTTTCTGCTGCCACACGGCCCGATGCCGATGAAGGACTTCCTCGGACATCACACAGCCTTCAGGCGAAAGAATCCATACACCGTCATCTTCAGCAACAACCATCCGTGGGCAAATCGCTGAATATTGGTGTTGCCGTAGACCCGGGCATGATACCGAATTGGAATCTCCACAATATGCAGATTCAGTTTTGAGGCCCCGAACAACAGGTCGAAATCTCCGAACGGATCGAAGTCGCCGAAGTAGTGTCGATTGGCGGCGATTCGTTCATACTCGTGTCGGAACAGGACTTTCGTCCCACAGAGAGTATCCTTGATCCGCTGGTTCAAGAGCCAAGAGAAGGCCATGCCGAAAAACTTGTTACCGATCAGATTGAGCACCTGCATAGCCTGCGATTCCATGGGATAGACGAGGCGACAACCGTTGATGAACTCGCCTTTTCCGTTCGCAAGAGCCTCGTAGAATTTGGGAAGAGCTTCCGGCGGCATCGTCAGATCCGCATCCAGAATCATGAGCACGTCACCGGTGGCATGCGCAAAACCTTTGCGTACCGCGTCGCCTTTCCCCTTGCCGTCTTGCACCAGAAGCTTGATGTCTTTGCCCGGATAGCAGGCCATCAGACGTCGAATCTCTTCGGGCGTCCCATCGCTCGAATGCCCGTCAATAAAGATGATCTGTTGGCGGCCGCCGAATCGTGGAATCCGTCTGAGCACGGCATTGATATTTCCACGTTCATTCCGACAAGGAATGACGATCGTCGTCGAATATGGACGCTCCGGCCTCCGGAGGCGCGGACGTGCGACTACATAGTGACTCAGACACAGTGCGCGGAAACCCGGCAGATAGGCGAGTAGCTTGTTGCATAAAGGAGAAAGAAGCGGAACGGACTTGGGCAATAACAACCGCCGTTCCACCTTGATCACATCGAAATCGGCTAAGTCCAAGAGGTTGGCGATGTCCGTCGGCGAAAGCCAACTCTGTTCAGGTTGCGGCATTTTCATGCCGGCTTTTTCGCAAAGCCGAAGCACCGGCTCCCACAAATGGTTATAGTAAGACACGATGATTCGGGTATGCGGCTTACAGGCATGGCGAAGCCGCCCGAAAGCAACCTCGACATCGACCAAATGACCGATCAGATCGGCAAGAATGATCACGTCGAACGTTTCGTTAAACTCCAGCGTTTCTGCGTCCCCGACTCGAAACTCCAGCATAGGATGGCGCCGAGATGCCTCCTTGACCATCTCCGAACTCAAGTCGATGCCGACCCCGCGAGCGGGCTTCACCGCGGCGAGCAGAGTCCCCAAGCCAGAACCAATTTCCAACACGTGTAAGCCTTCGGGTACGAGGAATCTGAAATAGCGAGCCTGATCTTCATAGTAAGCCCTGGCTTTCTGTTCCCAGTAGATACGTTGACCTGCATAGGCATCAAAGTGATCGCGAATGGCCAGTTTCTTTACATCCGCCTGGGACTGACTCCTTGTTTCAAATGGATCGACAACCTCGGCAGAAACCGGTTCCAAGGAGGTCGGAGAAGATGGCAGTTTATAGACTCGAGTCGATTCCATCGATAGATCCATGCGAGAGATACCGTGCACCGCACCGTACCACTAGATCGACGTAACCGCACGTGATTTCCAATACTTACGCACGTATTCGAAAGGTTAGATACACTAGTGAACTGCAGACATACGGTTGCTCAGGTCACCGTATGTACCAGGCGAGCAGTAACTCAAGCCTACGGGGTGATCAGGGATTTGCGGAAGTCACGATGCGGCGATCGAGCCTGCGCCCTCAGGAAAATTGCAAAGGAGTTTGAGCATGCATATTATCGTCGCCTTCTTCGTTTGTATCGGCTTATTGATCGCCGTTTCTACTCTATTCATAGACAACAACAATTAAGAGAACGCTCCTGTCAGCAATCCTGCCACAAGATCCAAAACTTGCAGCCATGCCCTCCATGAATTCTGGAGACAGCTGTATCTGCAAAGAAGCGTGGCGCGACTTGAGGAAGGGATCAGCGGGAAGCCGGTGAACGGAGCCGGCCTGTTGACCGGAGGCGATGAACGTATTCAGAAGTGTTCCACGTACGACATCAACGATCGCACTCGAGGCCATATTGCCTCTGAATCGATTCCGCGACACCCGGTGGCTCCTTGGTGAGGAGCGCACAAGTGGTGAAATTGCCGAACACCTTCTTCTTACTCTTATCGATATACGTCCAATCGACGATCTCCGTCTTTGCGAATGAGTACGACTGTCCCTTCTTGACTGAACGGATTATCGGGAGGTTGTCGATTCGTCCAGACAAGAGATCTCCTTGCGTTTTCAGGTTGGAGATCCACAGATATTCCTGTTTGTCGCCTTCGCTCACTCTGACCTTGACCGAATACTGGTCGGTGTTGGGCGGCGGCGATCCGGCTTTTCGAAGAAAATCTTCCAAGCTCGTCCGGGCACGTTCCATGGCTTTCTGCATCGCCGGGTCCTCGTCACTCATGTCGACGGCGCTGTCTTTCTTGGCCTTGTCGGTGAATGATTGCGAGAACGCGGAAGAGGATATAAGGATTCCAAACAGGATGACGTTCAGCATCACGAATCGTTGCATGCAAACCTCCCCGAGTCTACAGCCCACCATGAATGATGTGCGCGTTGTTGTCTGGCCATATTGAGCCTGCTCAGGCCGCAATGCAAGATCGTTCACATATTCAGCCTCTCACAGAACTGTCGGTTACATCCGTCACATAATCTCAGGAAGAAGGTATTTGTTTTCTGTTACTCTGCCGACATGCGCCGTCGCCGCCACACCCGTTCTCGCTCCCGCCATCCTCATCCAGTGGGGTCGATGGCGCGCTTCGCTCATCGGCGATGGCAGAATCTCTGCTTGTTTCTCCGGGCCGTCGGCCGAACGCCACCCGCAATGCGGCTGGGAATCAGCGCCGTCCTTCTCTTCATGGTCCTGTTGGGTATTAATTGGACCTATCACACCTTTTACAAACCGACGGAATTGTTCTTTCCGGTAGAAAATGCGCTCAGCAAGAGCCCCCGCGAGACATGGCAAGAATACGGCGAGTTGTTTGAAGTTCATTCGACAGCAATTATTACCCCCGACCTGCTCGCCGCTTTGGCTCAAGCCGAGGGTTCCGGCAATCCCGTGGCGCGAACCTATTGGCGGTGGCGTTTCATCTCGTCAAAAAATCCTCTAGAGTGGTATCAACCCGCATCGACGGCAGTGGGCATGTTACAAATCACCGACGGCACGTTTCAAGAAGGGAAGCGCTACTGTATCCACAACCATGTGGTCGTCGAAGACGGCCCTTGGCACGACCTCAATTCCTGTTGGTTCAACAGTCTCTACACCAGAGTCATCCCTGGCCACGCGATCGAGATGACCGCCGCGTACCTCGACCGTCATGTAGCGAAAGCCGTCGGAGAGCGACCCGCGACGTTCCAACAGAAGCAGGACCTGGCGGCGGTCATCCATCTCTGCGGTGCCGGGGCGGGCCGTGACTACGCAAAACGGAACTTTCGTCTCCTGGCCAACCAGCGCTGCGGCGACCATGATGTGAAGACGTATCTCACGAGAGTCAAAGCCATGGAACGCAGCTTTGCGATGTTGGCAGCCGGGTCGATTCCCACCAGTATCCATCGCTGAGCCGATCAGGTTGATACCAAGACGATCTTCCGCTCCGCTTATCCCTCGCAGGAAGTACGACCTCAAGCGCATCGATATTCATTCATGGTATGGTGGCCCCAACTTTGCTCTTTGCACTATTGTATGAGAGTGCGTCTTCATGGGTTCAGACGGACCGAAGGTATTCTGGAAGACGGTCTTGGCCGGCGCGATCGGGAATGTGCTGGAGTGGTATGACTTTGCTCTCTTTGGATACTTCGCACCGGTCTTGTCTCGCCTCTTTTTTCCTGCTTCGGATCCGTCGTTATCCTTAATCGCCACATTCGGCGTGTTCGCCGTGGGATTTCTTGCCAGACCACTGGGCGCGCTGCTGTTCGGGTACTGGGGCGATACCAAGGGACGACGAGCGGCCTTGGCCTGGTCCATTATTCTCATGGCGTTGCCCACCTGCTTGGTCGGCCTATTGCCGACCTATGCGCAGATCGGTCTTGCTGCACCGCTCACACTCACCGTCTTACGTTTTCTTCAAGGTCTATCGGTCGGTGGAGAATTCACCGGCTCCGTTACATTCCTCGTTGAACATGCTGCACCGACCGAGCGAGGCTACATCGGCAGTTGGGCCGGGTTCAGCGCACAGATCGGCGCGCTGTTGGGCTCCGCTGTCGGCACCTTGACGGCTGCGAGTCTCTCATCGGACGCACTCCAGGAATGGGGATGGCGCATCCCGTTCGTGGCGGGAACTGTCATCGCGCTGGTCGGCTGGTATCTTCGACGGCGCATTCCCGAGTCGCCGGCTTTTGAGCGGTTGCAACAAGCCGGTGTGGTGTCTTCCTCACCGGTCCGCGAGTTACTCGCCTCGTACCGTGCACCGCTTCTACAAGTGATCGGCCTCGTTCTGTTGCATGGCGTCGGGTTCTACATCTTCTATGTGTTTCTCCCCACCTACCTGACCAAAGTGACCGACCTCCCGATGGGAACGACATTGCTCATCAACACGATCTGTATGGCTCTGTTGGCGATGTTGATTCCATTCATGGGCAAGCTGTCTGATCGAGTCGGGCATCGATGGATACTGGCCGCCGGGGCAGCGGGTCTGGCCCTCGGTACAGTCCCGTTCTTCTCTTGGTTGAGTAGCGGCCATCTCGCGTTGATCGTCACGGCCCAAGTCTTGATTACGGTGTTCGTGTCGGCCTATATGGGTCCGTTCTTTGGCATCGTGGCGATTCTCTTTCCAGTCGCGCAACGCTACACAGGCCTCTCGGTTTCGTACAATATTGCCTCGGCTCTGTTCGGCGGGACTGCACCGTTGCTGGCCACAGTGATAATGGAACAGAGCGGGAGCGTTCTTGCTCCTGGATGGTATGTCAGCCTGTGCGCCGTCCTGTCGTTGATCGCACTGTCCACGATTTCCGAGAAAGCGAAAGGAACAGTCGAGGTTCAGATCGGAACTCACTGACAGTGGCTCGTGAGACATGCTGTATCTTTCATGAGCGACGCATAGCCCGCATGACCAATCAGACAATTCCACCTCCCATCTTTTCCGGCCCACCCGTCTCTCGTTGGAGGGGGCCATTCTCCGAACTTCGGCGAGACACCCTCGGCTATCTCTTGAACTGTCAAACCTATGGGGATGTAGTCAAACTCCCGATGGGGCTTGTCCTCGAACTCCTCTTGCGGCAGCGTGACGCCGCCATGTATGTGCTGAACCATCCGGCCGACGTCAAACATGTGTTGGTCACGAAACAAGACAATTATCGGAAGGCGCCGGTGGCGCCGGTCGAATCGCGCATCTTTGGTCAGGGCGTCCTCCATACCGAAGGCGACATGCATCACCATCAGCGGCGGCTGTTGCTTCCCTTCTTTCATGGAAATCACGTCACGGCGTATGCCGACCTGATCGCGGACAAGGCTCACGATCTTGCGACACAGTGGCAAGATGGAACGGCGATCGATATCGGACAGGAAATGGCGTATCTCACCCTATCGATAATCTGGCGCCTGCTTTTCGGACGCGAAGTCGGCGCCGAAGCCGATACCATACGGGAGACCATTGCGGTCGGCCAACGTTTGATCAAGCTACAGTATGATTCCCTTCTCGCGAGCTTGACCCCACTGTGGGTGCCGACAAGTGCTCATCGCCGGCTCACTCATGGACTGGAAGCCATGGAGTCAATGCTTCATCGGTTCATCGAAGAGAGGCGCGGGGCGTCTCATCGAAACGATGATGTGTTGTCGCTGTTATTAGCTGCGACCGATATGGACGGACGGCAACTGAGCGATGAAGAGATTCGTGACGAACTCATGACGTTCTTGCTCGCCGGCCACGAAACCACCGCGAATGCCCTGACCTGGACCTGGTTTTTGCTGTCGCAATTCCGATCGGTGCGTGAACGGCTCACGTGCGAATTGAACGAGGTATTAGGTGGCCGTGTCCCAGCTGCTGCTGATGTGCCTCGCTTGCGGTATATGAAGATGATATGGGACGAATCATTGCGCCTCTACCCTCCGGCCTGGAGCCTCCATACCCGCCTTGCCCACACCCAGGACCACCTTCCATCAGGGGCGGTACTGCCGTCTGGCGCGTGGGTCTTCATCAGTCCCTGGAGTCTGCACCGTAATGCGCGATGGTTCCCGGATCCCAACCGGTTTGATCCTGAGCGATTTTCGGAAGCGGCAAACCGGACCCGTCTACCGTTCAGCTACATCCCATTCGGCGCCGGTGGACGTCGGTGCCTCGGAGAGTCCTTTGCGGAGTTGGAAGGCCTGTTGATCTTGGCAACGATCGCGTCCAAAGTTCAATTACACCTGGTGGACGGACAGACGATCCGACCGGAACCAGTCATGACGCTACGCCCAAATGTCCCTATGCAGATGACGGTTGAACGGGCTGGAATCACCGAACCGCATTTCGTCGTCGCGTAAGGTCTCCTCTTCTCCAGCAGCCTCTTCGGTATCTTCGTATTGATCTGGCACAACCTGCGTCCGATTGTTGCCGGCGCATCAGAAGAGATGTGAGATCCCTTTCGACCAGTTTTGGCTTGACAGCTCTTTGTCGATTGGATAAAAGCTCCAGCGGTTCAAGTCGTTTACTGAGCAGGGATGCGTTCTTCATTTCTCAACCTGCCATCAAAGTGTAGGCAACCTGATCCGCATAACACCACCTGCGAGGTTCTTGATGGGAAGCGACGGTAGTAGACGAACCGAACATGGCAACACGTTGATTGCCTGCCTCAGCGACCAAACCAGAATCTCGTCGTCACGCCTTTTGAACTTGCCGTAAACGCGTGATGACAGCTCCGGCCCGGTCTGCATGGACCGGCAGAAGGAGCTCGTTATGACGCATTTGATGCAGACATTTACATCACAACTCTCACTTTGGCCTTTCTTTGCTATTCGGTTGGGAACAATTCACAGCCGACCGGCCTATTCGTGCCTTTTTGCACTCCCGTTCGTGCTGCTGGGGCTAGTACTCACCTCGGCTCCCGCGCAAGCTCTGGAGAAATATGGCCGTCCGCTCCCTTCTCTGGAGGGAGATAAAAATAAGGAGACCGGAGGAAAGGACATCAGGGAAACGGAAGAGACCTTATTTGGTGGGTATTTCCTGACCGCCGCGTTTGTTTCCAATCCCACTTTCGCAGCCCGCCCCGACAATACCGGCCTGGTAGGGTTGCGGCACATGGCCCACTTCGAGACGGACCTGTATAAGCAGTATCTCACCTTCTATACCGATCAGAATTTCTTCTCAGATCGGACAAAAGGCTGGATCACCCTCACGGAGTGGGACATGACCTATGCTCTCACTGGATTGGTTGGTCGTTGGAGCTGGCGGATCCAGTATGAACGCGATGCGCCTCTCGATCGGAGCGGCATTCAACAAATCTATGCGGACACCTTGGTGACCCGCCGCTTTCTGGCCGCCGAGGATCTGTCCTGGTGGCAATCGCATTTTCCGAATCAGAACATAACCGCCTATGCCGGGATGGGCTGGTTGTTTTATAACAGCAACTATTACGCGCGGCCGGATAACACCGGCCTGGCGCTCTTTCGATATGTGGCGCATTTCGACGCCAACCTCTATAAAAACATGGTGGTTTTTTTCGGGGACTTCAATTTGTTCACCGATCGAGAGTTAAGCAATAAGTTGAAACCAACGGAACTCGATTGGATTGTCGGCGTAGCCGTTCGATTCAAGGATGACTATGAAGTGAGCGTGTATCGCGAACAGGATCGATCGTTGGACAAACCAGGTAGTCTGGTCCAGGAGTATTGGGCCGTACAACTGCGGGTCGCGTTCGATGTGCCGAAACGAATGTTGTCTGAAATGTGGCCGTCAAAATGAACGCTCTTTATATGATCAGGAATATAGAGTTGGGCAATTGTGGAGGCGGTCACAACGGGTGAAAGGAGAAAACAAGATGTCGCTCTGGTCGGTTTTTGTCACAGTGTTTTTTGCGGAATTGGGCGATAAAACACAGCTTGCCACCTTATTGTTTGCCGCGGACCCGCAAGTCAGCCGAGTCGGTGTGTTCTGTGCCTCTGCCGGCGCGTTGGTCTTGTCCAGCTTGCTTGCAGTGCTGGTTGGTTCCCAACTATCCGCTTTCGTCTCACCGAGAATCCTCAAGGTCGTGGCGGGAATCGGATTTGTCCTGATCGGCGGATGGATGTTGATCGACGTGCGCGCATGACGGCCAGCCGGTACAGGCAATATGATGTTAATGAGATGAGCCGAACATGACCGTCCCATTTTTAAAAGAGCTCTTCGCGAGCTTTCTTCGGGCTCGGCACCTCGTCCGACATTTTCGTCGCCTCCTGGTGCTGGAGACATTGCCTGCGACCGGCCTCAGCCGGGAGGTCCCGTCCGCGCTTACCTTGACACTTGTGGAATCGGCCACAACCACTCCAGACGCATTGCAGAAGCGGCTTGAAAGTCATGCAGAAGGCCTGACTGAATCCCAAGCTGATGCCATTCGTGAGCGGGTTGGCCTGAACGAAGTTCAGCATGAGAAACCGTTGCCGTGGTGGCAACGGCTCTGGATAAGCTATCGCAATCTATTCAGCCTACTCCTGACGCTGTTGGCGGTGGTGTCATACCTCACTGAGGACCTCAAGGCGACCCTGGTGATTGCGTCGATGGTAGTCTTGGCTACGCTCCTGCGGTTCTGGCAGGAAGACAAAGCGGCCAATGCCGCCGATGCGCTCAAGGCCTTGGTCAGCAACACCGCGACGGTCTTCCGCCGAGCGAGTTCGGACAGCCGTGCTCTTGAAAACGTCCAGGGGCACGGGATGAGTTTCCAGCGTGTCGAGATTCCCATCCAAAGGCTCGTGCCAGGCGATCTCATCTCGTTATCGGCTGGAGACATGATTCCGGGCGACTGCCGAGTCCTCATCGCCAAAGATCTCTTTGTGAGCCAATCCGCTCTGACCGGCGAATCGATGCCAGTCGAGAAGTTCGCTGTTCTCCCAGACCGAACCGTGATCAATCCCTTGGAACTGGACAATATTCTGTTCATGGGCACCAACGTGGTGTCCGGTTCGGCAACGGCCCTTGTGATCGCGACGGGTGACCGAACCTATTTTGGCGCGCTGGCCAGCCGTGTCACGGCGATCGACCGAGCTCCGACATCATTCGAAACCGGTGTGAATGACGTCAGCTGGCTCTTGATGCGCTTCATGATGATCATGGTGCCCTGTGTGTTTGTTATCAACGGCTTGACCAAGGCCTCATGGATGGAGGCGTTGGTCTTTGCGCTCTCTATTGCCGTGGGCCTCACACCGGAAATGCTGCCGATGATCGTGACCGCGACCCTTGCCAAAGGTGCGGTATTCTTGTCCCGGAAACAGGTCATCGTCAAACGGCTGGACGCGATCCAGAACTTCGGCGCCATGGACGTCTTGTGTACGGACAAGACTGGCACACTCACACAGGACAAGATTGTGCTCGAGCGACATGTCACTGTCTGGGGCGGCGAGTCAGAAGACATCCTCGAGATGGCCTTTCTCAATAGCTATTATCAGACCGGTCTTAAAAACTTGCTCGATGTCGCTGTCTTAAAGCATGCCGAAGTCTATTAGGAGCTGAACCCCGCCGAGAACTATCGCAAGGTCGATGAGATTCCCTTTGACTTCACACGCCGCCGAATGTCCGTCGTCGTCGCGAAATATGATGCCCATCACCTGCTGATCACTAAAGGAGCCGTCGAGGAAGTCGTGGCCGTCTGTACCCATGTCCGTCATGACGATGTCGTTGAACCGCTCACAATGGACCTGCTTGAGAGGATTCGTCGGATCAGCACCGATCTCAACAAGGAGGGCTTGCGAGTGGTAGCCGTTGCCTCGAAGGAACTCCCACCTTTCCGAGAAGTATACGGTGTGCCCGATGAGAGGAACTTAACCTTGCTCGGCTACATCGCCTTCCTGGACCCGCCCAAAGATAGCGCGGCACCGGCTCTCCAGGCCCTGGCGGATCACGGAGTCACCGTCAAAGTGCTGACCGGGGATAACGAACTGGTGACTACTAAGGTGTGCCGCGATGTCGGGCTGGCGATAGACGGCACGCTGTCAGGGGCGGACATCGAGCGGATGCCGGATGAAGAATTGGTGTCTGCCATCGAGAAAGCCACGGTGTTAGCTCGGCTCACCCCAGCCCATAAAGCGCGCATCGTACGGTTGCTCAAAACCAACGGCCATGTGGTGGACTTCATGGGGGACGGCATCAACGACGCACCCGCCTTGCGGTCGGCCGACATCGGCATCTCTGTAGATTCCGGCGTAGATATCGCCAAAGAGGCTGCGGATATTATCCTGCTGGAAAAGAGCTTGCTGGTCCTGGAGGCCGGTGTCCTCGAAGGCCGCAGAACCTTTTCCAACATGCTCAAATACATCAAGATGACCGCCAGCTCCAACTTTGGGAACGTCTTGTCGGTCTTGGTTGCCAGTGCATTTCTGCCATTCTTGCCGATGCTACCGATGCAGCTCTTGATTCAAAACCTGTTGTATGATCTGTCGCAGATCGCGATTCCCTTCGATAATGTGGACAAGGACCTCCTCAAGAAGCCTCAGCGCTGGCTGGCATCAGACATCGGCCGGTTTATGGTGTTCTTTGGACCGATCAGCTCCATCTTCGATCTGACGACCTATGCCATGATGTGGTTTGTGTTCAACGCCAACACGGTGCAGACGCAAACCCTGTTTCAATCGGGCTGGTTCATCGTCGGGCTGTTGACACAGACGCTGATTGTGCACATGATTCGCACGCCGAAGGTGCCATTCTTTCAAAGCCGCCCGGCCATACCATTGCTCGCTATGACGATCGCGATCATGACGGTGGGTGTCTTTCTGCCCATGGGACCATGGGCGACGTACTTTAAGCTCCAACCATTGCCGCCGCTCTATTTTGTCTGCTTGCCGGTGATCCTTATCGGCTATATGAGTCTCACTCAGGCGATGAAGGGCTTCTACATCCGCCGGTTCGGCTGGTAGTAAGGACAATGCATGGAAGCCATTCACAACATCAATCTGGCCTCCCTCGTCGATACGCTCGTGAGTCTTGTCAGCGCCTTTGTCTTGGGCGGACTCATTGGATTTGAGCGCCAATATCGACAGCGCACGGCAGGTCTGCGCACGAACGTGCTGGTCGCGGTCGGCGCAGCGGTATTCGTTGATATGGCAAACCGGCTCCACGGCCACGACGGAGCCATTCATGTCGTCGGCTATGTCGTCTCGGGCATTGGCTTTCTGGGCGCGGGCGTCATCATGCGTGAGGAGGGCAACATCCGTGGACTTAATACCGCAGCCACGTTGTGGGGTTCCGCTGCTATTGGCGCCTGTGCAGGAGCGGACTTGCTTCTAGAAGCGGTTCTTGGAACCGGCTTTGTGCTGGCGGCCAACACCCTCTTGCGCCCGATTGTTCATGCGATCAACCGAGAGCCGTTGGATACAACGGTCGAGGTCACAAACGTGGTTTACGTGATTGCTCATCGCGAGCGCCGAAAAGAGGCCTTAGCGTTGATCGAGGAAGAGCTCCAGCAAAGCCACCATCCGACCCAGAACCTGGACGTGCATGCGTTCGGCCAGGAAGAAGTTGAAATTGAAGCGACGCTGGCCGCGACGTCAGTCGATCGGGATGAGTTGGATGCCGTCGTGAATCGGCTCACCGCCTCACCGCTGGTTAACCAAGCGTTTTGGAGCCCACGAACACATGACTAAACTTGTGGCGGGCAAGCATGCTTATAGGAGGCTGATAATGTATCTCGCACTTGCTCTTTCACTTGTGATCTTTCTGTTGCAAAGCTGTGCATCGACACCACCCGAACATACTTTAAAGCCAATCGCAGACAAGCTCATCGGAAAGAGCCAAGCAGAGCTACTCCAGTGTGCCGGACAGCCACTCCACCGAACGACGCATGGACAAGAGGTGGTCCTGCGCTATTACAAGGAAACACCCATGTTCGAAGAATCGCGACCGTTTTTAAAAGGCAGTCAGCCGGGAGTCCACCATGGCTGCTGGGCGAGCGCGCTCCTCGACAAGGACAGCGTTGTCGGCGTCACATTTCGAACGGTCCCCGAAGAATCGGAACAACATGGGGATGAATGTGAGGAGATCTTTCAGGCCTGCGCGCCGTGAGCCATTGTCGGTGAAAGAGGAACTCTGTCTTTCGTCTCGCCTGTGGCTGGGTTTCCCAAAGTCGGTTAGTTTGTTCTGTTTCTGAGGTCCAGGTCCGACTGCTTCGTTCTGCGGCGCTAGGCAACTTACGACCGATATGCTACAAATCGCACCGCCGACAACACCAAGATCGAAAGATTGTCCGGACCATGCGACTGCATTGGCGTCTCTCCGTTTTCTTCCTATGGGTCGGTTTTGTGGACTTGGCCGCCCTCTCGGGTTGTCTCTCGCCGATCACCTTGAATCGCGCCGTGATCGCCTATGATGATGCCATTACTGAGTCGCAATCCAAGCAACTGCTTGTGAATATCGCCAGAGCGCAGCACCATCAGCCGATTCACTTTACCGGCGTCTCCAACATCGCGGCGACGTTCGATTTTCGCTTCACGGCCGGCGCCACCCCGGCTCTCGCTGGTTTGGCCGCCACGCAAATCCTGCCCCTCGTCAGCGGAAGCGTAGCCGAGAATCCGACGATCAGTATTGCGCCGATTGAAGGAGAAGAGTTTACCAAGCGCTTGCTCACTCCATTTCAGGAATCAAAATTGACGCTGCTCCTGCGGCAGGGCGTCGATATCGATCTCCTCCTCCGGCTGATGGCCAAGGAGCTCCGGGTGAAACAAAGCGACGGAGTTGTCGCCTATCGGAATGATCCGTCCGATAAGATCGGCTATGAGATGTTCCGACGAGAAGTCCTCCATCTCTCGGCCATACAAGATCACAACAGCCTCCATGTGGAACCGATGATGACCGAACGGAGCTGGACGATCCCCGCCGACTCGGTCACGGCGGAAGGATTCAAAGCGCTCGAACAGGAATACCAGGTGGTGTATAACAGGCAAGACAAGACATACACATTGCTGAAACAAGTTGAAGGCGGTACGCTGATCACCAATTACGACCCCGATTCGCTATCCAAGGAAGAACGGCTCCGTTTGCAGCACGAGAACGAACAGGGGCTCGGCCACGACGTGACCTTTGATATTCGCCCGGGGCATTTCGGCGGCGAGTGGCCGATCAGAGGCGACTTTCGATTGCGCAGCTTCAACGCGATGTTGAACTTTCTGGGGCAATCCATCGCTGAAGAGCCGGAGTACAATGTCGATAAAGATCCACGTACTCCCGAGGTGGCGGAGAATCCCGTCAAGACGATGGACCTGATCGTGTCGCCGTCAGCACCGACGGGACTGGATCTCGCGATGAAATCCCATGGGAACTATTACGCCGTCAACACGACCGGGCCACAGGCTCGCTGGAACCGTGAAGCATTCAAGCTCTTGTCACAGTTATTTCAGATGACCGTCACCGAGGTTCCACGCGCCGGCGTGCCAAGCATTACCATCGCCAAATAGGGCGGGACATTCGGCTGGGTACAACGAGTGGGACCCGGCTATGCGTCGACGCGATCGAGGTTGGGCTTCGGAGGTCGCCGACCGACGAGATAGATGATGGCGGGAAAGAGCAGAGTGGTGCCGGGAAAGACTATTCGAAATCCCCACCACGGTAATTTTAAGCGCAGGAACCCCAGTCCAAAGGTGAGCAGAATCGATGCCACGATTCCGTAGATATAGGCTGGAACCAGCGTCGTGGAATGATCTTCGCTCCGCTGTCTTGACGCTGCAGTGAATCCCTTGAAGAGGAGATAGCCGGAAAAGATGATACAGGCAGTACCGTAATACGCTGCGTATTCTTGCATAAAACCGTCCTGGTTGATACGCCCACGAGACCGTTGGTAGGTAATTTATAGCGTATCGCCTCCGTGCTTGTCGAGCCTGGCCTCAGATTCTTGTAGACCCATCGGTCCATCCGGCCCGATGGAGAAAAGTCTTTGATCTTGTATTTGACAATACCTCTCCCGAGAATGGATCGAACAGCGGCTGGAATCCAAAAGTTCGGTGACAACCCAGTCCGTGCCTGAGAGCGCAGCCTATGAAGATGCTGGTGATCGTCTTTCGCGAATCACTCGTGGAACAGGTGCATGCATTGTTGAACGACTATGATGTGAGCGCCTTCAGCGAGCTGCACAACGTGGCCGGAAAAGGAGCAACCGGCCTCACCAGCCAGTTCTTTTTGGCCCCGACGACCAACCGAATGATTCTCGCAGCGGTCTCTGAGCAATTGGCTTACCGTCTCATCGATGCATTTGCACACTTTCGATTAACGCAGGAGGCAGCCAAAGGCGACAGCACCTTCCCGCTCCATGTGTTTGTGCTGCCCTGCGAACAAGCGGTGTAACGATGTCGGATGCCACCCACAGTCAACGCCCTGAGATCCTAGTCTCACGTGAGACCAAACACGACGGCCTCCGGGCATATTGCCCGGAGGCCGTCGTTGAAACCAGCTCGTTTCATGGAGTCGTTCAGACACCGTTGGCTCAGTAGGTGCTCGGCGCCAGCGATTCGGCCGCTTCCTTGGCGTTTTTCTTGGCGTTGGTTTCCTTCGCCTTAACGGCTTTTTTTATTTTCTGTTTCTCCGCCTTCAGGGCGTTTCGTTTGGCTTTCATCTCCGATCTCATCTTTTCCCTCTTAGCCTTCATGTCGTCCTTCCGGGCCTTGACACTATCTCGCATCTGTTCCTGCTCGGCCTTCATCTCGCCGGTAGCCTCGTTAGCCATTGAGCCCATTTCCTCCTTCAGCTCTAACCCAAGGCTTGAGGGTTCCTCCGCCATGGCCAAACCACAAGTTCCGAATGCAAGTGCGGATGCAACTGCCGATACGAGGACGAACCACATGGATAGACCTCCTCTAAAAAGATTATGTCAACGTGGGCGACGCCGGAAACCGGCGTCCAGACTAGAGCTATCGCGAGGCAGCGTTTCCGGCAATAGAGCAAAGAAACCACGGCCTCCAGTAGGTTGTCCCCTGGAGGCCGTACAAGAGCCGGCCCTCAACGGAGCACGCTTGGTGTGTTCATGTGGAGACGAGCGCTACGGCTTGATCTGCCACAGCAAATACACCAAACTCACAGCCACTGCTGATACCACAACGAAATGCATGACATCCCCTCCCTGCAGTTGAATGTTGTAACGTATCCGACGCCGGAAACCAGCGCCCGATTTACAGGTATCGCGAGATGGATTTTCAGGCAACTTATTTCAAGTTTTGTGATGTCAGGTATGCGAGAGCGGGCGATGTGGTGCGCGTTGAAATCTTGCTGTGGACGGCGAGACCGTTTTCGATATGAACAACGTCAACGTCTTATTGCGTTCCGGAAGCACATAGGTGGCGGCAGAGAGCTATGCTATGCGATGCGGGCGTTGCTATGCATTCGACTGAAAACGTCCCAGTCGAACTGCTTGGGTGTCACGGCATGGAGCGGAATCGGTCCGATCGATCCCCGTTCACGGTAGGCCAAAAGACATCCGATAATATCATCGGGCGACTCGATCAGCCGGTGCACCATCTCATGGGCCAGATGCTGTGCAATGGCCTTGTCCTCCGGTATCGGTCGTGCGCCTCGGAGCGTGTGGCCAAGGATGGTGGCTTTGGTGGCGAGTGCGAGCGGATACTGACCTGGCCGCGCTTGCTGTTCCGGCCATCGAGTGGTCACGTCGGCCACATAATCGACGAGACCATGAACGCCACCATCCTTGTGATGCCGGTGCGGCGTACGTTCGGCAACGATGAACAAGTGGCTCTTGTTCGGTACGCCCAATGTCCGTTTGAGCGTCCCGAGAATCACGTCATCGATATAGGCATTCGGATCGGGATGTTCATTGACCAACAACCCCTCGGCTCTCGCCTGATAGGCGCAGGCCAGCGCCAGATGACCTGACCCCGCGCCCATGACCTCCACAAAAAACACACTACCCATCGCCGCGCTGGTGGCTTTAAGCGATTCAATCGACTGATCCGCCAGCGCCACCGCGGACTGAAATCCGAGAGAGATCGTTCCTTCGATATTATTGTCGATGCTGCCAGGAATGCCTACGACCTGCGCGCCGAATCCTTCATAAATGGCCCGGGCGCCTCGCATGCTGCCGTCGCCGCCCAACACAACCAATACGCCGTCTCGTAGGTACGGTTCAAGGTGTCGCATCGCCACCTGCAGGACCGTCTCTTGTTTGAACTCCTCAAAACGGCTACTGCCGATGGGACTGCTGGGATGGCTGCCCATGCCGCGGGTGTGTTCATCAGTGACCCGTTCGATCCAATTGTTGGCCAAGCCCAGATAGCCGTGGCGGACGAAATAGACCTCCAACCCCATGCGTTGGCCGGTGACATGCAATTCTTTTAACGCAGCGCCGGCCCCGGCAAAATCACCGCCAGAGACGAGGGCTGTAATCCGCTTGAGAGCTCGAGGCTTTAGCGTCACGCGGTCTTTTCTCGTACGCTCCACTGTCACCCAGGTGTTGCGCACGACCCGCTCCCGTTCGGACAGGCCGACTGCCGTCGAATAACCGGACAGTCGGCCTTGTTCGAACGTGAGCAGCACGACATTGTCTTGGCTTTCCTTGTAGTCGCTGAACTCATTGAAGGCTTCATGGAACGGGCGAGGGTCGAGATAGATCATCAAGGCCCGCATGGTGGAGCTGTGGGTATAGAGGCAGGCCACCTTGCCCTTTTGCGCGGCGCCTAATCGGTGGAGACCGTCGATCACGTCGACATAGAGATCGAAGAAAGAATTGCCGTCCGGATAACAATACAGCGGATCTTTCATCAACCGCTTGGCCGTGGAAGGTTCCACCCCAAACGCCCGCGCGGCTTCTTCGACTTCCACTGACTTCTCCAATCCTGTGACCCATCCGAAATCCGACGATTCGAGAGCCGCCTCGTCGATCGGTTCGGACGCAGAGCCTCCCTGCAGCAACGCTCCGGACACCCGTTCGTAGAGTTGTCTGGTATTCGGGCTACGGCTGATGCAATGAAGGAACGTATGCGGATCGAGGTAGTTGGTGAGATGCAAAAAATCGAGCTGTTGCCCCACAATGCCGATCATGCGGGCGAGCGCCGCCCCTACCGCGTCGGCTTTGGCGACCCCTCGTTCACGATCCAATTGATTCGGCAAACGGCATCCGACGCGATGGGTCTTACTATCCACCTGGGACACGCCGTGGCGCATCGTGAAGAACAGCGTTCGTTCGCCCAGATCTCGTGGCAATAACCAAAACCTGTCGTCGCCCAGTTCCAGGACGATGCGCCCTTCGGCCAGCGTAGGCGTGAGCTGCGTGCGAGGCACGATGGCCACGGGGCGGCGATAGGTCGGTTTGGCCACCGCCCCGATCGGAGCCCGGAGCAACGGCTGCATCGAGCCCTCCGCCAGGAGCGCGTTCCAGGCCGCAAAGAATATCAGCTGGTCATCGCGGAGATGTTCCCGTTCAGACCGATACGCCTCACTGGTTGTGAATCCGGACTTTGCACGTTCGATGAACGAGCGAAGATGTTCCATCTTGGCATGGACGCGATCAGAATCATCGTCGGACACCTCTCTTGGCTGAGGGTGGACGAGTCCCCGCTCCGACGCTCGTCGAGCGAGGACGTGACCATAGGCAAGAAGTCCTTCAACGGTGACGAAATCCAGCGAGCCGCTCATAACAGGTGTCAATAAGATGGCGTTCTACCAAGCGTTGTTCTCAAGCGGAGCGAATGACCCTATATGGCCAATTTCAATCACGATGGTCTATGCACTGTTAGCAATCCTAAACCGATGCATGGATCGTAGCAAGAGGCGCAAGGGTGTCTCGGCATTCCCTCTGTCAGCGGCTAGAATTTATCTATCCGCTTTTTCCGCCAGCGTCATAGTGTCTCCCTCAGCAACTCGTGGCGTCTTGATAAGCCGCAAGTCACCAGTATAATAATCCAATGGACCGGATCGCTGTTTGCTTCATTATCATATTCGGAACTGTCTGGCCAAGCCTGTCGCTTGCCGCTGCGGAGGAGCCACCTCCACAGCCGAGCGCGAAGGAACGGTTAAACCAAGTGCTGGGTCCGGAAGGTGGTACTCAGGTCTACAAAGATGATCAAGGGAACGTCGAAAACACGACCGTTCTGCCTAATGGTGAGCGAATCATCAAAGTGCAGCCGCCGCAAAGTCCTGGGTTCAACACTGGTCCTCCCCTTCAATTGAACAATCGGACATTCCAACTTCCTGCTCCGTCTCCGGCTCCGCCACCCGCTCCAGAGTTTCCACAGAGAGCTCGGTAGAAGCAACTCAGCACGGGGAGATTGGGACTGCATTCAAATGTCGATTGCAGGTTTAAGCCATTACTCGAACAGAGGTCTTATTTGCCTTGATGCTCTACAATTTCTTGGCCACAATGTATACATGGTTCAACGGGTACTGATCACGTTCAAGATGTTGAATTGCGCAGCCACCTAGACTGAGGATCCGGACAAACTCAGAAACCCCCAGCGAGCTATACTCAAATCGCTTACCGCCGAATTCTCCTTGAATGCTTCCTGGCTCCTTCCCATCGCCGCATGTGAACAGCAACACACCATCCGGCGAAAGCCCCTCACACAATTTCAGCAGTACGGGTTCCTGGTTTTCCAACGGGAGGTGGAACGTACTGTCCCAGGCTGTAATCAAGTCATACCGTCGAGGCAGTGGCCAACCGCAAATATCACCGACGACGAACGAAGCTTCCGAATAACGTTGCTTTGCCAATGCGATCATTTCTCGCGAGATGTCGAGTCCGCTGCAATCAAATCCTCGTTCCAAGAGTGTCCTCAGAAATCGTCCCTCACATCCACATCCGACATCCAATGCATATCGCCCTGCCCCGACGGATGTAATCGCGCGCTCAAGCGCCGCCAAGCCGTACGTCGAATCTTTCATTTGTTGAAGCCACCATGACGCGATGGCATCATAGTTACGAGCAGTTTGAGTTGGGTCCATCAGCAATAGGACAACGTTATCTGTGAGGGCTGCTCTATCAGCACGATCGTCATGTCCGCGAACGAACTACTGGAATTGCCGACCACTGCGCAGCTCATCCAAGCTGGCGAGGAGCGTCTCCGCGAGGACAGCTCGATCCCGGACTTCCAGGCTCATCGAGCCGTTAATGACTTCGGCTAAGGCTGTCATTTTTCTCCTTGTCAACACGCGCCGAGTTGTGATTCTTGCGCGGCTCTGAGCACTTGTCAACGCTCAGCGCCCCTTCGCGATTGCCTTTCATCTTTTCTATCCGACTGGGTGACTGAATCCGCTCGTTCCTGCTATAGTCAGAAACCTCAGAGTGGTTTTGTTTGCTCAATCCAAGGAGGATGCTCATGCAACGAATGCCAGCCCATCCGTTGATTCTTGCTGGTGTGGTCGCGATTCTTCTGTCATGGAACGGTTGCACGCTCAAGGCTACCTTGAATCAAACGACCGACACGACCTCCAACATCACCGGCACCACGTCGGGATCAGCCTGGTGGAGCGAAGACGGCCAGATCAAGCCGGATTTCAAAGCCACGGCGTTTGTGACCTTTAATCAGGCGAATCTGAGTCAGGATCTGGCAGCCGGAAGAGGAGAGTATCTGGGATCCGTGAGTCGGCTATTGGGTGTTCCAACTGAACGACAACCGGCATTCTTTTCCGCTGTCCAATCGAATTATGCCCAGATGGTTGACCGGAATTCTGACGCCTTGCTCATTCTTTTGCGCGAGACGTCCAGACCGTTCCTGTACTGACCTATTAAAATCATGCAGACTGTCGAGCTGTTGCCGGGCTGATCTGCCCGGCAATAGAATGCGCCGCGTTACCTTGCCGTCCGATCACGGTGCGGATCAGTGCGCCATCCTTGAACACCAGAAAATTGGTCGGCACCGCTGGGACACGAGGGCCAGGGAGAATCACTCCGGTGAGATTCAACGGGTCTGTGGCTGAGAGTTTGATTTCGTGTTCCGACCCTGTGGAGAGGCTCTTTTTTCGTATTGCTCGCAGAGCTTCCACCGCTTCCGGCAACGCGAATTGTTCCCCGGTGAATCCATTCACAAATCGGCCGCCGCGGACATCTCCGGCCATCTCCATGCGCCGATACTGCACAAGCAAATCCCGCCACGACTGAACCAACGATTCCCGTGCCAGCACATCCCGAAACACAACCCCATAGCGGCGCAAGAGTTGGCGAGCGACGTTCTCGGTAGCGCGAATCGGTGAATGCGAAGGGTCATTCGACAAGCTCATGCTTCCTTCGACCGTCCTCGAATGCGATCGAAGGAGCGACCATCGTCCAGTTGAGTGCCGTGGCCGACGAGTCCGTTCATACCCTTCGGCCCGGCGCCGATGAGGATCAATAAGGGCACGGAGGTTATCGAAGCCATCCGCCGTCACCAGACCGGCCGCTACCAGTTCCCACAGTCCGTTCTCGACCACTGTCGGAAGATGATCGGTCATCCGCACCAGATCGGCGAAGAAACTTGCGCCTTGTTGTTGCAAGGCACGACACAGATCCTGTGCAATCCCACTCAGCTGAGAATATGGACCTGTCGGAGACGTAGTCACCTCATTGCGAACAAGATTCATCAACCACGCACGGTCTTCACGGAAAAAAAGACTGACGGGAGCGAGGCTGGTCGGCACAATACGCCGCCGTTCCGTTTCCCCTGCTTGTGAGAATTTCGGATGCGGAGAGAGGCGCCCCCAACTCACCGCTCCACTCAAACAGAGTCGATCCAAGAATTCCGGTTCGTATTTGGCCATACGCAAACGTAGGAGCTGTGGCTCCCATGCAGATGCAGCCGCCTCGAATCCCGCGAGTTGTCCGATCACTTGCAACAGGCCTGCTTCTCCATGCTGACGTGAACCCGGCGTGACATGTTGCCATTGCAGCAAGAACCGCATGAATTCCGACGCCGTGACCGGTTCCACCTCTTTGCGCGAAATTCCGATCGCCAGGTGATGGATACGGGCCAGCAAACGGCGGTGGCACCATTCCGGCGAGGCTTGAGCCTCGCCGGAGAGTGCTGAGGTAGACCGAAACCGTCCCCGCAATATCTGTCCTTGAGCCTCCAGACGCGCCATTGCCGCGTTGATGCCGTCAACTGGCAGTTGCAGGCACTCGGCCAACTCATATGTCGTCGTTGGGCCGATGCTTTCCATCCAACCGAGCGTCACGACATCGAACATCTGTTCGTCACCGGTTGTGAACAACTGTTCAAGTCGGTCCTTGTTTTCTGTTGCCACACACCCCTTTACAGGGTGAGGAATGAATGGTGAGGAATCAGGGGTGAGCAGGACGGCGCGACCGGATTCCACGAGTAGCGGCAGATAGGGCTGCCATTGCTGGATCGTAGACTCAGGCACCCAGACCAGAGTCAGCAGCGCATCATGTAGTTCGTCGGCATCGCGCACGACCGGCCAGGATTCGCGGGCGACTTCGGCGATCGCTGCCGGATCGAGCGCACCGATCTCTCCGAGCAAGTCAGGCGGCAGCGTCCGCCGCAGCTCGACCGCCCGAGACCGCCGTTCTTCCAGCGGCGCATCGTCCAGGAAGGCGTAGGGATTCGCGTTGAGGATTTCGTGCGAAAAAACAGAGGGCGCCGGCGTATCGATGGCGACGCAACGGATTGTGCCTGCTTCGATCCGTCGAAGGACATTCGTGAGGCCATCAAGATCCATTGCTTCAGTGAGACAGTCCCGCAGCGTTTCCTGTACCAGCGGATGATCCGGAATCTGCCGCATAGCCCGCTCGCCGGTCAGGTTTTCCTGACAAGCGATGGCATCCGGAAATACCGCTGCCAGCAGGTCTTCTGCTTTCATCCGCTGAATCTGCGGCGGGACTTTCTTGCCATTGGCAAACCGCAACAAGGCCAACGATCGTGAAACGTTCCAGCGCCAGCGCGTGGCGAACATCGGCGCCAACAGCACCGCTTGGATCAAGACCTCGCGCAAACTATTGGAATGGAGATAGCCGAACACGGATTCCAGCGGGAAACTGTGCTTTTCTCCCAACGAAATCACGAGGCCGTTATCCGTGGCCGCTGCTTGCAGCTCAAAGTCGAAGGTCACACAGAATCGTTTCCGCAAGGCGAGCCCCCAGGCTCTATTGATCCGCCCGCCGAACGGCGCATGGATCACCAGCTGCATTCCACCGCTTTCATCGAAGAACCGTTCGACCACGAGTGTGTCCTGGGTCGGCACGACTCCCAACACAGCTTTCCCGATCAAGACATATTCGACGGCCTGTTGGGCTCCCCGTTGATCCAGACCGCAGTCCTGCTTGAGCCACTGAAGTGCGGAGTGCTGGGTGCTGAGTGCACCAGGTGAGGATTCAGAGGAACCAGCCCGTTCAGCAATCAATTGTCGTAGCTGAGCCACTTCCGCTGAGAGTTCCGCCGTGCGCGAAGGAGCCTCGCCCCGCCAAAACGGAATGTTGGGCGGCGCGCCATGGGCGTCTTCCACCCGCACCTTTCCCCTCTCGACACCCTTGATCCGCCAGGATGTGTTGCCGAGCAACATGATGTCGCCCGCCAGACTCTCGACGGCAAAGTCTTCATCCACCGTTCCTACAACCGTGCCGTCCGGTTCCGCCACTACAGCATAGTTAGCGGTATCGGGAATCGCACCGCCTGAGGTGATCGCCGCCAGCCGCGCCCCTCGCCGTCCTTTCACACGATGGTTGATCCGATCGTGATAGAGATGGGCTAGCCCCCTGCCCCGGTTGGTTGCAATGCCATCGGCCAACATCTTTACAATACGGTCGAATGTGGCGCGATCCAGCTCTCGATAGGGACCAGCGCGGCGGACCAATGCAAACAGCTCCTCTTCTGTCCAGGCTTGCGTCGCTGCGGCGGCGACGATCTGTTGAGCCAGAATATCAAGCGGTGCCGTCGGGACCTCGATGCGGTCCAACGTTCCCTGTTTAATCGCTCGGATCAACGCGGCGCACTCGAGCAGCTCATCTCTGGTCGTGGCAAACAGCCGCCCTTTCGGTATGGCTGTGATCCAATGACCGGCGCGACCGATCCGCTGCAAACAAGTCGCGATCGCCCGTGGCGAGCCGATCTGGCAGACCAGATCAACCGTGCCGACGTCGATCCCGAGTTCAAGTGACGCTGTCGCCACGACCACGCGGGTCACGCCCGACTTCAACCGTTCCTCGGCAGACAACCGAATCTGCCGCGACAGGCTGCCATGATGGGCCGCCACTGCGTCAAGTCCGAGATCCGAGAGCCGTTCTTCCAGATAGTGGGAGACCCGTTCGGCTAAGCGGCGTGTGTTGACGAAGACCAACGTCGTGCGATGTTGCCGTACGAGATCAGCTACACGGTCATAGATGTCGGCCCAGATGGCGTTGGTCGCGACGGCGCTCAGTTCATCCTTCGGCACTTCAATCGCAAGGTCCATTTGCCGCTTGTGACCCACATCGATGATCATCGGCATCGGGCGATCACCGACGAAGAACTGCGCAACCGTTACTATCGGCCGCTGCGTGGCTGAGAGGCCGATCCGTTGCGGCTTCGTCAACGTCAGCGCCTCCAGCCGTTCTAACGAGAGCGCCACATGGGCTCCACGCTTGTTCGGCGCCAGCGCATGAATTTCATCGACGATCACCGTGCGCACGGTCTGCAACAAGCGCCGGCTTTTATCCGCCGTGAGCAGGATGAAGAGCGATTCCGGTGTGGTGACGAGAATGTGTGGCGGGCGCTTGAGCATCTGCTGCCGATCCGCCATCGGTGTATCGCCGGTGCGAACAAGCACGCGCAGCTCCGGCATCAGTAACCCAGCCTGCAACGCGAGTTGCCCGATTTCTGCGAGCGGTTTCTGAAGATTCTTCTGGATATCATTGCTCAGCGCCTTGAGCGGCGAGACATAGAGGACCTGCGTATGGTCGTCGAGTTCACGATTGAGCGCCTGTTTAAAGAGTTGATCGATGCAGGAGAGAAAAGCGGCAAGGGTCTTGCCCGATCCGGTCGGCGCGGCTATCAGCGCATCCACGCCTGATTGAATTGCAGGCCATGCTTGGATTTGCACGTCGGTCGGCTGGCCGACGTGCGAAGCAAACCATTCCGCGATGATCGGATGGAACCGAGTGAGCGGCATCGGCGGCATCTTACCATGCATGACAGGCTCCGGTATGCCGATCAGGCCTACTGTCGCCTTCACCGGCTCTCCTGGTGATTGTCTATTTCATGACACAAGCAGTTATGGCATCATAGTTGTTGTATGCATCTTTCCATCATCATTCCAGCGTTCAACGAAGCACGTCTGATCGAGCGATGCCTGCAATCTGTTTCTGTATCGATCGCTGCCAACCAGACATCTGGTTTTACATCCGAGATCATTGTCGTCGACAACAACTCCACCGACAACACGGCTGAGCTGGCCAGACAGTCCGGCGCAAGAGTCGTCTTTGAACCGATCAATCAAATCGGCCGGGCTCGTAACGCCGGCGCCGCTCATGCCACCGGAGACTGGTTGCTGTTCTTGGATGCCGACAGCCTGTTGATCCCTGGTCTACTTGCCGATATTTTGCGGATGATTGAATCGGGGAAGTACGTGGGTTGCGGCAGCACATTGCATATGGACGGGTTGCCTTGGTGGGCAGACGTGACGCTGCGTATCTGGACCGGCGTATCGATTTTGTTTCGGTGGGCGGCAGGCGCCTTGGTGGTATGTCGGCGTGATGCATTTCAAGATGTCGGCGGGTTCGATCAGAATCTCTATGCACTGGACGAAATCGCGCTCAGCAAGCAGCTGAAGCAATGGGGGCGAAAACGCGGCCTTCGCTTCACGATCTTAACCAGGCATCCGCTGGAGACGTCATCCCGAAAAATCTCGCTCTATTCAGGCCGAGAGATTGCCGGCCAGATCTTCCGTGTCCTGCTGCTTCCAAGAAAGACCTTACGCGACAAAAAACAGTTATCTGTGTGGTATGACGGTCGGCGCTGACTCGAATTGATTCTTCAGCTGCGCGACCGCTTCTTCGTTGTGCGATTTTCTCTGCGAACTTTTTGAGCGCCGTGCCTTGATGCACGGCCAAATGGTCGGTCTTGTCGCTTTTGATGAGCTATGGCGGCGCTTCCTTCAATTTCGGTTTCGTCCGTGCCATGTCTACATTTCAAGCCTCAGCCGCTATCCGTCCCTTGAGGTTCTCCGCGTTAAACGGACCGGGCTCCGCGATCAACCGGCGGGCGGCATCGATCTGCTCCCACACATTCCATAACAACACTCCGCGCACTCGACTGTCCTTCAGATAGTAGATGACCCCTTCCTCGTTCGGGCGTCTCCAATCGGCGAATGTCTCCAACCGTGAATCCGTTTGTCCCACAGCTTCATACCCCAAGTCGAACAGATCGGAGTAGAAGAACGGAAGATGGTGATAGGGCTCGGACTTGCCGGCCATATTCCTCCCTGCCAGGCGTCCCATGGAATTGGCGTTGTCCTCATGCTCCACTCGAACGCGTGTCTCCAACGCTAGGTTGTAAAACGATACCGCATCGCCTGCGGCATAGATATCGGCACGACTCGTCCGCAACAGCTCGTCCACGATGATGCCGTCTTCTATCTCGAGTCCGATGGCCTTGGCGAGGTCGACATTCGGCTCAATGCCGATTCCGGCAATGACCCCATCGACGACGGTTTCCCGCTTGGTGTTTGTCGTCAGACCATACCGTCCATCGCGCCTCTCCACTCCGATCGGCTGTTGACCCGTCAACACGTCAATGCCTTTGTTTCGGTACAAATCAGTCACGTACCGGGCCAGCGGAGGCGGAAAGACACGAGCGCTGATATCGCTGTCGGGAAAGATCATGACGACTTGTTTCCCGTTCATGGTCAGCGCCGCGGCGATTTCTGAGCCGATGAACCCTCCGCCGATGACGGCAAATCGCTGACCCGTTTCGGTGAGCGCGCGCAGTCGATGGTAATCAGGAAGAGTCCAGAAGTAGATGATATGGTCTTCACCGAAAGGCAAGCGTCGAGGCGTGCCGCCGGTGGCCAATAAGAGTTTGTCATAGGCGAAAGCGGCTCCGTCCTCGCATAGGACGCGCTTCTGGCCAGGAACAACTTCCCGGACAACTCGCCCAAGATGCGTCGTCACGTCGCTTTTCTTCGCGTCCCACCAGATACTGTCCAGCGACTTTCCCTTCCAGAGCCCCTTGGTGAGAGGAGGCCGATCATAAGGCGAATCTTGCTCCGCGCTGATCAGCCCGATGCTTCCTGTCGAATCCACTTCACGGATGCCGTCAACCGCGGCAGCCGCAGTCATCCCTCCCCCGATAATCAGATATGTATAATTCGTCATTTGGAGACTCCCGCTTTCTATTCGGCAAAAGGTTCGGTCGAGAAGTCAGAATAATAAGACTGTCGTCTAAATGACAGCTGGGAAGTTTCCTAGGACGGGTGGTGAGGCGGCGACGGCTTTGAGATAGGCCGTCCCTATTGCCGTAACCGTGACTTGCCTCTAAATCCCTGCATACCATTCATACCCCTGATCCTCCCAATAGCCCCCTTTCCCGCCGCCGATACCGACTAGGGACTCAACCAATTCGATCTTCATCACATACTTTGCCTGCTTATACCCAAGCTGCCGTTCGAAGCGGAGCCGAAGCGGGGCGCCATGCGGAATATCCAATGGCGCGCCATTGAGCTCGTAGGCCAGAATTGTCTGAGGGTGATAACAATCGGCCGTTGCCATGCTCTCGTAATAGGCGATTCCTTCGTCATCCACATCGGCGCAGTGGAACACGGCGTAGCAGGCATTCGGCAACGGTTCGACGTGGTGCAGCAAATCGCCGACAGGAATACCGGTCCATTTCCCAATGGCGCTCCAGCCCTCCACGCAGTCATGCCGAGTAATCTGTGTTCGAGAGGGCAGTTCTTTCAGCGTGGCCAGCGACCAACTTCTCGGCGTCTGCACCAAGCCGACTACTTCCAATGTCCATTCAGAAAAATTCTGCGTGACATGCTGAGCGTACTCTTTCGTGCCGGGATCGGTGTTGCCGTTCGCCGGAAAGATCGTTGAAATATCGGCTGCGCCGTATTCTTTTGCCAATGCGTCTCTGGGAGTAACCGCCCGTTGCGCTGCTTCCGTCCACCGTTCGGCTTTGCTGAGGCTAGCCGGAAACCAGCTGCTCTGCGTGAGATTATCGCAACCCGAAAGTGCAACCAGACTTGCCGCCCCCAACGTTCCTTTCAGAAATCGGCGTCGCTCTATCGCGCGTTCATGTTTCATGGGTCACTCCTTGATGTTTGACGAGAAACCAACCGGTAACCATCGAGCGAATGTTGTTGAAGAACCCGGTGAGGATCACTTGGATGACGTGAATCAGGATGAATCCAACGAACGAAAAACAGGCGATAAAGTGAATGGTCCTCGCCGCCTGGCGACCTCCGAAGACGGTCAACAGCCACGGAAATGCCGTATCGATCATCGGTGACATCGCGAGCCCGGTCAGCACAATCAGCGGCGCCACGATGAACAAGACGCCGGCGTAGGCCAGTTTCTGAAGGACGTTGTACCGCTTGGCTTCGTCACCGGCAGGATGTCTGAGGAGCAGATGATCTCTCACGGACTTGCCGATGCCACGCCAATCTTTCTTGGTTGGAACCAGGTCGCTGGTGGCATGTCGACTCGCCAAGGCATAGGCGGTGAACACGAGACCGTTGATCACAAAAAGCCAGGCAAAGAATAGGTGCCATTGTCGTCCCATCGCGAGCCATCTGGCACTTGGGATAGTTGCCCAAGCAGGAAACGCGCGTCTCATGCCGCCGGAATAGCCAAGCACCCCGGTCGTATCGAATGGATGTCCCAGAATCGTTGTGAGGCCTTTTATTTCACCGCCGGCAGTTTGTACCGGCCGGATCGAGAGCAACGAACGGTCACGATCGGAACGATCGCCCCAGTAGAGCGCCGGATGCGCATTAAAGATCTGCAGGCCGCTCATGATCAGGATGATGAGGAACGGAACATTCAGCCAATGGCTGATCCGCACCGGCAGCCGATGGCGGTACACCCGTTCGATCGCAGAAGGAGAAGAAACCCTGTGATCACTGGCACGAGGCATGTCCGATGCCGACGGGTCCGCCGATAGCTCTGACTCTTTTCCTCGTCTGAACGCCGCGTCCATCGATTGGACGAGTTCCGCCATAGCACACCTCCTCACTCCAAAGATGCACAACGTACTGGTTGGTCGGAGACGGAGACGGTTCCTTACAATCGGTGGGTAACCTACGCGGAAAAACACCACGGCCTGCGGTCGGATACCCGAGCGCAGGCCGTGGCAAGTCACAACATGAATGGACCTGATGTTTAGTAGCCTAATACTCCCTTCATGTCGCCTTTCATCGCATCTTTTGTGGCTTTCATCTCGTCTTTCATGGCATCCTTCGACGCTTTCATTGAATCTGTTTTTGCCTTCATCTCTTCTTTCATCTCGCCCTTCATGGCGCCGGTTTTTCCTTTCATGGCATCCATGCCGCCTTTCATGGCGTCAACATCGGCCTTCATCTCGCCTTTCATCTCGTTGGTCATCTTGTCCATCTCGCCGGCAAAGGAATAGGCGCTTAGGCACATCACACATGCGGCCGCCGCAATTGAGAGCATCATCTTCTTCATTGGAAACCTCCTGGTTGGTAGTTGGTATTGGTGGATCGACATGATCAGACAGCTGTATTCCGTTATTTCTTCACCTTGGTTTGCTTCCAACCTCCGGCCAGTTGGCATCAGCCTTCTGAACATAGGCGGGAATATCCGAGAGCCACCGAACATGAACCGTTTCACTATAGTTGAGATACAGTTTATCACGGACAACCGTAAAAGCCGCCGGATCAATCGTAGCCTTGTATCCTTTGACCATCCCAAAGGCGCAGAACCCGCCATGATGGTCGGCGGTCCCTCTTCCTGTGCCATCGAAAAGATCCTCCTTGAGTGCTTATGGCTGAGTCGATTCTCGCCGTGTTTCCTTACACGACAGATCGTCGTCCCTCCAGATAGGTCTCCACAGCCTGACGCACCCGCTCTCTGGCCCGATGCAGCCTGACATACAAGTTTGTTGCGGTAATCTTCAGGATTCCGCAAATTTCATTTGCGTTGATTCCCTGGACATCACAGAGGATCAACACATCTTTCAATGTCCTCGGCAACGCCTCGATCGCTTGGTTCATGGCATTGACCGCTTGCTGTGACGCCAGAAGCTTTTCCGGTGTCTGCTCATCCCAGGGCTGAGGCGGGAAAGCCCAATGTCCGGCCCACTCTCCGGACTGGTGAAACCGAGATGGATCAACTGCTTCCTCGCTGTCGTCGCCGACAGACTCGAAGGAGGAGAAGGTCGCATGTCGTTTCTCGCGCACTCCACGGTCCTTGGCCTTATGGATCATGATCCCGAAGATCCAGGTGCGGAGTGACGATCGCCCTTCGAATCGACCGAACCCTTCGATGACCGCCATCCAAGTATCCTGAACGACTTCCTCCGCCACTTCCCGATCCGCCACATAGCCCATCGCCATTCTGATCAAGGCACTGTGGTGTCGGGTAACCAACTCGTCAAACGCGCTTTCATCTCCCTGCCTGAGTCGAGCCAGGGGGACCACGTCCCCGTTTACCGTTGCGGCTGATTGACTCAGTTCCGGTTTCCGATCCGCAACCACCCGATGACTCAATGACTCCGTGACGGTAACGGCATCCACGTTCATGACCGGCCTCCAAGCTGGAGCAACTCCGTCATGAAGGCCGGAGTGCTCATTAAGGTGACGTGTGAATGGGGAAACGCATTCAGAACTTCGACTCCCCGCCCATCGATGTAATCAACATGCGCGCAATCCAGGAACACGACTTTGCGCCGCCGAAGATAGGCGCGGCATTCTCCATCAAGCAGGGCCGCCCATTGCTCCACAATTTTGCCTTCCAACTTGAGCAGGACCTCACGCTCGCTTTCCTGTATTTTTGTGATCTTCAACATCGCTGCATCTTCTCCTGCCTGCACCTATGCCCATCTGCTGAGCAATCGAAATGCCACAGCGCAATGAGACGATACATGTGATGCAAGCTATGGATTTATTAAGATTGTTCAACATAATCGTGACAGAGGATGAAACGGCGAAGAGAAGACGATTCCCAACAGATTGGAACCGTCCCAACATGTTGGGAAAATCTACTGGGAACGGTGAAGGAGGACCGGAAAGGGTTAGTCCAACAGCGCGGCCAGCGCTGCGTAGTCGATTGAGAGTTTGACTCGATCAAGCCAGGCCTTGCGCGCTGCATGTTCAGGGCGTTGCAGAATCTCTCCCTCGCTCTGCGCTGACACTGATACGGCAATCACCTGGATCTTTCCCGACTGACTTCGGTTCGGAAAGGTTGGATCCAGCTTATAGGCAAGCGCCTGTTCTGCCGGACCCGGTTTGAGGTTGGTCAATTCATAGGCCGCCTGCAAGGCTTCTCCCTCCAGCGCAGCACGCTCCATATGGTCCTTGCGAATTCGATCGGCGTTCTGCAACAAGTCGGCGGCTTGGGTGCGCAAGCGAAGCGTTGCCGCTTCGTTATAGCTCACCGACGCCTCTCTCTCCAGTTCACGACTTTGCTCCCGTATTTCGCCCACTCTCCCTTGTTCATCTACGCTGAGTTCTTGCAGCTCATCGATCTGAGCCTCCATCGCCTTGCGGGCGGCGCCATCGGTATCAACCCACACCGCCGGCATCGCAAGTTGCTGAGCCGTAAACGGCGCTCGATAGGCGCGGTACTCGTTGAGCAGCTTTGTGAGGTGGGCCTCTCGCGCCGCATCTTTGGCTTGTGCCGCTTGAATATCTGCAGTAAGCCGTCTCATGTTCTCCACATACTGATCGGCCCCGGCTGGATCGGTCGTTCTCAGCAATGCCGCAGTCCGGTCGATCCTATCCCGATCGGGAACTTTGCGTGATGCCTCGGCATTGCGCCAATCAGCCAAGGCCTTTTCACGGGCGGCACCCACGCGAGCGAGCCGATCGCCGAGGGTTTGAGGAATCCATGGCAGGCGCTCATTCTTCGAAATCACAACCCATCCGTTGTACTCGGGATAACCATCTATCGTACCGGTCAGCTTCGGAATCTCGTCCTGGCCCATGAACATGTCCTTCGAGAGGTGGTTGAAAAAGATATTGACCCTGCCGACCGATCCGGCCACACGGTCCGCCTGAGGAATAATCCCACATTCTCCTTTCCAAATCCCGATGCCGACCGAAGTCTGCTCTGGGTAGGCGCGTATGATCAACCGCGAGTCCATCGAATCAGAACGGCTCGTCGCCATGGTGGCCCGCATGCGAACGGGGACCGGTGGATGCAGAAACTCCTGCGACTGTTTGACAACGGCTTCTGCGGCGCTCATGACCTTGAGGTGACGCGCCCATCGCTTGTCAGTTACGGCCCCCTCGTGCTGACGCGGCGCCCAACACTGGACCTGTGCGTGGACAACGGTTGCTGTGCAGATCGACGTCAGCAGGACTGCTGAAAGAAAATGAAAAACAATGAGGCGAAGGAGATGCGGAATCGACATGTGTTCTGTGTTCGTCAAGAAGAGTCGTCGCGTTTTCAATTATGCCGGTCGTGCGATCCCTAGCTTTTTCATACGGGCTTCGAGCGTCGTCGGTTTGAGTCCCAGGACGGATGCAGCACCGGTGGGACCGCTGACACGCCAGTTGGTCTGTTCCAAGACATCACGGATGTGCTGCCGTTCCACTTCTTCGAGCGTCAGGGTCTTCTCGTTTCCGGAGCCCTTGCTGCTTGCGGGCGACAGCCAATCGATCGGTTCCAATTCCTGTTCTTCGCTCAAAATCACCGCCCGTTCGATGACGTGCTCCAGCTCGCGAATGTTCCCCGGCCACGAATATCGCTGCAGGGCCGTCATCATTCGTTCGGGAATCCGATCGATCTTCTTCCCGCAATTCGCCGCAAGTTTCCGCACAAAATACTGCGCCAGCACCGGAATATCACCCTCCCGTTCACGCAAGGCAGGGAGATGAATCGGGAACACATGTAGACGATAAAAGAGGTCGGGCCGGTATTGCCCGGATTTCGAAAGCTGTTCAAGATTGCGACTCGTGGCGGCAATGAGCCGCACGTTCACCTTGAACGTCTGTGTCCCACCGACCCGTTCGAACTCATCTTCCTGCAAGACACGGAGGAGCTTAGATTGCAGATCCAGCGGCAGCTCACCGATTTCGTCGAGGAAGATCGTGCCCTTGTCCGCCACTTCAAAGCGGCCCATCTTTCTTGCCAGCGCGCCGGTGAAGGCGCCCTTTTCGTGACCGAAGAGTTCGCTTTCGATGAGGCCGGTCGGAATGGCCGCGCAATTGACTTTGACCAGCGGCTTGTTTTTGCGTGGACTCAGATTGTGAATCGCGCGCGCGATCAGTTCCTTGCCGGTTCCGGTTTCGCCGGTAATAAGCACGGTGGAATCAGTCGGCGCCACACGCTCAACGTGTTTCAAGATCGTTTTGAGCGAGGTAGATGAACCGATCAGCTCGTCAAAATTGTGATTGCCTTTGATTTCCTCTTGCAGGTAGACATTCTGAGCTTCCAGTCGGGCCTTCTCCTGCTCCATCAACACTTGCTCAGTGATGTCGATGAACATCGTGCGAGTATAGGTCCCGGTGGGGTCTGGTCGTGACCACCACCTGATCCAGAGAGGCTTCCCGTTGTCTTTCCGCCGAAGCTCGAGCACGACCCCTTTCGTGTCGATGCCTTTACCGATCGAATCGAACGCTTCTTTCAGGCGGCGTTGTGCTTCCTCTGAATCGGGAATGAATGTCTTTCCGTAGGTCCCCTCCACCTGCTCCGGCGTGATACCCAGAGTGTTGAGCGCAGTCTTGTTGGCACGGATGAATTTGGAATCCAGTCCTTCGTTCACATAGGCGATCGGCGCTTCGTCAAACAGATCGCGCAGCCGCTCCTCATTTTCCTTCAGCCGTGCATCCATCCGCTCGCGCTCCAATTCGGCGCCGGCCCGCACCCCAAAGATCTTGAAGACGGACAGCACACGCGGATCGTCGTGCATCGGCTTGGTATCCATGACGGCCAGATGCCCCATCACGGCGCCGGAATGGTCGGACACCGGAATCGCCAGATAACTTTCGACACCTAACTGAGCGAGATCCTCCCGATGCTCGGGAAACAAATCCTGCACGTTCTCGGGAAACAGGCACACTTCACCACCCAGCACGCGTTCACAGGGCGTATGGAGAAGATCGTATTCAAAACTGTCGAGAAACCCGTCACCCTTCCAAAAGGCCAAGGTCCGAACCCGCATTCGGTTACCCTCGACGAATTTAGAAACGAATGCATACTTGCTTTGCAGCGCCTCCGCCAGGCTTTGAACGAGGGACGGGAAGAAGGCCGCTCCTGTGGCTGCAGCCGTTCCTTCGTCGATCTTGCGTAAGGTCAGGTCGCTCTTGCGTAAGGCACGCTCAAACCGGAGACGGTCGAACTCCGCCGCCGCACGCATGGCAAAGACCCCAAGGAGCGAGGTCGCGCGCATAGGCTCCGGCATCGGTTTGGAATCCAGGATGGCTAGATGCCCCAGAACGCGGTCGCTGGAATCAACAATCGGCACACCGCAGTAACTTTCGACTCCGGTATCCTGAATGAGTGGTACATGGGGATAGAGCGCGCGCAGGTGATCCGGATGATGCACGTACTTTCTGGTCAGCACCGTTTCGCAAGGACCTTCCACCGGCATATCAAAGGGCGGGAGCGGACGTCCCTTCCCCCATGCCGCTTTCGAACGAAACCGACGACCGTCGTCACTAAGCTCGGAAATGTAGGCGTAGTCCACACCGAGTGAGGTCGCGAGTTGTTGCACGAGCGAGGGAAAGAATTGTTCACCGACATTGGCTTCCACCCCCTCGAGAATTCGGCGAAGAATTGCCCCGGTCTCAGACAGTTCTTCACCTAGTTGACCCTGTGCCGGCATAGGCTGTCCTTCGGGAGGCGGCATCGTACTCACTCGGCAGTTGGAGCGATTAGGGAAGGAACCACGGTGGAAGAGTCTAGCATCGGATGGGAAAACGTAGCAATGCGAGCGAATGCGATCAGGGCATGGTCCTGCGCTACCACGACAGAGAACTACAGCAGCGTTACCCGGCGCGGTGGGCTAAACATGAATAGCTAAATCGTCGCACTCTCCTGAATGCGGGAGCGCTTCTTGATGGCCGTCACTGCTAGTTTGGCTTCGACTTCGTCAAGGCCCGCGCCGAATCGATGAGTTTTTGCGCCATAATCAAAAGCGATCACCCCACCGCCTATTCCCCATAATTGGAGGCTGGACGAGAAATCCATCGGATTAAATCCGACCGGCCCAACGCGCAAATCTCGCATCTGGACGAGAGCGTACTCCTTGTCGAATCCGAATCCTCCGATGTCGCGTCGGGCTTTGAGCGTCTGTCCTTGCACAGTGATAATTTCCTTGCCCAGCACCTGCCACAACCATGCGTAGACGGCCAACATCCCGCTCACCGTCCAGACTCCGAACCATGTCACCATAAAAAGTTCTCCCTCAGGCGGGGCATCGCCGTTCACAAACTGAATGGCGACCATGATTTCAGCCACTGCCCACCCACAAATCCAAAATCCTAAAAAGCACATCACGAACCAACTGCGTCGACAAGGCAGGACGATGCGTAGCCCCTGCGATGTATCCGTGATCGTGATTCGAGAGTCAGTCGATCGTATCTTTCCCATCGAGTCTTCACTCTGAGGTGGTCGGCATTATGACATGGATGATTGATGAGTCTCACAGGATATGGCGCCTGAATCGATACGCCTTCGTTTGCGGCACGCGTAGCTATCGGTTCAGTGGGCAGGAATGGTGGGACCGATTTTTTCTCGGATGACCTGTTTGACCTGCGTGGTGAAGCGCTTGGAAACCTCCAAAGTCCGCAAAGCATGACCAGACTCCGACACGTTGTACGTGGCGGGTGGGACCTGTGAGGTGATGGTTGCTTCAAACACCACCGCCAACGTCTTACTGGGCTTTCCCGTCTTTCGATCAATTCCGTAGGCTTCCTTCAGCGAGACCTTCGGCGACACTTCGACATCGGCGCTCGCCGGAAGATGCGACTTCATCAAACCTGACTGGCTCGGATTCTCCTCGATGAGCCTAATGATGGGATCCGCAGCAAATTCGCTCCGGATCTGTTCGGCCACCGCACCCTTTGTTCTCTCCGCCTTCTCCATTTGCGGATCCAACACCGGTGGCGCGAGACTGACATAAATGGGATCGTTCGACTGCCGTTTCAGCCCAGGACTTTTCTGTTCAAGAGGTTCCGTCTTTTTCGCACTGAGCTGTTCTGCGATCCTTTGCGTGGCCGCCTGCCGCTTTGCCATGGGATCGTCGACGTCATTGATGGTGGTGTCGCCGTTCTGGTTGGTTTCATATACCAGCGTCTTGGCGCCATGTTCATCAACGCGGTAGATCTTCTTCTCCCCGTTTACATTGGGCGAATAGTAACTGCCGGAACAGGCCGTAATCGTGAAAAAGGAAGCGACGAAACAGACAGAAATGATCATCTGTATAAAGTGCCGGGATGTGACGGTCATGAGGTGTGCTCCTTTTGCTCTCTCCGCGTGGTGAAACCAACGCATGAAAGTCTTATGTAATGAGGTAAGTGTAGCAGCACCAATTACCGCCGCCTGCGGTATGGGATGATCGTCGCCGATGGACTCAAGGAAACACCCGGGCCTGCCGACTCTTAGAGAAAGAGTGCTCAAGCGGGTTTGTAGGAAATCTTTGACACTCTTCGCCTTAGCACGTAGCTTGTTTTCGAACGTATCCTTCCTTAACCACTTATTGCATTGAACAATTTTCAGGAGGTGAGACGTGGAACTGCTTCTATTGGCCTTGATCACGATGACCTTAGCAGGTTGTGCAGCCGGCCACCGCGGACGTTTCATTCCAGCGGTTAAGCCTGTTCGCTTTCGTAAGTAGCCGTGCCTCCTGATTCAAGCCCATGACTCGAAAACGCGTTGTCATCATCGGGGGCGGGTTTGGAGGCATGACAGCGGCGCGCTTCCTGCGCGATGCCGAGGTCATCCTGATCGACCGCACGAATCACCATGTCTTCCAACCCTTCCTCTACCAAGTCGCAACCGCCGCGTTGTCTCCGAGCGACATTGCCTGGCCGTTACGCACACTCTTCCGTTCACAGTCCAATGTTCGTGTGGTGATGGATGACGTGGTGGCAATCAATCGAACCGCTCGGGTAGTCCAACTTCGAGATAGCGCTCCCATTTCCTTTGATGCCTTGATCCTCGCGCCAGGTTCACGCCATGCTTATTTCGGGCACGATGAGTGGGAGCCTCTGGCCCCGGGACTCAAAACCATGGCTGACGCGGTCCATTTGCGCGAGCGAATGTTGCTCGCATTTGAGGTGGCGGAACGGCAACGGGCCGAGACTGGTGCGCAAAATCGCCTCACCTTTGTCATTGTTGGAGGAGGTCCCACGGGAGTCGAGTTAGCCGGTTCGCTTCTCGAAATCGGGAAAAAGGCTATGGGGCCGGACTATCCTCACTTGCGCTTGAAAGATCTCTCGATCATTCTCGTCGAGGTCGGCCCGCGCATCCTGTCAGGATTTGATGCGAAGCTGTCGGCAAAGGCGCTGACGGTGCTCGAGCGTATGGGCGTGACAGTCAAACTTAATCACCGGTGACTGCAGTCCGTCCCGATGGGGTCATGGTCGGCAACGAATGGGTTCCCTCTACCAATGTGATCTGGGCGGCTGGTAACAAGGCGTCGCCCCTGCTCAACACCTTGGCAGTTCCGCAGGATTCGTGCGGCCGGGTCAAAGTCCAACCGGACCTGACGATCCCCAATGAGCCCTGGATCTTCGTCATCGGTGACGCCGCCCATTGTCTTGGCCGCGATGGCACACCCTTACCAGGCATCGCTCCGGTTGCCATGCGAGAAGGACAGTATGTTGCCGATCTGATCAATCAGGACCGAGGTCAGGACCAGCGTCCATCGTTTACCTATACAGACCGTGGCATGCTGGCCACGATTGGCCGTGCTCAGGCTGTCGCTCAGATCGGCCCGATCCACGCGTCCGGCATCTTGGCCTGGGCACTTTGGTGTATTGTTCACATCTTCTTCCTTATCGGTCTCAGGAACCGCGTACGTGTGATGTCGGAATGGACGTGGTACTACCTCACCTTCAAGCCGGGCGCGAGATTGCTCTGTGAACAACCTTCTGGTCAGTACCAGATGCCGACCAAAGGTCATGTAGGCGATACCGCTGTTGAGAATCGCCCGCCGTCACGTCGTGCGGCGTAACATCGGAGATCCCTAAACCAGCTCGCCCTTCATCTATTCAGTCTTCAATGATCCATTGGAAGTAGCTCCCGTCTCCTTCCAGTAACATCGTCTCCGATCCTAGCCCAATGCAGATGGATTGTGGCTCTCGTGGGACTTCCCTATCATAGGCAAGCACGATACAGTGCACGGTATGGTTGGAAGCTGAGGATCTCGTCGCCGTAAGTTTCGACAACCGGCTTTACGATCCCCATTCATCGCTCAATCACGCGCATCGAGTCGAGACAACACGAAACGACTCATACTCGAAGGCCGACAACGCTAGAGGCTGGGGGAATGCTACACCGCGAGACGTCAGCGAGAGGAAGGTAGATGTTCACTCAACAAGCCGCCAAGATCATACCTTGGCAAAGCATGGCAGAATGAAATGACCAGGAAGCATGTCGTCATTATCGGCGGTGGGTTCGGAGGTTTAACAGTTGCACGATCCCTACGCCATGCCGACGTCACCCTCATCGACCGCACGAACCACCACGTCTTTCAACCCCTGCTCTACCAAGTAGCCACCGCCGCATTGTCGCCCGGTGATATCGCTTGGCCTCTGCGCACACTCTTTCGTTCGCAGCGCAACGTCCGCATCATCAAGGATGACGTCGTGTCGATTGATCGGGCGGCTCGGATGGTCAGTCTGCGGAATAGTTTGCCGATTGCCTTCGATGTCCTGATTGCTGCCCCAGGCTCGCGTCACGCCTATTTCGGACACGACAAATGGGAGTCGGCTGCGCCAGGACTTAAGACGATGACCGATGCCGTCCAGCTTCGAGAAAAGATGTTGCTCGCATTTGAAGACGCGGAACGACGGAGAACCTCGACCGGCGTCCCTACCCAACTGACGTTTGTCATTGTCGGAGGAGGGCCGACCGGGGTTGAATTAGCCGGTGCGCTGGTCGAGCTCGGCAGAAAAGCTATGGGACCGGACTTTCCTCACTTATGTCTTGATGACCTCTCGGTCATTCTCGTGGAGGCTGGTCCTCGCCTTTTACCCGCGTTCGATGCCGAACTTTCAGCAAAGGCCGTCGCCGCGCTTACTCGCATGGGTGTGATGATCAAACTCAGAAGCCCAGTGAGTGACGTCCATGTCGACGGTGTGAGGGTTGGACAGGAATGGATCCCCTCGACGAACGTCATCTGGGCGGCGGGTAATCGAGCGTCTCCCCTCTTGAACACTCTCTCAACTCCACAAGATTCCTTTGGCCGGATCAAGGTCCGACAAGATCTGACGATTCCCGACGATCGATGGATCTTCGTCATCGGTGACGCAGCACATTGCGTGGGGCGCGACGAGAAACCGTTGCCTGGAGTGGCGCCTGTCGCAATGCAACAGGGACGGTATGTGGCCAACCTCATCGATCGGGACGTCGCGCCGGACAAACGGCCGCTCTTTGTCTATGCAGACCGTGGCATGCTGGCCACGATCGGCCGAGCACAAGCCGTGGCTCAGTTCGGCTCGATCCATACGTCAGGACTCTTTGCCTGGCTGCTCTGGTGCGTCGTCCATATTTTCTTTTTGATCGGTTTCCGGAACCGCTTCCGAGTCATGTCGGAATGGGTCTGGTACTACCTTACGTTTAAGCCTGGAGCGAGGTTGATTTTTGAGCGGCCTGCTGCCGCTCAAAACATACCATCAACAGATCATGCGCGTGAGTGAGTCGTTAAAAACCGCATACCAACTAAGGCGAAACGCAACCAGACTTCACCTCAGGTTTTCAGCTCTTCCAATAATTTACTTTTCAACATTAAATATGGCTAATAACTTATTGTAATATAACTACTTTTATAATGTTCAATGGCAACGATATAAGAATTATGATGATGCCTCTTTAGTCAGGTCTTTCCACCTACCAGGATAGTAGCCCTAACGCTCACCTCTGTATTACCGTTTCGTCACCGTTCAGACTTTTCACGAGAGGAGAGAGTATGCCTCCAGGACTCCTATCAAAAATCGGGATCGATTGTATGCTTTCAAAGGGAGACGGCGACTTGAGGGGCGATGGCTGCGTGTATGAACTATCGTCTTCTCATCCGGCCATCCTCAATCCTGAAAAACTACGCCCTGGCGATTATGTCAAACTTCGTCTGTGGTTTCCCGATGAAAACGCTTATAGCGTGATCGAATTAGCGGAGGTTCAGTGGGTCAAGCATGAATGGATCAAGATCGAGCTTCTGCTTGTTGCACCCAAGGACCAAGCGCGGCTCCGACAGTTCGTGACTTCAGCAGGAAACCACTTTCCAACATCAGCCAGGATCGGCGAACAAATCATGATCCGGGCGTGACAGCGATTGCTACGCTCAACAACAGTCAGACTAGGAAAACTACGACCTTGCCACCAACGAACGCATTTGATGGAATAATAGATGGCGGATGCCTACTTGCGAGCAGCGAGAGATTTCTTCTCCCTCCAGAGGAAATCTCCCTTTATGTAGCCATATTCCGACACCAGGCCGATCACAACGTAACTAATAGATTGGAGGCGGATAATGGAAAAACAACTCAACCGACTGGCACCTATCCATCAGAGCCTTCCTGGAAAAGCCTGTCCCTTCTGTGGAGGAAAGACATACCAACTTGTCCTTCGAGCTTCCCGGACATCCGGCGACTCGAGCCTATTCGTTCGTTGCCGCCAATGCGGCCATCCACGAAGCCTGGATTCGGACTTCAAGAGCGTCCTGTGGATCTGACTTCGGCAGCTTGAGTTTGGTCAACGAGAACGGAGGTCACTGTATGCCGCTTCGTCACCTTCGAATGTATAAAGAGCGCACACGACAAAAACGGAAGGCCCTTCACATGCTGGCCCTCAGCGGTGTCGTACGACCAAGCCATGTCGAACTTCGCTATGAGATTCCAATGCTGAATATTGAAGGTCTATCTACATTTCAGGAAAAACCTGTACCTGCAGCCCGACCGTCGAGCCTCCTGCACAAATTCTTCGAGCTGATGGGCTGGTCACTAACGGATGATGGATCACCAGGACAATTATCTCCCCAGCAACAACCGGCTCAGACTTCGTAAACATATATCCGCGTGCAGCCGTCCTTCACCTTAGAACCTCGCTTCATCGTTCAACAGCAGGATGGTCACGAGGTGACATGTGAATCACAGTACGGGCAACGTCTGAAACAACCGTGACAATCGCTGCCTGGTCATAACGAAGCGTGATCATTCGTACACATTAGCATGAGTCCTGTTCTGTCGAACGACATAAAATAGAAGCCGTAGCATGAGCCCTGTAGCCTACACAGTTACTCGTTTGATTAAGGAGATTTCATGACCGACACCAGTGCCGCGATGCCAACGCTCACGATCGCGATTCTTAGCAGTCAATGTCTCGTGTGGGTGGGCTTGCAGAAAATTCTTGAGGGCAGCGCGACCGTCCCGATGGTTGTGCACCCCTACCCCGGAAGGACATCGGATCTGCTCTGCGCCCAGAGCCAACCCGACGTGGTCATCCTGGATCTAGAGGTCGAGCGCGACGCCCTTAGTACTCTCAAACAGATTCGGGAAGCCGCCCCAATCAGTAAGATCGTATTGTTATGCGGACTCGCGGACCAGGATCGCACGCGCGAAGCGTTTGCCGCCGGGGTCGACGGCATCATCCTCAAGGTGCAACCGCCGGAAGTCGTGCTCGCCGTGATCGAAGCGCTCTATGCGGCCGCAAAGCCCCAGGCAGCCATGGAACGGGATAGCGCGGAAAAGATGGGCAGCGGGCCCGCCTTCACGAAGCAGGTGGAATCCGACCCACCGCAGCCGGCATGGCCCGAGGCCTTGACCGAGCGGGAACGTGAGATTATCCGATTGGTGGGGCAGGGACTTTCTAACAAAGACATCGCCTACAAGCTGTCGATTAGCGACAGTACGGTCCGACATCACATGACGAGCATTTTCGACAAGGTCGGCGTACCCAATCGCCAGAAACTCCTGGTCCACGCGCATCATGTACGCGCCACGCCTGTCTAACCACAGGTAGATTTTTCTCGCATCACTCCTCTCTTGTACGCTTCACATAGCCTGAGGTATGATGCCGCTTCGTTGGTGATTCCCGCTCTGGCGACACTTTCCGCCGCGGATGCGACGTGATCCTTTTAATTATGACGTGGAGAGGTGGCCGAGTGGCCGAAGGCAACGGTTTGCTAAACCGTCGTAGGGACAAAATCTCTACCGAGGGTTCAAATCCCTCCCTCTCCGCCACCTCACAACCTCGGCTTTCGATCGGAAAGCCTATCGTATTCTTAGTATTCTTACGAACCACATTTGCCCATCGCCCATCACAAGAAAGGACCTCTACTCCATGAGAATTCGTCTATTATTATGTGTTGCCATAGGGCTTCTCCATCTCACGACTCCGCTATTGGCTGCCTCACCAGATCCGGTGAATGATGATCAGAAAACCTTGTATGCTCTTGGGTTGGCCATCAGCCAATCGTTGGGAACATTTTCCTTAAGCGAGACCGAGCTCGATATGGTCAAACACGGCATCACCGACGGCGTGCTGAAGCGTCCTCAAAAAGTCGACCTCCAAACATTCGGACCTAAGATTCAACAACTGCAACAGTCTCGATTGGCTGTCGCCGCTGAGAGTGAGAAGAAGGCCGGCTCTGCGTTTACGGCAAAAGCAGCTTCGGAAAAAGGATCGACGAAGACCGAATCAGGAATCGTTATCACCCCCATCAAACCCGGTACCGGAGCCACGCCAAAGGCAACGGATACGGTCAAGGTCCATTACCATGGCACCTTGACTGATGGAACGGTATTCGATAGTTCCGTCAAGCGAGGCGAGCCGGCGACATTTCCGTTGAACAAGGTCATTAAGTGTTGGACAGAGGGAGTTCAACAGATCAAAGTCGGAGGAAAGAGCCGGCTGGTATGCCCATCCAATCTGGCCTATGGAGACGGCGGGTCTCCGCCGACCATTAAGCCGGGAGCCACCTTGGTCTTCGAGGTTGAACTACTCGACATCGTCAACAACTGATCATTTCGCTTTGCCGCCTCTGCAAAGAGGCGGCAAGCTATTCAATCCCTCGACGCCTGCCGAACTACAGAACGACCAGCCTTCCAATGAATCTGGGCGAATCTCATAATGGGGGTATTGTGGGCGAGAGGACCTTGACGAATGACGCCGCACCTCCTTCGCCCCTACGTTGGCTGATTCTGGGGCTTCTCTTTGCCATCAGCATCGTCACCTACATCGATCGCGTCAATATTTCGGTTACCGCGCGCCAGATGATGCCGGCGCTGGGTCTTACCGAGCAGGAGATGGGATTTGTCTTCTCCGCATTCGTCATCGGGTATGCATTATTCCAGATTCCTGGTGGGTGGCTCGGCGATCGCTGGGGCATCCGTGCCGTCCTCATGATCGCACTGATCTGGTGGTCCTGTTTTACCGCCTGGACGGCCATTGCCGCGACTTCTTTCCTGGCCGCGCCGCTCGGAATCGTCGGTGCACTGGCCCTCGTCAGATTTCTTCTCGGTGTTGGCGAGGCAGCGGCATTACCGACCTTTAACCGCGCTGTCACCGACTGGCTTCCCGCTCATGAACGTGGACTTGGCATCGGCATCGCAATCGGCGGGATCGGGATCGGTGCAGCGATCACCCCGCCGGTCACGGCTTGGATTATGGTTAACTATGGGTGGCAATCAGCCTTTTATCTTTCAAGTGGGATAGGATTCGCCCTCGCAGTCATCTGGTGGTTCTTAGCCGCCGATCGTCCATCACTTCATCCATGGTGCACTCATGGCGAAGCAACCCCGTCCACGATTCCAACAGCTCCAACCGGCCCTTCGATCCCGTGGGGTATCTTACGAAGGACACCGAGTGTTTGGTGGTTGATGTTGAGTTATGGATGTTTGGGCTATGTCGCCTATGTCTACATGTCCTGGTTCTATCTCTACCTCGTGAACGAGCGTGGCTTCAATGTCTTACGTGGTGGATTGTTTGCCGCCGCCCCGTTCCTGGCAATCCTTGTATCGTGTCCTCTTGGCGGATGGGTCACTGATCGATTGGCGATTCGATATGGAGCGACGAAAGGCCGCCAGATCGTGGGCATGATAGGTATGGGGCTGGCATCAGGCTCCATCGCCCTGGGTGCCGCTGTAGAATCTCCCTATCTCGCCATCCTCAGCTTATCATTGGGTGCCGGTTGGCTCTATTTTACAGTCGGCGCCTATTGGTCGTCGGCGAGCGATCTCTCACCGACCCATGCCGGCAGTCTCTCAGGCCTCATGAATATGGGCGCCAATTTCGGCGGGGCGATTTCTCCGACACTCACGCCATGGCTTGCCCAACGGTGGGGTTGGGGTGCTTCTCTCGGCCTCGCCGCCTTCATTTCCCTTCTGGGTGGAATCATGTGGTTACGCATCCGGCCTGGGGACGGACTCGCAAAAGACGGTGCTGAGTGCTGAGACGTGAGTGTTGAGCAGTACTCTCAGGACTCAGCACGTAGAACTCAGCACTATTGGCAAGACCTTGCCACCCCGATCATCGCCTTGCTACATTCATGACGATGGCACTTGAGTTTCGAAAGAAGGATCCCCGCGTCACGATCTCCACGAAATTCGGTGAGATCAAGATTCGATTCTACTCCGACGCGGCGCCTCGTCATGTGGAGAACCTTATCAATCTCGTCAAAATGGGGTTCTATGACGGCACGACGTTCCATCGGGTGGTGCCTGGGTTCATCATTCAGGGCGGCGATCCATTGAGTAAGACTTCCGACCGCATACTCCACGGTACGGGCGGACCAGGATACTTTCTTTCGCCTGAGCCGAACGACCATCCACACAAGCGCGGCGCAGTATCCATGGCCAAAATGCCTCGCGAGAGCAACAGTACGCGCGACTTCAACGACAACGGCTCACAATTTTTTATCTGCGTGGGAGAGAACGGCGGGTTAGATCGGCGCTATTCCGTGTTTGGAGAGGTCTTTCGTGGGATCGAGGTTGTCGACAAGATTGTCGCGGTCCCGCGCGACGAGCGAGACAACCCCCTCGATCCGATCAGGATTATGATGACCGTGAAGGAGTAGGTGTTCAGGCATTGGTGCGACATTCCTATGGATGGAGCGGCCAATCATTTGACGGGTGCCATCCTCTCGGCAACAGATCCCGAATCCATCCGGTCGGCAGGAAGGATCATCAAAACAGGTGGAATCGTCGCGTTTCCAACCGAAACGGTCTATGGACTCGGTTGCGATGCGATGAATGCCGACGCAGCAGCGAAGGTCTTTGAAGCCAAGCAACGCCCTCAGTTCGATCCACTGATCGTCCACATCGCTGATCCAAAGCAGTTGGATGTGGTGATCGGATCCCTGCCCGTTCTGGGACAGCGGCTCATGGACGCCTTTTGGCCAGGTCCGTTGACGTTGGTGTTACCCAAACAACGGGCAATCCCGGACCTCGTCACTGCCGGGCTTTCAACGGTAGCGGTCAGAATGCCCAACCATCCGGTGGCACAGGCGCTTATTCGAGAGGCAGGCACCCCGATCGCCGGACCCAGCGCCAATCCCTTTGGTTATGTGAGCCCGACGACTGCGCAGCATGTTGTTGATGGGCTTGGGAGCAACGTGGATCTCATACTCGACGGAGGAGCATGTTCGGTTGGGGTGGAATCGACGATTGTTTCACTGGCAGGGCCACAGCCGGAATTGTTGCGTCCGGGCAGTATCACCATCGAACAACTCACCGCCGTCATCGGCTCTATTGGTCGGTCGTCGCCCGTGAATGAAACGCCGATCGCCCCCGGTCAATTATCACGCCACTACGCAACGCAGACGCAACTGACGATCTTAGCTTCAGTTGGAGCAAGACCTGTCCTGAAAGATGGCGAGCGCGCAGGCTTGCTGATCCTCTCGCACGCAAGAGATACCGACGACCGCTTTGCAGTTGTTGAAGTTCTATCTGTTACTGGTGATCTGAGGGAAGCTGCACGCCACCTGTTTGCAGCGCTGCGGAGGCTGGACTCCCTCGGTCTGGACAGGATCTATGTGGAGCCCTGCAAAGAAGAGGGGCTTGGGCTTGCAATTATGGACCGACTGCGACGCTGCGCAGCGCCACGGCCATGACGCTGCCTCACGTCCTTGCGATCTCTTGGTGCTTTTGAGGATCCAATAACATGTGAAAATGTGTCCACCCGTGACCAGCCTATTCCCCTCACCCACCGCCCAGCACGACATGAAACGTCAGATCAACATCAACTCGGCGAACTTTGACTGACACCTCTTGACCAGGGCTGGTACGCTCAATGAGGAAATTCTTCAGTTGGGCTCCGTCAAGAATCTCCGTGCCCTCGATGGCGAGCAAGATATCATGTTTCTGAATGCCCGCCGCTTTTGCCGGTTCCGCAACTTCCTTCACAGCGACACGCAACTTCGTCCCGTCTTTGACTGAAGTCATGTGGACCCCAAGTTTTGAGAAGGCAAGAGGCCTCCCCGAAAGAGCTGCGTTGATGATGCGCTGCGAGAGTGTTCCCGGAATGACAAAGGTCATGCGGCTGCAATGAGCCTGGGTCTCTTCTTTATCGGTTTGGATCACGGCATGCACGATGCCGACAATTTCTCCTCGCTGGTTGAACAGCCCGCCTCCTGAGTTTCCGCTGCAGGTCGAAAGATCAGCCTGAATGAGGCGTGTATCGACGGTTTGCAGGAATGTATTGGTATTTCCAAGCCTCCCAAAGGCCATGGTCGGCCCCCAGCCCAGCGGATAGCCGACGGTGAAGACCTCCATCCCAGGCAGCACCTCGTCCGCTGCAAATGACGTCCCTGCTTGCATTTTGGAGCGATGTTGTTCGGCTACTCGATACACGACAATATCCATGAACGCACTGTCGCCCACGAGATCGGCAGGAAGTTCATGAAGATCATTCGTGAGCACGCGAATCTGTTTCTGAACGATGGTGCCTGTCGAAAGCTCGTGCTTCTCTGCAGCATGCCTCGCGCTGATCACGTAGCCGTCTCGTAGATGAAATCCGGTCCCTCGGACAACCACTTTCCCGGGTTTCTCCGGCATTCGCTGATCTTGTGTGTCGGCTAGGATTCCCACGGTCACCTGTCTCGCTCGAAGAAGCGCGTCCTGGCTGAGCGGCGTCGTTTCGGCATTGAGCGGGAGGGTGAACATCATCGTGACGATCCACCAGCCGAACGCGGAAAGACGCAGGCAACGAGCCGCAAAGAGATAGCGGGTGCGCATTCAATACTCCTTTCCGAAGAGATGCACTTGTCACGGCTGGATACTATAATCGGATCATGTTGTTTCTGGAAGAGCGGCGATGTGCCTGGTCTGTGATCACGTTTTCTCTCCTGGTCATCATGGAAAGCCCCTCCATCGTAGAGGCCGGCTCAAAGCCCTCGTCCGAATTGGCCCGTCATTTAACGGAGATCGCAAGGCTGGCCAGACCGTCGCCTGTGATCACCATCCCGGCCGGCATATTTTTGCTCGGAAGCAACAGAGTCGATAACGATCCCTATGGAAGCTCGACCCAATTTGACGATACGGAACTGCCTCAACATCGAGTTTGGTTAGATGCCTATGAGATGGACCGAGATGAAGTGAGCCTTGGAGAATACGCGGCCTTCCAGCAGAAACAGAAGGTTCATCCCTCGGATGAACTACAGAAACTCCTCTGGCATGTCATCACCATCCATTCCGTCTCCGACCAGACCCTGACCCGCTGGCCTGCGCTCTATGTCACATGGGCAGAGGCGAACAATCTATGCATGTCAAAACAGGCCAGACTACCGACCGAGGCCGAATGGGAGAAAGCGGCGCGAGGGGCTGAAGGCATTCCCTACCCATGGGGTGAAGCGATTCCCAGCTCTACACTCGCGATGTTCGGGCAACATCATGTCCATGAGATCCCTATTCTTGCAGCAGTCGATTCCTATGAGGAAGGCAAGAGTCCTTACGGCCTGCACCATATGGCGGGCAACATTGCCGAATGGGTACAGGATTGGTTCGGGTTCGACTACTATGCCTACATGCCGGAGCGCAATCCGCCGGGCCCAACCACCGGACGCTACAAGAGCGTTCGGGGTGGCTCCTGGAAAAGCAACCGCGTCATGCTTCGGACGGCGACCCGAGGCGGCGCCTCTCCGGACCAACGTGCTGCGACGATCGGTTTCCGGTGCGCGCGATCATTGATTTCCGGTAACCCGTAACTTTCAGAAACCGTCTCCACGGTCGAGGTGGTTACGGAGTCATCGGATTCCCCGTTGACTGTTTCATCGATTCACTGATCGCGCAACGAAATCCCGTGGACTCGTTTCGAACCGTTGGATCGCTCTCCACGCGAGTAAAGATACGGACCGTCGGCGTCTCGTTTTGCCAGCCCGCGCCCCTGATCACTTTCTTTGTGCCTGTGTCCGGACCTTTCGGATTCTTCTTCGGGCTCTTCTCATAATATCGGGCATCGTACCAGTCATTGACCCATTCCCAAACATTGCCGGCCATGTCATACAGGCCATAGGGGCTCTTGCCCGCTTCATAACTTCCGACGGGCATGAGAGTCTTCTCCCCGATCCACCGTTGATTGTAATTGAGATGTTTGGAGGTCGGTTCGACATTCCCCCAGGGGAATCGCCTATCGGACGTCCCCTTGGCCGCCTTCTCCCATTCGGCTTCAGTGGGAAGTCGTTTGCCCGCCCATCTGCAATAGGCCTCTGCATCAAACCAATCCACATTGATCACGGGTCGATCGATCAACCCCTCGGTGATACTCTCGCCTTGCCAGAGGTTCCTTGTGGGATTTCTTGGGTTTTGTGGAACGCGATGTCCTGTGGCCTTCACGAATTCCAGATAGCGGCCGTTTGTCACTTCAAATGTGTCGATCAGAAATGTGTCGATGAACACGTCATGGCGTGGATATTCATCGCGGCCCCCGTCACGGGCTCCAGCCGGCACACCCATCGGGAACGAGCCGGCGGGAATCATGATCATTGGTGCGCCGTCCTTGCTCGTCGACGGTTCGATTGGATGGTGCGCCGGTTGCTCATTCGCAAGCAGAAAGGACGCGTTGAGCCCGAAGCACAACAGTGCCACCCCAGCAACAGGTCGAACAAGCATAGATACACTCCCTTCCAAGACCAGAATCGAGTTCACCGAACCATCGCGATGGGAAACGACCGTGATCCAACCATATCGATGAACACCGCACAGCGACACATCTCGACCCTATTCATTCGGTAGAACAATTTTCAACAGTGCCCCTCCGGCCGTTGCCCGAACGGCATCATCCTCATCATGCAGGCTCTGTTTGAGAAGTGGGATTGCACTCACCCCTTCGATCTTTGCCATCGACTTGATCGCCGCAATCCTCACTCGAGGCACCGTATCCTGAACCAGCAGCATCAAGGCTGATCGCGCCGGTTCGCGATTTGATTCTCCCGCATGCCCTAAGGCTCGTGCCACGGCAGCGCGAACGGCGGGCTCTTTCGTGTTGCTGAGAGTCTGGACTGGGCCGGCCACGATCTCATACCGTTCGCCCTGTTCCAGTAACGCACCGATGGCGAACGCCCTGACAGGGAGATCACGATCATCAAGAGCCCCATGCAACGGCGTGCGGGCATCGAATCCGTGCAGCTGCCCGAGGCTGACGGCTGCGGCGATCCGCACGGGAGCGAGCGGGTCCCTCAGCAGCCTGGTCAGGACAGTGACCGCTTCGGCAGTGGGTACGTGGGCGAACCCTGCGGCGGCAGCCCCGCGCACCGACGGCTGTTTATGTTCGCTCGACTCGATAAGAATCGGCGAAACTTCTGACGACTGCCGACCGACCAAGGCACGAATTGCCGAGGTCCGCTCATCCGGATTCGGCGCTTTTGCATACTGCAAGAGCAGTTCGCAGCTTTTGAGTCGTTTCAGATGACAGAGCACCGAGGCAGCCGCAATTCGCACTCGTACTTCGGGATCATTCAGTATCGGCTCGACGAGCGGGATGACCGACGTATCCTCAGACTTCGCAAACCCCTTGAGTACGGCTTCCTTCACCAACGCGGCTTGATCCTCCAGAGCCTTCCGGAATCGAGCCGAGCGGCGTCCCTCGTCTAGTTTCGCAAGCCCTTCAGCCGCCAAGGCTCGGACGAGACCGGATCCGTCGCTAAGCCCATCTTCTAAATATGGAATCGATTCGGAGTTGTGCCATTCCTTGAGGGCGGTGTAGGCCACACCACGCATTTGCTCGCGCATGTCCTTCGTCAAGACGAGGACAAATCCCAGAGAAATCTCACGAAGGATCGACTGATCCTCATGCTTCAATACCTGCACGAGCTCATCATAGTTGGTCAGGGCATCCTTGGGGTTGCCCAGCCTCAGCAGTGTGTGAATTTTGAGCCGACGAACGTCCGGTGCGCTTGACGTCTGAGAATCGAGTTTGTCCAGTTCCGCAAGCGCCTTTTGATAGTCTTTCTTGTCATAGAGTGCTTGGCTTTGCTGGATATGCGAGGTCGTCCCTCCAAACGCAGACCCAGCCATAGGAATACACCAGGCCAGGACAAACAAAATGATCAGATGTAGTCGCATGTTCAGCAGGGTCATTCTCTACCATTCAGGACGCCGGCCCGTTGCACTCATACCTTCGCGGTAGCGTGCTGGTTTGTCGAAATAAGAGCGCGGCTGCGGCAAGACCTTCATCCGTTCATACTCTCACGATCAAATATTGCTTGCCGGGTACTCGGTTAACGAGCCTGTCGGAGAATTCCGGCTCAAAGGGGAGAATATTGTCGCCATTCAGAATCGATACCGACACCTGTGGAGGCAACGTGGCAGATTAAGAGAAACCGATCGGCATGTCTTCTTCGGAGCACACACGGGCATGAGCATCACTGTTGACGTTCGACCAACGGTTGGATGTCAACAGGGTACCCTAACGACTCGGGCCCGAACCGAGGACTATCCGTGACCTTATATGCAGTTCGATTCCCCTTGGGAGCGGGCAGTGAAAGTTGCTCACGAAGCTTTCCGTCCGGTTGCACCACAACCGTCCTTGTCGCTCCAGGACCTGTCTGCGGGTGCCATACCACCAACTGATAGGTGCCGGGAGGAATACCGGCGATCGAGAACCTCCCCTCGGCATCCGTCAGGGAATAATATGGATTGTTCACGGCCATGGCCCAGCTTTCCATATAGGCGTGGAAGCCACATTGCATATAGAACGTACGTCGCCCCTTGTTTAAATAAATCGGTCCGACCAACGATGCTCCCGGCGCATGGTTGTGTGTGGCGTGGATATCCCCTCGCCGATGCTGATGATTCATGACCAAAGGGCTATTGAATAACACTCGCGCGCCCGCTTCCGGCGACGTCTCATAACCCTGGATGTCGTGCATAACGGGATCCATATTGATGACCTCGACTGCATGTCCGTTACGGACGATGGTCATGAACGGCTGAAACATGCAATCACGGGCTTCGATCAAAGGGACAGAGACCTCAAACGGTTTTCCGGCTTCGACCCCTTCCAGGAGCACAATGGCATTTCTCAATCCTCCTTGAGGACCGACGACAAAGTCATGCAGCAAGCGCCACCCGCGACCATTGGAGATACGGCCGCAATAGGCAGGATCCGGAAAGGTAATCAGATTGAACCCCTTCGGCTCCGGTACCGGTCCGTCAAGAGTCACCGTCCCTTCGATAGTTCCACCATGTTGTACATGAACGATTTCATAGGCGGTTGCCGGCGTGCGTGACGAAAGGACCAATGCCGAGACAAGGACGGCACCGAGACTTACAATACAACGGACAACTTTCGTCATCGGCAATGCTCTCTCAATTCACACGAACGGTATTATGGTGTCTGTAGTTGGAGAGTCGGACGAATCTCCAACGATTTTCCCAGCGCCTCCAACCCGTAATGCGGATTCTCCGCAATTTCGTGGACGCTTCGGTGTCCTTTGGGAGATTCGAACGTAAAATCAACCTCCACGGTATTCTTCGCTGAAACCGATACGTTTTTTTCGAGCACCGTCCCTACTCCGGGATGCCACGCCATCAAACTATATTCGCCGGCAGGCACATCGGACAGCGAAAACCGCCCATCCGCGTCGGTCACCATGTAATAGGGATTATCCACGGCGAACCCCCAGCTTTCCATGTAGGCATGAAATCCACATTGCATGACGAAAAACCGACGGTTCTTCGTCATCTTGACGACTTCGACCATCGGTTGCCCGGCCAGATGCTCATGACTCTCAGACCCGGCATCGCGCACATGCAAGGGATTCATCGGAAGCGGTGTATTGAATAACACACGTGGACCCAGCTCCGACGTTTCATACGCCTGAATATCATGAAACACCGGATCCATATTGACGACGCGAACCTCAGCTCGGTCTTTCACCACACTGACAAAAGGCAAGAACCGGCAGTCGCGAGCCTCGATGGTAGGCGGCACGAACTTAAACGGCTTTCCTTTCTCTGCATTGATCAGCAACACAACCGTGTCTTTGAGGCCTCGATTTGCAGAAAGGCTGAACTCGTCCAAAATCCTCCATCCAGTCCCGGTGGAAATTCTGCCGCAGTAGACAGGATCTGGAAAGGTGACGAGGTTGAACCCTTTGGGGATCGGCTTTCCTTCCGTCATCCTCACTTTTCCCGTAATTGTTCCGCCATCCCTCACTTCAATTTCTTGATAAGACCAGGCCGTTGAAACACAGGCCAAGACGAGCAGAGCTGAAACCACCATTGCTTTCATTGCATGTTCACCTTCGATTGAGATTGGTTTCTCTCATGGTACCAGATGCCTGTCATAAAGAAAAAGGGGGAGCGCAGGCCTCCCCCTTTTCGAGATTGTGATTGCCTCTCCTGAGAGGCAACCGAGTTACCGTGTTGTTACCGGAACGACATGCGCCGGTTCATCAATGGACGCATGCTTCGCTCCTGTCCCGGGACCGGAGAGCGGCAATAACCGTTGATCTCCAGTCGGCAATACCCGCAGATAACCCCACTGTCCCGACTGCGAGTAGGGTAGCCGTTGATTGCTCCAGACATAATCCCCCGGCATGCGGAACGGCCCCCCGGCGGTCGGGAGGAACGCGTCCAGCGTCTCCGATCCGGAGAACTCCACCACGCTGATCATGTCGGCTCCGCGCATGAACGGCTCAATCGGCCATTCATGCTGTTCGACACTGAACATGCCGTTCTGTTCGTTGCTCGCGCCGAACACGTGGATGCGAACGGGATCACCGACATGCGCCTCGATGATCGGCGTCACCGGATCTTCCGGCTTGTCTACGACACAGGGTTGGAACACCTTGCCGAGGCTGCACCCCTTCTCTTCGCGGAATTTATAGGGCTCCGATCGGTAGTTGACCGCCGTCAAACCCGCCGTGTTTTGCACATAGGGCATGAAACTCGTCCCGATGATATTGTCCTCATCCTGGAAGAACAAGGCCGCATCGCGGTAATTCACGCGGTGCTCATAACCCTGAATCGTCCGATCGACGATGACATCGGCTACCCAGCTGTTCTTCGTCGAAATATCCGCGCCGGTTTTCGGGTCACGGTACTGGGCGCCCTTCGGGCCGATCACCACTGCTCCATAGAGCCCGTTTCGCGGATTGGTCACCACATTGCCCCAATCCCACACCAATGAGGCGGTCTCTCCCAGGAACGGGTCCGCGTAGTACGTGTAGGTGCGGCTTTCTCCCGGCGCGATGGTCTGATCACCGGGATTGTTCCCGACGTTCGCGCCGAGCGAATCCTTGGGGTCGAACGCCAAGCCGATGGCAGAGAACGAGGCTCGGCTTTCCTTCATCCGGTTGGTCAGCTTCACCTTGAGGCAATCTCCGATATTGGCCCGCAAGGTCAACGGCATCGGCTGGACACCTCCGGCAACCTTCGTGGCGTCTTCTTCCAACGCGTAAATCTTGGCGTTCGGATTGACCATCTGGATCGTCCGTTCAAAGTCGACCTCGATGGTGTCAGGCGCCTTGGGGTTCAGCTTCATCGAAGGATAATCCAACGCCACGACGTTGAAGCTTTTCATCGGAGCGTCCGCCGGACAGACTGCCAGCGGCTTTGGGATCTCATTTCGACGGCTGTATCCGGCAGGAAGCTTTTGGAGGTCCGGCGCCTCCTTGTCCAACACCCGCATGATGCCCCAGGCACCCTCAGAAAACTTGGAGTTACGGCCGTTGAAATGGATGTAGTCTCCCGGCTGGAGCCGTGGTCCACCCGCTTGCGGCACTACCAGATCGTACCGTTCGGCAATGCCGATATGGATCGAGTTCTTCCGGTTCGCATCGCCCGCATAACGTTCGGTCAAATAGGTATGGCCTGAGACCGTCCACACCATCGTCTCATTCGCCATGGTATCAAGCAGTCGGAATACCACGGTATCGCCCAGGTACGCTCGTATCATAGGCGTATAGGGGTCGCCGTGCACTGCGCTGCTGAACAACTTGGACGAATCAGGATTCGCAGCCAAGCGACTCGAGATGGGCTCGGCCTTGAAATTCAATCCACCACCCGTCGTATGCGTTCCGCCGTTGAGGAAGGGCATCGGCGTCATGGGAATTTTTTCAGGCATGGGAAAAGATACCGTTTTCCCAGCCTCCAGCGCGACTTCGATCGGCTGTCCCGGCGGATTACCCGCCGTGACGATGTTCACCGTATGCGGCACTGTGTCATTGACCTGTACCATCAACTCCCGGAAGCTGCCGTTCACCCCGTACCCAACCGGTTCCGCCGTTCGGATATCGGCAATCGGTCCGCTCCGGATCTGCTTTCCCGTCTTGGGATCATGGTAGGTCGAACCGACCGGCTCGGTGATGAGGGTGCCGAAGCCCCCGTGAGGCCATGTGACACGCCCCAACGCATGGTCGTGCCAAAAGACCGTCCCCACGTCGGAATCCGCCCAGAATCGCTGCCGGACGAACTCCACCGTCACGATATCGTTGGCCGGATGAGCATTTTTCAGCGGACGATAGAGTGTGATCTGATTGCCCTGGATCGATTTGACCCGACCGATCTCGTTGCCTTCAACATTGTCCGCTCCGATCAGGAGCTCCACGTTTGGGTGGTATTGGGCGGCGTTCTTGACTGTCATGACCCGGTCGCCCTTCTTCGCCGCCTTAGTGAACACGGTATTCATCGGCACAGGCAGACCCTTTTTCACCTTCTTCTCCAGCATCGTGAACGGACGCACCGATTGCTCATAGGAAAAGCCGGTGATGACGCCGTCGGACGATTGATTGTCGAACTGCAGGAAGTGCCAATGCGTATTGATCTTCGATGCCTGGAAGTTGATATGGTCATCGTCCAACCACTCGCTGGTCAACATCCAGTCGATACAATCATAAATATTGGCGCGCACCACCAGCGGATATTTAATGTCGCTTTTGCGAACCTGCGCTTCTTCCTCGTGCAGCACATAGATCAGCCCGTCCTTGTCTACGATGGCCGGCGTATCGCCCTGCTTGTCGGCCAACGTCATCGGCGTCTGAATGAAATGGACGTTGTATTTCTTGGAGCCCGCGTTCTCGGGGCAGATGCTCCAGCGTCCATTCTCTCCCGGCTTCGCCGGATAAGAACTGGGCAGACCGTCGTCCTCAAGGTGGATCATATCCAACCATGGCGCAGGGTTGTGATTCTGAGAGAAGATCACACGACGTCCGAAATGCGGTTTCAAATGTGGCCAGGCGACCTTGCCGGTGGCGCTCTCAAAAAGAATCGGCAGCCGGTTGCCGGGAGCTGTCGATTTATACCTCGGATTGTCTACGGTGTTTTCGCGTTCGGTCATCGCGCGATCACCCTGCCAAGCCCAATCCAGCACACTGGCGTCGTAGGATCGAGTCTGAGCGCGCTCATCCTTCTGATGCCCAGGCTGCCCCTGCGGCGGCAACTGCATGTTGACCCAATCCTTCACGTTGACGACGGCAGGTGACGCTTTCCAATTTGTCTTCCCGTCCTTGACGATAGTGAAAGTCTTCCCGAACCAATCCACGGTGCGACCGATGAGCTGATCGGAAGTAATACCGGTTTGAATACGGCCCGCCCGGTCCGGCAGCTCGCGCAGATCCGGCATTACATCGTTGTGATCCCCACCCTGCTGCAGCGTGTTGTATACCCGCCAATACCCCCACATCCCCGCGATGTAATGGTGAGCGACGTGGCAATGGAACAGGAAGTCCCCGGCCAATTGCTGGCAGAGACCGGATCCGCACTCGGTTTCGAGGTCCATGGTCTCGGACGGTCCAATGACTTCCACGTCCACGCGGTCGGACTTCATCCGAATCACGGGATATTTGACCGGCCCGTTCTTGGCCGCATGCCATAAGGGCATTTCGTCGATAGCGCGCGGACTCCGCGGCCAGCGAATCGATCCACCGTGCGGATGGTGGGAGTGAAACACCTCCGACCCTCCGTGCACGAGGCGAAACTTTGCCGGATCGCCCAAATAGCTCCGTGGAATGGTCGTGGCCGGATCGCCGAAGGTATAGGCGCTGTAGGCCATGGATTCGTCTTCGAACCCGAAGTACTCGTGCTGCGTTTGCATATTGTCGACGCCGAAGGGCTCGCTCCGATAATTCAATGCGCGGGCCACCGGCCGGTAGACGTCGGTCAAGGGGTCACGTTGGGGAATGAAATCGCCTTTCTTGTTCAGCGGCCGGAACGCTTCGTCCCCGACTTCATGATAGATCAACACGAATTCCCGGAAATCAGGCCCCGCCCCGTTCTTGATGATGGCCTGCCATCCGCTGGACATCGCCGTCGGTTCGCCGACTCCCAACGGGTCAAGATATTGAGAACCCTTTGGTTCGATGACGAACGTGCCGAACAGGCCCATGACCGTCAATTCACGATCGTTGCTGTATGAGTGGAACTGCCGGCCGCCCTCTTGCTGAGTCGGAGGAATGTACCACTCCAACTCCACGGCCTTTCCTTTGGCTGCGATACTGTCTGGATTGGTCGTCGTCGCAGGCTTACCCGTGGAGGCGACGATCATGCTGGAGCCGTGAATGTTGAGACTGACCTCCTCGCCGCCTTCCAGCTGATTGCGAAGCGTCATCTTGACGCAATCGCCCTGATTGCCTCGGATGACCAGCGGCTGAATCCACTGACTCTGCAATCCGTTCTTGACAGCTCCAGGATTATAACCTTCTTTTTCGCGGGCTTCCCGATTGGCCGTTTCCTCTGCCCGCACCTTTTCAAGGTTCTCGGTCAGGACGTACATATACCCAGGGTAAAAGTCGAGCCACATATTGAGCGATATCTCGACGTTGATCGCCGAGATATCGTACTTCCGAATCGGCGCAGCTGCCGGACACTGCCCACCCGACATCGACACCGGTTCCACGCCGGAGTTCGACATGAGCAACACATCCTGATTCCCGGCGCCGTACTGGTGCATCATGTTCAGATCGTTGTAGTACCCACCGGTGCGTTGCGCGGTCGCGTCATGCTCCATTTGTTGCATGATGCGTTGGTGCTGCCGCTCGACCATGCCGGTACGCTCCGGCTGGCCTTCCATCGTATTTTCAATAATCGTCTGCCCCTTGAGCTGTTCTGCCCAACCGGGCGCCTGATGGTTCATCGCCACATGCGATGGAGCCTCAGCGAGCAAGGCCGACGGCGCAAGAAACAGCGCAATGGCTACGAGTCTGCTCAAGACTCGGGTGAATGTGTAATGACGGTGAGACATGAACCGACCCTCCTTCATAACATGACAAATGTAAGTGAGCAGCGAGGGCTACTCAGCCGGCCTCCTAACCAATATGCAAAGTGGGAAGACAAAATAGTTTCGGTAACAACCAACCGACCTGACCGAAAGATGTGATGTTCACTTTCGCTATTCGCAGATAGTAAGATTCGCAAGATACTCAACTTCGCATAGACTGTCAATACGCTCACAGCCGGCGGCCCTCTTCATATTTTCATCTGACTATTGTGCACGACCTGGTGACTTCCGGTTCGCGGTCGTCAGTAAATCCATGTTCAGTACCACGGGGCTCTCTGATTTTTTAGGGTCAAGCCTGATCGGCATCCGGTCTACCATCAACTTACTTAACGGGACTGCGACGATGGCGGGCGCCTTCTCCACGACGTTAGAGTAGAGCGCAATGCGCAGATTCTTGGGCCGTTCGCTGGGGGTAATCTGAGAGGTTGCCTCCGCACTCATGAATCCAACCAACAATCCGTTGCCATCCGCGACTTTATGGATTTCATAGGCATTCGAAGTTGGCGCCACGCGCTCCAATTCAAGATCGGGACTTTGCGTGACTAACGCGATTCCGAGGGACTGTGGCGCGATGAAACCGAAGCTTCCTATCGGCGCCTCCGAAAACCGTATAGTTCCGGTGGAGAGTTCCGCGACATCGTTCTTGACACGCATGTGCTGCCGCAGTTCGGCTTCACTTCCGGCTGTTTCAATCACAACCGCTATTGGTGCGGCTTTCTGAATAGGGAAGGTCTCTGTCATTCCTCCCGGTGCTGCAAGAAGCGGGTTCGCGAGAATACACAAGAACGTCACACCGAGCAGAGACAGGAGAAGAGAAAGTGGGACAAGGAAAATCCGGCTCATGCGTAACACGACATTTCTTCGGAGAAGTGACGCTCCTCGCCGGCCTTGGCTGAAGAATTCTAGGATACCAATCGGATAAAAAGCAAACAGGAAAAGAGAAGCACCGCGTCACGCGCCGAGAACAGAATCTTCGTTGCACCTCCCAAACGATCGCCTAGAAAAACGCCATACTGACGTAGGTGACCGTGGAGTTATATTGGTCGGTAATCCCTCAATCATAGCGGAGGACTTGCCCCTTTTCCACTTGGATCAATCGCAGTAAGCTAGAATTTCGTCTCTCTTGAAGACTCGTTCCGTATGGAAATATGCCCGCTCCCTTCTCCTCTTCTTTTCCTCTTTTATATTGGCCCTCTTCAGTCGCCGGACTCCCAACGTCACCTCTCCATCACGCATTTCCCCAGGTGATCGCGAGCCAGAGATCTTCCATCGAATTGGCGTCAAAGGTGAGGGAGAGGGCAGCATCGGAAACCGCCGGTGGAAAGGGTTTATTCAGACTTCCCACGAGCAAACCTCCCATGGCGGGATTTGCTGCCAGCGTGTACTGCTTGCCGTTTGTGTCGGTCATGGTCACGGTTGTTTTGGCCGTGGACATTTCGGCAAAGAACTCCACCCCCTTGATGCCGATGGTTTTCCCTTGAGACCAGAACGGATAGAGTTCTTCTGTCAATCCGAGCGACAACGCAGAGGTGCTCTGGAATTTCGCTCACGCGGAAGGAAAATCGTGACGGACAGAGTAGAGGCACACCGAACCAACCGTCTGCGCCTTGTTGATTTTGGTTTGAAGGTTTTGAATGGCCGCCGCTTTCAACGGGTCACTGAGAGACGTTCGCGAGCGACTGCTCCAGCCCTTGTCGTGATTTGATCGCGTTCTGTCACTGCGCATACTTCACCATTTCCGTCAGCTCGAGAATAGTAGTCTCGCATTGGGCACGCATTAGCGACAACGACCCGTTGCCTCGCTTTTCCATAGCGGCAAGAATGTTGGCGCCAAGCGTTTTGACTTTTTGACAAATTTCAGCCGTCATGGAGATCAGCAATTGGAACCTCACCAGCGACAGTGGTTGGTTCAAGCCGTTCACAACTACGCTCGCGTCCACTGACAACCTTGCGAAGCGCAAAGAGCGAAGGGACGCGCTGTCTCGCCTCCGCGGACCAGTGATAGAGACGTGCCTGCCTCGCGATGACCCACGTGAACGACAGTTCTTCGTATGCGGTCTCCTCGAACTCCTCTGAGGTGAACACATGAACGTCCAGCGGATGAAAAACTCCGAAAAGTAGCCGCTGGATCGCGCGTCTGCGCGCTGCCGAACGTTCGGATGTCTGCTTGATAACGAACAGATCGAGATCGCTCCCATCGTGCGCGGTACCGATCGCGTATGATCCGAAAATCCCGACGACAAGCGGTCCATATCCGTGGACGATGCGTGACGTGATGCGTGTAATGTCTTCCTCGGTTAGCATGGGTTCACGTGATCGTGTAGTTAATGATGAGCACGATGTCCTGTATCTTACTTGGGTCAAGCCGTACCTGCCCGTTCAGCGTGACACTGAGCGACGGAGGAACGCCGGTCTGTGGCAGGGTCATTGTGAATGACTCTGGAGTCACCGGACTTGCGAGCGAGGCATCGCCGCTTAATACTGCGCCAAGGTTTGCTTGTAATTGAAGCAAAAGTGCGCTCGCCGTTCCACCCATTGGGCCAAAGTTTGCTGCAATCTGGGTCCCAGGAGCCGGGGGTTGAAGGAGCACAACAAGGACGGTGATGTCAGCAACGTTCGGGCTGCCAAGGTTCGAGAAGGGAAAGATTGCCTTGGTGATAGGGAGTGTGAGGGTCTGTTGTGTAGCCGTCGTGTCTGCCGGGTTGAAGAAGCGGTAGTACGCATCACCGAAAGTGTTCCGTACACTGACCAGAATTGCACGCTTGTCGGTCGGCTTGGGTTTGATTGCGTCACGCACCGTCTGCTCATCGATGCCGGGCCGCGCAGTGTATCGTACGTGCAGGATGACATCCGTGATTGTCGAAAAGTCGAAGCTGTTGTCCTCCGGCTTAAGCTCAAGCGTAAAGTAACTGATCGCCCCCTGCCCTTCGAATGGCAACCACCGTTCATCACGGAGATTCAGGTCGAAGAGTCCGGCGTCATTTTGTCCGCTGCTCGTGGCAATCGAAACCCCTGGAGTCGTCACATTGAATGTTGCCGAGTCACTCGGCGGCTGCGCGGCCAGCACAGCCTTATAGGTGCCGCCCGGGAGAGTCGATGTCGTTCGTGCGATGGCCGTGTTGAGTGTGAGGCTCGCATTGACCCCCGTGTATGGCCCCGTGACGCATGGGATAGTGAGCGCCACCGACCGAAGCCTACGGAAATAATGTCCCGGATGATCGCGATCAAAGAGCGCCTCATCAAGCGAAACATTGCACGTGCCGGTCTTGAGGAGTTGAACGAGTGCAAGGGGCTGGGTCAGCGCCAAGGACACGTGTTTCGTCAACTCGAGCTCGCGAGTGTTCTCATTGAGGTACTGCGCCTCCATACGCCGGAGATCGAAGAGAAGGCTCTCACCTGCCGTGAGTCCTTTGTGCTGACTGTCCCAGTAGCCGAACTGGATGAATGTTTCTTGGCTGCCGAGTTCGTACTGGAAAGCCGACTCAGTCTGCTGGGCCAAGCCGAAGGCGAGTTGATAGGCTTGCGTATAGACTGTCGTCAGCTGAGTGAGCATCCAGTCATACAGTTGCTCGTTCGTGTATTTGGTGGTGAGGAAGTCGATCACGGCTTGCGCGTTGACTATCTGCCGGTTCTGAATGGATAGTTCACTGCTGGCAATGTTGAGGCGATCCGTCGCCGCTGCGATCTGACTGTCTATCTGAGTCAGTTCAGTCTTAGCCAGATTAGCCTGGAGATTCCATTCGTCCATACGCCGCTGGTAACCGCCCATCGTTGCCGCCAGGCCGCCGGACTCGCTCATAATTCCGGCGAGGCTGCGCGCCACGCTGGCCCATGAAGCTGTCGCAGAGCCGATGTTCTCACCGCCATAGGTCATTGTCATCATCGGGCTGCCCCCAAAGCCGGCAGCACCGCCGGTGAAGCTCGGCGTCATGTGCGCTCCACCGGAGGTCATGTCCAGCACGACCGCAACACCGTTGGCGATGAGTGCCCCGCCTTGAAGTGCAATGGCAGCGGTCTCCCAGTCGTTCATGAAGGCGATTTTCGAATAGAAATCGTACCGAATTTGCACGACGGCTTTCTGATTCTGGAGCGCGGTAATCTGGTCCTGCGCCTCCGTAACCTGCTGCGTCCTGACGTCCAGCATGCGGGTTTGGATGTCGAGTTCCTGATTGGCGCGAAGAACAGCGAGCCTCTCCGCGTCTTTCTTCTCGAGCGCAGATAGGATGAGCGCGCCATATGCTCGCACGTCGTTCGTCAGCTCAACGGCACGTTGCAGGTATGTCGTGAAACGATAGACCGGCATGAAGGTCTGTCCGCCCACGCCGCCGACCGCCTGTCCCTCTGCCGCGAGGAGCGGGTTGATCGCCGGCGCATAGAGTGCCAGCGGCTGCGCGATTCCCTTTATGTTGAGGCCGTGGCGAATGTTGTAGAGTCGCTGTGACACGGTTTCCCAATACCGGAGCAGTTGATCGTTCGGGGGTATGCAGAAGAGAAGCGTCTCTCCAGTCCCGATCGTAATCTGTGGGAGCGACGGTGCCTGAGCCACGGCTCGGCTCTGTTGTAACGGCAAGGTGGGGGCGACAACGACGTTCTCGATTTCCACGAGCGTGTTCGCGAATTGATCGAGTTTGTCCGCAATTGCGGCGTACGCCATGGCGTCGGCATTGATAGCCCGGTCTTGGTGAGGAAGGCGGATCTGATCAGGCTTAGGTCCAAGGATTAGGTCGGCAAAGACGTAGAGCTGCTCCGCCTGATGCACGGTCTCCATGGTGTACTGACTGAACAGTGAATCTCCCCAAGCAATGAGGTTATCGAGGAACTTCATTACCGTCGCCTTCCCATAAGCGCCAATGCGCAGACGTGCGATCTTGTGCGGATCAAATGGGTTCAAAAGCCAGTCCTGGATTGCTGCTGCGGTGGCTGGATCGGAGATCCCTTGCTGCGTATCGGTAGCCAGTGTCGTGAGGATGTTCTGTATTTGCTGGTTCAGCCAGTCGGTGGCGTTCATATAGTAAAACGGCTTTGTCAACCAGAAGTGTCCAGGTAGCGGCGAGCTGCTGGGATCTGTCGGATTGAAGATGTATTCGAGCCATTTCATCGCAGTTTCATATTGTTGGTTTTGCATCAGGAGCGAGGCGACGAACATCGGCGCATGGTAGAAGAGTTCCCAGTTATAGAGTGAATAGGCGCCGTCAACCTCGAAATCGGTATCTTCGGCCGGATAGGGCTGCGCGACCGGCGGTTGCGGATTGTAGATCTTGAAGTCGAACGGCTGCCCGCCACGTATTTGTTCGGGATTCAATTGTAGATTCCGCTGCATCATCCGATCGACGCCGCCGATTTCGAGCTCACGCAGGAACGTCCGGGCGAACGGGTGATAGAAGGGCGCGAAGACATAATCGGTGGACCATTGAGGAATGTATGCGGGCATGTCGAACTCCTGCGGCGAGCTCGATACCGTGTAATAGTGAGGTTGGACGAAGTAGATGCGCGCCGAATCAGCGATGAAAAACGGATCGCCGGAATCGAAGACCGGCTCCTGGTGGGGGATGATGATGTGCGGGTTGACGATGCGTCCGAGGAGTTCGATACTGCTCGGCTGTCCCGTGGGCGTGGTTGCGCAGAGAACGTACAGCGGAACCGTGCCGGGATTTGTTCGGAAATAGAATCCAGAGATGAGATCCTGCCCGGAAAAACTGTAGGCCATCGGTGTGGCGAGGGAATCCGTGAAGTTTTTGGTGGTCACCAGGGCGTACGTCGGTTCTTGACTCAAATCCACCACGCTCGCATCGGGCCGCAGCAAGCCAGTCGCCTGCACCACGGACAACGGAGCTTCCGGCATCGATAGCGTCCCGGCTGCTGTCTGCTTGGCCTGAAGTTGCGCCTGATCACCACCAAACTTACTGGACATATTGGCGAGCAGTGGTGTCCGGAGATTTTCATC
>JAFEBM010000007.1 GCA_018242685.1 Nitrospira sp. | reverse complement strand
AACCCAGGGCCCTCGCCTTAAAAGATCGAAAGAACGGTTTTTGACAAGTGCTCGCTATTGCAACGGTTTCCCCAATTTAATTGTGATATCGGTAACTTAGGCCTTTCCGTTGGTTCCACTGTATTCCATCCTTTCTGTCTGTTTCAACAGAGTTTTGGCACAAATTTGTCACACCTAGCCCGTACATCAATCGAATCAGGCAGTCATGTCTCCGATGAAAATACAGTACCTGAGCCATCCTCATCAGAAGACAACGCAGCCCACAAGAAACAAAAGTAGCCCCCTCGACTCGGCATTTGAGAAATGCATCAACATGATCATTCCTCAGATCGCCCGGTGAGTAGCAATTGCCTCCCTCATCCCTCAGGAGATCCCACGCCAAGCCTGTTCTGTTTACATGCTATCGGGTTTACGGTCAGGCCAGTGCTGCCAAAATCCCTAAATGCCCGCACAGAGGGAACCCCGTGTCCCTGTACCCATGCGGGTTGCCATACCAGTGCTATGAGAACACGGTCGGGGCATGTCGCCTAGCGACGGCACCTCCCGTGCGTCCTTACCGTGAAAAGACTTCGAGGATTTCATCCAGGGAGCGGATCGTCCCCAACAACAACGGATCACCAAACCGCTTATTATGGCGATTCTCCTTCACCTTCAATAAGCCGATCACCAGATTGTTGAAGTCGTCCAGTTTTGCCGTCTCAAAATAGGTGATGAAGTCCAGGTCATCCAGCCCGCTGGAATGATACAGCTTGCGCTTGACGGTTTTGAGATATGCCACTGTCGCATCCGTATGCTCCTTCATCAAAGCGGCACGCGGATCGTGCGGCATCATCCACCATTCAGCATCTTTGCGGATAGGAACCACCAGGACATACGGACTGCTCGGAGGTGGAGGAGTCTTCAGTTCAGTCTTCAACTCTTCAGGAAAACTCGGGACATAATTTAACGCCTTTGTAATCCCGTTGAACGTGTCGGTGTTCTTCAACGCTTTCCCGAACGTCGTGCCCATGAAGTCGATCAGAACATTCTGGTTGTGACTCATTTCCTTGGAGTGAATCCTCAGGAAAAAGTCAGCTTTCTCAGATAATCCTCGCAGCAAGTACGTATCGATGGTCATTTGCTCTGAATACTTCTGGAACACACTTTTTGCCTCCGCCACGGCTTTCGTCCGGGCATCGCGATCCATTTTCCACCACTCGTCCCCTACCTTGAAGACGGCGAAGGTGGCATAGATCCCGGGTTCCTTCAATAACTTCTCCCGATCCGCTTCAGCACCAGCTACTTGCGCACAAAGCATGAAAGTCAAAACCATCACGGCGAAGATAGATCGCTGTCGCATCACTTCTCCTTAGGCATAAGGTTGTGCCATTGTCGGAACCGGTCCCACTTAGTGTGAAATCTTCGCGGCGAGCACATCGACTTGTTCGATTTGCGGGGGTTGAGCCAACAAATCAGGAGCTTTCGCCATCAGGGCGGCCGCAATCTGCCCAGCCAGGTGCGCTTTACGCCCCGCCTCGTCAGCAAAGGCATCGAAGATGCCAAAAGTGGTTGGCCCTAACTTTAGGGCAAACCAAATCGGTGTGGCGGCTTCCTGATTTGCCAAGGCAAGGCCACCTTCGAGAAAGCGAGCTACCTCCGCTTCCTTCCCTGGTTTGGCCTCCAACCGCACTAGCAATGCTACTCGTACCATGTTTTCCATCCTTTCTGAGATTAACTAATTGCTGTGCGCATCCTAGCGTGTAAGCCAAGGATTGGTCTATTGGCAAGAATGCCAAATATGCTACGGTTCTCGCCATGCGAATTTACATCCTGGCACTTCAGAACACCTTCGATACTGGCTTATCGACTCTTCTTGACACCTTCAGCATAGCAAATGAACTCGCAGCATCTTCGAAAGCATTGACGACGCGCTTCGATGTCACCATCGTGGGTGTCCGATCCCGAGTGACCACGAGTCACGGCCTGTCGATCCCGGCAAGACGAGCGACGGGACTGGCTCATCCCGATATCGCCCTGGTGCCGGCCGTGGGGGCGAAGATGCCCGATACGTTGTCCCGCCTTCTTGACCGACGAGAGATCGTGGACGCACAAAGCCTCCTGCGGCGCTGGTTCCAGCGGGGCACCATGCTTGGGGCTGCGTGCACGGGCACGTTTATCCTTGCAGAGGCCTCCCTACTCAACGGCCATCATGCGACGACTTCCTGGTGGCTGTCTCCTTTCTTTCGTGAACGGTATCCCCAGGTTGTGCTGGACGAGTCGCGTATGATTGTCCACTCGTCACCCTTCATCACTGCCGGAGCCGCGCTGGCGCATCTCGATCTAGCCTTGTGGCTCGTGCGCCACCGTAGTCCCGCATTGGCGGCCCTGACTGCCCGTTACCTTGTAATTGACCCGAGACCAATGCAGGCGACCTTCGCCATTCCTGACCATCTGGCTCATGCAGATCCATTTGTGGAGCGGTTCGAACGGTGGGCCCGCCGTCGTTTGGGTGACGGCTTCTCGCTCCATGATGCCGCCCGTGCCGTGAGGACAAGTCCACGAACATTGACGCGTCGGCTGCACGCCGTGATCGGGAAATCTCCGCTTGCCTACTTCCAGGATCTTCGTGTCGAGCGCGCCGTCCATCTGCTACAGACCAGCAACCATAGTGTGGACCAGATTGCCGACCGGGTAGGCTATGCAAGCGGGGCCACGTTGCGAACCCTCATCCAACGGAAAATTGGACGCGGCGTACGTGAGCTGAGAGCACGGGTCTAGTAGTTGTGCAAGATTGGAGGTTGTTTCATAACTTACCACTTATGAAACAAGGTACTTGCAGAGAATAATGGAGAGACAATCCACTTTTCCGAGGCAGCGACTCATCTGCATTGCCACTCACGGATAGGGTTGCTCGGCGAGCTGGTTGATCTTCGGCTTGCGCGAAAACCAGAACTCGGCACGAGTACTAGAATACATCCAACAACAATTCCCAAAAATACTTTGAGTCGGCCCATTGGTCCTCAGATTAACTGAATATCCAACCGTCTTTCTACATCAGCAGTAGAAGAGAGGAGCAGAATAGTTTATACGAGCTTGGAGGTTGTTACAGAGGTTACCACTTACATAGAAAACGACCTTATCGGTCACGATCGTTTCCTCGGTTCCGCTCCATGTCCGGAGTACGGCCTCGTCCCCCGAGATAGCGCACCAGATCCACAGCGAGCTGCCGGTCTGCTCCTTGATCAGATCGTGCGAGCGTCTTCAGAACCTGCTCGTAGTGGTGCATGACCTCCCGCTGCTTCCTTGGCATGTGGGTGACTCGTCGCTGACGATCGAGCACCTTCGCCTCGGTCGTGCGATCACGTAGATGCTGAACCTTCCACCGTTCCTGTGTCGTACGGTGAATTCGGCTTGTCGCCGTGGCCTCAATGCCATGCTCCCGTAACGCCTCCGCAAATCTCTCCCGCCAGCGCTGCAGATCGGCCTTCCTGGGATTTAAGCGAACTCCGTCAAGACCTGCGGCTTTCACCGTCAAATGCACATGTGGATGTGGGGAGGGGGTCGGATCTGGATCGGTCTCGAAGGTGTGGAGGACCATCGCGTACTGAAAGCCGGAGAACTCCCGTGTTGCAAAGTCCCGTGCCGCACGTTGCACTGATAATGGATTGGTCCTGGTCGGCATGGAGAGGACGAGATGAAAGGCATCACGCATGGTCGAGTCCGCCGCGATCGGCATCCCACCATCGCGCCATTCAGCTTTCAGATCGGCCACGGCCTCTTTCCCGTGAGTCACCTGACCGTCCTGATCCTCGATCTCGAGTTGGCCATCCCGCGAAATGTAGGTGAGGTTGTTCGAGATGCCCTTCATCCCCTTCGGCGCCCTGACGAGTTTCACCACGACTTGTGGCGAGCGCCGAACCATCGCTTGTAACTTCTGCCGCACATAGGTCGCCCGAGCCTGTGACGTGCTGAGCCGTCCGCCGGTGCTCGCAAACTTGGCGGAGCTCAGACGAACATTCCTGCTGCGACGCGGTCGAGGGAGGGTCTCTGTTGAGACATTGAAAAGCCGACTCCCCCACTCATCCAATTTCTGGTCAATCTGACTGACTGGCAGAGTCATTGGAGGTGCCAGCGCTCCACGGTCCCGCGTAAGAGATCCGCCACCTTCTTCGTATGGGCTTGGATCACACGAGAGAGTTCGGTGATGACCTCGCCCCGAAAGGCGGTCCGGTTCTGAGGGGCGGTATTCAAGACTTTTGCAATTTGGTTCAAGTTCCTCCCCAAAGCGAGGAGTTGCTGATTTGACCGAGCCAAGGTCTCTAATTCCGGCTCCCCCACCTGCGGCTGCCCGGTCAACTTGGTGCGGACCATCGCCACCAGCCATTTCGTCGGCACATAGCCTTCATGACCTGCCATCCGCTTCAGGGCGGCGAGCTCTGAGGTCGTCAGGTTTAGTTCGATGCGAGCGGTCGCTCGTTCTCGCTTGGTCGTGACGCGCAGCCGAGGCGCAGAAGTCCGTGTGGCTCTCCGGTCCATGGCCTGCCGAAGGGCGTTCCGCAGGGCATGACTCGGCGTGATGCCCTGGGCCTGACACCAGGCATACCAGGGCGCTTTCAGTTCCCCCAGATCCACCGTGACCGTGGTCGTCCGTTTCGCCCGCTCCCCCATCAACTCACCCATACCAGCCTAAATTTGGCCACCCCGCGCCCCTCATCAAACCGGTGTCGAAGTCTGGCTATCGGAGGGTCACAGAACCGTCGCACAAGGATACGATAAACCCATAATGTAAGACAACTACGGGCAACAGCCATATCCTGCAAACTCTAAAGAAAGGGATAAGAAAAGAGAAAAGAAGAAAGAGATCTAGGCCCCCCAACCTCTTGAAATAGGGATACAAGGTTCAAACAAAGGAGGGTTGAGAAGTGCATGCTATTGCTAGGGGGTTTCCCTGCTATTTGCTGCAATATTGGCCGGTTCCTACTCATAAGCGCTGAGGAAACGCTGGCTGCTTGTATGTCCCCTTGCGAGCCTGTCTACGAGGGCGAGGTTGGCTCTAATCTTGACAGGATCGAGCGAACGCTCTACGCTCGAAGCCACAGGTATGAAGGCAGCCATGAGACCCATTCTGGAACAACCAATCCTCCAAGAATTCAAGCGGAGAGTCCAACAACGATTCCCCGGCGAGCTAATCCGCGTGGTCCTTTTCGGCTCGAAGGCACGCGGAGACGCGTCCGTCGAATCGGATATTGACATCCTGGCAGTGGTCCGCTCTGAAGATTGGAAACTTGGCGATGAAGTCAGGGACATTGGGTACGAGTTAGAGATTGCCCATAGCGTGGTCCTCTCCATTCAAGTGATGGGTCAGCGCCAGTATCAGGACCTCAAAGCGCGCGGCTCATCGTTTCTGGCACAGGTGGAGCAAGAAGGCGTGGCGGTATGACGGAACCCTCCCGCGCTGAGGAGGTGCAAGCCGAACTCCTTCGTGCCGAGAAATCCCTGGACGCGGCCCGTTCACTGCTGAAAGAGAATTTCCTGGAAGATGCCCTCTCTCGATCCTACTACTCGATTCTCCACGCCGCCCGTGCCGCGCTACTTGCTGAAGGAGTCAGCGTTTCCTCGCACCGCGCCGTCCGACGGTTATTCGGCAGCCACCTGATCAAGCCTGGAAAACTTACGGTCCGGCTGGCGAAGATCCTTGCCGAAGAACAAGACGACCGTTTTCTCGCCGACTACGACGCCTGGTTCCACGCAGAACATGACCGGGCTGAGAAGCGCGTGAGCGAAGCCGCAGAATTTCTTGCCGCCATCGACCTCTTCCTGAGAAGCCAAGGCAAGCGTCAGTAAGAGCGCAAGCCTTTTGCTGTACGGTGTGGGAGCAGCCTCACAGATTGGACTCACATACCGATCTCTTCTCAACATCGTGTTGCGCCCCTCACCGACGCTGGGGGCGCAACAGAATCGCCCAGCCTGTGGCCACGCACAGCTGCAAGCGTGATGCCTTCCGAGGTGGCGCGGTTGCCACGGGCGTGCCACACCCCCTGAAGGGCGACGGCTAGTGTCCCCGCACGGTCGAGTCGTACTGCACGACACGACGGTGCGCGATTCCACCTGGCACGGCGTCTCCGGACGCGGTGCCTCAGCAGAGACTCCTCCGATACTCCGCCTTGCTACGGATCCAGGTGAGTGCCCCCTCAGGATTCTGGCGTATCCGACCCACGGCCACCCCTACCTTTTCGGTATGGTCATAAATTCTGAACCCTTTCATAAGTTCGTCTCGGAGGCTCACGCTGTTGGCAAAAATATAGGACTCAACACATCGGACTGAGCACGAACATGGAGATCAACAAGTACTGAAGTCTTGGTGTTCTATGCTTCTGACCATTAAAGACATCGCCGCACGGCTTCAGGTGAAGGACAAAACCCTTTACGCCTGGGCCGCTCAAGGGAGAATTCCCACCCTCAAGATCAATGGAGTCATCCGATTTGAGCCGGACGCCATTGACCGATGGCTTCAGGATTGTCAGATGCCCACCGAACGATCATCTCCCACCGCCAAGCGCAGGCGCATAACGTCAGCCAGAGACGTAGATCACCTCATTGAGCGAGCCAAACGTGCCGTTTATACTCACCGCGGGGAAACCAGACCAATAGCGAGCCCATTCAGAGAGGAGGAAGCGAATGGGTCTCATTAAACGAGGAAAAGTTTGGTGGATGGATTTCATGTTTCAGGGCACACGAGTTCGACGGTCCACTGAGACCTCGGACAAAAGATTGGCGACAGCGATTCTCGCGAAGGTGACCACACAAGTCGTCGAAGGTACGTTCTTCGACCATCGCGAAGAGGATGACCATACGTTTCAGGATATGATGGAACGATACCTAGCCGAATGTTCCAAGATGAAGGCCCCCAAAAGTTGCGTACGTGATGGGACTTCTCTCAAGCACCTTGTGCCAGTGCTCGGGGAAAAGCTTCTATCCGAGATTACGCCTAAGAGTCTCGTCGCCTATCGAACTCAACGGCGCACAGAAGGAGCCGCACCCGCCACGATCAATAAGGAGCTGCAATTGGTGCGACACGCCTTCAATCTGGCGATGCGGGAGTGGGAATGGTGCCGGGAGAACCCTATGCACCGTGTGTCCCTTGAGCAGGTGCGGAACGAAGTGGATCGTTGGCTGAGTGCCGACGAAGAGGAACGTCTCCTCGCCGCGTCGTCGCCTTGGCTACAAGAAATCATTCGCTTTGCGCTCAACACCGGGATGAGACAAGGCGAGATCCTGAATCTACTGTGGCAGGATGTGGATTTCACGCGTGGGACACTCATCGTGATGAAAAGTAAGAACGGCACACGCCGCACGATCCCAGTGAACACCACCGTGTACGACCTGCTGGCAGCCAAACAAGGTGCAACGGGCGCATCATCAGGTCTAGTGTTCAAGACTCCTTTGGGCAATACACTGCAAGTCCGTTTCCTGGTGCGGGAGTTTTGTGAAGCACGGGATCGGGCAGGGATTCTCGATTTCCGCTTTCACGACATGCGGCACACGTTCGCAACTCGACTCGTGCAGCACGGGATTGATCTCTATAAGGTCCAGCGTCTGCTCGGTCACAAGACCAGCACGATGACGCAGCGCTATGCGCATCATTGCCCTGAAAGCTTGCGTGATGGGGTCAATGTGCTGGAACACCGGCCGCCGATTGACACAAATTTGTCACAATCGGGCAGGTCGATGAAGGCGGGATCTTCTAAATCATTGATTTAGTGGTGAGCCGGCTGGGACTCGAACCCAGGGCCCTCGCCTTAAAAGGGCGATGCTCTACCGACTGAGCTACCGGCTCACATGTGAAAACGTCAAGCGTGAATCGTTATTCGTGAAGCGACTGGAACAAAGACCAGCCAAAGACCCTGCCCATCATAGCATTGACTAATGACCAATGACTATTGACTATTTTCCGAGGCGGTTGGGGCGTCGGCGGGAACAGTCCAAGGGATTACGCAGCATGATCGTCTCCGTGCGCTTGGACCCGGTCGAGATCATATCGATTCGGCACTGCGCCAACTCTTCGACGCGAGCCAAGTAACGCTTCGCTTCGACCGGGAGCCGTTTGTAGCTGGTCATCCCGGTTGTCGCCGTGGTCCACCCTTTCATCCGTTGATAAACCGGCACGCAGTTGGTCAATACGTCCAAATCGGCCGGCATGTTCTTATAGATGGTATTCCCATGTCTGTACCCGGTACAGAGCTTCAACTCCTTGCAGCCGTCGAGCACATCGAGTTTGGTCAGAGCCAGAGAAGTGAGCCCATTCACCAGCGTCGCATGGCGGACCACGACCGCGTCAAACCAGCCGCATCGCCTGGCACGTCCTGTGGTTGATCCAAACTCCCGACCTCGTTCCTGCAATCCCCTCCCGACTTCATCAGTCAATTCGGTTGGAAACGGCCCACTCCCGACTCTTGTCGAGTAAGCCTTGGCGATGCCCATGACCGCATCGATCATGGTGGGGCCGACGCCGGTGCCCGTACAGGCTCCGCCTGCTGCCGCGCTGGACGAAGTCACATAGGGATAGGTGCCGAAGTCCACGTCCAGGTTCGTGCCTTGCGCCCCTTCAAATAAGACCGTCTTGTTTTTTTCTATCGCACGATTCAACAACACCGTGGTATCGCCGATATGACTCTTGAGTCGATCGGCATAACCCATGTATTGATCGAAGACTTTATCGACCCGAAACGTCTCGACTTTGTACAATCGTTCCAAGAACCAGTTCATCTCGACAAGATTCTCTTCGAGTTTGTTCTTGAACAACGATGCGTTCAGCAGATCCCCCATGAGGATTCCGATCCGCGCCATTTTGTCGGCATACGAAGGCCCGATTCCACGGCCGGTCGTGCCGATTTTCCGTGACCCCTTGGACTGTTCAGACGCGCGGTCGATCGCCTTATGATACGGGAGGATCAGGTGCGCCCGCTGGCTGACCGCGAAGTTCTTGCCGATCGCGATGCCCTTGGTCTGGAGCAGATCCATCTCTTCAATCAAAGAACCAGGATCGACGACGACGCCGTTGCCGATGACACAGGTCGTCCCTCTATACAAAATTCCCGACGGGATAAGATGGAAAATATAGGTCCCCCGCTCGTTGATCACGGTATGGCCGGCGTTGGAGCCTCCTTGATAGCGCACGACGATGTCGGCATCCCGGGCTAAGATGTCAACGATCTTGCCCTTGCCTTCATCGCCCCACTGAGCACCGATGATGACGAGATTACCCATAGTGGAAGTTCCCAGCCGGTTTCGGCACGAAAAAATGGCTCTGACCAGATTTAGAGATCAGAGCCAAGGGGGCTCATGGTAGGTGCAGCCTATTCTTTTGTCAAGTTGGTCATTGAGATATCTCAAGATACTTCGCATTCAAAGCTTTGCTCATGGTTCATGACACTGTGAGGCAGTGATCGGTCGGTTGACTGGTTCTACCGTGCGTGTTAGCATGCCCGAGTTGTTCAACGCCGCAATTTTCCATATTAATTTGGTCTCTGAATCTCCCTGGGTGGGGCTGTAGCGCAGTTGGGAGCGCGCGTGAATGGCATTCACGAGGTCGCCGGTTCAATCCCGGCCAGCTCCACCAAACCAAGCTTCGCTTGACCCGGTCGCTCTTTTGAGATTGATCGTAATCGTCGCGGCCGGATAGCCGACTCACGTGTCTAAAGATTCAGATTCTAGGATGTTCATCGTGTTTAATTTCATCACCTTGCCTCGCCTCCCAACCTCCTAACCATTCACGTCGTTCGAGTTCATCTCGGGTGGTGACTCAGTCGTCCCATTTCACATGGAAGGTTTGTGTCGATGCTCCAAATTGAATCCATCAGCAAGCAATATTCCACGAAGGTGCTGCTCACTGAGACCTCTGCGCACCTTCGTCCGAATTCACGAGTCGGCTTGGTGGGGCCGAACGGCGCCGGGAAAACGACCCTCTTTCGCATGGTCCTTGGTGAAGAGTCGCCGGACGAAGGTTCGATCCGCAAGCGGCCGCGGCTCCGGATCGGCTACCTTCCGCAGGAGCTCGAAACAATTACCGGGAAGACCGTCCTCGACGCGGCGCATCGCGATGAGTACCCTGAGCACGAGGCCAAGCGTATCTTGATGGGGCTGGGGTTTACGGAGGTCGATTTTGATCGCCATGTCGAGAAACTGTCCGGAGGCTACCGGATGCGGGTCGCACTGGCGCATCTGCTCTTATCGAATCCCGATGTGTTGATGCTCGACGAGCCGACCAACCATTTGGACAAACCGACTCAGCGTTGGTTCGAACAGTTTCTGCTCCAATCCGGCATGACGCTCCTGATCATCAGCCACGATACCGCGTTTCTGGACCGCGTGGTCACGCACATCTGGGAATTGCGCCATCACAAGATCGAGGAATACCGAGGCAACTACTCGCTCTTCCGACAATTGAAAGCGGAGAGAGATGCTCAGCTACACGCCTCGGCGGCGCGGCAGTCCAAAGAGATTGCGCGGGTGCAGAAGTTCGTCGATCGCTTCCGGTACCAAGCCAACAAGGCCAGTCAGGTTCAATCGCGACTGAAGCAGTTGGACAAGGTCAAGCGGATTGAAATCCAACGAGATCCAAAACGAGTCAAGTTCCGATTTCCCCTTCCTTCTGCCAGCGGCCGTCAGGTGCTCGAGTTGTCCGGAGCGAGCAAACGCTATGGTGAAAAGGTCGTCTACAAAACCCTCGATTTTTCCATGGAACGTGGCCAACGGGTCGCGCTGGTGGGAGAAAACGGGGCGGGAAAGAGTACACTCTTGAAGATGCTCGCCGGTGTGCTCCCTCTTGATACCGGAACCAGAACCGTGGGGCACGGGGTGAGTTTACATTACTTTGCCCAGCATCAGGCGGAAACCTTGAACCCCGAGCACTCGATTCTCGAATCGCTTGAAGAAGTCACCAAACATGCAGAGATGAATTTTTTGCGTGGGATCGCGGGCGCGTTCTTGTTTTCCGGCCAGGATCAAAAAAAACCGATCAAGGCGTTGAGCGGCGGTGAGCGGAACCGGGTCGCCTTAGCCCGCATGCTGGTCGAACCGGCCAATACCTTGCTCCTTGATGAGCCGACGAACCATTTGGATCCGGCCTCAGTGGATGTGCTCACCGACGCATTGGCTGCATTCCCCGGGACCATCATCTTTATTTCCCATGACCCGACGTTTCTGGCGCGCATCGCCACCCGGGTCGTGGAGATCGAAGAAGGACAAGCTCGAAACTACATCGGCGATTATGAGTACTATTTGTGGAAGAAGGCTCAGGAGTTCGAATCGATCAAGGAAACGAGCGAAGAACTCGAAGGAGTTGCGCAATCCACTTCCTCAGGCCCTACCCGCGCGATGGTACAACAAGTGCAACCAAAAGGACGAGGCGGAGAGCGACGCGACTTGACCAAGACCCAGTCACGATTGGAAAAGCAGGTGTCCCGAGCGGAAACAGAAATTACCGAGGCCGAGACCAAGATCAAGGCACGCGAAGCGGAGTTGGCCGATCCGAAACTCTACGCCGAGCTCGACCGTTGGAACCTGCTGCATCAAGAACAGGAGGACTGGAAACGCGGTCTCGAACGACTGACCGCTCGCTGGGAATCGCTGTCGGCAGAATTGGAGAACGTGAAGCAAAAACTGGGAGCATTGTGCTGACCCTTGCCGGGCGTCCAAAAACCTCAGCAGCAAGGCCGCAGTGAGCGAAGCAACGAGGCGTACTGTTTCTGGGTATGTCGAGGAATCTGAGCGAAACGAGACGAAGCTGATGGGACTTTTCAACCCCCACTAAACGGAGGCTTTGAGCGTTTCCTCCAGATAGTAGTACAACCAGCGGTTCTTCTCTTTCGTCACCAATTCGTCCCAGACAACCCCGATCAAGAATCCTTTCTTGTCCCAGGGCCTGACCCAGGCGACGGTCCCATCGAGCTTTTCCTGTTGTTCGATTCGATCGGAATCGAGAAACGCCAGGGACACGGTGACTTTTTCATTCGGAGGGAACCGATCTTTAGTATGAAGCCCGGCCCCGAGTTTGTTCACATTATCCAGGACTGCTGTACAAGCCCGCCCGCCGCTCTTCGGCGCCACCAAAGCGGAGCCGATCAACGTGGCTCGGACAAATTTCCTCCGCTCACTCAGTGCGGCCATGCCGGCTGACGGTTTTCCTTCCCCTCGTTTCATTGCTCTAAGTATAACCGATTAGACAAGAATGTAAACTAGGATAATTGGCCCTATTCCGGCGGCCTAGGGCGGTAATACCGTCGATCTTTCAGCGGCGCCGGCAGGTGGATTTGTTCGGTTCGTGCTCGTGGATCGTCATGGACATAGCGGTAGTCGGCTCCATAGCCTAGGTCCCTCATCAGAGACGTCACGGCATTCCGGAGATGGAGCGGAACCGCCAGATTACCGTGGGTTTTCGCATCTTTCAGGGCTTCCAAGAGACCGATGTAGGACGCGTTGTCCTTGGGGCGTGATGCCAGGTAAGTGGTGCCCTGAGCCAGATTGATCTGCGCCTCCGGGAGTCCTACGAACTGGACTGCTTGTGCCACGGATGTGGCCACGAGCAGGGCCATTGGATCGGCATTGCCGATATCCTCGGACGCGAAAATCACCATCCGTCTGGCGATGAATTTCGGATCTTCGCCGGCATCCAGCATCCGGGCCAGCCAGTAGAGCGCCCCATTCGCATCAGAATCGCGAAGACTCTTGATGTAAGCCGAGATGACGTTGTAATGTTCTTCGCCTGCCTTGTCGTACCGGAGTGCCTTCTTGCCTAGCGCTGATTCCAACCAGGCCGCATCAATCACACGAGTGCCGTCAGGTCCAGCCGGTGTTTGTGTCACGACAAACTCCAACGATGTGAGCAGCGCCCGTGCGTCACCATTGCCGAACGCGATCAATCTTTGTCGAGCATCCGGTAAGAAACGCGCCTTCCATTTGTCCAGTCCCTGCTCGGCGTCGGTAAGCGCACGATTCAAAATCTGACCCAACGCCTCCTCAGTCAGCGGCTTGAGGACAACAACTAACGACCGAGACAGCAGCGGGCTGATGATCTCAAAGGAAGGATTCTCCGTGGTCGCACCGACCAGAATGATGGTGCCTCGTTCGACATGAGGAAGAAAGGCGTCTTGCTGCGCCTTGTTGAAGCGGTGGATTTCATCCACAAACAGCATGGTCCGTTGACCGTTACTCGCTCGACGTTGCTCGGCTGCCTTGATGATCATACGCAATTCAGGCACACCGCTGGTCACAGCCGAAAAGTGAATAAACTGGGCCTTCGTATGCCGGGCAATGAGATGGGCCAGAGTCGTCTTCCCCGAACCGGGCGGCCCCCAGAAGATGACGGAAGAAAGCCGGTCCGCTTCAATCGCCTTTCGCAAGGGACAATCCGAGCCAACAATCTCGTCTTGGCCGACGAAATCGGCAAACTCACGCGGTCGCATCCGTTCGGCGAGCGGGCCCTCAACCGCATTTTGTGGGCCTTCTGGGGTGGTGAACAGATCAGGGACCTGATCGCGAGAGCGGGTCATGGCACTCCTCGAGAGACCAGCGGGAATTGTATACGTCACTCCGTAGGATCGCAAACGGCCCCTTGACCATGCAGGCAACAGATGGTACGAACACCGCGTTTACGGAGCAGCCCGTGCAAGCCACAATCAACGGCATGACCCTCGCGTTCAACGATCAGGGAACCGGCCTTCCCCTTGTCTTTCTCCACGCCTTCCCGCTCAATCGAACGATGTGGGCAAAACAGGAGGAAGCGCTGGCGTCACAGTTTCGAATTATTACGCTCGATCTGCGCGGACATGGTGAATCCGATGCGCCGCTCCGGCACTATTCCCTCGACCAAGCAGCCGATGATGTGCATGGTCTGCTTGATCATCTGTCGATCCGGCAAGCGGTCTTCGTCGGGCTGTCCATGGGAGGGTACATCCTGTTCGCGTTCTATCGAAAGTATGCCGAGCGTGTCACAGGATTGGTATTGGCTGACACGAGAGCACAGGCGGATACCGATGAAGGGAAACAGGCTCGGTTTGAGATGGCTCAGATTGCGTATACACAAGGGGCGAGAGCGATCGCCGACATCATGATTCCCAAGCTGCTAAGCCCGCTAACGATCCACACGAGACCGGAGCTGGTTCAACACGTGCGCGCAATGATCGAGGGCAGCCAAGTCAGCGGCATCGCGGGCGACTTAATGGCCATGGCAGAGAGACCCGATTCCATCCCACTCCTAAAACGGATGACCCGCCCTGTTCAAATTCTCGTCGGCGAACTGGATCTTCCCACCCCCCCTTCCGACGCCAAGCTTATGGCGGACCGGATTTCTCACGCCCACTTGGCCATTCTTCCAGGAGCCGCCCATCTTTCGAACCTGGAACAGCCCGGCCCGTTCAACGAAAGCATCCGCTCTTTTGTTGCGACTATCACGAAATAAGCGAGGAAGCCGAGAGAGCGATCGTTCGGAACTCAGTCCGGATCGCCGACGCTGCCGTGCCGGATCAATTTTAAGAATTCCAGGCGAGTCTGTGATTGGCTACGAAACGCTCCCAACATGGAACTGGTGACGGCGATCGTGTTCTGTTTTTCCACCCCGCGCATCATCATGCAGAGATGTCGCGCTTCGACGACGACCCCGACACCGTGGGCGCTCAACTTGTTGCTCAGAGTTTCCGCGATTTGAACCGTCAACCGTTCCTGTACTTGAAGCCGCCTCGAAAATGTATCGACAATCCGCGGGATCTTACTGAGGCCGACGACTTTCTTATTCGGCAAATAGCCGACATGAACTCTGCCGAAAAACGGGAGCAAGTGGTGCTCACACATACTGAAGAAATCGATATCTTTGACGATGACCATCTCGTCGTATTCGATCGGAAACAGCGCGCCGTTCAACAGATGGTCGATATCACGCTGATAGCCCTGCGTCATAAAAGCCAATGCTTTGGCCACGCGTTCGGGCGTTTTCAGCAAACCGTTGCGACCCGGTTTTTCCCCCAGGGCGACCAGCATTTTGGCGACCAACGATTGGAGCACCGGTAACTCCACCGGCTTCCCGCTTCCGCCGGAGTCCTCAACCGGTTCTCGTGTTGTCTTTCTCTTCTGTGGCTTCCTCACTCCGTTCCCTCGTCGTTTCACGCGACGCCCGCATATTCGAAGTAGTTGTCTCGAGTCTCGATGACACCCACCTTGTGCAGACGCCCGGCCGGCAATTGGGGTTCCAAAATATCCCAGATCAATTTAACGATATTCTCCCCGGTGGTCGTGAGTCCTGACAGCGCCGGGTCGCTATTGAGGTCACAATGATCGAACCGTTCGATAATTCTTTCGTTGACCAGCCCGTCGAGGCGGTTGAGGTCATACGTCTCCTGTGTTCCGCCGCTCTTTACTGTGACCAGCACAACATAGTTATGCCCGTGACCATTCGGATTATTACATTTTCCGAATGCAGCCCAATTTTCATCAGGCGAGAGCTGATCGGTGTGAAGCCTGTGGGCGGCGCAAAACCGATAGCGCCTTGTCACATATACCTGTGACATTCGATCTGGCGTCTCTGGAGTGGAGTCAAAATCCAGGACCGCTCAGATACGAGCGGTCCTGGCGTGGAGGTCCTTTATCAGCTTTCGTACGGCGATTCCGTATCGGCGTTTATGCGCTGAACGAACTGCCGCAACCGCACGTGGTCTTGGCCTGTGGATTCTTGATCGAAAAGCCGGAGCCCTGCACGCTGTCGACGTAGTCGACTTCCGCCCCTTGAAGCAACGGCGCACTCTGAGAATCCATGATGAGCTTCACATCACCCTTTTCGATCACGGTATCGTCTTCGGCCATTTTGGATTCAAAGGCCATCCCATACTGGTAGCCATGACACCCGCCGCCTCGAACATACACCCGCAACCCGACGATGTCTTTTTCCTCGGCCATCAACTCCTTGATTTTCTGCTCCGCCACCGACGTGATTGTAACCATTGTCTTCCTCCTCTATAGATCAGTCCAACCCGTACCCACGGGCTAGAACGTTAGTCTAACACCTCTCTCTCGAATATCAACCCCATGCTTCTGTTGTTGTCGTCGTTGTTTGGATTTCCCCATTTGGCTTCCGGCACACGGACCACGACATCCCCCAGGACACGTGCCTGGCATGCAAGGCGATGCCATGACTCCGTCAATGCTTCTCGATCCAGCAAGTCTTGCTCGTCGAAATCGATTTCTGAGAGGTGCTCGTGCCCCATCTGGACCTCCACTCGGCAGGTCGTGCAGGAGGCATTGCCTCCACAGTCATGGTTCAACCGGAACCCCACTTCCTTTGCAGCATCGAGGAGGGAAATGTTCGCTTCCACTTCCCCGCTTCGCCCGTCCGAATGAAGAAACGTCACCCGCGGCATGGCGCCTCCTAGGAATGAGCAACAATCCCGACCGGTGTTTCCTGATAGGGACACCTCTGCAGCCGAATATGATCTTCGTATTCGTGACGGAACAGCTTCACACTACTTTGCACCAATACTGAGGCTCCGGTCACGAGGGTGCAGTACCCGGTCCCTTTGACGAATCCACACAGTTGCAGCAGACTGTCCAGGTCTTTTTGAGTACCCTGCCCCGATTCAATCTTGGTCATCAGCGCGGCTAAATTGATGGTCCCCATCCGACACGGGGGACACTGCCCGCAACTCTCGTTCTTGAAAAAACTAGAAAAGTGCAACGTCTTGGCCACCATACAGGTCGCATCATCGACAACGATGACACCGGCCGATCCTAGCCCCGTCCCGGCTTTCTTCAACGAATCGAAGTCCATGGGAAGGTCGAGCTGATCCGCCGTTACCATGGAAAACGCCGGACCACCCGGGAAAACCGCCTTGATCTTGCGACCGTTGGGCACTCCACCGCCGCATTGCTCAATCAGATCGCGAATCGTCACGCCCATCGGCATCTCATACACACCGGGATGATTGATGGCGCCGCTCAATGAAAACATCATTGTTCCTGGACACTTCTCCGTTCCAACCTGCGTGAACCACGCGGCGCCTTTGTGAAGAATCCGAGGAATGTTGCACAACGTCTCCACATTGTTGACGAGAGTCGGCTTACCATAGAGGCCGAAGTCCGTCGGATAGAACGGAGGTTTTTGTCGCGGCATCGCCGGACGGCCCTGCATCGACTCAAGCATGGCCGTCTCTTCCCCGGCTACGTAGCTTCCATGGCCTTCAAAAACTTCCAGTTCTATGTCGAAGTCGCTTCCCAACACATTCTTACCGAGCAATCCCCGTTCTTTTGCTTGAGCCAAGGCTTTCTTAAGATTTTTCCGCTCTTCATGGTACTCATGATTCACATAGATGAAGGAGGCCTTCGCCTGCACCGTGTGAGACGCGATGAGACAGCCTTCGATCAACTGATGGGGCAACGTTTTCAACAGATGACGATCTTTAAACGTTCCCGGTTCGTGTTCGCCGGCGTTGCAGACGAAATAGCGCTCTTTCACCCGGTGGTTCAGGACCTTGTCCCATTTGATTCCTGTAGGAAACCCTGCTCCACCTCGCCCTCGCAGGCCTGACTTCTTCAGTTCATCAATCACTTGTGTTGCCTTCAGCTCCTTCACACAACGCTTCCAGGCTTCATAGCCACCGATTTTGAGATACCCTTCGATCTCCCAAGGGGCACCCTCAGTCTGTTGGATAAGGCGTGGTTCTGTAGTCGTAGGCATGGGCGTGCTGATCTACATTCTCAAATATAGAGCTGTACTATACGGCTCCTCCTCTTGATCCGTCAAGGCAACGAAACCGAAATAGGCCTGAATCTCAAGCAGTTAAGGCCAGGTGACCTAGTCCTCGGCTGGGTATAGAGGGCAGGAGATATCAGGAGATATAAGGTAGAAATATAAAATCCAGCCGGTAGGGTTTACCCCCACCGGCCAAGAGATGTACAGGTCCTATCTGAAATGGCTACCGGCTCCCATGAAAAGCAACATGGGGATCGAGAGCATAAAATTCACACGAGAAGCCAGCAATGCACTTCGTCCCCACTGAGCCATCTCAGGTGGGGCCGGAGTCCCCTGAGCGGCCGCGGTCACTGCGGCAATGATCTTCTTCTGGTTCGGCCAGATAATCCCATGGACGTTACCCATCATGATGATACCGAGCAACCCACCGATCGCCAAGGCTACGGCTCCTGTTCCGCCCTTGTGGTACATATGGCCATACAACAACACCCCCGCCAGCACGGTCACCGTCGCTCCATGCCGGAACCAATTGAGCGCCATCGGCATGAGCTTTGGAATCACGATATTCTTGGTGGGGCCATCCAGGCTTTTTAAGAAGGCGGCATTGATAATGTTGAAAAAATATAAGAGTCCGATCCACGTGATCCCGGCCAAGAAGTGAATCCAGCGAAGAATCAGAGAAGCCCATTCGGCTTCACCCGCGCCAATTCCAGTTAAACCTAAATATATGATAATCAATACGATGGACAGCGCAAATCCCGCCCCCACCGTCTGCATCGGATCTTCAAGAAATTTCATAACTCCCCTCTCTTCAAAAAACGGTTGATGGCCTAGGCCGATGTCTGTACGACAGCTTTTCTCCAATTGTCAAGCATACGCCCTCGTCATCCGACAACGTCATTCGCCAGGGGTATGGGATCGTATAAGCGATGTGCGATGACGAACGACGGGCGCCTGCCGGTTGTCCTTACATCATGAGTCGATCAACGGTGCGGCAGAGTTCCCGCACCGCGCCGGCCGATGTTTCTAACGCTGCTCGTTCATCGCCGGTCAGTTCATACTCCAGAATCTGTTCTGCCCCTCCGCGTCCGATCTTCACCGGAACCCCGACGACGACGTTGTTGAATCCGTACTCTCCTTCACACAACACCGCACAGGGCATCACCTGCTTCTCGTCCTTGTGGATCGATTCAACCATTGCGACCGCTGAAGCGGACGGAGCATAGAAGGCACTGCCCGTTTTCAAGAGACCCACGATTTCGGCTCCACCCTCCCGCGTTCGTTTGACGATGGCGTCGAGTTTCTCCTTCGACATCAGTTCCGACACCGGCCTCCCCCTCACGGTCGTGTAGCGCGGCAGCGGTACCATCGTATCGCCGTGTCCGCCTAACACCATGGCCTGCACCTCCGTAGCCGGTACCTTCAATTCAGCAGCAATGAACGTCCGCATTCTTGCCGAGTCCAGCACCCCGGCCATCCCGATGATTCTCGATTTAGGGAGACCGCTGACGGAACGCGCCACATGGACCATGGCATCCAATGGATTGGTCACGAGGATCAGGATAATGTCCGGAGAGCGTGAGACGAGCTCCATGACGACAGATTTCACGATTTTCGCATTCGTCGCCAACAGCTCATCTCGACTCATGCCCGGCTTTCTCGGAATGCCGGACGTGATCACGGCGATCGACGACCCGGCAGTTTCCCCGTAATCATTGGTGCCGACCACCCGCGTGCTGTACCCGCAGACCGGCCCCGCCTGTGAAATATCGAGCGCCTTGCCCTGTGGAACCCCTTGGACAATATCGACCAATACCACGTCGTAGAGATTCTTCTCGGCCAACCGCTGCGCCGTCGTCCCTCCGACGTTTCCCGCACCTACTACCGTGACTTTCGGTCGTTCCATCATCTCACCTCAGTCCTGTGTTTCTTTTCTTCTTCCACCTAGCTGACGATCGCAGGGTGTCTTTCACTGCGCGCATGCACCGAGCACCGCCCATAGTGTCAAAATCCTATGGGCTAGCGTGCGCGGTGCGCGAGCACAAAAGACATCCTGCGGTCGTCAATGCCCACCCTCGTGCTCCGTCCAGCCCGCAACTTTGAAGTTGATCGTGCAGACGAAATTATCTCCGTCGTAGAAATTGACCTTGATCTTCTTCTTGCCGTATGTCTTTGCCAGAAACTCCTCCGGATGGTCGACGAGTGCCTGAAAGCCGCCGGGATGATACTCACCCAGGTCATGAAAGACCACGATCATCCCTTCTTTGACTTCCTGCAGCACTTTCACCCAGCAACGAGGGTAGACTTCCCAGAACTTTGCTTCAATCATCTCTTTCGTCGGCTCCGGACGGTCTTCACCGGGTTTCACCGTCTGTCCGAACTTGGCTAATCGACGGACATAGGGATATTGATGCCCTGTAAAGAGCTTATACAACCACGGAGGAATCGCCGGCTTTCCAATCGAGTTCGTCATGTTCTTGAGTTCTTATGCGGTCAATCGCCTGTAAATTCCAGGCAGCTTCGTCGGAAGGGCTTCGACGCGGTCTATGACGCAGTATCGTGCATCGGCGTACATGCGGCGTAGATAACTTTCAGCTTCCCGATCGATCGTGATACAAAAGGTCTCGATTCCCCGTTGTCTTGCCTCACGGAGTGCCGCCTTCGTATCTTCCAACGAGTAGTCGTCCTTGTACTGGTCATCCAATGGTCTTCCGTCGCTCAACAGCACGAGGACACGGGTTTTGGCTTCCCGCGTCAGCAGCTTCGCCGTCGCGTGCCGAAGAGCCGTGCCGTCGCGATTCTGATGACGAGGAGCCAGACCACCAAGCCGATGCGCCGTCACCGCCCCAAGTCGATCGTCAAAGTCTTTGATCGTGAGAAACTCTATCTTCGCTCGTCCTTGGCCCGAGTACGCATAGAGTCCATACTGATCGCCGACGGCATCCAGTGCTTCACAGAGCAATACCAGACCTTCCTTCTCAATGTCGATCACCCGCCGACCGGTTCCGAGATCTCGGCTTGTGGATCCACTGACATCAACGAGGAAAGCCACCGCCACGTCGCGTTCTCGTTTTTCTCGCCGGATGTACAGCCGATCGTCGCCTTCCATACCTGCCCGCTGTTCCGCTGTTCGCCGGACAACAGCATCGAGATCCACCTCTTCTCCGTCGGATTGCCCCGCGACGCGGCGGAACGCGGGAGGACGCAAGCCTTCAAAAAATCTGCGCAGTGATTTGACGGTACTCCGGTGGGACACCAACGTCTCCGTGACGAAGTCGTCGGATCCGTGGTCCGCGGGGCGCTCTACCACGCGACACCAATTCATCCGGTAATCCTCAATCCGATGGTCCCACTCAGCGTAGAGGGTGGCTCGCCCGTCATGAGGCGTGAGCTCCCGAATCGGTGGTGTTTCCACCTCAAGCGTGATGCACTCCTCCACAATGGACGGCAAGGAACGCCCTTCGCTCAACATCTCTCTGCGACCGGAATCTTGGTCACCGCTCCGGACCGTCTCCCTCGTTCGATTGTCTGCTCGTGCCGGAGGCTCCGGTTGCTGATCGAATTGTTCCTGACTCCACGTGATGAACTCCGGATTCATCGAGCCACGATAGGCCACATCGGTCACTGCGCGGTACTGGTCATCCGGTTGCTCCGGTTTGGCCTGTCCCGTTTCCGCATCCTTCGGCTCCGCTCGCCGCTCTGCGCGTATCATTTCACCGCGAGCCACCAGCAGTTCTTCCAGCCGCATGTAGACGGCATCGACCACACGAACCGTTTCTTCTGCCGTGGTCGTGGTTTTGAGCACGGACTGACACATGCCCCAGAGGAGAGAGACTTCTTCCCTGACAGCCTTAGGCACTGCCGAATCCTCAGTTTCACCGGTGGAGAGTCTCAGAAGCCCATCGACGATCAGTTCCTTGGGCGTCACTCCTTGAGCCGGGTCGCGCGGAGCGATGGATTCAGCAGCGAATCGCGCAAGGTCGCGCCGGAGTCCCGGATACTCGGTTTGCAGCAAGAATTCGATACGAGCATCTTCCAACACGATCCAGAGGTCCCGCACCAGCGCGGGGCTCGAATACATTTGAAAGAGGGCGGCTAGTGTATCTGGTGTGGCTTCATTGGATCGACCATACCGGCGCCGTACGGTTTCAACCAAATCGGTCAGTGACTCAAGCCGGAGGTCATAGGTACCGAACTCCAAATGTCCGGCTTCATGCGCCGCCATCACGAAATAAAGACGCTCGTTTTCTGCAGCCGTCGGATATCGACGGAGCAGCGCCGGCAACGAAATGGTTCTTCCGTCACCGCTGACCGTCGCGCGGGCTGGAGAAGTCACAGAATCAGGAAACGCCGTCACTGTCACGCCGGTTCCGCAGAGTCCTTGGACGAACAGTTTCACGCGTCGCGCGATCTGCCGAAACGGCACCCCGCTCAAGGCTTGTTCGACCGAAGCCAGCGCTTTTCTTGACTCCACTGCAAAATAGGCACGCGCTCCCTCTGGGCTGTAGGCCGCGACTTCCATCCCCGCCTTAAACCAATTTTCAAATCGCGCGAGGGCTTCGGGTCCATTTCCGATGAGTCCGACGAGTTCGGAGCCGCGACGCAGGTAATCGAGCGTCACTTCAGCGTGCTGCTCGGCAAGCAGAGCGCCGTACTGCAACAGCCGGATCCGCCATTCCATCGACGGCAACGTTCTTAAGAGGGCGGGTGACTCTGCGAGCCATGTTATGCTGGACGCGGGGGAATGTTCAGCCAACAAGAGGCATAGGGATACGGTCTTTTCCCGAACGGGAGGGTCTTCGATATTTCCAAGGATCAATGGGCTGGTCCTGAGAAACTCCATGGTAGCCACATAGTCCGGTTTCCCAAGGCTATTCGGCACGATCAATTTCATGCCCACAGTAGCCCAGCTACGCACCACCTCCAAAGGCAGCACAGGGGCCAGCTTGGAGATTTGTCGGATGAACTCCAGCCCGACGACGACATTGACCTCGGTCAGTTCAATGCCGATATCGAGCCAGGGTCGCAATTGCGAGGCAGGAACCTCGGACAGAATCTGAGGGGCATGTCGGATGTATTCGAGCGCCACGTTGGCATCTTGCTCGGCGATTTCCAGACCGATCGTTAAGACTTCCGTGCGCGCGTCGAATGGTTCGATCAGCCCAAGGACCAAGGGACTATCTTTGAAATATTTGAGCGCGGACGCCCCGGAGGACTGAGCCAGCGCCACTCCGAGATCGAGCCACAAAATGACATGCGAGAGGCCGGCTCGCCGGTCAAGCTCAGGCAATACCGTCACCGCTGCGCCTGCTGCTTTTTCAGACAACTCTTGGAGTTCATTCAGCAAGGTCAGGACCTGTGCCTCGACATCCGGTTTACCGGTGGCCTGCGGCAATCCAGTCACCACGGTTTCTGCGACCGCCGGACTCAACTCAGGGACCAGCCGCTGTAGCAAGATTTGTCGACTTGACATGTCCGTCATGACCTATTACGAGATTCGGCCGAAAGGACGGATTGTAAAGCAGCGAATTATCCTTGTAAACTATCGATCTGGCCGTCGTTGCTGGAGGAGGAAGTCCATGGCCGAACCGACGCAGGAAAGCCTTGATAAGATCCGAAAGTTCGTCCAGGGTTTTGCCGAGAAAAGCGGAACCGCGATGCATCCCAATACGGCTGTGACAGAGGCGGTGGTCAAGGGATTAGCGTCCCATATCGACGAACTCGGGAAACCACTCTGCCCTTGCAACTTTTACAAGGACAAAGAATCCGAAGCCAAGCTCCGACGGTGGATCTGCGCCTGCGACGAAATGCAGATCTATAAATACTGTCATTGTCTCCTTTTTGTTCGGGAAGATGGGATGCCGATTACGGAATATTTGCCGGATGGCCACGAAGGTCGAGAAGTGTATGGTCTCGTCACCGATCCGACCCCCGATAAAGGCCGCGCCCTCAAACACAAGGCCGTCCCGTCTCCAACCGAGCCCGGCGAGTCCGCCGCGGCACCGGCTACCTCGACATGACGTGGCGCGACAGGAAACTCAGGTGCTGGCTTGCAGTGTTGTTGCTGATCAGCGGCTTCCCCGTGACAGCGGCACAGGCAGTGGTGTCCGGTTCATCGAACCCACCATCCTTCAACGAGAAAGAATTCTTCGCCTACAGAGCCAAAGGTCGAGGGAGTGCGGCCGGACAGGTCTTCTTGCGCGCACCCTCTGGAAAAGCCGTGACGCAGGCAGGCGCCTCGATCTACTTGATTCCAATGGTGCCATATACTCGCTATTGGTTCGATAAACATGTGCGGGATTACTCCTGCCCTGTAAAGGGTGGGGCATCGTCCTCGGAGTCCCTCATGACTCAGGGATCGCTTGTGGAATGCCTTCGTGAGGTCATGGCCCAACTGTTGACCGATAAACGTCTTATTCCCTATCTTCGTGCGACGAGGGCCAATCCAAGCGGTCATTTTTGGTTCACGAAGATTCCCGCCGGCCGTTATTATGTCGTCAGCCTCCTTGAGGGGAGCGGTGGAGCCCATCAGGATGAGCGGGCGGTGGGAATCGCCTGGCTGACCATCGATCTTGAAGCCGACGAAAAGGCAACCAACCTAGTGGTCACGGATTGCAAGAACAGCCTCTGTTGATCCACCGCGTCCTTCGCCGCGGAATTGCGTGGTCCAGTCGTGAGGTAGGTCATGAAAATTCTGCTGGTTGAAGACGATGCGGATCTGGCTCAATTCATCAGAAAAGGATTGAAAGAAGAGCACTATGTGGTGGATGTTGCCGCCGACGGCGAAGCAGGTTTGGCATTGGCATTGGACAATTCCTATGATCTGATGATCTTGGACATCATGTTACCCAAGCTTGACGGCCTGGCCCTCTGCCGCCGCGTTCGTGACAAAGGCATCATGACTCCGGTGCTGCTCTTGACGGCGCGAAACACCCTGGAGACGAAGGTCTCCGGCTTTGATACCGGCGCGGATCAGTTTATGACGAAGCCGTTCGCCTTCGCGGAATTGCTGGCCCGAATCAGGGCGCTCTTGCGCCGAGGAAGCTCCCAGCAAATTGCTCATCTTCAGGCAGCCGATCTTCGGTTGGACCCGGCTTCTCACCGTGTCTGGCGAGCAGGACAGGAAATCTCCCTGACGAATAAGGAGTATGCTCTCCTTGAGTTTCTCTTGCGGAACAAGAACCGCGTGCTCACTCGGACCGCGATCATTGAACATGTGTGGGATATCACTTATGACCCCATGACGAATATCGTCGATGCTCACATTCGAGCCCTCCGTGCGAAGATCGACCGAGACTTTTCGCCGCCCTTGATCGCCACAGTGCGCGGCGCCGGCTATATGCTCGAAGAGCCGGATGCTTCCACATGAAATCTCTGCGCAGTTTGATAAGCTGGTCCGCTTTCGTCTTGATGACCGGGCTTCTCGCGTTTTCTGCGCTCGTGTACGCCGCCAGCGAGATCTTGCTACAACGATTGGTGGATGGGCGACTGTTGGTATTGGCAGAGTCCCTTGCCGAGATTGCAGAGCGGTATCCCGACTTCCTAAAGGCCGGCGCCAAGGACGCTGCGCCGACCACTGAATTGACCCAAAGCACTACGGACCAGCACGTACTGCCCGACGTGACTCACGCTCTTCGCGTCTTTGCAACCGACGGCTCGCTCTTGTGGAGAAGTCCTCACGCGGCTGTGCAAGGGCCGCTCCCTCCTCGGGTGCTGGAACAGGTCCGCCTTAAAAATGTCCTGTTCGAGACGCTTGCCGCGCCTGATGGGACGCCGGCGCGACATCTGTTCCTCTCCTTTGCCGGGAAAGACCGGGTACGGTACATCTTGCAGGCGGAAACGTCATTGCTCCATTACCAGGAAACTCTGCGTGGGCTTGTGTTTCTGCTCACTCTCGGATCCGGCGCCACCCTTATCCTTGCCTGGGTCGGCAGCCTCTGGCTGGCAAAGAAAGTGATGGCACCCATTGAAGCGTTGTGTACTGGCGCTGAGACCATGTCGGAAGCCGACCTGGAGAAACGACTGCCGATGGATTCACCCTATCGAGAGTTTCGGCGACTCACCCAGGCGGTCAACTCCGTATTGGATCAGTTCCAACGAGGAAGTGAAGTTCAACGGAACTTCTGCGAGATTGCCGCCCATGAGATGAAGACCCCTCTGACCATCCTGCAGGGCAACCTGGAGGTCGCGCTCATGAAAGCGAGGACCGTCGAAGAATATCACGAGGTGCTGCTCAACAATCTCCAGCAGGTGGATCGGCTCATTGCTTTGACCCGCCCATTATTGACGCTGGCGAAATTCACGAGCAGCAAGCCCCCGGTCAATCTCGCGCCCCTCGCCATGGAGCCCCTCATTCAAGAGATCGTAGATGAACTGGCGTTGCTGGCGGATGATTATCAGATCAGCATGAGGTTTGACACCCAGCCGGTTCCCTCCGTGCTCGGTGACGCACAGTGGCTCAAACAAGCGCTGATCAATCTGCTCGATAACGCGCTGCGGTACACCCCATCCGGCGGTTCTGTCACGGTTCGCCTACAGTCGACCGGACACGAGGTCGCCGTGGCGGTGGAGGACACGGGCCATGGCATCGAGCCGGAACATATTCCCCATCTGTTCGAACGATTCTACCGGACCGATTGGGCACGGGCGAAGGATACGGCCGGTACCGGCCTCGGGTTGCCCATCGTGAAGGAAATCATGGATGCTCATGGGGGTAGTATTTTCGTCACCAGCGAAGTCAACAAAGGCTCTGTCTTCACGCTGCGTTTGCCGGCCATCGCTCAGCAAGCGGTTTCTCCCTAGCAGTTCTCGAAGCACTTTGGCCTCGTCCACCTACGTTCGGACGCCATTCGAACCCGTCTCCCACACACCATGTGTCTGCCAAGTGCACGACGCTCTTGTCAAAAACTCTCTCCTTCAATCTCTGCTGTAGAATTTCACTTGTTATGATAGCAATTGCACTATTCTTTTTCACACAATTCGCACGGCCGTAACCGACACGAATGACCTCTCGATAGGCTGGCATCATGCCCATCGGCGCGACAGCCACGGTTGCTCAATTCCTGCCATATGAAACAGAGGTGAGAAACGTGACACCGTCGCACAGAGCGGCAACATCGGCAGCCGTTGTGTTTCCTGCGAGGGGGATGGAGGGGGTCTTCATCATGGGTTCACTTTTACTTCATGCCTGTTCGTTATGTTACTTCCATCGGCAATTCCGCACTTTCACTTGGAAAGCACCACGATTATGAAGAACTCTTCACGATCTCATCATGGAGGCTTCATCCTAGGATGGTATACACCTAGGAAGGTGAAAGGGGGTGACAACGATCATGGTTTTCTTCATCGAAGTGTTGATATTGGCTGCTATATTTGGAATCATATACGCAATGTTGCAGCTCGCTAGTAGATGACGAGTTATGACTCGGTACATCGTCGTGGAGAGGTACGCTGTAGTCTGGTTGGGGGCTGGACCTGAAGAGTCCCGATTATCGGTCAAAGGAGTAGGTGCTTCTGGTCTCGCTTCGCCCATGGAAGAGGTGGCGACCTTTACCTGATCTCTGAGTCGTTCAGTCTGAGTTGGCCATAGTCTGTGACATCGTGTGTACCTGGTAGGTATCCCGATCTGAGGGTTCATGGAGCCTGACGCTGCTCATATGAAGGTACAAGTCATTCCCTACGTAAGAAGTACCGGTTTCTAGACATTCCTTCCTTGTTTCACTGTCTTCTGTTGGTCATCTTCCCGATATCAATTAACCGTTGGCTCGTTGGTCGACTGTAATAACCAGCCCCCTAATAAAACATATCTGCGGGAATCTTTCGTCTCACGATCCATCAAATGGAACGAGCCGGGAGGATGCGTGAACTATCCGTTTGGATGCACCGTTTGACCCGCGCTTGACGGTGCAACATTCGGAGCCGGCGTTCTATTCAGCTGCTCATGTAAGACCACATTCTCAAAGCACTGAGACTTATCTTCGATTCCCATAGCAATCAACAGAAACAGACAACAACAAACAGGGTCAAATCGAAGAATCATGAAAATTTCTTCACGGTTTCATCATCGACCATTCATGTTCGAGCTGTACACTCACTACTGAACGAAGGGAGGTGAAAATCCATGATGACGATATTTTTTGCGTTGCTCGCGCTGACCGCTGTTTTTGGAATGATGTATAAGGCGGTGTTCCTCGACGGTGAAAAGTAAATAGAACTGTTTTCCTCTCATGGCTGGAGCAGAGACGCCACCGTTCTTTCGGATGCCCCCGCCGATGCGCGCCGTGTTCGGAAACGTTGCCAGCGGACGACGACACGGCGCGGTTTCCTTGTTGTGAGTCTAGTTCGTAGAGGTGAGTGCGGAGACTCCTCAATCGTCAAGCACTTTGAACGAATAGTGAATTTCCATCCTACTTCCGTTCTTTGATTGCCCGTTCTACTTCTCTACCGGCTTCCCGAGCTTTGATCGACTCTCGGCGATCATGCTGCTTCTTCCCTTTGGCCAATCCAAGTTCCACTTTAGCCTGGCCTCGCGTTGAAAAATATATTCGGAGCGGGATCAGCGTGAGCCCCTTCTGCTGGGTTTTGCCGAGGAGCTTGTTGATCTCCTTCCGATGAAGGAGCAACTTGCGGGTCCTGATCGGATCATGGTTCATAATGTTGCCGTGGCTATAGGGACTGATGTGGCAATGATTGAGGAACACCTCGCCCTCTTTGACGCTCGCATAACTGTCTTGTAAGTTCACTCGTCTATCCCGAAGCGATTTCACCTCGGTGCCCTTGAGAACAATTCCGGCCTCGAACTTTTCTTCGATAAAATAATCGTGGTAGGCTTTCCGATTGGTGACCACGACCTTCCGCTGATCTTCTGTCTCTTTAGCCATGACTCGACACCGACGCCTTGAACTATTTCTCCGCTATTGCCTATGATGCCACATGAGCGGCCCAGGTACACTTGATTCCTTCGGCAGCATCCTCTCCGGTCTTTCCAAGCGGCTTGGTCTCGAATCGAGACTGGTGGAACTTCGTTTACAGCACCGGTGGCGCGACATCGTGGGCGAGCCTATGGCTTCCCACACGTGGCCGGCCCAGATTCGCTTCAAAAAGCTCTACCTGATCGTCAGAAATTCTGTCTGGCTGCAACAGTTGACGTTCCTCAAGCCGGCGCTCTTGACGAAGTTGCAGGCAGCGTCAGGAGTAGAGTCTGTCACAGACATTGCGTGTCGCGTCGGAGAGATTCCCGGTGGAACGGAGGCTTCTCCCGTAAGCCTCACCACCGACCTCGGGTCGACTCAGTCGGAGAAATCTTGGGCCGAGCTGGTATCGCATACCGCCATGATCGAAGATCCGTCCATCCGTGAGCGCCTTAGAGAGGTGATATCGAGATACCCTGCTCAGGTTTCGCCTCGACCGGCAAAGGGTCCGTCACAAGCCCCTTGAAGAGGATCCGTGTGTCGCTGGTGGCCCGCTCATCCTTTGGAAGAGGGCCTATTCCTCCTTCTTCATCCTGGTCTTGCAATCGATAGTATCCGCGCATGGAGCGTTCGTAATCCTTCATGACCGCCGCATCTCCTGCCATGTACTTCGCCAGTACTTCTGGGGCGGTCCATCCGTGGTCGTCGAACACGTAAATCATGATCTGTCTGTACGGACCACCGGGATCGCCCGGAGTGGTGGGATAGATCTTCATGCGAGCGAAATCGTGTGTTTGGTGGCCGACCTTTCGAAAACGCGTCACCAGCGATTCAATCTCCTCATCGGTTGTTCCGCGAGGAACGTCCGTTGTGACGATATGGCCTGATTGCGCACCGACGGTATAGGGAGGAATCGAGCGATCGGGACGGCTGAGATACATGCCTCCCCAGATCAGGGCGAAGGATCCCACAAAGACGGCGAGCCCGAATTTGACGACGATATCGAGCGGCTTCTTGGTCTCGAGGCCGGTAGGAGGAATGGGAGACGATATCCGTTGGTGCATTGAACAACTGCGCGGCTCGGTCGGGCTAGGCTTCGGGGATCTCGTCCGAACCCACCTCCTCTCGTTCAACCGCTTCCGCGAGTCTTGCGACGCCTACGACTCGGTCCCCTTCGCCATCGAGGTCGAGAATGCGAACCCCTTGGGTATTCCGGCCGATTTCACGGATGTCGTCCACCTTGCAACGAAGCACTTTCCCCTGCGCGGCGATCAGCATAATTTCGTCGCCGTCTCGTACTTGCAGAAATCCGACCGCCAAGCCGTTTCGCTCCGTCGTCTTCACGCTGATAATGCCCTTGCCGCCGCGGCCTTGGACGCGATATTCGCCCACGGGCGTCCGTTTGCCGTAGCCCCCTTCCGTGACGGTCAGAATTGAGGTCGTGGAATCGGGGGTGATGGTCTCCATGCCGATGACGTCATTGCCTTCTTCGAGCGTGATCCCTTTGACACCATACGCGGTCCGGCCCATCGGCCTCACTTCTTCTTCTTTAAACCGAATGGTGATGCCCTGTCGGGTTCCCAGAAGAATTTCCCGCTGTCCATCGGTCAGTTGTACGCCGATCAGTCTATCGCCGCTCTCGAGCCCCAACGCGATGATCCCGCCTTGTCGTGGATTGCTGAACGCGGACAGTTCCGTCTTCTTGATGACACCCTTCCTGGTGCCCATCACAATATACCGGTCCTCTCGGAACTCTTTCACCGGCAACGTCGCCGTGACTTTTTCACTGCCTGATAGGGCGAGCAGATTGACAAGGGCTTTGCCCTTCGCAGCCCGGCTGGCCTCCGGGATTTCGTGGACCTTCAACCAATAGACCTTCCCGGCATCCGTGAAAAAAAGGAGTGAATCATGGGTGGAGGCGGTAAAGAGATTCACGACAAAATCTTCTTCCTTGATGCCCATCCCGATCTTGCCTTTTCCTCCTCGTCGCTGAGCGCGATAGAGAGATACGGCATTTCGCTTGATGTAGCCGGCATGGGAGATGGTCACGATCACTTCCTCTGCTGCGATCAGGTCTTCCAGGCTGATTTCGGCCTCCTCCTTGAGGATCTGTGTCCTCCGGTCGTCCTTGTAGATCTCACGAATTTCCATCAGCTCATCTTTGATGATGGTCCGCACCAAGGCCTCGCTGGCCAGGACGGATTTCAGATATTCGATCTGCTTGAGAACCTCCTGATACTCTTCGACGAGTTTGGTCCGCTCGAGCTGTGTCAAGCGCTGAAGCCGCATGTCGAGGATCGCCGTGGCTTGGATTTCGGTCAGGCCGAATTGCCGCATCAAACCGCCTCTCGCTTCGTCCGGCGATTGTGAACTGCGGATGAGCGCAATCACGGCATCGAGATGATCGAGTGCGATCTTGAGCCCTTCGAGAATATGCGCCCGCTCCTCCGCCTTTCGGAGCTCGAAGGCTGTCCGCCGCACCACGACTTCGCGCCGATGCTCAAGAAAATGAAGGAGGATCTGCTTGAGATTCAGAACCTCCGGGCGATTGTTGACCAGCGCCAGCATGATGACGCCGAAGGTGGTTTCAAGCGGCGTGTGTTTGTACAGATTGTTCAACACCACCAGCGGGATTTCTCCTCGTTTGAGCTCGATGACCATCCGGACCCCTTCACGATCCGATGACTCATCTCGCAAGTCGGAAATGCCTTTGATCCGGTCTTCCTGAACCAATTCGGCGATCTTCTTGATCAATGACACCTTGTTGACTTGATAGGGAATCTCCGTGACGATGAGCCGTTCGCGTTCGGTGCGTTCATCGACTTCCACCACGACCTTTGCTCTTAAGGTGAGAAGGCCTCGGCCGGTCTCGTAGGCTTCCTTGATTCCACTCATGCCATAGATAAATCCGGCTGTGGGGAAATCAGGGCCCGGGATCTTTCTCATCAACTGGGCGATCGTCACGTCCGGACTCTCCAATAGCAGGAGCAACCCATCGATGATCTCGGCGATATTGTGCGTCGGGATGTTCGTGGCATAACCGACCGCGATGCCGCCCGCTCCATTGATCAAAAGATTCGGTACCCTGGTCGGTAGAACCAAAGGTTCCTGACTCGATTCGTCATAGTTCGGACCGAAATCGACGGTTTCTTTGTCGATGTCCGCCAACATCTCTTCGGCCAGTTTGGTCATGCGCGCTTCGGTATACCGTTCTGCGGCCGGCGGATCACCATCCATCGACCCATAATTGCCCTGACCGTCGATGAGCGGATAGCGCATGTTGAAGTTTTGCGCCATTCGAACGAGCGCATCATAGATGGGCATGTTCCCATGCGGATGATAATTCCCCATGACCTCGCCGACGATCTTGGCCGACTTGCGGTAGGCCCGATTGGAGGCGAGACCCATTTCGTTCATGCCGAACAAAATGCGGCGATGCACCGGTTTAAGCCCATCGCGGACATCAGGAAGCGCGCGTCCCACGATCACGCTCATCGCGTAACTCAAGTACGACGAGCGCATTTCATCTTCGATGTCGATATGTTCTAAACGTTCATCGTGGGGCATTCTGTCCTCGGATGCTGAAAATGATCACCGGCTTCGTTCTCGGCTCGAAAAGATCCTCAACGTACCCCAGAGGTACGCCTCCGGTCTTTTCTTGCTTGCGGCCTTGCCGGATGACCATTTTGAGCATCCGACAAGACTAATGCAGAGTGCTTTACGTTTCTAACGGTCTCGCCGACTCCCTACACATCCAAATTCCGTACTTCGAGCGCATGTTCCTGAATGAAGTTTCTGCGCGGCTCGACTTCGTCGCCCATCAGAATCGTGAAGATTTCATCGACGCCGGTGACATCCTCCAGCTGGACCTTCAAGAGCGTGCGTTTCTCAGGATCCATCGTCGTTTCCCACAATTGGGACGGATTCATTTCACCAAGTCCTTTGTACCGCTGAATGCCGAGACCTTGCTTTCCGAGTTCGAGGATCGTCCTGACCGTTTCAGCTGTCGTAGCCAACTGACGCTCCTGGCCCTTGGTTTTCAGTCTGTACGGAGCCCGACCCAGTCCGATGACGGACGGCGCCAGCTTTTGAAGCTCACGAAAATCGGCCGATCCCACCAGGTCATGGTTGATTTCGATACTGTGCATCATGCCGTTGGCATGAAGTCGGCACGTGACTTTGCTGGACTGATGCTCTTCATCCGCAACGATCTCGAACGTCGGTTCTAACTTCGGGAACGCGAGAAGGAGCGCCTTCTTCACCTCGATCACCACGCGATTGAGTGCCTCTCGATCCCTGAGGAGATCGCGATCGAGCCCTGGTTCATCGGCAAAGGCGCGCAGCATGGCGGCTTCATGCGGCTTTTTATTGAGGCGACCGAGTAACGTTTCGAACGAGATCATCTTTTTGAGGATCGGCAACAGGCGGCGTCCGGTCACGTACCCCTGGATCCCTTCCATGTACAGTTCGACGTCCTCGACCGCCAAGTCGGCCAAGTACTCGTTCAACGATCCCTCATCCTTGAGATACCGCTCCGTCTTGCCTTTTTTCACTTTGAACAGCGGTGGCTGAGCGATATAGATATAGCCCCGCTCAAGCAGCTCCGGCATTTGCCGGAAAAAGAACGTCAAGAGCAACGTACGGATGTGGCTGCCGTCGACGTCGGCATCGGTCATGAGAATGATCTTGTGATAGCGAGCTTTGGCGATATCGAACGTGTCTTTCTCCGATTTGTCGCCCTCTTCCCGTTTGCGGCCGATACCGGTCCCCAGCGCCATGATGAGCGTCCTGATCTCGTCGCTCGATAGCATCTTGTCGAAACGCGCCTTCTCGACGTTCAAGATCTTCCCTTTTAGGGGCAGGATCGCTTGAAACTTGCGGTCGCGTCCTTGCTTCGCAGATCCGCCGGCCGAATCACCCTCAACGATGTACAGTTCGCTCAACGCCGGATCTTTTTCTGAACAATCAGCCAACTTGCCGGGAAGCGAGCCGCCGTCGAGGGCGCTCTTGCGCCGGATCAGATCCTTGGCCTTTCGGGCCGCTTCGCGCGCACGGGCCGCGTCGACGGCCTTGCCGATGATCTTTCGAGCGACCGGCGGATTCTCCTCGAAATAATTGCCCAAGGCCTCATTGACGGCAGCCTCGACCACGCCTTTCACTTCGCTGTTCCCGAGCTTGGCTTTTGTCTGACCCTCGAACTGCGGATTACGGACCTTGACGCTGACCACCGCCGTGAGACCCTCCCGCACATCGTCTCCGGTCAGCGATTCGGTTTCTTTCTTAAAGAGATCGTTCGCATTGGCGTACGTATTGATCGTTCTCGTGAGAGCGGCTTTAAACCCCACCAAGTGGGTGCCGCCTTCCTTGGTGTTGATGTTGTTGGCGAACGAAAACAGGTTCTCCGCGTACCCGTCGTTGTACTGGAGCGCCACTTCCAGAATCATTTCCGGCTTTTCAACCTTGACATAAATGGGTTTGTGCAGCGGCGTTTTCGCCTCGTTCAAATGTTCCACGAAAGAGACAATGCCGCCCTTGTACAGGAACACTTGCTCTTTCGCCGGTTCCTTCCGCTCGTCTCTCATCGTGATCGCCAGGCCTTTGTTCAAAAAGGCCAGCTCGCGTAGGCGTTGCGCCAACACGTCGAAGCTGAATTCGAGCGTCTCAAAGATCTGGCTGTCCGGCTTGAAGCGAACCTTGGTCCCTCGGCGTTTGGTCTTGCCCGTCATCTGGAGCGGCGCGCTGGGCTTGCCTCGTTCATATCGTTGTTCGAAGACTTGACCGTCTTGCCAGATCTCCAACTCGAGCCACTCCGATAAGGCGTTCACGACGGAGATACCGACGCCGTGTAGGCCGCCGGAGACAGTGTAGGCTCCCTGCTCGAATTTGCCGCCTGCATGAAGCACGGTCAGCGCCACCTCGGCTGCGGATTTCTTTTGCGTGGGATGCATGCCGGTGGGAATGCCACGGCCGTTATCGATGACCGTCACGCTTCCGTCGATGTGGATCGTCACCTCGATCGCCTCACCGAACCCCGCCATATGTTCGTCGACACTGTTGTCAACGACTTCATAGACCAGATGGTGGAGTCCGTCGACACCGGTGCTTCCGATGTACATCGCCGGGCGCTTTCGCACGGCATCGAGACCTTCGAGGACCTTGATCTGATCCGCGCTGTAGCTGTCTGATTTGGGTTGGGAAGAGTCGTCTGTGGTCATCCCTGTCCTATGGTTAATACGAGAACGATGTCGATGGACTTTTTCAGTATCCCGCTAAACCTTAATGGGCATGACTACACACTTGAACCCCAGGCTTTCCGGCTCCTGAATCAAACAGGGACTCAGCGGGGTTTCCATTTGAAGCGATATGGTTTCCCCAGCCATCACACTGAAGACATCCAGAAGATACCGGGCATTGAATCCCGTATTGATGGTCTCACCCTCATACCGGGCGGGCAATTCTTCCGTGGCTTCCCCATAGTCCGGGCTGCTGGAAAACAAGGTCATCATGCCTGATGCAAACGAAACCTTTACCGCGCTGGCTTTGTCCTTGGCCAACACCGACACGCGACGCAGCGCGCTCTCCAATTCACTTCGAGTCACGCTGATCTTCTTGCCGTTTTCCTTCGGAATGACCTGTTGGTAGTTCGGGTAATTGCCTTCCATCAACCGCGACGTCAGCAGCAAACCGCTCTTGCGGAAGATCATGAGGTTCTTCGAAAAACCGATGAGCGGTTCGGCGTCTCCCCCCTCCTCCAACAGATGGCGGATTTCATGCGCAGCCTTCTTGGGTATGATCGCTTTCATTTCTTGCGGCACGCCTTTGCTGCCGGCCTTGCCGACTTCCTGCTCCGCCACCGCCAAACGATGGCCGTCTGTCCCGACTAATCGAAGAGAGGTCTTTTTGTCGGTCGCCACGAGGGTGACGAGGAGGCCGTTCAGGATATACCGAGCATCGTTATCACCGGCGGCAAAGAGTGTCTTCCGGATCAATTCTAAAAGTCCTTCTCCGGAGAGAGGCGTCAACCCCTCGCGCTCGATCGTCGGCAGTGCGGGGTACTCGCTGCTGGGGAGGCCGACAATCTTGAATTGGCTCTTCCCGGCCTGGATGGTGGTCCAGTTATTGTCGGTCGCCGTCAGTTCGATATCGCCGGGAGGTAATTCTTTGACGATTTCGAATAGCTTTCGGGCTGAGATGGTGACACCACCGGGTGAAAGAACGGTCCCTTTGTACAGACCACGCATACCGATCTCAAGGTCCGTCGCCACGATCTCCACCCCATCCTGCTTGGCTTCCAACAGAATGTTCGACAAGATCGGCATCGTGTTTCGTTTCTCCACGACACCTTGCACCCGCTGGAGCCCTGTCAACAATTCATCTCGCTCAATCCGTACTTTCATTGAGATTTCTCCCGGCCAGGCTCTTAGGTTCGAAGAATCTGCTCTTTCAATGTTTCAATCGTCGTCTGCAACATCGTGTCCGTCTCCCTGGCCTTCGCGACCTGGCGACAGGCGTGAATGATGGTCGTATGGTCCTTGCCCCCGAATTGGCGCCCGATTTCAGGGTACGATGCGTCGGTCAGCTCCCGACACAGATACATGGCGATCTGTCGAGGATGCACGAGTGTCTTGCTCCGACGGCGGGATTTCAGCTCCGTCATCTTCACGTGGAACTGTGCACAGACCGCTTCTTGAATATCATCCATCGCAACGATCTTTTTTTTGTCCCCGATGACATCACGGAGAACATTTCTGGCGAGGTCGAGAGTTATCACTTGCCCAGTCAACGAAGCATACGCACCTAATCGAACTAGGCTTCCTTCCAGTTCGCGGACATTGCTCTTCATCGTGGTCGATAGGAACTGGATGACATCCTCCGGCAGTGTGACTCCCTCATCCTCAGACTTTTTTCTCAGGATAGCGATGCGGGTCTCCACATCGGGCGGCTGCAAGTCCGCAATCAGTCCCCATTCAAAGCGAGATCGTAAACGCTCTTCGATATCCGGCATATCTTTAGGAAAACGATCGCTTGAGAGGACAATCTGTTTATGCCCCTCGTACAAGGCATTGAAGGTATGGAAAAACTCTTCCTGTGTCCGTTCTTTTCCAACCAGGAATTGAATGTCGTCGATCATGAGCATATCGATGTGCCGATAGCGTTTGCGCAAATCCATCATCTTGTCGTACCGAATAGAGTTGATCACCTCGTTGGTAAATTGTTCCGTGGTCAAATATGCAATGCGTAAATCGCTCTTTTCAGCCACATGATTTCCGATGGCATTTAAAAGGTGAGTCTTCCCTAGTCCCACACCACCGTAAATAAAGAGCGGGTTATACGTATGCCCAGGCTGCTCGGCCACTGCCATGCAGGCTGCATGGGCGAATTGATTTCCAGCGCCCACAACAAAATTCTTGAAAGTATACTTTGGGTTCAGCTGGATTCCCCGACGAGGCTTAGACTGCGGTACGGGACGAGGCCCATTGATAATGGCTTGAGGTTCCACCTGCAGACCGGCTCTCTTCTCACGGACGGTGAATGCAACGGAAATCAGCTCCCCACCGCGGGCTGTGGCCATGGCTTCTGCCAACAGCGATCCATAATGGGTATCCAGCCATTCTCCGAAAAATTTATTTGGAACTCCAATGTGGGCGGTCGAGTTTTCAATCCGGTCGAGATGAACAGGTATGAACCATGTGTCATACACCTGCTTCGGGACCTTCCTCTGGATATATTGCAGTGCGTCCTGCCAAACAGTATCAATACTCATAACATCTCAAAATCTCTATACACAGGGTTATTCACACCTGTGGATAACGATCATCCAATGTAGTTCTGTACATAATAAAAAAGCGACGCTGAATACCATGCCGCACCAGATTATGTCGAGCTGTGTGAAGACGCCATTCCAACTATTTTTTCCTTTCACAGGCTCTTCACAGGTTTCAGTCACACCATAAAGAACTAATCCTCAGCGTTATCCTTTATAATAGAATTAATTTATATTAATAAAATCAATATCATACAACTTATCCTCTCTATTCACTCTCCTACTCTTATTCCGACGGCTACGAATTTTCTTTAAAGAGAGACTTCGGAGTCATAGAGTCATAACCTTATTACTCCCAAGGACTACGGCCAGCACCCGTTCATAGGATAATCGCTCTCCTTCTGTTAATCCGGTGCTATTCGTCGCACGCAATACTTTTCCTGGAAGAAGGGGATCTTCCAGTGAGAGCACCACTGCGGAATCGTCCACAGAGAAGAGTGCGTGGGACAGTGTATGAAGCGGCGAGCGGACAACATAGACGATCGCCGGCATAAAAGGAACTCCCGAATCAAAAAACCAGTACACAATCCATGGATCGAACAAAAGAGCTGATAATTTCGTCAGTTTCTCGTCTGATGGAGAACTCGTCCCGAACCGGTCTCCGCTCAGGTGTATCTTGGAGAATAAAGGGGATTTCGAGTTGCACAATCGAGGGAAGGTATTTTTCAAGAACCTCAACATCGAGAATGTCGTCGGTCTCATCTCCTAGGAGACGGACGGCCTCACCAAGGAGAACAACGGTTGTCACGTGAGATCCCGACGCAAGGCCAAGAGCGATACGGAGAGCCTCGACAGGCCGATGGCTCTTCCGAGGATCTTCTTGAATAACAACGGCTATGTTTTTTGCCATGAAAGGACGATCAGGTAAACGACAAAAACGGATCACAGGAATCAATGATTCCAGATAGCACAACGAGGCCACAGAGGGACATCTTCGGATCAATAGTTGCCGTAGGAACGTGATGTTGTTGACACCCATAAGCACATGCAAAAACGCGAGCGCCCGCTTGTGCGAGACCTCGGTAATGGTCAGTGTGAATATTCTTTACACCTTCATCGATGAGATACAAGTAGACCTGATGGCCGGCATCAAGAGCCGCATGTGCAAGACCGTGAACAGTCTCGGCACTCGTGTGGGATGGGGGAAGAGCTAGGAGAAAGCCTATCTTCTTTGAATCCACAGGAATTTACGATTAATTCTATATAGTTATATAGCAAGAGTAGTTGAAGATTAAGAGGTTTGGAGGAGAAAGTCAACCTGAAAAAAGTGTATGTCAGGAGCCGGCAAGGAGAGAGAGAATCCGAAGAGTTATGCTAGAGAGACCCACATCATGCTGTACTTTCGTCTCCATATCGCGAAGAATAGCCGACCCTTTTACTACTTCGTCATCCCCGATGATGAGGGTGAAGCGACACTTCAGGCGATCAGCTTGCCGTAAGTGAGCCTTCAAGGTTAGAGACCGAAAATCGGCGACAGCATGGAATCCAGCGAGACGAAGTTCTTCAAGAGCCATAAGACCGGCCACAGTACCGTGATCGCCGAAGCCGGCGACATAGAGAGGCATATCCTTTTGTGCATTTATTATCGCTGACTCCGGCAGCAACATCGACATTCGTTCAAGGCCAATGGCAAAACCAACAGCCGGGGTAGACGGCCCTCCGAGAGTTTCAACCAACCCATCGTAACGTCCACCGGCCCCTACGGCATTCTGAGCACCCAAGTTAGCCGCAGTAACCTCGAATGTGGTGAGGTTATAGTAGTCAAGACCTCGCACAAGCCGATGATTCAACGAGTATGGAATCTTCACGACATCGAGACCGGATAAGACTCGTGTGAAATACGAACGGGCTGTCTCGGAAAGCGAGTCGCTCAAGCGGGGAGCGGTTTCTGTAATTGCGCGACAATCGGGCACTTTGCAGTCTAGGACGCGAAGAGGATTCGCATCGACGCGATGTCGGCAATTAGCACAAAGGCCGGATTCGTGCTGCTTGAGGTAACTTACGAGGTGGGGCCGATAGATGTCTCGATCAGCAGTATAGCCTAGGTTGTTAATCTCCAAAGTGAGACCGGGTAAGTCGAGGTCAGACAGGATTCTCCAGAGGAGGGCAATGACCTCTATATCAGCTTGGGGATCAGCCATACCAAGCGATTCGACACCAAACTGATGAAATTGCCGGAGGCGGCCTGCTTGCGGTCTCTCATGACGAAACATGGGTCCGAAATAGAAATACTTCTGAGGAACGGGGATCGCGGCGCGATTGTGCTCGATATAGGCACGGACCGTCCCGGCGGTCCCTTCAGGTCGAAGGGTCAGCGAGGTACCATCCCGGTCCTGGAACGTGTACATTTCCTTCTCAACAATGTCGGTCGATGCACCGATGCTCCGCGCAAACAAGGTCGTCACTTCAAAGATCGGAATGCGAATTTCATGAAATCCATAGCGGCCAGCCCACCGCCTGGCAGCCTCTTCGATGAGCCGCCAACGAGGCGACTCTTCCGGCAAGAGGTCTTTGACACCTTTAATTCCCTTGATCATGGATGCCCGGTCATCTCTGTACGAAAGTGCGTATCACACAGCACAGTCCGCGCGGACTATAGCGGCGGCTTCTGCGGCAAGTCAACGGACCGGCAGCTTGCGCCATACTGACGTGAGAGGTATAGTGCGCGGCCTATGGTTCAATACGGCGTGAAAGGCCTTCTATGAGTCAGGATCAATCGGGTCGCCGGGTCATGGCCATCGCCCCCATGCCGCCGGAGAAATCCGCATACGCACTGGCGCGGTACAGCCGATCGCCGGACTCCATCGAGCAAAGCATTCGGTGGGTGCATGGACATTCCTCGGAGAAGTTCTGGGACCAGTTCTATTTCGATTACGGTCATGCGTCGATCGCCGATCTCGGCCACGTGATCATCTGCTTTGAAGAGATCTCGGAACTCGCCGCTATTCGCTTGGAGGATGAGCCTCTGTGGGATGGTCAAGCGAAGTCCAGTCGCTATCAGAACTTTGCATCCGATCGATGGTTTGTGCCGGGTCAGATTCGAGGGAGTGAAACCGAAGCGGTCTATGAAGGCATTCTCCGCAGTCTGTCCGAAATTTATCGATTACTGCACGATCCCTTGATCGCGTACCTCTCTGAACGGGATCCGCGGCCGGAGTCTATGAAAACGGCCGATTATCAGCGGACGATCGCGGCACGCGCCTTTGATGTCATCCGTTACCTGCTTCCTCTTGCGGCCAAGACCAACGTCGGGCAGGTCGTGAGTATCCGGACGTTGGAAAAACAGATTACGCGCCTGTTGTCGTCACAATTGCCTGAACTGCGGGCGATCGGTGAGGATTTGAAAGAGGCTTGCCAACGGCCGCCGGTGAATCTGTGGAGCGAACTCTGCGGTCAGACCTCAGGTATGAACGATCCTCTGGCGCCGACACTAGCACGGCATGCCAAGGCGAACGCCTATCAAGAATCGGTCTACTCCGATGTGGCGCGGCATGCGAAAGAAGCATTACGCGGCACAGGGTTGGATCAGCCCGGTATGTGGGGTGCCGTGGAGTCGGTCGAGCTGATTGACCCGCACCATCCGCTCGACGAAATCGTTACGACACTCCTCTATCGCGTGTCGCAGGCCCCATATCGGAAGATACTCGAGGTCGTGAAAGAGTGGTCTGAGAAGGAGAAACAAGAGACCATCGAAGTGGCCACAAGACGGCGCGGACCATATGATGAACTCATCAAAGAGTTCCGCGGCGGCTACGTCTTCAACTTTGATATCCTCATGGATATCGGCGCCTGGCGAGATATGCACCGCCATCGGCGGTGTCAGCAAGTGCAGCAAAACTTCACGACTCTTCACGGCTATGATGTCCCGTCCCCGCTTATTGCGGCGGGACTGGATCGGGAATATCGGCAGGCGATGGATGCCGTGCGTCAGGATATCGAGTTGCTCAAGAAAAAGGATCAGGAAGCCTCACTCTACGCCATCCCGTTTGGCTTCAAAGTACGGTGTTTGTTTAAAATGGACTATGCGGAAGCGGAATACATCAGCAAGCTACGGTCCGGCGTCAAAGGCCACTGGTCATATCGAACGGTCGCGTGGAAGATGAAGCAACAACTCGTCCGACGATACCCCTACCTTGGTGAACAGATCCACGCAACGCCACCCGATGTCGAAGACGCGCTGACCAGATAAGACGTTGTCTCACAGATGAGCACATACCAGAAACAATGCGAAGCGGCCATCGTGGCCGGAGCATGGGACACTTTGTTCGCCGAGTCGATGGCGTGGAGCCGGGATCCCGACGGGGCAAAGGATCCACGTCCTCTCTTCGCACGAAACGTCGTGTATCTCGTGCAGGGTCGGTTCGCCGACGCCTGGAAAGCCCATGCGCTCTGCCTCGAAACCGAGACAGACATTGCGGCCGTGGGAACATGGGTGAAGGATCTGCTCGATCGGCACACGGACAGTGGATTCACGTATTTGGTTATGGGTCTTTTTCTAGCGCAATCGGGTCAATCGGAGCAATCCATGAGACCATACTCAGAAGCCGCTCGATTACTCCCGCAGTCTGCCTATCCGCATTATTTTCTGGCACAGGTTCAGGAACGGGCTGGCCATCTTGAAATGGCGATCAAGGAGTATCGTGAAGCCGTCCGGCTTGCACCGGACTACGCGCCGGCACGAATGAATCTAGGAGTCGCGTATCAAGACCAAGGGCGGCTGGAGATGGCCATCAAAGAATATCGAGAGGTGGTCAAGCTCACCCCTAATGATTCGGCAGCGCACTCTAATCTCGCCTGTGCTCTTGCAGAACAGGGGAAGATGGAACCGGCGGTGCAATCGTACAAGACTGCCCTGAAACTGAACCCACAGGACGCCGAAGTCCACTTCGCGCTGGGCGGACTCTACGAAATGCGCGGGCGCCTGGACCTGGCGCACAAGAGTTATCAAGACGCACTCACCGTCGATCCGGACTGTGGCGCCGCCCATTCCGCGCTCGGTTGGCTTGCCTTAGGCAAGCATCGGCTTCAAGAAGCCGCGGATATCTTCAGCCGCGCGCTCAAGTGCAATGAGGAAGACGCACGAGCCTATCACGGTATCGCTGAAATCTATGCCCTGCGTGGCAAGCACCAGAGCGCGATGGACAACTACACCAAGGCTCTGAAGTACTATCGCGATCCCGAAAAAAAGAACCAGATCATGAACCAGCTGTTCCAGCAAGGGCAAATAGGGGATTGATCTCGTTCGAAGCTGGTCATTCGGGATTATCCAAACAAACCGACAGTCCAGGTTGAGTCTATAGATCACCCTCTTGCGCTCCACCAGAAGCAGAGTGTCACTAAGGAATGGGCTATAGAAATAGCCGAACAGCTCGTGCACAACTCAGGTGGGAGATGACGAGCATTCTACAAGTACTGTTCATGAACTACGAGAACTGTCCTTACAGCTCGCGAATCGCACCTTGGAGGACGGTAATCTGCGTGGTGGGATCGCCGGTCGCTTTCAGTTCGTTGCGGATCTGATCCTTGAGGTAGGAGGAATAGCCCACGCGGTCGATGAGGAGATCGAAAAATCGTTCGGCTGGTAACAGGCTTTGTTCCTTGAGCTCGTCAAGCGTTTCGTCACTCACGGGTATGTATGTGCTCCCGATATGGAAGACCACGTTGTAATGCCGTCCTTTTGCAATCCGCTCAAACCTCAAGCCCTTCACAGATCCTCCTCGGCAGGATGTTGAAAAAGTCCGCCAGCTTCGTTCTCGCATCGCTCAATGCCTCAACATACTCAGAAGTATGCCTCAGCATCTCGCTCGTTGCGGCCTCGCTGGACGGTCTTTTTGAACATCCTGCAAGTGCTAATAGAAGGCACTCATTCTAGACAAGATCCGGTCATGAAGACAAGGGCAACCTCTCGATCCCTGTGGTAGACAGGTATCACTGCGGGCATTTATCATGACCGTTCCTTGTCTTGAGATGTAGATGAGATCAGTCTTCATGACCGCAACAGAACTCATCAAATTGTGGATCACCTGCCTTGAAGCCGAGCGAGTCCGACTGACTGAAACAGGGCATGACGCTCCTGTCGTAGCGTCGCAAGGTCGCCTGGTGCAAACAACCGGTGGACTCCATCTGTACGAATTTATCGTGCCCGCCGCCGTCCAACTGTCCGTCGACCTTCCGGTATCCGTCATCCCTGCCGATGAGACGGATGCGACGGAAGGAATTGTCCTCCGACAGATCGGGAACGGCGTGTACGTCCAACTAGTCGATGCTCTCGGACGCGAAGTGCCGTCTGTTACCCTTGTTCCAGATCAGGCCGGTCTTGTCAGCACGTCAGCCTCCCACCTGAAAGATATGCTGGCGAAGCCGGATCTCTATAACTTCGGGCCAGCCGAGCGGTTAGCGTCGCTATTGCAGATGCAGGAAGCTGAGGCCGCAGCATTCTCCTCCGCCTCATCCGTCTTCACAATAGTGTGGTCGGATGATCGGTCATTCCGCCGTCAGAAGCTCGCGAACCTGGCGATGGAACTCATTCGCGCGAACAAGCGTATTCTCCTGATCAGTCCCGATCACCAAGAGTGCGATGAGATTGTGGGAATGGTGGGGCGTACCATGAAGGCCGGCGGACTGAGCCACAAAACGTGGATCACTCGGTATGAACTCCCGATTGCCTCACAAGCCGGCGGCGTTGATCTTCACGAACTGGGGTTCGAAACGCAAATGCATCAATTCTATGCCAAGTCACAAGGCGACAAGGCCTCCTTGAAACATAAATACGACCGTTTCCGTGAGCTGGCGCCTTTTTTGTCCCAGAAAGAAGCGAAACAGAAAGATCTCGACGAAGTCCGTCTCTTGGAATGGCGCCTCGTCACACAATTGCGAGAGCTTCAAGTAAAGATGGCCGATGTCCAGAAGACGCTCAAGGAATTCGAGAACCTCCCACTGTTTCAACGTCTGACGATGCAGGCGGTCGGAAAAAATGCGGAATCCCTCAAACAGTACTGCACCCTGTATCAGGATCAGATGGACCAGCTGAACAAAGAAGTCGATGTCGCTAAAGGCCGCATTCAGCAGCTTGCTCCGGAAGCGGCCATTCCTAGAGGGACACGAGCCGAGTGTAACGAGCTCAAGGAGTACATCGCGAAACTCGGCGGTACGAAAAAGGTTCGTGAGCTGATGGCTGCTGAAGAAAATCCGAACCGCCAGGCCTTCATTCAGAATCGGCGTGTCGTTGCGGCCACACCCACGCGGGTCGCGAGCGATCCCTTGTTCAGCCGGGTGCGCTTCGATGTCTTAATGTTCGATGAGGCCCCGAAGATCGCTGTGGCTTCACTTCTGGCTGCGGCTGGACTCGTACGTGAACGTATTATCGTCAGCGGCGATCCACGTGACATCGCTGCCGCGGGACAATGGGCTATTCCTCAGCATCCATCCCTGCCGCACAGTGAGCAGCAGCCCATGACACTTGCTTGACGGAGGTAACAAGAATTCAGGATAATCCAGCTCCCTTCGGGGTCGTGGTTCTGGGCACTCTCAAAATGGCCTTGAACGAGGCGTGCGAGTTTGCTACGTCGCAGTGAAGCAGGCGACCGAGAACGAAGTGGAAGGACATTTTCAGAGTGCCTATTGCCGAAGTGGCGGAACTGGCAGACGCACTAGATTCAGGGTCTAGCGCCCTCACGGGTGTCCGGGTTCAAATCCCGGCTTCGGCACCAAACTTCGTTTTCTTGTGCTCAAGACTTTTCTGCATCGCTATTTCTGACATCTGCCGATACCTGCTCTAGCGTCTTTTGGGACTGGAGTGTCAGGTGGCTGCTCGACGGCGAACATGCGCGAGCATTCACGAATTGCACGTTTGCAATGAGACAATTTTCTCCTGCTCTGGTGAAACTTTCCGTCCTTCTCTATAAACGCTTTCGCCGGGTTTCGCTGGCGCTCTACAGAAGACACGTTCCGCTTTCCCTGCTCAATGTCGTCCTGTATCCGACGTATCTCTTTCAGTTTGTCGCCGCGCATCACAGGCTTCCGATAAGACCGGCCCGGTTGTTCAATGATTTCCTCTTTCAGGTGAAATCGGGATCTGAGCTGGAAAGCCCGTTACGGAGACGCGTGTCGGACAAGGAGTATTGCAAGCTGTACACGGAAGAGAGGCTCGGTCCGGGAACAACCACTCCGACGACACGTGTCTTGCGGACCGAGGACGAAGTTGAGCGGTATAGGCCGCCGGTATTTCCTTGCGTGATGAAGCCGACGAATAGCTCGGGAAGGATGATCATCGCGCGCTCGGAGGATGAGTACATGGGGGCCCTGCCCAAGATCAAGAATTGGTTTCATGAGGACTATTTTCTGTCCGATCTGGAAAAGAACTACGCCACCCTTGAGCGGAAAGTCATCGTTGAGGAGTACATCGACGATTCTTTTTCGCTTGAAGGATCAGTTCACTGTCTGAGGGGGGAGCCCAAGCTTGTCAGCCTGATCGATCGGTACACCAAGGCGCGGCAGACGTTCGACCTCGATGGCACGCCGTTAGGAGTCAGCTTGTTTTATCCCTTACAAGATTTCCAACCGGCGAGCTGGGACTTCTTGCCGAGCCTGTTGAGCCAATCGAGAATTCTGTCGGCCGAGTTCACATATATCAGAGTAGACTTTTTTACCGATACGAAGCGGGTCCTTTTCGGTGAGCTGACGAATTTGCCCGCAGGCGGGATTGGCCGATTTTACCCAGCCGATGGGGAGAAGATATTTTCCGAGGTGTTCTTTCGGCCTGGGCGCCGACAAAGTCCAACGGCCAATTCACCGTCAAACACTCTTTTCGCTGGGTGATCCCCAGGATGCCTTCAACCTGGGCAATGAGATTCTGTTTGGGGACAGAGACACCAAAAAACTTGGTCATCCAGGCATACAGATGGTCTTTGTCCTGAAACACCCATTCATGGATCACGGTCTTTCTCCGGATCCGTTGATATCCGGCCTGCTTCACGATCCGGACAAAGTCATTTTTGAGGTAGTTTCCGACATGCCCGGTAGGAGTATGTTGTCCCACAAATCCGTCAAGGAAGCGGCTGGTTGGTGAATCAGTCGTCACCTCTACCATCAACAGACGTCCACCGACCCTCAGTGCCTTTCGGGTGGCTACAATGAACTCATACTGTTCCTGATCCGTAAGATGATGTATGCCTGCAATGGATATCACCGCATCGAAATAGTTCCTCCGTATGCCGGTCAAGCCGAAGTCTGTTTTGAGAATATTCCACCTGTGCAATGTAGCCGGCACGACGAAATCCGCGAAGGTGACCTGCTCATCTGTCGCGACGCTCTTCATGAGGCTGCCTTCGAAGGGAACGTTGAGGACCCGTCGCGCTTTGAGACGCTTTATCGAATCGTAGAGATATTGAATTTCCGATGCGCGAGGAGAGTTATCATTAGCGTAGGCATGAATGAGGTCGTCATTATTTCCGAATCGTTCTTGGTAGGTCGTCGGCATGATACACCTCGATCGTGGTGCCCGAGCAGGCTTTCTCCACCCGCGTCCTTGCTTGATGGGTTTACTTATCAGAGCAAGCCCATTGCTACAACTCAAAAGGTGCCATGCCAAAGTAGGGGGCATGGAGCAAGAGGCGTAGGTTCCGGGCTCCATAGAATACGCAAGCGAACAAGAGCGATCGCAATCGATAACAAGAGGGCGACCGAACGGCGCGTTGTAGAAGTAGATGAAATGCGGACAATGGTTATATTGTAAGAGAGCGTAGGGCATTCTAAGTCCAAAGGTCATTGCTGAAAGGTAGGTGCGCGATGAGGCTAGTCATGTTCGTAGGCGTGTTGATCTTGACCAGTGCGTCCGTCATGGCTGCAGCGGACTCGGGACGTATTGATTCGAAGAAAACGATACCAGCAATACCCTTGGCCGGAGAGGAGCCATACGAGGCGCTGAAACGTGGAGATTTCAGGCTCGCGGCGGGACTCTTTTATCCCCTTGCGGAGAGGGGAGATGCACGAGCGCAGTACAATCTCGGACTGCTATATGCCAGCGGTCTGGGAGTGACGCACGATTACCAGGCAGCGCTGAAATGGCATCGCATGGCCGCGAAGCAGGGTCATGCGGGAGCGCAGAGCGAATTGGCGCAAATGTATTCCAAGGGACAAGGCGTTCCACAGGATTATACTCTTGCCCATATGTGGTATAGCGTCGCAGCAGAATCGTTAAGCGGCGGATCGAAACAAGAGCTGGCGAAGGATCGAGAAAAGATGGCATCACGTATGACTCCGGCTCAGATCGAGAAAGCTCAAGAGATGGTCCAGCGCTGTTTGGAGTCGAAGCTCAAGAAATGTGATGAGAAGTAAGGCTCGCATGAGAATGTGAAGGCACGTCACCAGCGACCACACCCTGCCCGACCAGTTTTTATCTCCACGCGCCATTGAGCTATCTCGTCATAGATACATTTCTCTTGCGGAGTTTCATCCGGCAGGTTGGCGTCGTGGGTCACCAAGCCAAGAGCCTCTTCCTTGAAGCTATCAGGAAAATCTCTCAAGTCTGTCATTTCAGCACTGCGTGAAGTGAATGGAGCAAGCCGTCAAACTCCACAAGTGGACTCTCGTATTTGTCGAGATATAAACTGTACGAGAAAAGGGTGATACGACGAGGGATTCTTCTAGAACCTTCGCTTTGGCTAAGAGCCATTGGTATGCGGTGCACAATGAAGGTGTTGAAAGCCAGGAAGCTCCTGTTGAGCAGAACCGTTTTCGTTGTAGGAATCGTGCTTTGTACAGCCATGCCACTGGATCTCGGTGCCGAAACAGCCGATACACCCTTGGAGCGCCCAGGATTCTCGCTTGTGACTCGAGACGGATCCGGCGATGTTGGTCGGTATACCTCGGTCGCCATCGGAGCCGATGGTCTAGGCCTCATCAGTTACTATGATGTGACCAACCGAGATCTGAAAGTGGCGCACTGTTCGAACCAGAGTTGCACCTCCGCGACGATCAGCTCTCTGGACCGCACTGGGGATGTCGGCCGGTACACCTCCATCGCGCTTGGAAGCGACGATCTGGGCCTCATGAGTTACTACGATGCGACCAACGGAGATCTGAAAGTCGCTCATTGCGTTGATATCGCCTGTACTTCGGTCACGCTTAAGACGCTTGACCATGTTGGGAACGTCGGTCAGTACAGTTCCTTGACTATCGGCATCGACAAGCTACCCCTCATCACCTATTACGATGTCACGAACGGTGACCTGAAGATTGCGCACTGCACCGATGTGGCCTGTGAAGCCGCAACAATAACCGTCCTTACGTTTCTGCAGGCAGAGGGGAACGTCGGCCAATACACCTCGGTCACCATTGCCGGAGGGCAAGCGCTCATCAGTTATTACGACGCGACCGATCACTACCTGAAATCGGCGCTCTGTCCTGATTTGCCCTGTACGGAACCGACTCTCACAACGACTCCTGATAAGACCGGCGATGTGGGCCAATTCAGCTCGGTCACGGTCGGGACGGACAGTCGCCCTCTCATCAGCTATTACGACGCCACGAATGGCGATCTGAAGGTCGCTCATTGTGGCGATGTGGGTTGCACCGGCGCGATTGTTACCCCGTTGGACGGAGCAGCTATTAACGTCGGCGCGTCCTCTTCGATGGTGCTGGGAGCCGACGGCAAGGCGTTGATCAGCTACTACGATGCGACGAACGGAGATCTCAGGATGATTCACTGCATTGATCTCACCTGCGCGTCTGCCACCCTGACGACCATTCAGAACCAGGACAACGTTGGTCAGGACAGTTCTGTGACAATCGGCGCAGATGGGCTGCCCCTCATCAGTTATTATGACGCAACGAATGGGGATCTGCGAGTCGCGCACTGTACCGATGTCGCTTGTACCACGGCGACCGCATGTGCGTTAGATCAGGCGGGTCAGGTCGGTCGGTTTACGGCGATGACGATTGGGACGGATGGGCGAGGTCTCATGAGCTATTACGATGCCACCAACGGCGATCTGAAAGTGGCCCATTGCGATGATCTCGTCTGTAGCTCGGCCAAGATTGCTACCTTGGTCAGCAAGGGCGATGTCGGTCAGTTCACGTCGATCACGATCGGCGCCGACGGCCTCGGCCTTATCAGTTACTATGATGCCACCAACCAGGATCTCAAGGTTGCCCATTGCGACGATGTTGCTTGTGGTTCTGCGACAGAAAGCACGTTGGATAGCGGGGGTCATGTCGGCCAGTATAGTTCTGTGGCGATCGGGTCCGACGGGCTCGCGCTGATCAGCTACTACGATGCGACAAATGGCGATCTGAAAGTAGCTCACTGCGTCGACTTAGCCTGCAGCTCTACCAACGTGAATACTCTTCACAGCAAGGACAGCATCGGCCAATTCACGTCCATCACCATCGGTCCGGATGGCCGTGGCCTGATCAGCTATTACGATGCCACGAACGGGGATTTACGAGTCGCGCATTGCGTCAATGTTGACTGCGAAACGGCGACCCACAATGCCGTCCAGAGCCTGGACAATGTTGGTCGATTTACGACGATCATCATCGGAACGGACGGCCAGGGCCTGATCAGTTACTACGACGTCACGAACGGGGATTTGAAAGTAGCGCACTGCTCCAACAGCTTCTGCGTTCCCTATAATCGTCGTTGAAACGAATCTCTTCCAATATCACCCGGTACCACCCGGCTTGTGCGTGACGGCTCCGATCTACGACGAGTAAAGATTTTTGATCTCTACCAAAGTATTTTCGATTTCCCGTGGCGAGTTCAGGAGGCTCGGCGCGAGCCTGGCATATTGCGTTGCGTATGGTGTCACGCTGCCGACGATGCCGCGGTGACGCAGTTTTTCCACGACGGTGCGAGGCGCCATGCCCGCTACCTCAAAGCAAACAATCCCGGCCGAAAGATCTTGCGAGAGCGGTGTGTGGAGAGTGATATGAGGCATGGCGGCCAAGCCTTGCTTCAGCTGCTGATTCAGTTCGTAGATGCGCTTCGTCACCTTCGCTTTCCCGATGGACTGATGAAACGTGAACGCTTCATCCAGCGCCCAACGATGTTCGAACGAGTGAAATCCGCCTGGTGTCATGTAAATGGCTTGTGGAAGACCATGCGTAGAACCGTTCTTCAGCCATTGGTCGAATGCTTGCGTGTCGAACGTCGGAATGGTCGGCTGGGCAACGGGCCAAGCCTGCGGATTGCCCCAAACGAGACCGGTTCCACGAGGGCCGAACATCCATTTGTGAGTCCCAGCGATCAAAAAATCACAGCCGAGTTCGCTGAGGCGAAAGTCTTCGACACCCAGCGCGTGAACTCCATCCACACAGAAGATCACCCGGTCCTGCTCAGCTCTCGAGCGGTTGATGGCCTGGATCGCTTGTGCCATTTCATGGATCGGTAGTTTGAGCCCTGTGCTGGAATGGACCCAGGTCACGGCCACGATGCGTGTGGTGGGCAGAATGCCTTTGCGCAGGGAATCGATGATCTCGTCACGGGAGACGCTCTTGAGTGCACGATACAGGGGGATCTGCCGCACCTTGGCGCCTGTATGTTCGGCGCGAAGACGAAGAGAAGTCTCCGTCGAATAATGGTCGTGGATGGTCGTCAAGATTTCCTGTCCGGCTCGAAGCTGCAAGCCGCCGTAGAGGAGACCCAGCCCCATCGTCGTACTGTCGGTCAAGGCAATGTCTGTGGGCTGAGCACCCAGATAATCGGCTGCGGCCTGGAGGACCTGCGCTTCTTGTTTCTCTTCGTGCTCGTACCAATAGCCTATAGGATCCGAGTCCAGGCCGGCGCGATGTCGTTCGATCGCTTGGCGTACCGGCGTGGGATGGGACGCAAGGAAGAACGCTGCAAGATGGATGAGTTGCGGAGACAATGGAAACTGTGCCCGCAGATCATCCCAGCTTTTGAACCCGCTCTGCGGAGGTTGTTGATCGGCAGCAGCTCGGCCAGATGCACCTGCCAGAACCGCTGCGCCCAAGGCCAAGCCGGTGCGGACAAGGAAACCTCGACGTCCAATGTCGTTCATACGAACCTCCAGGTCAAAACTGACGGCCTTACTCTACTGCTTGTCCAAAAAGACAGGCAAGAAACGATCGTGACTATTCCAGCGGGCTAAAGGACAGCAGCAATAAAGGAGACGATTCTGCTAGGATTGATAGCTCTCCATCGGCGGACAACTACACACGAGATGCCGATCGCCGTAGGCCTCGTCGATACGGCTCACGCTCGGCCAGAACTTGTTGCTTCTGAGCCAAGGAGCAGGAAATGCCGCCAGTTCACGGCTATAGGGGCGATTCCACTCCGTCGCCGTCACGATTGCGGCGGTATGAGGGGCATTCTTCAGCACATTGTTCGTTCGCGGTTGGCGTCCGTCAATGATCTCCTGAATCTCGGCACGGATCAGGATAAGCGCTTCGCAGAACCGATCGAGCTCGCTCTTGGCTTCGCTTTCCGTCGGTTCAATCATGAGTGTACCGGCCACCGGGAACGACACGGTCGGCGCATGAAAGCCATAGTCCATCAATCGCTTGGCGACATCCATCGCCTCGATACCGGCGCTGTCCTTGAATTCACGCAGATCCAGGATGAACTCATGAGCGACCAGTCCGGAGTCTCCCGTGTAGAGAATCGAATAATGTTTCTCTAGCCGCTTGGCCATGTAGTTGGCATTGAGGATGGCCACCTGTGTGGCTTTGGTTAACCCGTCCCGACCCATCAAGGCGATGTACACCCATGAAATCGGCAGGATGCTTGGACTGCCGAACGGGGCTGCCGAGACAGGACCGATGGCTTGAGGTCCACCAAGTTTGACCACGGGATGCCCTGGAAGAAACGACACGAGATGCCGCGCCACTCCGATCGGTCCCACGCCAGGCCCTCCCCCTCCATGGGGAATACAAAACGTTTTATGGAGGTTGAGATGGCAGACATCGGCGCCGAGGTCTCCCAGGCGGCAGAGGCCCACCATGGCATTCATATTGGCCCCGTCGATATAGACTTGACCGCCATGGGTATGGACGATTTGGCAAATGCGCCGTACGCCCGCCTCAAATACTCCGTGGGTCGACGGATACGTGAGCATCAGAGCCGACAATCGCTCTCGATACTGAGCGGCCTTGGCTTCCAGATCGTCGATATCCACGTTTCCGTTCCGATCGCACGCGACGACGACAACCTCCATGCCGACCATAGCGGCGCTGGCGGGGTTCGTGCCGTGGGCCGAGACGGGGATCAAGCAGACGTCTCGATGTGGTTCCCCCTTCGATCGATGGTAGGCTCGGATTACCATCAGGCCGGAATATTCGCCCTGAGATCCCGCGTTCGGTTGGAGGGAGAAGGCCGCAAATCCGGCAATCTCAGCCAGCCACGCTTCGAGCTGTCCGAACAAGGTCCGGTAGCCGAGCGTTTGTTCCGCTGGAGCAAATGGATGCAGCCGAGCGAACTCCGGCCAGGTCACCGGCAGCATTTCAGCGGTGGCATTGAGTTTCATCGTGCAGGAGCCCAACGGAATCATCGAGTGGACGAGGGACAGGTCTTTGGTCTGCAACCGGTGGAGATAGCGGAGCATTTCGTGCTCGGAATGATAACGATGGAACACTTCGTGTGTCAGATATTTACTGGTTCTGACCAAAGGAGACGAGTAGCTGAGATCGATGGTCGCAGCGAGGTCGTCGAGACGGAACGGCCACTGATCATGACCGACAAAGATCTGTAGTAAGCGCTGTACTTCCTCCTTGGAACTGACTTCGTCGAGCGAGACGCCGATCGAGCCGTCCTCGTAGTATCGGAAATTGATCCCCTGTTCGTTCGCCCTCGTTGCTATGTGATCTGCTTGAGCTTTGGGTACCGGTACCCGAATTGTATCGAAGACGACTTTCGGCAAGACATCGAACCCAAGTCGACGCAGACCTTCACCCAGCAGCAACGTGAGGCCGTGTACACGTTCGGCGATCCGGCGTAACCCGTCCGGCCCGTGGTACACCGCATACATGGCGGCCATGATGGCCAACAAGACTTGAGCCGTACAGATGTTACTGGTGGCCTTCTCCCGCCGGATGTGTTGTTCCCTCGTCTGAAGCGAAAGCCTAATGGCCGGTTTGCCGGCCACATCTTTTGAGATACCGACAAGGCGACCCGGCACCTGCCGTTTGTACTCCTCTCTGGTAGCCAAAAACGCGGCATGAGGGCCACCAAAACCGATCGACACACCGAACCGTTGTGTCGAACCGACGGCAATATCGGCCCCGAATTCCCCGGGCGAGCGGAGCAAGGTCAAGGCGAGAAGATCGGTGGCAACCGCCACTCGAACACCGGCTTCATGGGCCTGCGCGACCAATGTGCTGCAATCACCCACGTAGCCGTCCGTAGCCGGGTACTGCAACAGTATGCCGCACAGCTGTGGACTCGAACAATCAACGGACGAGGCGACACCGGTCTTGATGACAATACCCAAAGGTTCGGCTCTTGTCTGCAACACCGCCAAGGTCTGTGGATGGCAGTCGCGCGAGACAAAGAATTCCTTTCGTTCCTCGCCCGCCACGCGGGCGATCGTGTAACACATCGCCATCGCTTCAGCTGCAGCGGTCGCTTCATCCAAGAGCGAGGCATTCGCCAGCGGCAGACCGGTCAAGTCCGCCACCATGGTCTGGAAGTTCACGAGCGCCTCCAAGCGGCCTTGTGAGATCTCCGCTTGGTATGGGGTGTATTGTGTATACCACGCCGGATTTTCTAGAATGTTTCGCTGGATTACGCCCGGGGTGACGCAATCGTAGTACCCCATGCCGATCAGCGATCGATAGACCTTATTTTGGGATGCGATACCTCTCAGGCGAGCGAGGATAGCCTGCTCGCCGTCACCGTTCGGAATGTCCAGGGACCGACGAAAACGAAGGTCGGAAGGAATGGCCGTATCGGCCAACGTATCGAGCGACAGGAGACCCAACGAGGCCAGCATCTCCTGAATATCGGCCCTTGTGGGACCCAGGTGCCGGTGAATAAAGTCATCGGTCGGTCGGAGCCAATCGTGAGTGGTCATGGAGTCGGCTACCCTCTGTTTGGTTTCCAGAAGATGGTTGAATGATACCCCTGCCAATTGGGCAACGTACCATGCTATCGGCACTTTTTCCAAGAGACCAGACCAGCTTTCGGGGACGATTTCATGACGGTCATGATAATAGGTGGGTTGCGAGGGCCTTGCCTAAAGCAGCCGTCGGGCTCGACAAGTACGCGCGCGGGGTACATCGTCTTGCAGAGCGGCCGGCTTTGATTGCTTTTCACATAATTCACGTTATTGTTAGCGCATACCTCCAGTCCGGAAAGTCGGCCTATGGTCGCCACGAAGCTGGACTCCGATGAAAGGGCGGAGAAAGGAGCACCGCAGCGCGTCTCGATGGTAAAAGCTATCGTCATAACGCTTGCTCTCGGTACCACGGCGGTCATCGGGTATGCGGGATACGCGATGTTCAAAAACCAGACTCTGGTAACCCAGTTTCTGGCTCCTCATGTACCGACAAGTCAGCCCAGCGTAGCGCTCACAGATTCGCGATCGAAGCCCGTCCAGCCCGATGTCCGTCTGACTCCTGAAGGGATCGCCCTGCTTCTCGAGGCACTCGATGAGGCTGTTCGACGAAAGGACGTCGATGGCGTCCTGCGCCACATCGCTCACGACGCGACCATCACCATTCATCTGAAACAAGGCCCGCAACAACACATGGCCCTGCTGACGCGGGAAGACTACCGGAAGACTCTCGCCATGAGTTTCGCCTTTCCCAGCGCCAACGACTTCACTCGTACGAATACGTCTGTCTCGGTGGCCTCGGATGAGCGGAGCGCGAAAGTGTCCTTCAAGTCGACAGAGACGCTGCGACAAGCCAATCGGGAATTCAAGACGGAAGGCGAAGAAACGCTGGTCTTCAGTATCCGCGACGGCAAGCCCATGATTACCTCTCTGGAACAGACCTTCCCAGGCGATTCGACTTAGTCCCGACTGTGTGAACGATCGAACGTATCTGTACGCGACAAGATTCACATTCATCGGTCTGATATAATCACGCCGCCGTTCAACATGTGTTGGAGTGTGTATGCGGGTGCTTGTCATAGAAGATGAAACCAAAGTCGGCTCTTTTATCAAGCGAGCGCTGGAAGAAGAAAGCTACGCCGTCGATTTCTGTGAGGATGGAGCCAAGGGGTTAGAGATGGCTCTGGCGATCAACTACGACCTCCTGGTCGTCGACGTGATGTTGCCGTCCATGTCCGGTCTGGATGTGCTGAAGAATATCCGCCGGGAACGAATCCACACACCGGTGTTGATCCTCTCGGCTCAATCCCAGATCGACCAGCGGGTCAAAGGACTGGATGCCGGCGCCGATGATTATCTGACCAAACCGTTTGCGATCGATGAACTCTTGGCGCGCGTTCGAGCCCTGTTGCGCCGGGGGGCATCCGAAAGCCCGGGAATCCTTCAGGTGGACGACCTGATTCTCAATCCGGCGACTCGTGACGTCACCCGAGGGGGGCAACGCATCGATTTGACGCTGAAAGAGTACGCATTACTCGAATATCTGATGCGCCATACCGGCCGAGTGCTCACCCGACCCATGATCTCCGAACACGTGTGGAATCAGGACTTCGATACCTTCACCAACGTCATCGATGTCTATGTGAACTACCTTCGGAATAAAATCGATCGAGGCCGATCCAAAAAATTGATCCATACCATTCGCGGTAGCGGGTATATGCTGAAGGCCGACTAGCACGATGCCGAGGCAACCATCGCTCTCGTGCATCGGCCCCGGATGCGTTCAACCGACAAGAAGGCTCTGCGACGGTAGCATTTCGTCACCAGCGACCAGGAGCTGACTTATGCCGCTACGCGTTCGACTGACCCTCTGGTACGGGACCGCACTCGCCCTGGTCTTGATGATTTTCTCCGTGGTTCTGTATGCGATGACCGCGCGAAATTTGCGCGACGCCGTCGATCAATCCCTGGAAGAAACGGCGACGACGGCTGTGCGCTCGCTCGAAGAGCGCGGGTTTCTTCCTTTGATCAATGAAGAGGAACTGCTCTCCCAATTTCCCGAACTGACGCGCATTGATAAGTTCTTCCAGATCTTCAGCCCCTCGGGCACCATATCGATCCGTTCCCCCAACATCAAACAGCATGAAGTTCCGCTCAGCCGGACCGCGCTCGATACCGCGTTCGCCGGACAGAGTATTTTTGAGTCGGCCAAGTATCCTAATGAGCCTCCGTTGCGGCTGATTTCCATGCCGATCATGTATAGGGGTAATCTCTTGTATATCGTGCAAGTGGGCACGTCGATGGAATCGGTCGGCGAGACCCTCCACCGATTCCTGATTCTGCTTGTGGTGGCCATCCCGATCGCTCTGACTGTTTCTTTGGCGGGGGGATGGTTCTTGGCAGGACGAGCGCTGCGCCCTGTCGATAAGATTACCCTTGCCGCGCAGCGCATTGCCGCGGGAGATCTCAGCCAGCGTCTCAGCATACCGGCCGCTCACGACGAAATCGGTCGTCTGGCCGACGTCTTCAACAACATGATCGGCCGACTGGATGTCTCGTTCCGTCAAATCCGTCAATTCACCAGTGACGCGTCGCATGAATTGCGGACTCCTCTCACGGTGATGAAGGGCGAAACGGACTTGGTTCTGCGGCGACCGCGCGCGCTCGAAGACTATAAGTCGGTGCTTGAGAGCAATTTGGAAGAGATCGATCGAATGACCAGAATCGTCGACGAACTGTTGTTCCTCTCCCGTGCCGACATGGGAGAGGTCAAAATGGAATCGTTGCCCGTTGCGATGAAGTCTCTCGTCGAAGATATTCATCGTCAAGCGACGCTGCTCGGGCAGGACCGAAATATCGAGGTTGTACTGGGAACGGTGATGCCGGTAGTCGTGCGAGGCGACGACCTGCGGCTTCGCGAGTTGCTGCTCAATCTTGTCGAGAATGCGATGAAGTACTCGTACCCGGGAGGAAAGGTCGAGATCTCGCTGTTGAATGACGGCCGAGAGGCCAGGCTATCGGTCACGGACCATGGAATCGGCATCGCCCCGGCAGACCACAAGCGGATTTTCCACCGGTTTTTCCGTACCGATGGAGCCCGGGCTCACACGAAGAAGGGAACGGGTCTCGGCCTCGCCATCTGTGCCTGGATCGCGGATTTGCACAAAGGCCGGGTAGAAGTCAAAAGCGATCTTGGTCAGGGGTCAACCTTCATCGTTGTGCTGCCGCTCGCTCATCCCGCTGCTTAACGAAGTTTAATCCTCGATTAATCTCCCTCTCATTACCGGTTGTTAGTTTTTGTACTCGAAACTGGAACACATCCTTGCGGTCATGAACTCGTTCTCTGGCGATTATTCGACACAGTTTTACAAGGAGGAAGTCATGTCATCGCACCCATATCGTACCATCGGTTCCGTGATTGGAATCGGTCTCCTGAGCGGCGTTCTGATCTGGAGCGGCCACTCACTCACTGCATCCCATGCGTCCAATATTCCGTCACCGACGGCTATGCCTGTCGCCGTCGCTCCGGCGACAAACGGTTTTACGGAGGTTGCGAAGCACGTCATGCCGGCGGTCGTCAATATCACGACCGTCATGGCGGAGAAGGTTTCGGAAGGATTTGCAGTTCCTGATGAGTTACGAGACCGAATGGAAGAATTTTTCGGCAAACCGTTCGGGCCTCGTGGGCGGGGACCGGCCGACCATTTTGGAAATCAAGGGCCTCGAAGAGGACAAGGGTCGGGCGTCATCATTTCTTCCGATGGATATATCTTGACCAACAATCATGTGATTGCCAAGGCGCGAGAGGTCAGTGTCACGCTTCCGGACAAGCGCGAATTCAAGGGGAAAATTGTCGGCGCCGACCCAAAAACCGATCTTGCCGTGGTCAAAGTCGACGCCCAGGATCTTCCTGTCGTACCGTGGGGCGATGCTTCACAACTGCAAGTCGGTGAGTATGTGTTGGCCGTCGGCAATCCGTTCGGCTTGAACTCCACCGTGACCCTCGGGATTGTGAGTGCGGTCGGCCGAGGCCATATGGGAATCACTCAGTATGAGGATTTCATTCAAACAGATGCCGCCATCAACCCCGGCAACTCGGGCGGCGCGCTGGTGAATACCAAGGGTGAGCTCGTCGGCATTAACACGGCTATTTTCTCTCAGACCGGCGGCTATCAAGGCGTTGGTTTTGCCGTATCGACGACGATGGCAAGACCGATCTATGAAAGTCTTGTCGGTACCGGCAAGGTTGTCCGAGGCTACCTTGGTATCGGCATCCAGGACCTGAATCAGGATCTGGCGAAGTCCTTCAATATCAAAGATTCGAAGGGCGCCCTCATCAGCGATGTGAAGGAAGACGGCCCGGCTGGGCAGGCCGGACTGAAGCAGGGAGACGTCATTATCGAGTATCACGGCACTCCCGTGAAGGATGGCGTGGATTTGCAGCGACTGGTGACCAGGACTTCGGTCGGTACCACCGTGCCGCTGAAAGTCATTCGCGACGGTCATGAGCGTGAGCTGACAGTCAGAATTGGTGAGCAGCCGGATGAAACGAAAGTTGCCAAAGTAGAAAAAGCCGAACCAGACACGGTCTTGTCCGGCCTCGCCGTCGAAGACTTGGATCAGGCTACCTCCAAAGAACTCGGCCTTAATGGGAAGCGAGGTGTGGTGGTGACAAGGGTTGATCCGGAGAGCGGAGCGGAGAAGGCCGGACTCATGCCGGGCGACGTTATCCGGGAAATCAACCGGCAGCCGATCAAGTCCGTGAAGGATTTTGAGAAGGTGTCTTCCGACGTCAAAAAGGGAGACAGCGTGCTGATGTTGGTCAATCGGCGCGGGAATCAGCTGTTCCTGTCGGTGAGAGTGTAATCCCACACAAGAGAAAGGGGGCGCGGGTCTGATGACTCGCGCCCCTTTTTAAATAGCCGCTAATCGAACACCACGGTCTTTCTGCCGTAGACTAAGACACGCCGTTCGATGTGCCGCCGCACTGCGCGCGCCAGCACGACTTCCTCCAAATCGCGCCCTTTCCGGACGAGATCCTCCACCGTATCCCGGTGTCCCACGCGAATCACGTCTTGCTCGATGATCGGCCCCTCGTCCAGGTCTTGCGTCGCATAGTGCGCCGTCGCCCCGATGATCTTTACGCCTCGTTCATAAGCCTGCCGGTAGGGATTGGCCCCGATAAAGGCAGGGAGGAAGGAGTGGTGGATGTTGATGACCGGGCAGCCGACCTGGGCGAGAAAATCCGCGCTGAGGATCTGCATGTAGCGGGCCATAACAACGAGTTGCACACGGTGCTCTTTCAGGAGCGCCAAGACTTGTTGTTCTTGCTGTGGCTTGGTCTCCTTGGTAACGGGATATACAGCGAACGGAATTTTGAAGAGATCGGCCCAGCTCGCGCAGGTATCGTGATTCGAGATAATGATGGGAATATCGATGTACAGTTCATCTCGACGATGTCGCTGGAGCAGATCGGCCAGACAGTGATCTTGTTTCGAGACCAGCAAGCTGACACGAGCGCGTCGGCTGGACACATACACTTCGTAGTGCATCTCGTATACTTTGGCAACCGGAGCAAAGGCGGCAGGAATGTCGTCTGAGGGAATCTGGAATCCTTCCGTCGCAAATTCCATCCGCATGAGAAAATCGTTTGTCTCTTTGTCTGTGTGATGATCGGAGTCGAGAATGTTGCCGCCGAAATCGTGAATGAACCCCGACACTCGCGCGACGATGCCTTTACGGTCTTTGCAATGGATCAGCAGGATGATGGAATCTTTTCTCTGTTCCGTCATGGGTTCTCTCTCGTCTGATGACGATCGCTATGAGCGTAGCAGGGGCGGCGAGGATCCACACTCAGTAGACGGAATTCTGGACGATGCGTCCAACGAGATCATAGGCTGCTGTATCGGTGATTTCGACGGTGCAGAAATCGCCAGGTTTGGGAGAGGGCATTTCGATGCGGGGATGGCGTGTGTTGGTGCTCGAAGTCGAGTCTTCGTCGATATAGACGACCCCGTCGATTTCAGGAGCGAGCCCTTCGTGGCGCCCTTCAAGGACACCGTCCGTTTCCCCGGATCGCCCATCGATGAGCACGTCGAGGATTGAACCGATTTTGGCCATCCCGTTGGCCGTTGAAATCGACTCTTGAATAGAGAGGATGGTATTGCGACGTTCATCCATGATTTCTCGCTCGACCTTCTCGTCCAAGTCGGCCGCCCCCGTCCCTTCCTCATCCGAGTAGAGAAATGCCGCAACTCGGTCGAACTCCGCCTGTTCCACGTAGTCGCGCAGCTCAGTGAAGGCGGCATCGGTCTCTCCCGGGAAGCCGACGATAAATGCAGTCCGGAAGGTCACAGCGGGAATACGGGTACGAATACGATCGACCAGCGATTCAATCGCGGCGCGGTCACCCAGCCGATGCATGCGTTTGAGCATCCGGTCATTGATGTGCTGAAGCGGCATGTCGATATATTTCGTGATCTTTTCTTCCCCTGCGTAGAGATCGAGGAGATCATCCGTGACTTGTTGAGGATAGAGATAAAACGGTCGGATCCACCGGAGGCCTTCGACTTTAACCAATTCGCGAAGTAAACGGACCAAGCCCTCGCGTAGACCGAGATCCACACCATAGTTGACCGTATCTTGCGAGATCAGGTTGATCTCTTTGACACCTTCAGCGGCAAGCAGGCGCGCCTCGGCAACAATCGATTCCACCGGCCTGCTGCGCTGCTTGCCGCGCATCAGTGGAATGGCGCAAAATGTACAGTTGCGATTGCAACCTTCGGCGATTTTCACGTAGGCGCTATGCTGTTTGCCGAGTCTCAGGCGAGGTGCAAGTTCGTCATAGAGATAGGGAGGTTGGCTGATCCACAGACGTCGATGCCGTTTTTTAGGAGCCAGCAAATCGCGGAAAATCTCTGCGATCTTGCCGAATTCCCCGGTGCCGACCACCGCATCCAACTCCGGTAACTCTTTCAGTAGGTCTCCTTGATACCGCTGGGCTAAACAACCGGCAGCAATCAAGACACGGCAGGTTCCTGTTTTTTTCAGGTGCCCATGTTCGAGGATAGTGTTGATCGATTCCTCTTTGGCCTCTTCGATGAAGCCGCAGGTATTGACGATGACCACCTCGGCTTGTGTCGGGTCACTGGTCAGTTGAAACCCTTCGTTCACGAGAGACCCGAGCATGATTTCCGAGTCGACCTGATTTTTGGAACAGCCAAGATTCACAAACCCGATCGTAGTTTTCTGGGGACTGGCTCCAATCAGTGATCTGTGCCTGTCCCTTTGGGCTGCCGGTTTCGTGCGTCTTGGAATGATCAATGGCTGAGACATAGGGGGCAGTCTACGGGAGGGTCAAAAAGTCTGTCAATGAGACCTTTGTGGCAGGCCCTTGCGGGAGACCGTTCACTTCCCCTACAGTTGCCCGCATGATTCGCACCTTTCAAGGCATTAAGCCGACGGTTCCCAAGTCATGCTTTATTGAAGAGGCTGCCGTTGTGATCGGCGATGTGGTGATGGGCGAGGATTGCAGCGTCTGGTTCAACGCCGTGATCCGGGGCGACGTAAACTATATCCGAATCGGGGAACGGACGAATGTCCAGGACCTCTGCATGTTGCATGTGACGCATGACACCCATCCATTGGTCATCGGCAACGCCGTCACGATTGGTCATAACGTCGTGTTACACGGTTGCACGATTCAGGATCGAGTGCTGGTCGGAATGGGCGCGATTATCATGGACGGGGCGGTAATCGGGGAGGATTCCGTGGTGGGAGCCGGAGCGCTCATTGTGGAGGGCACGATCGTTCCTCCGAAGAGTTTGATCCTCGGCACACCGGCCAAGGTCAAACGATCGGTTACGGCCGAGGAGTTAGCCTGGATTAGAGAGTCGGCAGAGAACTATGTAAAGTACGCGAGGCAGTACATGGGCGATTCAGACAAGAAAACCGGGTTTGAACTCTGAGTAATCGAACGCCTTTACCACGGCACATCTCAGCCCTTACCAATCTTGATGAAGCAAATCGGATCGCCGACGAGCGCGGTGGGATACTGTTTCCGCTCAACACGGTACGGAACCTTGTGCCGGTGACACCAGTCTGCAATCCACACGACTTCCTCCGTTGATGTCGTCACCAGACCCGGCACATGCAATTTAGGCATGCAGCGATTCACGATCGCTTGTACGGTCCGCCGTTCTTTCTGGAAGAGAAGAGGATTGAAGGTTACCGGATCAGCTCGGCCATAGGACAACGGCGCCAGATGAGGAAACCGTTCCGGATCATTCAAGACACTCACGATCCAGAGATGATCAACACGGCCTGGCGCTGAAGCGGCGTCCTGAGCTTTAAACCTTACAGGAAAAGATCGGCAGGCGCGATTGAGGACTGTCACCTCCGATCTTCTGAGATTATAGGGCTCAACTTGGCGTTGAAGCTCAAGCACTTCCGCTACTAAGACCGGCAGCTCTGTGACGCCGGCTCCCACATACAGGCTACGGCCGCCAGGCGACAACTTCCGTATGAGAACCTCCGCCACTTTTGTTCCCAACCGCCGGCAGGGTTCCCGCCTTCTAAGCCAAAACTCATCGCCCCCTTCATAACAGTAGACGGACTCCAAGCGCTTGTAATCGAGATGGTCAAACACTTCGGCGATAGCCCGACGAGTTGAATCAGAAAGGCGTTTCCCCATGGCCGCTCACTTATGTCACAAAACCTTACAAGAAATCGATCAGACTTCTCGTTGTTCATGATTCATGAACAGCACGATTTAGTGAACGTATGAGATCAGGAGGGAGGTTCAAGCAACAGCGGTAATTCGATGTTGAACGCGTGATGGAGCGAAGGTTGAAAGAGATCATTGATCCGGCGGCGGTGAGGTGGTGATGAGGAAGGAAGGATGAAGGCAGGAAGATACGCCCGATCAATCTCCAACCACAAGCTCAGCTTCAAGTGGACGGTCTTTCCGAAAGCGGCTGACACCAAGCACGCTGAATCCTAGAACATGCCCCTGATCATCCACACGTTCCGTCACAGCATCGTGGGTGGTCGGGCGCATGAACCCCGGTGCTTCGCGGAACTGGACCTCAAGATAGTCTGCGACTGGATCAAACCAAACCTTTACTTTTTCGGCCATATCGTCTCTCCCGCTTTGAGTTGGTCGGTCAGGTATGCGGCGGGGGCAGCCATTGGCAAATGTGAAGGAGGTGCAGCTCAGGCCAGAGTGGTCACTTCAACCTGCAGTCGCTTGGATTTGGCGTCGGACACGATCGTTTCCAAACGGGCGGCCACATCATCTTGGATCCAGTCTGCGCCGCACAGGGCGCACACAAGAGCGGGGACGTTCCTGACAACCACGACGCCAAAATCAAAGTCGGCCGTAAAGGTCGTGGTTCCGGCTTTTTTCGCGCCGCCACAGAGAGGACATTGTGAGGGTGTTTGGCTTCTCGTCATCGTGGTTTCCGCGTTTTGAAGTCTCCTTCGAAATGATCGAGATCAGGTCGATAGGTAGTGATAATGTATGCCTGCCCAGTCATTGAATCAAGTGCAACGACAACATGCAGCGGCTCTCGTCCCGTCCATCCCAAGAAGAGAGCACTGGGGAACGGGGTGTCCTCCGGGTAGTCCTCAATCTGTTCACCGGAGAGCAAAACGTGGAAAACATCCTGCCTAGAAACGCCGCGTTCGAGCATGCGTTCCAGCGAATGGCGTTGCCATTCAACGCGTTCGGCTTGAATTGCCGCTCGTAAGTTATCCTGATTCAGCGCGTCCTCCTAACAGCTGGTGAAGGCATGGTCACAACTCCCCGTGAAACGTGCCGCGGAGTATGGACTGAAAGCGGAACCCGCCCCCAAGGCCGTCAATTTTCTCGCCTTTCGCGTTCTTGTAACCCTCTGCCGGCCGCCGCACACGCTCGGCGGTAATGTCTTTTGCAATCCTCGGTTCCATCTCAACGAGGATGAAGCGGCGATGCTCGCTTCTCGGACTATCTTGGTTCAGTTTCAATGTGGCGTGTCTGGTAGTCCCGGAACCAGCGAATGAGTCAAGGACTAGATCTCCAGAGGATGTAGACACCTGGAGAATGCGCTCAATAAGCCGCATGGGCTTCGGTGTAATAAACACAGACTCGGAGTCAGAAAAATCGATTATTGAAACAAGTTCCTTTTTCCCCTCTTGCGTGTGCCCTACTTCATCGTATGGCCAAAGAGTCTGTGGCACTACCCCCTGTTTGACTTCTGTCAGAAACCTTTTTACAGCTGGTGCATTGTTTCCCTTCTTACCCCACCAAATGCGCTTATCTGAATCCATTTCTTTATACTTGGCTTCGGAATACACCCAGTAACGACCTTTAGGAGGCCCAGGTATGACACGACCAGAAGGAGTAGTAATCGAATATAGACCTTCGCTGTAAGGATTCCGTGCAGACATTCCATCTGCTCGCCACAACCCGCGTGAATCGTTGTCAAGATTTTTGTATGCGTTGTCTTGTTTGCTACCACGAGGAATCAGCTGTGGCCGCCAGATTTCTGCATTCTTGGCATAGACGACAATAAAGTCATGGTCCTCTGAAAAGTGTTTCGCCGAATTCTTTGGTGCGTATACCTTCTGCCAGATGATAGTTGTGACAAAGTTGTCCAACCCAAAGATTTCATCCATCACATATCGCAGGGCTTGGATCTCATTGTCATCGATGCTGATAAAGATCACACCATCATCCCGAAGAAATTGACGAAGCAGGGCCAGTCTCGGGTACATCATGCAAAGCCAACGATCATGGCGGTCGAGCGTCTCGCCTTCCTTGCCCACCACCTTGCCCAACCATTCACGAATAAGCGGGCTGTTCACATTGTCGTTGTAGACCCAGTTCTCATTGCCCGTGTTGTACGGCGGGTCGATATAGATGCACTTCACCTGTCCGGCGTAGTGGGGAAGCAGTGCCTTGAGCGCGACGAGATTATCGCCTTGGACAATGAGATTGCCCGACCCCGGATTGCTGCAAGACAATTCAGGCACATCTTTCAAGAGATGAAAGGGCACCTGATGATGGTGATTGACGACCGCATCTTTTCCGATCCAGTTCAGCGTGGGCATGACAAGATAGATGCATTCATACTTTCATCGGAAACCGTGTTCTAGTGCACAGGTAGGGCCATCGATCGGGCTGGAAGTTTAACGAAATCGCCCAATGAAAGCTATGCGAGCGGCTGCCCAGCCAATGCAATGACTGCTGCGGTGACCCCATCAGTCACTGAGGCGATGAAGTCCAGATTCAACGTGTCGAGGGTGTCGGTCGGCCGGTGGTAATGCGGATTGCGGAAGTTGGCGGTATCGGTGAGCATGACGGCTTGGAACCCTTGCTCCCAGAAGGAGGTGTGGTCGCTGCGTCTGGTGTCTGGCAGCTTCTCTCCGTTGCCAGGGACGACCAGAGGCACAATCGGGAGGTGCGATCTCATGGCCTGGGCGACAGTGCCGGTCAAAGCCTGTGACCGCTCATTGCCGATCACGGCGAGAAAACTTCCGGTCGTGGGCACGGCAATGGGTACACCGGGGGGAATTTTCTGTGAGTTGTGTTGATCGCTCGCATAACCGACACATTCCAGCACGATCGCTCCGTGGATGGCTTCACGATTCTTTCTCAAAAGCGCCGTATAGGCAGAGCTGCCGAGCAAGTTGTCTTCTTCTAAGTTGAAGGCGATGAAACGGATCGGTCGCGCTAGCTTCAGCGATCGGATCCGTCGCGCCACGTCCAGCATCACGACGAGCGCGCTGGCATTGTCATCGGCGCCGGGCGATCCTTGTACGGTATCGAAGTGTGCGGCGAGGATCAGTGGTGGTGCTGATTGACCTTGTGCGGATGCCGGGAGCACCGTGCCGATCACATTATGATAGGTGTCGCCCAAGGCCTGGAAGTGGTGCTGTGTGACGATCAGACCTGCTTCAGAGAACTGTCGGTGTAGATAGGCTTCTGCTTCCTGGAGGCGAAGCGGAGCAGAGAGGGGATGGCGCTCGCCGACGAGGCGATGCAGGTCGTCTTTGAGGTGGTGGCGATCAGCGGGCACGTGGCTGGTCCGTCGGAGAAAAGTTAGTTCACGATCTCGGTCCCAATGCCCTTGTGCGTGAAGATTTCAAGGAGAAGGGCGTGGGGAATGCGCCCGTCGATAATGTGGGCTTTGCCGACCCCTTCGACCAATGCGTCCAAACAGGCATGGACTTTGGGGATCATGCCCTCCGTGATCGTCCCTTTCTTCATCATGCGCTGCACGTCTTTGCGCGAGACGGTGGAGAGGTGGCGCCCGTTGGCGTCGCGAATGCCTTTGATGTCGGTCATCATGAGGAGCTTCTCCGCGCGCAGAGCCCCCGCCACGGCTCCCGCAACAAGATCGGCATTGATGTTGTATGTGTTCCCTTCGCGATCCGTTCCGATGGGGGCGATCACCGGGATGTAATGGTCCTCCTGCAGATTGCGCAGCAGGCCGGGCTCGACTTTTTCGATGTCACCCACTAATCCAAAGTCGCCGTCACCATCTTCTCCGTCCAACTCGCGATCGAGGCTTTCCGCCCAAGCCTTGGCCGTCAACGGCTTGCTGAGAATCAATCCTCCGTCCTTCCCGCTCAAACCGACCGCACTGCCGCCATGTCGGTTGATCAGGTCGGTAATCTCCATATTGATTTTTCCTGCCAGGACCATTTCCACAATCTCCATGGTGGCTTCGTCGGTGATCCGAACACCATGGCGGAACTTGGCTTTGATGCCGAGCCGGTCGAGCATCTTGTCGATTTGAGGTCCGCCGCCGTGGATGATGACCGGGTTGATGCCGACATACTTCAGCAAGACGACGTTTTGCGCAAACCGTTCCTTGAGGGACGAATCCGTCATCGCATGGCCGCCGTATTTGACGACCACGGTCTTCCCCCGAAATGTGCGCATGTACGGAAGGGCTTCGATGAGGACGTTGGCCTTCTTGATCAGTTTGTTCATGCGGTGCTCCCGCTGCGAGAAAGGCGCGATAGGCGTGATTCGCGAGAAACGCAACCGCGTCTCACCTGTCGCGCTCGTCCTGCTTAGAGAATATACCGGCTCAGGTCCTGGTCCTTCACGATATCTTTCAGTCGGTCCCGGACATAAGCGGCGGTGATACTGATCCGTTTGTCGGGCCAGCGGGGTCCCTCGAAAGAAATGTCCTCAAGCAACCGCTCCATGATGGTGAAGAGCCGACGCGCGCCGATGTTTTCGGTTCGTTCATTCACCTGCACCGCCACCTCGGCGATCTCCTCAAGACCGTCTTTGGTGAACTCGATGGCGAGGCCTTCCGTGGCCAGCAAGGCCTGATACTGCCGGACCAACGCCCCTTTCGGTTCGGTGAGAATGCGGACGAAATCGTCTTTGGACAAGGGACTGAGTTCAACGCGGATGGGAAACCTTCCTTGTAGCTCCGGGATCAGATCGGACGGCTTCGCCACATGAAAAGCGCCGGCGGCGATGAAGAGGACGTGATCCGTTACGACCGGGCCATGTTTGGTGGTGACGGTGCAGCCTTCCACGATGGGGAGGAGGTCGCGTTGTACGCCTTCTCGCGACACATCGGGTCCCATGGTGCGCTCGCGGCCGGCGATCTTGTCGATCTCATCAAGGAACACAATCCCGGTCTGTTCCACCTTGGTGATGGCTTCTCTCGTCGCATCCTCGATATCGATCAGTTTCTGGGCTTCTTCCTGCGTCAAGTGCTTGAGCGCCTCCGGCACTTTCATCAGTCGTTTCTTTTTCTTGCCTTGGAACATGCCGCCCAACATGTCGCGGAGATTGCTTTCGAGATCATCAAGGCCGCCCACGTTGGAAATCACTCCGATGGGGAGACCTCGCTCCTTCACCTCCATCTCGACCGTTCGTTCGTCCAGCTTCCCTTCCCGCAACTGCAGGCGCAGTTTCGACCTCGTCGTTTCGTGAGAGTCCTGAGAGGTTTGGGCAGCCGTCTCGCTCGTGCTGTCCGCAAAGCCCGGTCGAGGGGGAGGGGGCGGCAAGAGCAGATCAAGCAATCGTTCCTCGCCTTGTTGTTCCGCCTTTTGCTGAACGGACGCCAGCCGTTGTGTCTTGACCATATTGATGGCCAGTTCGGTCAAGTCGCGAATGATCGATTCCACATCACGCCCGACATAGCCGACCTCGGTGAACTTCGACGCCTCGACTTTGATGAACGGGGCTTCGGCCAGCTTGGCGAGCCGTCGGGCGATCTCCGTTTTGCCCACACCGGTCGGTCCGATCATGATGATGTTCTTCGGCATGACCTCATCCCGGAGGTCGGGCGACAACTGCTGGCGGCGCCACCGGTTGCGGAGCGCGATGGCGACCATCCGTTTGGCATCCTTTTGCCCGATGACGTAGCGATTCAGTTCCTCGACGATCTGACGCGGGGTGAGACTATTGAGATTCAGTGGTTCGGCATCGCTCGTGGGCGGCTTCATCATTGTGAATTATCCTTGAAGTTCTTCAACAATAATCTGTTGGTTGGTGTAGATGTCAATAGACCCTGCGATGGTCATGGCTTCGGTGACGATCACCGGTGCCTCGAGTTGGGAATGGCGTATGAGCCCCCGGGCAGCCGCCAGGGCATAGGGCCCCCCGGATCCGATGGCTAGAATGCCGTCTTCCGGCTCCACGACATCGCCGGTTCCTGAAATGATGAACGACTGTTCACGGCCGGCGACGGCAAGCAACGCCTCCAACCGTCGAAGCACGCGATCGGTTCGCCAGTCTTTCGCGAGCTCCACCGCTGCCCTGGTGAGGTTGCCTCGATACTCCTCCAACTTGCTCTCGAATTTCTCGAACAGCGTGAAGGCATCCGCGGTGGCTCCGGCAAATCCGGCCAGCACCTGGTCGTGATGCAAGCGTCGCAGCTTTTTGGCGTTGTGTTTCATCACCGTGGTTCCAACGGTCACCTGGCCATCGCAACCCATGGCAACTCGGCCGTCGCGTCGGACACAAAGGATGGTGGTCGATCGAATGGTCATGACGATTTCCGGTCCTTTCCTGACAAGGGGCTTGCCGCCACCCGCGCTCGAGGGTGGGCGCTATCATACACGGCAAGGAGTTGATCCATTGCCAGATGCGTATACTTTTGTGTCGTGCTCAGCGAGGCATGGCCGAGCATTTCCTGTATCGACCGGAGGTCTGCGCCTTCGTCGAGCAGATGAGTCGCATAGGAGTGTCGCAAGGCATGGGGACTGACCGCTCCACCCGGGAGACATCTGGAATATCGAGTGACCATTCGAGCGACGCTCCTCGTGGTGATCCTGCCCCCACGATGATTCAAAAACATCGGAGACGGCAGGTGGCCACTGCGAACCGACGGTTTCAACGACTTGCGATACTGCCGGATCGCGTGAAGCGCCAGATCCCCGATCGGAACCAGCCGCTCCTTGCGGCCCTTCCCTCTCAAACATACAACTCCATCCGTCTCGTTCACGTCATCGAGATTGATCCCTACGACCTCGCTTACCCGAGCACCGGTCGAGTACAGCGTTTCCAACAGGGCGCGATCGCGCAAGGAGAGAGGCGATTGGCCGTTCGGAAATTCCATGAGTGCCGCAGCATCGTCCTTTGTCAACACCCGGGGGAGCGGCTTTGGTAGCTTGGGACTCCTCAGGTTCTCCGTGGGGTTTTTCTGAAGTTGCCCCTCACGAACGAGAAACCGAAAAAAGCTTCGCAGACAAGCCAGTTTTCTGGCCAAAGAGGAAGCTTTCTCCCCTTGCTGATCCAACCTGTGGAGGTAGGCGCGAATATCGTCGCCGGTGACCGTATCGATGTGAATGGGTACAGTTTCCTGCCTGGTTCGTTGAAGAAACTTCGTCACCTGATGAAGATCGGATCGATAATTACGAATCGTCTCGGATGACGCGTTGCGTTCGACCTGGAGGTACATTACGAAAGCCTTGATCGCATCTTCCATGAGTCGAAATCCTCAAGGGCTCGATGGCTCAATGCGCGACGCTTCTTCTCTTTGTCTTTGGGAGGGTTCGACAAAGGAAGGAACAGGCCGAAATTCGTGTTCATCGGCTGGAAATGGCGAGGATCCGACGAGGTGATATGAGAAACTAAGCAGCCGTGCGCGGTCGTAGGCGGAGGTGTGATCGGTGGTTGCCCGGCCAAGGCTCGCGCGGCATTGATGCCGGCCAAGCCTCCCATGGCAGCCGACTCGGTATAGCCTTCGACGCCGACGAGCTGCCCGGCGAACAACAATGTGCCGCGGGCTTTGAACTGCAGCGTACTGAGGAGGAGTTGAGGCGAATTGATGAAGGTGTTGCGATGGAGGCTCCCATACCGGAGGAACTCGGCCTGTTCGAGTCCGGGGATCATGCGAAACACGCGCTTCTGCTCCGGATAGGTCAGTTTCGTCTGAAAGCCGACCAAGTTGTAACAGGTTCGATGGACATTTTCCGTTCGCAACTGGACGACGGCGGCGGGCTCGATTCCGGTCCGTGGATCCTTCAGGCCGACCGGCTTGAGGGGCCCAAACTGCATGGTCTGACGGCCACGTTCCGCCAGCACTTCAATCGGCACACAGGCTTCAAAATACGACGTCTTCTCAAATTCCTTCGGCTGTACCTTTTCCGCCGCCATCAAGGCATCGTAAAAGGCATTGTACTGCGTATCGGTCATGGGACAATTCAAATAATCATCTCCGCCCTTGTCATAGCGAGAGGCACGAAAGACCAGGTCCATGTTGATTGTGTCGGCGTCGACAATCGGTGAGATGGCGTCGTAGAAATAGAGGTGCTGGGATTGCGTCACGGCGCGGATGGCCTGAGACAATTTATCGGAGGTCAACGGACCTGTTGCGATGATGCAGAGGCAATCCGTCGGGATCTCGCTGATTTCTTCGTGGAGGATTCTGATGTTCGGATGGCCTTCCAAGGCGCGAGTAATGTGCTGGGAGAACTGGTCGCGATCAACGGCCAGTGCCGACCCGGCGGGCACACGGGCCTGCTCCGCAGCGGAGATGACCAGCGAACTGAGCCGCCGCATTTCTTCCTTCAAAATGCCAGGCGCATTCAGAGGATCGGCGGAACCGAGCGAGTTCGAGCAGACGAGTTCGGCCAAGTTGCCGGTCTTGTGCGCCTTCGTCATCTCCTTGGGGCGCATCTCGTAGAGCGTGACTTTGGCTCCACGATTGGCTGCTTGCCAAGCGGCTTCTGAGCCGGCCAGACCCCCGCCCACGATGACGATGTCATCCCTCATGATCGACATTCCTTGCCGTGAAAAGGCGTTCATTCTAGAAACCATCTTTTAGTGAAGTCAAGGAGAGAGACAACGTTGAACCATGCAGAAATCCCGTGCTAGACTCTCGCTTGGTCGGGCGATTAGCTCAGTGGTAGAGCGCTTCCTTCACACGGAAGAGGCCACAGGTTCGATACCTGTATCGCCCACCATGCCCGGCCCGCAGTTGGAACTTTTTTCTTCTACCGGGTTGCCGATTTTCCCTAAAAAGTTGAAACTTTGGACAGAACCAGGGATGTCGGCTACACTTTTGATTGTTTCTATGAGCGAGACCCGATTGATGAGCACAAAATGGACTGAACCAAGCGAGGTACTACTATGAACGTCACGCGGAATGTGATCGGCATCGTGATGCTGGCGATGGTCTCTACAGGCTGCAGCACGACGCACCACCAGGGCGCAAGTGTCGTTGCCAAGGAGGAATACACGCCTCCGACCAGTATCTACAACATTCTGGACAGCACCGCGCTGGTCTACTCGGATCCCGCCGCTGGTTCGGCTGTCAATGATCACCCTCTTCGCTGGCTCGGGTTTGTTGCAAACACGATCGGCCAAGCTTTCGACTATGGCATCAATCGCCCGATGTATACGCTTGGAAGCGGATTCGCCTCTCTCTCCGGCTATACAACTGAAGACAATATGGTGAACGCCCAACGCCGGTAAGTCCGGAGCTTCCTTTCGGTAGCGCTAAGGCCCGCTCTTCAAGAAAAGCGAGCCTTTTCATTTCCTCTTCGCGAAGAACCCCTTAAATCGTGTATTGTTGGCAGCATGCGATACAAGGATGCTCGATGAATTTCTTTCGGTACGTGTCTTCGCTCGGCCTTTTTGCGATGGTAGGGCTGGTGATTGGGTGTAGCGGTTCAGCGGCCCCCGTTAAGCCCCCGCTTCCTCCGTCCCAAAGCGATCTTCTTCTGCTTGCCTCGACGGCACTCTGTGAGCGCAAGGCCGAATTCCTGAAAAAACATTCTCCAACGACGCACACAGCGAAGGACTGGGGAAGTGGTCAAGAACTCACGATTCCGTCGGAGAGCAGTGCTTCACAGGGAGAGGAATCCTATTTTTTCGACGAGGATGGTGTCCTAGTCGGAGCGCTTTTCGCGTTTCCGAAAGGGCTGGACCTCAAACCATATCCTGTGCTCCGGGACACGCTTTCCCAGTTGAAACCGTCAGTGGAGTTCTACTTGAATGTAGCCCAATTGGAAACACGAACGAACATGGAGAGCAGCGCTCTCCTGGAAACTGGTGACGAGAAAAGCACGACTCAGTATCTCGTCATCGGTCTCGGAGAACACCCAATTTTGCTTCAGGCCTCGTTCACCATTGATCCCTATGTGCGGCTTTTCTCTCCATACCGGCGGGAGTTTCTTGAGCGACTTCGTACTCCGGCAGGGGGCAAGGGTGGGCAACAAATGGAGAGTCAGGGAGACGAAGATAAAGAACCATTCTCGTCTTTGCAGCAATTTGCTCGTGGCCAAGCTGCCCAGCTCGCATACTGCGGTGACAAGAACTATGATATCGCAGCAGACGCGTACCAAAAGACTATAGTCAGTGGATTCACGAATAAGGTGTGGCTTGCCGAAGCCCATCATAAATTAGGACTCGCCTGGGAGGCCAAGGGTCGGTTCGACAAGGCAAAAACGGAGATGCTGCAGTCACTCGCTCTCAGGCCGAACATCCCCGAGGTGCTGAACAACCTCGGCACCGTCCAAATAAAATTGGGGGATAAAGCGGCCGGCTTAAGCTTATTTGAAAAGGCGGTGGTCCTGCGTCCCAACTATGCTCTGGCCCGCTACAACCTGGCTGAGGCGTCTGAGGCTACGAACCCCAAGCGCGCCCTTTCTGAATATGAGACCTACCTTGCAATCGTAGAGGGGATACCGGAGGAAGCCGACCGTATTGCGTACGCCAAAGAACGCATCAAGGTGTTGAAGCAGTAGTTCCGTACCCCACCTATCGGATTATCGTTGTATTTCCGATTCGCGTGAAGAAAACGATTCAACCTCGAGCTTGCTCTTCCTGTTCTTGAATGGTTTTGCACTCGATACAGAGAGTGGTTACCGGACGGGCTTTAAGCCGTTTGTAAGGAATGTCTCCGCCGCAGCGTTCGCAAATGCCGTATGTGGCGGCGTCCATACGCTCCAGAGCTTCGTCGATCTTCTTGAGCAGCTTCCGTTCGCGCTCCCGAATTCGCATGGAAAAATTCTGGTCGACTTCGGCGGAGGCTTGATCGCTGACGTCGGGAAATGCTGCAAGGTCGTCTCGATGTGTCAGGACTTCTCCGACATCATTCAAAATGGCTGCGCGTTGGCGTTCGAGGTCGCGACGGATGTCGGGATATTTTGCGTTCTTGGCGTCCGTTTTCGGCTTCTTCGCAGAACGCTTGGCGGACACCGAGGTCTGCGATTTTGTCGAACGAGTGCGTGTCCCGGAACGGCGTATCTTCATGGCTAGTGTTCTGTGTGTAAGAGAAACAGGGAACTATACCAATCTAAATGAGAGGGGTCAACGAGGGTTGGGTCTTCCCGTACAGGCTATAAATCACGCCGCCCCTCGATCGATTTCAGCAACGTCACTTCGTCCGCGTACTCAATGTCCATGCCCACTGGAATCCCATAAGCAATTCGCGAAACGCGTACGCCGAAGGGCTTGAGCAACCGGGTTAGGTAGATCGCTGTGGCTTCTCCTTCAATGGTGGGGTTCGTCGCGAGAATGATTTCTTCTACTCCGCCGAGTCTCACACGCTCAACAAGTTCGTCGGCTTTGATGTCTCCCGGACCTACTCCGTCGAGTGGGGAAAGCGCTCCCAGCAAGACGTGATAGAGACCGCGATAGGCGCCGGCCCGTTCAACGGCATACAGCGTACTCGGTTCTTCGACGACGAAGATCTTGGTCCGATCGCGTTTCGGGTCGAGACAAAACTCGCACAAGTCCGCTTCGGCGATATTGCGACATTGTCTGCAAAACGCCAATCCATCCTTCACCGCACGAATGGCGTCCGCCAGGCGCAGAGCATCCTCTCGCTCAGCCTTCATGAGATGAAAGGCCAACCGCTGGGCGCTTTTGTGACCGATTCCTGGGAGACGGACCAGTTCCTTGATCAATCTCACCAACAAGCCTTGTTGATCGACAGCCATCGCTAAAACAAGCCCGGAATTTTCATTCCGCCGGTCAACGCTTTCATTTCGCCTTCCATCAACTCCTTGGCTTTGCGGAGCGCATCGTTCGTCGCGGCCACGACAAGATCTTGGAGCATATCGACATCGCCGCTCTTGACGACCTCTGGGTCGATCGCCACGCTGACGATCTGCATCGCTCCGTTCGCCGTGACAGTGACGATCCCGCCACCGGCCGTCCCGCTGGCGGTTTTTGACGCCGCTTGCTCCTGAATCTTGGCCATTTGTTCTTGCATGACCTGGGCTTGCTTGAGGATGTTGCTCATGTTGCCGAAAGGATTTTTCATTCGCTTGCCTCCTGCTGGGTTATGGTACGAACTTCGGCAAGTTCCACGCCGAATATCTCAAGGGCTTGTTTCACCGTCGGGTTCGCTTTCGCACGTTCGAACAATACCAGCCGTTGTTCTTGTTCCTTGGCCGCTCGTACTTGGGCCATGGTCGGTCCCGGTGGATAGGTCTCAGTCAGCTCGGTGATGCGGACACGTATGGGATATCCCAACTGACGCTCGCACAATTTTGATAACACGAGAAGATTCTCTTCCTTCTCCAATCTAGCTCTGGCTACGGTTGCCTGCTTGGCAAACCCGATGGTGACGAAGCTACCGTCCATCCCAACAAACCTGCCGGCTTCGAGAAACGGCGCGATATTTGGAAATGAAGCTGCAACCTCTTCTTGGACTATTTCCCACTGCAACGTCGGTTGCGGACCGGCGGCTAGAGGAGGCAGGGCGGTTGGGGTGGCTGTCGCCACATCGGCCGGTGGATTGTGAGATGGTCTAGGTGAGATCGATGGCCCTTCATCCGTTTGTTCCCTGGATGTGGGAGCGGGTTGAGGGATGGGCCTTGAGGCAACGGGTACGCTCTGGCGCAAAGCTGGAGTAGTTGATGGTCCACTCTTGCGTCCTTCCGGCTCGGCCGGAGGTTTTTGGCTGGAAGGCGACGCTGTCTGTACCGGACGCGCCTCTGTACCCTGTCGTTGGCGCAACAGCCGTGTAGCTCGAATAGCCGCAGTTTCCATCACAAAACGAGGATGGCTGCTGAATCGTAAAGAATCTTCTGCTTGGATGAAGATGGCCAGCAATTCCTGAAGCTGTTCCGGAGTCAGCGTCTTGGCATTCATCGACAGCTGGTTCAGATCGTCTTCCGAGGTTTCAATCAAGCTACGCAACTCGGCCGTATCGGGAACGACTGCCGCCACGAGCAGATTGCGGATGTGTTCCGCTACTTCCGCACAGAATGCCCGCAAGTCATGCCCCCGGTCCAATAGATTGGCCAGGCTGGCGAGGGCAGCAGGGCTGTCTTGGGCCATAATCGCTCGAATGAGTTCCTGCACCAGTTCTTGAGGTACTGCTCCCAACAGTAGTTCGAGATCCGCGTGGCTGATGGCCTTGCCGCCATAGGCAACGGCCTGATCAAGCAAACTCAGGGCATCGCGCATACTCCCTTCACTGGCGCGAGCCAGGGCCACAAAGCTCCGTTCTTCGAGCGTCAACCGATCTTGGGTTGCTACGTGCCGAAGTCGCTCAATGATTTCAGCTCTGGCGATGCGACGAAAGTTGTAATGCTGGCATCGAGAGAGAATCGTCGCCGGGATTTTATGAATCTCCGTTGTGGCAAAAATGAAAACCACATGCGTTGGGGGTTCTTCGAGTGTCTTCAACAGGGCATTAAACGCCGAGTTTGAGAGCATGTGGACTTCATCGATAATGTAGACTCGAAACTGACCGCGAAACGGCGCGAATTTAACGTTCTCGCGGATCTCTCGCACATCGTCCACGCTGGTGTTGGACGCGCCATCAATTTCGATGACATCGACCGAGTTTCCTTGCGCAATCTCACGGCAATTCTCACAGATGTCGCACGGGTGACTTGTCGGTCCCCGTTCACAGTTGAGTGCCTTTCCGAGGATTCGTGCAACGGTCGTTTTCCCCACGCCTCGTGTGCCGGAAAATAGATACGCATGCGCGATCCGCTTCGTTGAGACCGCGTTCATTAACGTTTGGACAACATGGGACTGACCGATCACATCGTCAAACGTGCCGGGCCGATATTTACGCGCGGAGACTTGATAGTCCATAAGAAGCCGTCAGGGGTGAGGGGTGAAATGTAAGGAGTGTAAAGCAAGACGATATGAAGCCGAAGATACGGTCGCCTTACGTCTCACGTTCACGCCTCACGTCCAAAGTGGGGCCAGGTGATCCTGCGGCACCTAGAACTGGCTGCTTACCGTTGCTTCCTTCCGGACCTGGCGGGGTTCACAGGGTTCTATTGCACAGGGCCCAGCCCCTATTCTCGATCTAGACCTCCAATTACAGTCCACACTTGAGGTGTCTATCCGCCCGCAGAAATTACGATACAGCGATAACGAGCGGGTGATACACACGAAGTGCGGTATGGCGGAGAGGGTGGGATTCGAACCCACGGTCCCGTTGCCGGGACGCATGCTTTCCAAGCATGTCGATTCGTCCACTCTCGCACCTCTCCGCATCGAGAAGTGCAAAGGGATAGCATCTTAGCATGCGTGTTCATGACCGGCAAGGTGACGGCCCGCCGGTGCTATTGGTTAAAAATTTGGCGGAAGACAATCCCCCATTCAAGAAGATCATCTTGAGGTGCACCACGGCGAATGTATGTGGGAAGTTTTGGCGCGTAACAGAAGATAGCCGAAATCAGCAAACAGCCTGACAGGACCGTTCATACTTGGAAGTAGGCACCCTCGGTTGTATGGGTTGACATTACAGGTGTCCAACGGTACAACGCTATACGACATCGCGTGTTTTTGCAGTCTTGGTCACTCTACGGTAGTTAATTTGGAGTAATAGCTCCGCGGTATCCTCAACAACCACGCGAGAGTGGCGGAACTGGCAGACGCGCGAGACTTAGGATCTCGTGGGCAACCGTGGGGGTTCAAGTCCCCCCTCTCGCACCACTAGGGTACGATCCCTTGGCACGGAGTTCGATCTCGATGATGAAAATGGAAATGACCGAATTAGGACCGATGAAGCGCGCCTTGAAAATCGAGGTGCCGGCCGATGAGGTGACACAACAATTTTCACGAGCGTATTTGGAACTCAATCGTCAGGTTCAGATTCCAGGGTTCCGACCCGGGAAAGCCCCTTTGGCTATTTTAGAGAAGCGTTATGCTAAAACTGTCGAAGAAGATGTCATTCGAAAGCTCGTGCCGGATTTCTATGGTCGGGCCATCAAACAAGCCGGAATCAGTCCAGTAGTAGTGGATATTCCCCCTCTGGATCGGGTCAAAATCAAAAAAGACTCCCCCTTTACTTTCACGGCGACGGTCGAAATCAAACCCACGATCGAACTTCGCGACTATAAGTCTCCCAATCCCATGTCTCTCCAGGTCGACAAGCGCACAGTTGCGGAAGAGCAGGTAGACCGAGCCCTGGAGGTATTGCGTGAACAACAGGCTCGATTGGATGCGGCCCCGCCAGGTGCGGTCTTAGCCGAAGGAGACTATGCCATCGTCGATCTCGAAGGATTTCTAGACGGGACTCCTCTTGAAGGAACAAAGAAAGAAGGCCAGCTTCATAGGGTGGGTTCGAAGGCGGCCTTGCTGGGGATTGAAATAGAAGCTCATCTTATCGGAAGACAGGAAGGGGATGTTGTCGAGATTCCTCAGACCTATCCGGTGAGCCATCCGGATCAACGAGTTGCAGGAAATACAGTGAGGTTTCACCTGGCCATAAAGGGAGTCAAACAGAAGAAACTCCCCGCCCTTGACGATGAGTTCGCCAAGGACTGTGGACCATACGCGTCTCTCCACGAGTTACGGGACAAGTTGCGTGGCCAAATGGAAAAAGCGCTCAAGAAGGATATCGAAGAGTCCTACAAAGATACCCTGCTCAAACGCCTCATCGATACCCATCATTTTGATCTCCCTGACACACTCGTGGAACGAGAGCTCAGCACGATTGTGCGGCAGAAATTACAAACACGACAGGGTGGCAAAGTGACCGATTCCCTTCCTGCACCTGATGCCGAAGAACTGAAAAGAATTCGCGAAGAGCATCGCGAGGAGGCAAATCGTCGTGTGAGAGCAGGATTAATTCTTGAGGCCATCGCTGAGAAGGAAGGCTTGTCGGTGAGCCAGGACGATCTGAACAATGAAGTGACTCGACTAGCCACGGAGCTGAGGGTGCCGATGGCTGATCTCCTGAAAATGATCCAGGCAGGTGGTCAGGAGTCAGTGGAAGAATTACGCGCGAGGATCTTGGCCGACAAAGCGCTGGATGTCGTCTATCGTCAAGCAGTCATTCAAGGATAAACGCGACGATTGTTGTACCTGAATTGTAGCCGCCGGAAGTTGTCCGGGAAAGGAATTGAGCAATATGCTGGTTCCGATCGTAGTCGAACAAACTAATCGAGGCGAACGAGCTTATGACATCTACTCACGCCTGCTCAAAGATCGTATCATTTTTCTGGGAGCTCCCATTGACGACGTTTTTGCCAATTTGGTGATTGCGCAACTTCTCTTTCTGGAAGCGGAAGATCCAGAAAAGGACATTAATCTCTACGTCAATTCACCAGGAGGGAGTGTAACAGCCGGATTGGGCATCTACGATACCATGCAATATGTGAAGCCTCCGATCAACACCATCTGTCTCGGTCAGGCCGCCAGTATGGGAGCGCTCTTATTGACCGCCGGAACAAAAGGCAAGCGGTTTGCGTTGCCTAATGCTCGGGTGATGATCCACCAACCGTTGGGTGGATTTCAAGGACAGGCGACGGAAATAGACATCCATGCTCGTGAGATTCTCAAAATTCGCGAACGCCTCAATGAAATCATGGCCAAGCACACAGGGCAGCCGATCGAGAAGATTGCGCATGACACGGAGCGGGACTATTTCATGTCCGGCGAAGAAGCGAAGCGGTACGGCCTCATTGATGAAGTCATTACAAGGCCACCCAAATTTATGAAAGCAGTAGAATCCGGCGACGGGACAAAAGACGGGATTAAAGGCAAGTAACGCAGGAGGGTGTATGGCCAAGCAAGAAAAGATGGACCGACACTTGCGGTGCTCTTTCTGTGGAAAAAGCCGTGATGAGGTGCGAAAACTGATCGCCGGGCCGACGGTGTATATATGTGATGAATGCGTCAACCTTTGTAATGACATCATTGCAGAGGACTGGGAGGAGGCAAAGGAAGAGATTTCGTCCAAACTCAAGAAACCAGCGGAAATCAAACATCACCTCGATCAGTACGTGATCGGGCAGGAGCGGGCTAAACGGATTCTGTCTGTGGCCGTGCACAATCATTACAAGCGTATCTCGTCAAAGGAAAAAGAGGTCGATGATATTGAGCTCCAGAAGGGCAACATTCTTATGGTGGGTCCAACCGGCACGGGGAAGACCCTCTTGGCTCAGACCTTGGCTAAGTATCTTGACGTTCCTTTTACTCTTGCTGATGCCACGACGCTGACAGAAGCCGGTTACGTGGGCGAAGATGTGGAGAATATCATTCTGAAGCTCTTGCAAGCCGCTGACTACGATGTAGAACGAGCTGAGCGCGGGATTGTGTACATCGATGAAATCGATAAGATCAGTCGAAAGAGCGACAGCCCGTCCATTACACGGGATGTATCCGGCGAAGGTGTTCAGCAAGCCTTGCTGAAGCTGATCGAGGGCACGGTTGCGAATGTTCCCCCACAGGGAGGAAGAAAGCATCCGCATCAAGAATTTATTCAGGTTAATACCAGCAACATTTTGTTCATCTGTGGTGGAGCATTTGTCGGTCTAGAACAGATTATCGAACAGCGTCTAAATCGAAAAGCTATGGGCTTTGGAGCTGAAATTCGCGGAAGAAGCGACATGCGGTTAGGTGACCTGTTGGCTAAGGTTCAGCCCGAAGATTTTTTGAAGTACGGCCTGATACCAGAATTCGTAGGACGGTTACCGGTCGTGGCCACATTAGAAGAGTTGGACGAGCGAGCTTTGATCCGTATCCTTACCGAACCACGCAATGCGTTGACGAAGCAGTACGAAAAGCTGTTGTCGTTCGAAAAGGTCAAGCTCCGATTCACGGAAGGAGCGTTGGGAGCGGTAGCACGGAAAGCCTATGCGCAGAAGACTGGTGCCAGAGGCCTTCGGGCAATCCTGGAAGAAGTGATGCTTGACGTCATGTACGATGCCCCCTCTCAGAAACAGATCGTCGAGGTGGTAATTACGGAAGAGGCAATATTGGGCAAAACCCCACCAATGCGCATATTTGAACATGAAAAAGACGCTAAGACTGCGTAAAAAATGTCCAAATTCCATAAATAACCGATGGCCCTAGCTAATTACTCGTAGGGAGGCAGAATCGATTTCTCTTCCTGCCGGATAGCTCTCTCCCCCTCTTTGTCCAATACCCCTCATCTTCCTCGACAATCGGAAACGCCGCGCTATACTTGCCTCGTGCGTGTCTTGGATGGAGGACTTGTGAAGTACCCTGTTTCATTGAGTCTTCGGCACAATGGCAAAGTCATCGAACTTGACGCGGCACGTGAAATGATCGTCCTGTTAGGCGCCAATGGGGATGTAATCGGCAGCTTGTCCTGGGACTTTGTCATCGATCAAATTCTCGCTTACCGTAAGGTGTCTGTTCAGAAGGAAGTCCGGTTAGAACCTCGGATTTCACTTGCATTCCGTGTGCGTTACAACAGCCCAGAGGGGCCGAGATTTGAAAGTCGAGCAGGTGGTATTGGTGGCGGAGGCTTATTTATTGAAAGCCAGTTCCCTCTTCCTGTAGGAACCAGATTGGCTATGGAGTTCTCATTTCTGGAGAAATCCGAGGAATGGATGCCGGCAAAAGGAACCGTAGCATGGATCTGTCCAAAAGCCGATCAATATACCTTCAGTCCTGGAATGGGAGTACGGTTTACTGAGATAGCGGAAGATGTCCGCGACAGAATACACGCGTTAGTGAAAACAATCCAGAACATGAGTCAAGCAGCCTAGAACCTATCTCAAATCGATTTGCAAAGACCGAGTAGCTTCGCTTGATGGACTACGGTCATCAGAACACGACAGAATCCTTGGAAATATTGAGATCACGGCTCACGGACTTTCGTAACGGATGTCCCAACAAGCGGTACTTTTTAATTTTGAGATAGGTTCTAGTTTCCGTTAAGGGATGATTTTATGACGTTTCATGTCATTTCCACTGCCGGTCATCAAGGGAAATCTCTCGTTGTTGATCCTGGGCGAGAGACGATCAACGTACACGACACCTCGGGTCAGCCTTTAGGCAGCATGTCATGGGGCGCAATTATCGAGCGAGTACTTGTTAGCGGTGAAGATGCCCGATTTGCCCATTGTCGTACGCAGCCCCGTGCGCCTCTGGCCCTGAAGGTCCGATACACGACACCAGAAGGAAAGCAGTTTGATAGCCTAACCGGGGGAATTGGCGGCGGCGGGCTCTTTATCGAGAGTGGTGCTCCTCTCAGTCCGGGCACCGAGGTGACGGTCGAATTTGCACTTCCGGATCGACCGTGGGACAAGCTGAAAGCGAAGGCGAAGGTCGCCTGGGTCCGCAACAAGCCGGAGCGATATCTTTTGTTTCCAGGCATGGGCATTCAGTTCGTGGAGTTGGATAAGAAGGTACAGGAGCAATTGGTCGGCCTGGTTGAAGCTTTGAATCGAAGTCGAAACCTCTCGTGATCAGAATAGGCTCGCTTACCTATAGCGACCACAAGTCTGTATGGCAGTGGTGCAAAGCGGGCGCACATCGGTCAGAAAAGATTTGAGAGAAATGTGGAGAGCCGTTGATATGAGAATCACGTAGATTTCGGGGGGTTCTCTTGCACCGGTGGTAGTTCTTGAGCCGCTTCGACGGATTGCTGAATTTCCTTTTGGGCCGCATCCATTTCGGCTTGGATCGTTCGCATTTGAGGGTCCACACTGGTTCGCACGTCTGTTGCCGCTTGCCGGAACGTTCGCACGACCTCTCCAAGACCTTCTCCGAGATGCTGCAGGTCATCGGGGGATACTCCAACCCCTGATGGTACCTGCTTAGCTTTGAGTGCAGCTTGTTGTGCTTGCACACGAGCAACCGCATCTTTATTGACGATGGCTGAAGGGCGTTTGGCCGTCGCTTTTGCTTGGGAACCGGTTGGCAACGGTGGATACGCAGCATGAGCCCTTGGAGGGAGAGCGGCAGCCCGTTCCTCCATCGATAGCACTGAGTTGGAGGCGGATGCCGATGCGTGATTTGAGGAAGGAGACGATGTTTGTGGAGTCTGAGGGCCTGTATTGTACAACAGAGACGCGGTGGTGCCGGGCGTCTGTTCCGGACCAGGGATAGAGGGAGTGTTTAGCCTGGTCGTTGCTTGAGATGATCCTGCGGTCGGAGGCGGTGTCGCCGCGATGCTCGTTGGAACGTGAACCGCTTCTGGCTGCCCGGCTTGTTGCTGGTCCTGACCCGAAGCAGCTTGGGGCACTTCGTTGACTTCTTTTCTAAACCCTTTCAATGCCTTGCCGACACCCTCGCCGATCTGCGGCAGACGGCCCGCTCCGAAAATGATCAACACGATGACCAGAATAATAATGAGTTCCGAGAAACCCATTGTGCCGAACATGTACGGCCCCACATGTGATTAGGGAAAGGATCTTGCCGGATGAATGAATCTAGCCGCCCCTTAGACATGGTGTCAAGAAACGGTCAGAGCAGAAGTCGGGTATGAAACGGTCAGAGAAGAGATGTGATTTCGGTTTGAAGTGGTAAGCCGTGCACGACGGCTTCTCGATCCGATATATAGACGTCAAGCTCGCTCCTAATCCCAAACTCTCCCGGGAGGTAGATTCCCGGCTCGATAGAAAAGCAAGTTCTGGGCATGAGCCGACGACCGTCCTGAGTTTCCAGGTTGTCGATATTGGCGCCATTACCGTGAACTTCCTCCCCGATCGAGTGGCCGGTTCGATGAATGAAGAAGTCGCCGTAGCCCGCCGCTCGAATCGTATTACGACAGACATCATCAACTTCCCATCCGCAAGGAAATCGGCCTCTAGCTACCTGATCCTGGACAAACGACAGGGCCGCATCGCGCCCACACCGAACGTGTTCAAAGATCATGCGCTGGTCTGCCGGTACCTGCTTGCCGGTATAGCCTGTCCAGGTGATATCACCATAGACCGAGCCCGGTGCCGTGTGTTTCGCCCATAAATCGATCAGAACCAAATTGTCTCGCGTGATCAGTGAAGAGTCCGACTCAGTCGGCCCATAATGTGGATCAGCACTATGGGCATCAACAGCTGCAATCGGAGCACTGGATGTCGTCATACCCGCATCGCGAATACGTGAGAGAATGAACTGTTGTAGGCCGTATTCAGATAACGGACGTTCGTTGGTGAGACAAGACGCCACATGGGCGAAGGTCTCGTCGACAATATTTCTGAGTGCCGTCACGGCGTACCGATGGGATTCTAGTTGCTCATCCGTCCAGACTGCCTCGAATCGTTGGACGAGATCGGCTGATGAGACCACCTCGGGTCCAAAACTTCGAATCAACTCGACGGTGCCTGCATCAACTCTGGATAGGTAGGGGATAGCGTTGAACGGCGAGTACTGCATGGCGATGCGCCGCCGACCTCGCAACAGAGAGGCCAATAATAGACGTTGCTGTTCCCAGGAGACGTACTGCTGGCATTGGCCGGGTAACTCATCCAGCGTATGTGGCTCGATCCTGTGAAGGAGTTTGATCGGTTCTCCCGACGTAGGGATCCAATAGTACCAGCGTCGAGTGACATGCTGGGTCGGATCAAGAAGCAAAACCCGATAGGCGAGCGGGTCACTGTCGCGAAAGTCATAGAAAAGCCATCCATCTACAGTCCCCATGTCTCGGAGTGCCTCTTGGATCGCAATGATCCGCGTTTGGTGAGCCACGCTGCTCATGGTGTTTCCATCTTATCTTCGAGGTACGGGGACGTCAATCAAGCCCTCAAGTCTCCGTATGAATCATGATACAATGGCGCCTCATGGTTCCAGAATCAACGAGAGACGTTTCATCTTATCGAGTCACGGTCTTCTTCGGACCCGACTCGGTTGAGGGACATCCCGACGTGCTGGCCTGTGTGTTCAACGTGAAAAAACGGAGTTGGAAAGCGGGCGTTCAGGTCTCTGTCGAGATGAGCACCGATCAAGTGTCGGTTCTTCGACAGAAAATACGCCTTGCCGATCGCCTCGCCAAAAGTTTGACGGCAATCGACCCTCGTGAGGGTCCTCACTATCAAGAACGCATAGCGGATCTCTTCGCACAAGCAGTTTGTTGGTGCAAGCTCGATCTCAGACTGCAGGCGGGTCTGGCCCAAGAAAATCAGCGAATCCCAACCGATGAGTTGACGATCGAATTGGATCAGGAGGTCAGCAATCGCGTAGACTATGTTCTCGCCTACATCTTGGGAGAGTTGGATCTAGCCCCTGATCATTCAGGGCCATCATCTTGTTAATGTCGAGATCCATTAGGGGTTGCATTCGGCAGCGAATTTGTTATAACGCATGCCGGGACTAGTGTATGATCGTTCATGCATCCCATCGTTGTCGATTTGAAAAGGAAGGAGGCACTTCACGTGAGACTCCCAATCGTGGTTCTCATCGTTGTCATCACCTACTGTTCTGTGCTTGTTGCTCCTGCTTGGAGTCAATCGTCGTCCGCTGATACACAACAAGGGACGGCTGCCGGGGCCGGCATGGGAGCTGCCTCAGCTGCCGCCACGATCTTGTATTTCCCATTTAAAGCAGCATTTGCGATTGGAGGTGGAATCGTCGGAGGTCTCGCCTATCTTTTTTCAGGATTCAGTGAACCAACGGCAAAAAGTATCTGGATCCCCAGCATGTTCGGGACCTATGTCATTACTCCGGAGCATCTCAACGGCGATCGTCCGGTCCGTTTCCTGGGCGTTGCCGCCGAAAATGCGGAGACGCCGGCCACACCAGCACCGATGAACGACCCTGCGCATTGAGTATGAAGCCTGTCATCGGCGTGACTCCCGACTTCAATGCCGGTGATAGGAAGGATATGGGCGGGCCAGAGCCAACCTACTTCTTGCGGGCTCGTTATATTCGAGCTGTTGAAGAACTCGGCGGTATTCCTTTGATCCTTCCTTTAGTAGCGGAACCCTCTGCCAGACGGCGGCTTCTTGACCGTGTCGATGGGCTGCTCATCACCGGCAGCGGACCGGATCTTCCACCGCGTCTCTATGGAGAGCGGCAGCGCTACAAATTTCCGCTTGTGAGTGAGCGCCGCGCCGACTTTGAATTGGAGTTAGTCCATCAAGCAAGGAGACGGGATCTTCCGCTCCTGGGAATCTGTGGAGGGATGCAGACGGTGAATGTCGCCTGGGGAGGGAGTTTGTATCAGGACATTCCTGCACAAGTTCCAGGTGCGTTGGATCATCGTCAAAAAGCGAAGGCGATCCATGTTGCTCATCAAGTGACGGTGACGCCCAAGAGTCTCTTGAACAAGGTGCTCGGAAGAAGAAAGCTCATGGTGAATAGTTCCCACCATCAATCGGTCAAGACCGTCGCTCCGTCGCTCAAGGCAAGTGCGGTGGCACCCGATGGGATTATAGAAGCGATCGAATCCCCCACGCATCGATTTCTACTCGCTATCCAATGGCACCCCGAATTCTTGTTCGAGCGGCATGCGGTCCATCGGCGACTGTTTGAAGCCCTGCTACACACGGCCCGCCGGACGCGCGCATGAGCTCTCAGGACCATTCAACCATCACAACCAACTTGCTCCTGTGGTCCCCTGCGATACTTTGACCTCAGATGGAGCCGCAGCCCATTGACCTCATCACGGCGAATCCCGGCACGTTGGGCTCGAGAGCAATCGTGAGCAGCCGACTTTTCCGAACGAAACCTATCGATCAAATCCTAGCCGACGCCGACCATCCGGAGCATCGTCTCAAGAAAACATTGACGGCGTGGGATCTTACGGCGCTTGGGATCGGCGCGATTATTGGGACCGGCATTTTCGTCCTGATCGGTACCGCCATAGTCGGTGATGCGCACAGGCCGGGAGCGGGACCAGGGATCATCCTCTCTTTCATTCTTTCCGGCGTCACTTGTGCATTAGCCGCGCTGTGTTATGCCGAATTTTCAGCGATGATCCCGGTCGCGGGGTCAGCGTACACTTTTTCTTACGCCACGCTGGGTGAGTTTCTGGCCTGGCTCACGGGGTGGAATCTGATCCTGGAATATGGTGTGGCGTGTGTGGCGGTTGCCATCGGCTGGTCCGGCTATTTTAATAAATTACTGAAGCTTGCGGGCTTGGAGCTGCCCTATTGGGCAATCAATCCACCGCATTGGGCTGGGGGACCGGAGGGAAGTATCGCTAATTTTCCGGCTGCGATCGTCGTCTTGTTGATCACGGCCCTCCTGGTGATAGGAATCAAAGAAAGTGCGCGCGTGGCCGGTCTGATCGTGCTCCTCAAACTGGGGGTGATTCTCTTCTTCATCGCGGTTGGGGCTCCCGCTGTCAACGCCGACAATTGGGTGCCCTTCATGCCCAACGGATTCGAGGGGGTTCGGGCCGCGGCGGCCATCATCTTTTTTGCGTATATTGGGTTCGATGCTGTCTCAACTGCTGCAGAAGAGGCTCGGAACCCTCAGCGAGATGTTCCGATCGGTATCCTTGGCTCGTTGGCTGTGTGTACCGTGCTCTATATTTCGGTGGCAGCAGTCATCACCGGCCTGGTCCCGGTATCTCAAATTGACATTCATGCACCGGTGGCCGAAGCGCTCAGCCTCGTAGGGTTCAAATGGGGTGCTGCCATCGTGGCCATCGGAGCCGTAGCGGGCATTACGGGTGTGCTGGTCGTCATGATGCTTGGGCAAATTCGCGTGTTCTTTGCCATGTCACGCGATCAACTCGTAAGCCCCGGACTATCCAAAGTGCATCCAACATTCGGAACCCCACATCGGGCGACGATTCTAACAGGAGTGGCCGTCGCGATCATGGCGGCGTTGTTCCAGATCGGAGAAGCGGCCGATATGACCAACATTGGAACCTTCTTTGCCTTTGTGTTGGTCTGCTTTGGTGTCATGTTGCTCCGGTACACAAAGCCGGATCTGCCCAGGCCCTTTCGCCTTCCCTTGATGCCTCTCGTGCCTATTGTGAGCATAACAGCATGTCTTTATCTGATGGCTGGTTTGCCTTGGGTCACATGGATCCGTTTTGTGGCATGGACGATCATCGGCATTCTCGTGTATGCCGCTTATGGGATGAAGCACAGTAAACTAGCCGCGCAGGCCACAAAGAGTGGGTCACTGTCACGATGAATCAGGGGCAATGAGCAAGGAGAGGCTGCTTGGTTAATCCGACTTTCCGGAGGGCTGGGTTGCGGAAGCGGGTGTAGCGGTAGTCGTTCGAACCGTGTTCGTGACGGGAGCTGCCGGGACAGGCGATCCAGGGGCGGTACTTACTGGAGAGGCCGCGGGCTTGGGAGGAGTACTCGGTTTGGGTGGCGAGGCAGCTGGTTTGGGAGGCGCCGGCCTTTCCGGCTTAATGCCTCCTTCCCAGGCTGGACCTGAATACATGTCCGCCGTTAAGCCCTTTGTCTTCCATTTTTCCTCGAAATCAGCAGCAGCCTTATTCGGTGTTTCACCTACGCCCGTGACATCGTTCCAAGGATAGACTTTCGGGCCGATCTGGCAGCCCGATTCCGTCCTCCGCAAATACAACGCGATCGGATTACCCCGATAAGGACCAAGAAAAATATGGACGGATCCAACATACTCGAGCAATGAGGCCATAAGGCCCTCCAAGGGACGTTCATGATGCCACAAGAGATGAGAGGAGGGCAAGATATTCGGTGGGGAGGATGGAGGTTTCGCTTCCTCACTTCATTGAAATGAGAACTTCCGTCCTGATGGGACTCAACGAATCTCCCCGGAGACATTGTCCACCCTGTTATCGTGAAAAGAAAGCAGGCAAAGGTCATATGTCGGCTTTTGCAAAGCGTTCTCGTGTCTGGTCGATGGACCGTAAGAGAGCCTTATGGCTTCGACAACCTACCACAAGTTTGGCATCAGAAATCGTCACGGGTCGATAGGGAAGAAGGAAGCGTTCTTTTAAGCGGCGGATACGTGCGAGCGATTGGGCCAACCGTCCGGCAGAGATATCCCCGTTTGCTACGGCCTTGTCCACGGCATTCAACGCGGCTATAACTCTGGTACGGTCCTTACAGATCAACGGCATGTCGCAACCGGCTTGGATGGCCTGTATCGCGGCGTCGCCGATGCCGTAGTGGTCAATAATGGCATGCATCTCAAGATCATCCGTCAACACAACCCCGTCGTAGTGCAACTCTTCACGAAGAAATCTTCCGATGATCGTCGGGGACAGGGTTGCCGGCCGGTTCTCATCCAAAGCCTGATACACAACGTGGGCCGTCATCATCGTTGCCACGCCGTTCGCAATTGCGCGCCGGAATGGAGGAAACTCAATACGCTCGAGTCGTTCGCGCGTTGCCGGCACGCTGGGCAACTCCTTGTGTGAGTCCGAGTTAGTATCGCCATGGCCAGGAAAGTGTTTCCCACAAGCCACGACACGATTGTCCTGGAGGCCTCCCACTGTGGCTAACCCCAATTCAGACACGATGTCAGGAGTCGTGCCGAATGCTCGATCACCGATGACCGGATTGGCGAGGTTGCTGTTCACATCCAGCACCGGAGACATATTCATGTTGATGCCGACGGCCTTGAGCTCTTTCGCAGTCGTCGCTGCTGCGGCGTAGGCCAGATCGGAAGATCGGCATCGCCCCAGGACTTCGCAGGGTGGGAAGATCGTAAAGCCTTTCGGCAACCGTGAGACACGTCCGCCTTCTTGATCGATCGAGATGAGGAGGGGGGAGTGCGGGCTGCAGCGTTGAAGACCGATCGTCAATTCAATGATCTGCGCGACTGATTCGAGATTTCTCGAAAACAGGATGACACCACCGGGCTTATATTCTCTGATGAAGAAGGCGAGGTCAGCCGAAACGGTGGCGCCGTCGAACCCTATCATGAAGAGTTGGCCGATCTGGTCGTAAGACATCTTCGAGCCGCCTTGCCCTTGCCCTACAGGGAGCGATTGATGAGGAATTGGATCAACAGCCTTGTCCCGATACCGGTTGGGCCTTTGGGGATGTATGCCCGCTCCCGCTCGCTCCAATCGGTGCTGGCGATGTCGAGATGCACCCAGGGGGCATCGCCGACGAACTTACTCAAGAAGAGAGCAGCCGTGATCATGCCACCTCCCCGTCCACCGATGTTGCGCATGTCGGCCACATCGCTGCGCAGTTGCTCGAAATACTCCTCCCACAACGGCATCTCCCATACCCGCTCGCCTGCTCGGAGACCGGCCTTGCGAATCGCTTCTTTCAACGTCGCATCGGTGCCGAACATGCCGATCGCGAACTGGCCCAGCGCGACGACGCAGGCTCCCGTCAGCGTGGCGATGTCGATGAGTGCGGCCGGCTTGAACCGGGTTGCGTAGGCGAGGCCGTCGGACAGGATCAGGCGGCCTTCGGCGTCTGTGTTTTGCACCTCCACGGTTTTCCCCGAAAGGGTCTTGACCACGTCACCAGGCCGCATCGCTCGTCCCCCTGGCATATTTTCTGCCGCCGGTAGGATGCTGATGAGATTAAGGGGTAACTTCAGACGCGCCGCGGCCCGCATCGCGGCTAGCACCTCTGCTCCACCGGTCATGTCAGCCTTCATCTGTTCCATATTCTCCGCCGGTTTGAGCGAGATTCCACCGGTGTCGAAGGTGATCGTCTTACCGACGAGCACGACGGGGCGGTCGTCTGTTTTCTTGGCTCCGTGGTACTGAAGAATAACGAACTTCGGCGGTTCGTGGCTGCCTTTGGCGACCCCCAGTAAGGCGCCCATACCCAGTTTTTCCATCTCCTTTTGTTCGAGGATTTTCAGATTCACTCCGGCTTCCTTCGCGACGATCTTTGCCTCTTGAGCAATCCTGGCCGGCGTCATCACATTGGACGGATGGTTGCAAAGATCCCGAACGAAGACCGTCGCTTCAGCCGTCGCGACACCGCGACGAATCCCTTCAGACAACTGGTGCAGCTGATCTTTCCGCGGAGCCAGAATGGTCATCGCCGTCACGGCCTTACTCGTCGGAGCGTCGCTGCGGTAGGCGGTGAATTGGTAGCTCCCTAAGATCGCCCCTTCGGTCATGGTCTGGCCAACGTCGATCGGCGAGGCCTCATGCGGCACGACGTTCGGTGGCGCAACCGTAAAGGCGCCGCATTTGGCTTGGCGAACCCGTTTGACGGCATGTCCCATCGCCTGTCGGATCTGATCCAAACCCAGCTCATGTTTCTTTCCAAGCCCGACAAGAATCAGCCGCTTCGCCGGAATTTTTCGCTGTGTATGAAATACGATCACCTCACCGGCCTTGCCGTCAAACTCCTTTGACTGTAGAAGTTCCCGAAGTGCCCCTCCGAGCGCTCGATCGAGAATGAACCCATCTTCTTTCGGCAGTCCCTCCCCCTCACAAAATAGGAGGACAAGCGCATCTGTGGTCACGGTGTCCACTCGTCCTTGTTTCGCTTCAACTCGGATACTATTCATTCAATTCTCCTTTTGATGCGCCGATCAGCGACCATCATCAGCCGATCGTTGGTGGTCATCAGGATTCTCCATCCCGATCGACGGACAACATCTTTCATACTCCCCGCATATCGGGCGCCCAGATGTGCTTGTGCAGTTGCAGCTGAAGGCGAATAGGGAGTCGGTCTGCCAGGAGCCAGTCGGCCAACTGGCGTGGATCCAGCACATCGAATACTGGACTAAAGAGGACCGGACAACGATCGATCAACTGAAAGCGATCCAGCATGGTTTTCGCCCATTCGTAATCACTCCGATCCCGGATAACAAATTTGGCTTCGTCTTGCGGTCTTAGACGTTCGACATTGGGCCAGTGCATCCGTTCCGTCATACCGCTTCCCGGACATTTCACATCCAGGATGATACGGACCGATGGGTCGACGGTCGTCGTATCCACAGCTCCGCTCGTTTCGAGGAGGACCGTGAAGCCTTCTTCGCACAACCGACGCAGCAGCGTAACCGTGTCCGGTTGTGCCAAGGGCTCACCTCCGGTCACCTCAACCAACCGACAACCATAGGATCGGACCCTGTCGAGAATGTCATCGATGGACCGGTCCGTTCCGCCGAAGAAAGCATAGTCCGTGTCACACCAGGTGCATCGTAAAGGGCAACCGGTCAAGCGTACAAATACGCAGGGCAGCCCGGCAAAGGTCGACTCACCTTGAACGCTATGAAAAATTTCGGTGATGCGCATGAGCAGTGTGTGGGCTTACGGAGTAGTCGATTAAATGATCGGCCACAGAGACGGTTGATCTGATCACAAGCAGCAGCTCATCGCCATTTGACGATCGGCCAGTTTTTGCGTCGGGCGATGGAGGCCATGCCACGAATCGGATTCACCACCGTCGGATGACCTACGGCCCGGAGCAGGTCTAGATCACCAGGGCTGTCTCCGTACGCATAGCATTGGGACAGATCCAGCGTCAGCTCATGGATCAACCGATCGATGAGTCGGCGTTTCCCTTCCCCATAAGGAAGGGGGGGGACGAGGAAACCGGTATAGAGGCCGTTCTGTTGCTCCAACCGACTTGCAAAACATCGATCAGCTCGAAGCGCGTCGGCGACGGGGGCGATCAGGAAATCGATGGACCCTGTCACGAAAATGACGGCATGGCCAGCACGGCGATGCTCGTCGAGCATCTGCATGGCGGCGGGAGAGACACGAGGACATAATTCCTCGCGACAGAACTCTTCGCCTAACGGTTGGATCACTTGCGAAGGTTTGCCGGCCAGATACAGCTTTCGCTCGCGGAGCGGGTGCAGCGACAACGTCGGGAAATGTCGCAGGAGCCAAGACACACTCTCTCGAGCTTCAGGCCAACCGACAATACCGCGTCGCCACAGCCAGCGAAAAAATCTCAATTCGCTCGCTTCGCCCGGCAAAATGGTATTGTCGACATCAAAAAATGCCGCAACAGAAGAGGAGAGACCTCGTTGGCCTGTTTGTATCATACGAAGAGCGACCGAGGACAATGAGGTGCTGATTCTACCGGACGACCGGTTGATTGACAAGAATTTTACCCTACTTCTATAATGCGCACTCCTTTCCCTCATAGCTGACAGGAGACCTTGATGCAGGATGGTCAAACAAGCCTGCGACAAGGCCTCGACGAGCGAAAGCCTGAGGCGTACTTCCGAGTACCGGGTTTGAGCGATGCGGAACGCGTGGCAGGCTTCGTTTCAGCATCCTGCTGAGTGCCGAAGTGGTGGAATGGCAGACACGCACGTTTGAGGGGCGTGTGGCGAAAGCCGTGCGGGTTCAAGTCCCGCCTTCGGCACCATCAACGTCAACAGCTCCCCAGATTTCCAGCTAAAGACTCCGGGCCATTTGGATCTAGACTTTCACCTATTCTCATAGGACACTAACCCACTCTCGGGGCTTTCTGAGGAACTGGCGGGCGGGATGGTCCCTGCATTGATCACTCGCGACGCGACATGGCCACTCCGGTGAGTTGAGCTGGCTTGTGAGGTACTGTCGGCGTCGCGCGGCAAGGAGCCTCATCATGAATCCTACGAGTCATCGTCCTGAATTGGACCTGCTGCGGAGGCAGGTCGCCGATCTCGCACGTGAACTCTCCGAACGGGACCGAGTGCTGCACGAACGGACCCGTCACCTCCAGGTTGCACAAGCTCTTGCTCACCTAGGGAGTTGGAACTGGGGCATTGCAAGCGGCAGGGTGGAATGGTCGGATGAACTCTACCGGATCTTCGGCTATGAGCCTCAATCACGAGAGATGACCTTCGACAGTTTTGTGTCGGCCGTACTCCCGGACGATCATGACCGGGTCCTGGCGTCGTTCGATGACGCGTTAGCAGGCGTCGCACTCTACGACATGGAATGTCGAATCGTTCGCTCCGACGGCGAAGTACGGACCATTCATTGCTGCGGCGAGGTCGTGCGCGACGGCAGCGGTCAGCCCCTTCGTATGTCCGGGACGGCCTTGGACATTACTGATCGTAAGCAAACGGAGCTTGCCTTGCAGCAGCGCGAAACGCACTTCCGCGCGCTCATCGAGCATTCCTCCGACGTCATCACGGTTCTCGATCCGGACGGCGCAATCCGGTTCGAGAGCCCATCCTTCGAGCGGTTGCTTGGCTACGCACAACACGAGCTTGATGGACGTATCGCGTTCGAGTTCGTTCATCAGGAGGACCTTCCTATTGTGATCGAGAGGTTCCGGTTGCTCATCCAGCGGCCAGGAACACCTCAAACGGCCGAATTCCGTTTTCGCCACAAGGATGGCTCGTGGCGCAGTTTCGAAGGAATCGGCCGGGCGATCTATGGTCCAGACGGCCGCTGCAGCGTCATCGTGAATTCACGCGACATTACTGAGAGGAAGCGCACAGAGACGATGTTGCGGACCTCGCAAGAGAGGCTCCGACAAGCCCTCCAGGCGTCCGGTACGGGTTTATGGGACTGGAATACAGAAACAAACGAGGTTGCCTTGTCCCAAGAATGGAAACGCCAGCTCGGCTATGAGCCGACGGAGATCTCAGATTCATTTGAAACCTGGGCGGCGCACCTGCACCCCGATGATCGAGAGAGAGCGGCAGCGTATGCCCGAGACTACGTGTCTCGGCGCGAGGGAGAGTATCGGCAGGAGTTTCGCCTGCGGCATAGGGAGGGGACTTACCGGTGGATCGAGGCACGGGCCTCCTTTGTGCCCGAAGCGGATGGCCGGAGTGTTCGTCTCCTCGGCTCGCATACCGATATTACCGATCGTAAACGGATGGAGGAGTCGGTGCGGGAGAGCGAGGAGTGGTACAGAACTTTGGTCGAACTTTCACCATCGGGTGTCTTCGTCTTCAGTGAAGGACGAACCGTCTATATCAACCACACGGGCGCCGTGCTCCTGGGAGCGAAAAAGACTCAGGAAATTCTCGACCGGCCGACATTTGAGGTTATTCATCCGGACTATCATCAAGAAGTCCGTGAGAATGTGCAACGGTTGCTGAGCGGCGGTGTGTCCGTCCATAGCGCGGAACGAGCGTATGTGAAGATGGATGGAACACCGATTCCGGTTCAGGTCGAGGCAGCTCGGATCACGTGGAACGGTAAGCCCGCCATCCTCGGTCTGTTCTCCGATATCACTGAGCGTAAGCGGGGTCAAGACCGTGTGCGAGAAATGAATCTGGCCTTAGCTCAAGCCATGCCGGGCATTTCCCGAGTCGACTTAGATGGCCGCTACCTGGAGGTGAATCAGCCCTACGCGGCGATGCTGGGGTATGAACCGTCAGAGCTGCTCGGACGAACATGGGAGCCGACCGTCCATCCCGAGGATCTGTGTATCGCCCAACATGCGTATGAGCAGTTGCTGGCGAAAGGAAAAGCGGAGTTTGAGTGTCGAGCCGTACGAAAAGATGGGTCCATCTTCTTTAAGCAGGTCATGATGGTCAGGAGCAAACCGTCGATCGACGGTGCGTTCGGCCACCATTGTTTCATGCGCGACATCACCGAACGCAAGCGGACGGAGAAAGCGTTGGCCGATCTGAACGCCACGCTGGAACAGCAGGTATGCGATCGGACCGAAGCGCTGCGCCGGAGCGAAGAACGGTTTCGTCAGTTTTTCGACCATGCGCCGAATGTGACTGCTCTGAAAGATCACCATGGGCGTTATGTGTATACCAATCGACAGTTCGAGAAGGTATGCAGATTTCCTCCAGGCATCGCCATAGGGAAGACCGATGAGGAATTATTCTCTCCCGAACAGGCGGCTCAGTTTCAATCACACGACCAACAGGTGTTACTCAATGGCAGGGGACAGGAATTCGAAGAAGTGACGCACCAGGAGGATGGATCCCATATCAGTATCGTGGTGAGATTCCCGGTCACCGATGCTTCAGGCCATCTCTCTGCCCTAGGCATCATTGCCACAGATATTACGGAACGGAAGCAAACGCAAGCGGCGTTGCGCGAAAGCGAGGCCCGATTCCAGCAATTCGCCGAGTCGGTCGGTTCGGCATTCTGGATAGCGGATCTTGTACCGGATGGCGAGACGGTTGTGTACGCCAATGCCACGTTTACCCGCATCTGGGGAATCGAGGGGGAGGAATTGTCTCAAAGCCTGTCACGGTGGCTCGATTCGATCCATCCTGACGATCGGACGCAAGTGGAGGCTCGCCGCACACGATTTATCTCAGGAGGGTTGAAAGCGGTGTTTGACTGCGAGTACCGGATTGTGGATCGGGACGGACGTATCCGGTGGATTTCTGACCGTCGAGTCAAAATGACCGGGTGGGGCCACCGTGTCGCCGGCATTGCGGAAGACATTACCGACCATCGACGACAGCTTGCCCTGCTGGCCCAAACGGAAGTGATTGGAAAAATCGGAGGATGGGAAATCGATTTTCTGACCAACCACCTCTGGTGGAGTGATGAAACATATCGATTGCACGATACGACACCGGAGCTATACAGCCCGACGGTGGATACGGCGATGAACTTCTATACACCGGAGAGTCGACCCGTTATTGCCGATGCACTTCAGAAAGGGGTGGAGAAGGGAGAAGCGTGGGATCTCGAGTTGGAACTGACCACGGCAAAGGGGCATCGGATTGCCGTACGAATCGTTGGGAAGGTCGATGTGGTGAACGGACGGACGGTACGGGCGTACGGCACGTTCCAAGACATTACCGAGCGCAAACGGGCCGAAGAGGCTCTTCGAACAGCCCATGTTGAATTGGAGCACAAAGTCGTTGAACGCACCGCTGAGTTGCAGGCCAGCGAGGAGCGTTATACGCGTGCCACAGCTATCGGTAAGGTCGGAGTCTGGGAACTGGACGTCCTCGCAGGTCAATACCGCGGGGATGCGAATCTAAAAGCCCTCTTTGGCTATGCGCCGGAAGAACTCTCTACCGATCCCTATGCTTGGCTGAATCTGGTCCACCCCAATGATCAGCCGATCGCGATGAAGAATTGGGAACTCGTGCAATGTGGAGCAGCCGATGGATGTCACTACGAGCTACGTCATATAAAGAAAGACGGCTCGGTTGTTTGGGGTGATGTGCGAGCCCGGACTGTCCGAGATCAAAACGGACAATTGACCCATTTGATCGGCGCCACGGTCGATATCACCGAACGTAAGCGGATAGAAGACGCGTTGAGAGATAGTGAAGAGCGATTTGCCAAAGCCTTCCGCACGAGCCCGCATCCAATCGGGATCACGGAGATGGCCACGGGCCGTTGCATCGAAGTGAATGATGCTTGTCTGGAGGTGTTCGGTTTTCGGCGAGAGGAAGTGATCGGGAACACCACATTGATGCTGGGTATCTGGCCGAATCCCGAAGATCGAGCGCGGGTCGTCGAACGGCTGAAAGCCGGAGAACCGGTGCGCAATATGGAGTTTGCGTTAAGGACCAAGTCCGGCTCGCTGCGTTACTTTCTGACGTCGTGTGATCTTGTGGAACTCAACGGCACATCATGTCTGATTACTGTTCCTAGTGACATCACTGAGAGAAAACAGGCGGAGGAAGCCCTGCGTGCCAGTGAGGAGCGTTTTGCCAAGGCGTTTCAGGCTAGCCCCCATCCGGTGGTCATTAGTGAGGTGGACTCGGGTCGAGTGTTGGACACCAATGATGCCGCTTGTCAGCTGTTCGGGTATCACAAGGAAGAAGTGGTGGGACGCACGACGTTACAGATTGGGCTCTGGCCTTCGGTGCAGGAACGGGACTGTTTCCTCGAACAGCTGAAAAGTTTCGGGTCAGTCCGCAACATGGAGGTGACGCTCCAGAGGAAGGATGGCGACGTCCGTCAATGCCTGTTGTCGTCGGAGCTCATTGAGTTGAATGGCAAGCCATGCTCTGTGACGGTCGGAGACGATGTCACGGAGCGCAAACGCATGGAACGAGCGCTACGGCGGACTCAGTTCTCGGTGGATCATGCAGTGGAGGCAATTTTATGGGTCGACCAGACCGGTCGAATATTCAATGTCAATGAAACCGCATGCCGGATGTTGGGGTATACGCGCCAGGACCTGATGACCATGACCGTGCATGACATCGATCCTAATTTCCCTGTGGAACGATGGCCGAAGCACTGGAGTCACGTAAAGGAGCAGGGAGCGCTGGCGTTCGAAGCGAAGTTTTGGTCACGAACCGGATGCATCTTGGAAACGGATGTGACCGTCAATTATCTGCAGTATGAGGGGAAAGAGTACGGCTGTATGATCTTACGGGATATTGGAGAACGCAAACGGGCGGAAGCCGAACGTCGCCGCTCCCATACGTTCTTGCGACAGGTCATCGACACAGACCCCGACTTCATTTTTGCCAAGGACCGTGAAGGACGGTTTACCATGGCCAACAAAGCTGTGGCCGATTGGTATGGCACGACGGTGGAAAACTTGATCGGGAAATCGGATGCCGATTTCACTGATATCGCGGAAGAGGTGGCGTTCTTTCGGCAGAGCAATCTTGAGGTGATTCATTCCGGGAGGGATCAGTTCATCCCGGAGGAGAGGATCACCGACGCCGGAGGAAAGACGCGCTGGGTACAGACGGTCAAGAGGCCGATTTGCGATGACGAGGGGCGGGTCCATATGGTGCTCGGCGCCGCGACCGATATCACCGAGCGTAAACGAATGGAAGAGATACTCCTGCAACGCGAGCGAGACTTGAGCGCCGCGCTTCAAGAACGGGAACGGATCAGTCAAGACCTCCACGACGGCATTCTCCAATCCTTGTACGGCGTCGGGCTCGGGTTAGAAGCGTGTAAACCGCTGATCAAGAAACAACAAGATCATGCTGCGAAGAAATTCAGGACGACACTGGATCAAGCCATTGGGCAGCTGAACCAAGTCATGACGGAGATCCGGAATTTTATTGCCGGACTCGAATCCCAAGTGATGCAGGGTGGAGACTTCTCGACCGCCCTGCGGACCATGGTCGAAACGATGTCCATCTCCTCTTCCGCCAGATGTCGGGTCAAGATCGATGACGCGTCAGCACGGCGACTGTCCACCGAACAGGCGCTCCATATTATCAACATCGTACGGGAAGGGGTGAGTAATGCCCTGCGGCACAGTCGCGCCAAACAGATCACGGTATCGCTCCGAGATCTCATCCGTTCAGATCGTCTCGCCGTGACGGATGACGGCATTGGGTTTGATACACGTTCTGTTCAGGGGGTCGGTCATGGATTAGTCAATATGGCGGCACGGGCTCAAAAGGTCCGCGGGTTGTTCGCCATCCAGTCGAAACCGGACAAGGGAACGAGGATCTCACTCGATCTTCCAAAGGATACCCACTATGCTCACAACTAAACCTCAAGCCATTCGAGTACTGCTCGTCGACGATCATGAGGTCATTCGGGTGGGGTTGCGGACAGTGCTCGGGCAAGCCCAAGGCGTCACCGTTGTAGGAGAAGCGGGTACCATGGCGGATGCCATCCAACAAACGCAGAGGGTGAAGCCTGACGTGATCTTGATGGATGTTAGACTACCGGATGGGTCCGGTGTCGATGCCTGTCGGGAGATTCTCGCCGTGCTTCCGGGGACGCGCGTCATTTTCCTGACGTCCTACGCCGACGACGACTCCGTTCTCGCCGCGGTGCTCGCCGGCGCCCATGGCTATGTCCTCAAAGAAATCGATTCACCCGCATTACTGGAAGCCATCCGATCGGTTGCCGGCGGCCAGTCCATTTTGGACTCCAGTGTCACCGAGCGGGCTCTACGGTGGTTGAGAGGGCTTCATGATCTGCCGGCGACCCCTGGTACGGATCAATTGTCCTCTCAGGAGGAACGAGTCGTCGCACTGGTTGCCGAGGGAAAGACCAACAAGGAAATCGCCGTTGCACTCGGGCTCAGCGATAAGACCGTCAAGAACTATTTGGCAAACGTATTCCAAAAACTTCGCATCACGCGGCGCGCGCAGGCGGCCGCCTTTTTTGTGAAACGGCAAGTGTGACACGGTAAGGATGAGCGACAACATTCGGCTCTACTACTTTTAGGTGCAAAAATTTAACTTTGCGGCTATCCTTCATACCTGAGCCTTCCCCTTGCATTTCATGTACGTTCACATCAACTGATTCGTATTCTTAACTACTCCGTGTGCACACATCGGGAGGTTGTCCCGCATGACTGCCGGTCTCTTCCTAGGGTTGCTCCTGTTCCTCAGCTTCTTTCTGTGGATGGTGATTCGACAGCGCCAAGAGAACGTCCTGAATTCAACCGTCATCGCAGCGACTAATTGCAGCGTACTCGTGACGGATGCTACGTCATCTCATCATCCCATCGTCTATGTCAATCCGGCCTTCCTGTTGTTGACCGGCTATGCCGAGCAGGAGGTGATCGGTCAAAGGACGTCGATCTTGATCGGCCCGGATACAGATCGGACCTCCATGGAAAAACTTGCGATGGCCCTCCAAGGTGGATGGGCCTGTCGTGTGCGGTTGTGTCATTACCGCAAGAACAGTACCTCATTTTGGAATGACGTATCGCTGTCACCGGTGAAAGACCGCCTGGGTCGAGTGACGTCCATGGTTTGGGCTATGAGCGAAGTGACACAACCTGAGGCGGTCATCAAAGCGCCTGATAGGATCCAGGACGAAGACATCATCGCTCGTGGACAAGCCGAACAGGCGCTCCGGGATAGCGAGATGCGACTTGATCTTGCCGTACAGATAGGACAGGTCGGATTCTTTGAATTCGACCACCGGACTGATTCTCTTTCTTGTTCCCCGATCCTACGAGACATCTGCGGTGTTGGTACCGATGAGCCGGCTTCATGGCAACGCTACCTCGAACTCGTTCATCCTGATGATCGGAATCGGGTCATTTCTATGGTTCAACGAGCCTGTGCTGCCACAGGCAATGGTCAATATGAGGTCGAGTACCGTCTTGTCAGACCAGACGGCCCCATGCGGCACATCAGTCTTCGTTCTCTGACTTCGTTCGATGGCGATGGTTCCTCGAGGCAACCGATCCGTACGCTCGGGACGGTTGTCGATGTGACTGATCGGAAGAACGTCGAGGTCCGGCGGCGGGAGTCAGCGAGCATGGAAGCGATCAGCACCTTTGCCGGAGGCATCGCCCACGAACTGAATAACAGTCTTACGGCTATACTCGGCTTCAGCGAGTTGGCACTTCCGTTGATTCCGACTGAGAGCAAGGCACATCGCCATATCAGACAAGTCATAGCGGCGACGAAAAAATCCAGGGAACTGATCCAGCAGTTGCTGGCCTTCGGTGGGCAGAACGATCACGGTCGTTGCCCACTATTGCTCCATTCGTTGGCGAAAGAATCCCTCAAATTCCTTCGTCCGACGATCCCCTTGTGGGTCGAATTCAGAGCGCAGATTGCACAGGCGACTAACCCCATTTCGGCGAATGCCGTGCAGATGCATGAGATGATTTTCAACCTGGTCCATAACGCCCTTCGTGCGATGCAGAAAACAGGAGGAATCCTCGACGTTCAGCTTCAAAATCGGCAGTTTGTCACGGATCAGATCATGCCTTCCGGTCGACTCCTCGCTGGATGGTACGTCTGCCTGAGCGTTCAGGATACGGGCGAGGGCATGGATCCGGACAGAGTCAGTCGATTGTTCACCTCGTCTTTGATGTCCCAGGATGTCAGCGGGAGTCAGGGTACGGGACTAACGGTCGTCCACGGCATCGTCACGGCGCATGGTGGTGCCCTGGCGGTTGAGAGCCAAATTGGCGCCGGTACGACGGTATCGGTCTATCTCCCCGCTCTCCCGGGTTGTGCTCCATCAGTGACTCAGGTGAGCGATCCGCTTCCCCATGGACACGAGTGTATCTTATTCGTCGATGACGAACACTCTGTTGTTCGGTTAGGAAGAGAAGTGTTGGAGTCCCTCGGCTACTATTCGGTGGTCTGTAGGACGGCTGCCGAAGCATTGGAAGTCTTTCAAGTCGAGCCCAAACGGTTCGACTTACTCATCACTGATCGGACGATGCCCGAAATGAGTGGGAATTGTCTAGCTCGAGAATGTCGGCGCCTTCGACCAGATCTCCCGGTCATCTTCTGCAGCGGATCAAATGGTGTACATCATCTGGACGACACCTGTTCGCAGGGTGTTACGGAATGCCTCCCCAAACCGTTTACATTGCATGAGCTGGCGTATGCCATTCGCCGGGCATTGGGCCAGTCATCTGCCTATCTGGAATCTAGAGGTGTGGCGGCCAACTCCGGCCGAGAGCCATCAAGAATATCGATTGAGGTGTCGGATGCCGTCGGTCCTCGTGGTTGATGATCAGGACCAAGTTCGTCAGCTCATTCGGGAAACGTTGGAGCAGGCTGGTTATGACGTCGAAGAAGCCCGTGACGGGAAAGAGGGACTTGACCTGTATCGGACTCGATCGCCAGATCTTGTCATCATGGATATTCTCATGCCGGATCAAGACGGATTAGAGGCCATCATGACGCTCCACCGGGAGTTCCCCGAGGCTCGTATCATTGCGATGACCGGGGGAAGCGATGCGATCGGTGTTCTCAACTTCCTGGGCGTCGCAAAGATGCTCGGCGCCAGGCGGACGCTTCAAAAGCCATTTGAACTGAAAGTCCTGCTCGATATGGTTGCTGCCGAGCTGATCGCCTAGACAACTCGCCGCTCGCACTCCACGTTCTTCGCGTTGACATCACGACACAGTCTCGTCAAACTCACATTTCATGCCTGGATCATGCCCATTATGAGATTTCTCAACCTGACTTTGGGGACCCTTGTTGCCGTAGTCGGGTTCTGGCTCATATGGGGAGGAACTGTTTCTCCTATCCTCGTAGCCGGATGGGCTCTGATCGTGGGGCTGTTCTTATGGTTCATGACGGAGTCCATTACGGAACTATGGGCATGGTCTACCCTGCTGCTCGGTCTGGAAAGCTTTGGCTGGCCATTGGTGTTGATGATTCAACTCAGGAGCCAGGAAGAATCACTTCCCGAATCTGAGATGGGAACGATCCTGTCAGCCGTCGTGCTAGGTCTCTTCTCGGCGGTATTTTGGATTTCGTTTTCCTACGGCCTGTTCAAACGAGCGCGTAAGCTGGATGAGGCGCAATCCACGGAGCAGGTTGCGAGGGTGCCGATTTCCCGGGCGCACAAAAAGAAAAAAAGCATGTAGCCTCATCCATTCTCGATGGGGTCGATGTCGATGACGAATTTGATACGCCCCTTGCGGTATTCTCGCTCCATTTTCTGGACGGAAGCATGGATCCGTCGGCTGAGGGAGGCGGGAACAGTTCCTTTTACCAAGATGCGATACCGCTGATGACCGTTTGGACGCCCGCGTATTGCCGGCACTGGTCCTAAAACAATCAGAGGCTCCTGATCATGGGCGTTCCGTTCAAGCTCGGCACCCCATCGTTTGGCCGCCTCTTCGACCATTCTCAGGTCAGTCCCGGTTACCGAGAGATCAGCCAAGTGGCAGACCGGCGGATAATGAAGGAGTCGACGTGCGGCGAATTCTTCATTGTAGAATTGATCGGGATTTCCTGAGATCAAGGCCTGTACAGTATGATGTGTTGGAAGGCGCGTCTGTATGATGACTCGACCTCCGGTAGACGCAGGGCATGCCAGATTGGCAGCATCAACCAGTAGGTGATAGGTGTGCTCCGCTGCGCGAAAGTCCGAGACGTGCAGCCCGGAATCTGCTTGAAGGACCCCCACCAGGCCGTAGCGAGGCAGTGATTCCCGACGGAAGAGCGCTTGGGTGCCAATGAGAACATCCCACGCGCCAGACCTGGCACCTTCCCACAGAGCCTGAGCCGACGCCGAATGCCGAAGTGTGTCGCCATCGAGCCGGGCGATTTTGGCCTGTCGGAACAAGCGACGAACTTCGGCTTCAACACGCTCGGTGCCATCACCAACAGGACTCATACGAGGAGTACTGCACAAAGGGCAGAGATCCGGCAATCGATCTGCCTTACCACAGTAACGACAAATCATCCTGCCGGCTTCACGATAATAGGTAAGCGGCACGCTACAGGAATTGCACTGAGGAACCCAGCCACAGTCTCGACAAACCAAGGTCCTGGCATAACCTTTCCTATTGAGGAAGAGCAAGATTTTGGCATGGTTCTGTAGGGCTTCGTGCATCGCTCGGATGAGTTTGTGGCTGAACAGGGTTCCCGCTGGCTCGTTGCGAAGGTCAACGAGTTCAATCGTCGGTTGAAGGGCAATTTCTCGTGGGACATAGTGGATCTCAGCCTCGGGATCGAACCTCGATTCAAGAGATGGGTGAGCCGAGGCCAGTACAACGAGCGCCCGTTCGCTCTCAGCTCTCAAAGTGGCGACCTCTCTGGCATGATAGCGGGGCTCCTGAGGTTCTTTCAGGGCAGGATCCTCTTCTCCTTCCACCCAGATCAGCCCGATCGATTTAAGAGGCGAAAATATGGATGAACGGGTTCCTACGACTACCGAGGGGATCTGTCCCTGACTCGGTTGCCATTGACCCGACTCTGAAGGTGGGCGTGCGAGGATAATCTGGAAGCCCGTGAGACTTGAGAGCACTTGTTTCAACCACGATGCTCTCGCAATTTCACCGGTGAGAACTATGGTGGATCTCTTCATTGAGTGCGCTTGCTGAATGGCGTCCTCAAGCCGGCTTAGTCGGTGTTCCCACGGGGCATGAAGGACGAGTTTGTTTATGTGATTGCTGTGAAGGCAGTGTGCAACGCGCGTTTTCCAAGAGGAGTTCACCTCCGGGAGTGTTTCAGTGGACAAAATGCCGTCCACTGAAGTGCGGTGATCATGCTCGTCCAGGGTGAGCTTTTTACGCGGATTGTTGAACTCGACGGTGGTGTTGTTCGAAGATATGAGTGCTATCCACGACTTGTTGATAAGGGCATCGATCTGCACCGCGCTTCCCTGTTGAGTCGGTTGAAGTGTTGAGGACAGGATTCCTGCAGTTCGTCGGGCAATTCGGTCTAGAATCGGCTTCAGATTATCTGGACAAAGTCCAGCTTCTAAGGCCGCGCGACCCTGCGCAGTGGCCACGTATCGCGCGTGGGAGGTTTTTCGGGTAGCCGGCAATATGAGCCGAAGACACTGGCCCCATGGTGCAACGTAGTATTCTGCGATCTTGCGAGACAGTTCGAACAGCGTGGGAGGGAGTGCAGAAGCTTGCCCGTCGTGATCTAGAGAGTGGATCTCTCTAATGGATGCAGACTTTATTTCGGTCTCAAGGTGATCATTCAGTGAAATGACGAGCCCTTCCACCACCGTACGCCCAAACGGGACAAGGACGCGACACCCAATTACAATGGTCTGAGCTAAGGTGAGAGGGACGAGATAGGTGAAGGCCTTCGAGATGTGGCGGGGTACGATAACGTCTGCATAGAGTGCCTCCATTCGACGAGGAAAGGTGGAAGTCTCATCGGAAGCCATGTCGCATTCTAACAATCTGGAAATGCGATGAACACCGGTCATATCGGTGTTCGCGTCAGAAATGTGCCGGTTGGACAAGGTCGTTGAGGGGAGACCAATACCCGTACGCTCTCGCCTTGTCCGATACTATTCCGTCGAAGTTCCGGCGGTTGGTTGTTGAAAAGTATCCTGTTTGTTGGTGACTGTCGGTGTGGCACCACTCGCATCGGGGTTATTGGCGGCACCTGATCCGTCCGTCACAGAAACCTGGGAAGAATCGCCTACGGACAAGGTCCCTCGACCAGAGGAGCCAGCTGTGTCTGAGGCAGCAGTCGGAAGGAGCGGTTGGCTGTATTCGAGCCTTTGCACTTGAGTTTGCACGTCAGGTTTAAGTGCTGGAGCATCAGAAACGTAGAGAAGAATTTCCACGCGCCGATTCCTCGTGCGACCCTCCTCCGCTGTATTCGTGGCAGTTGGTTTGGTGTCACCGAGCCCCACTGCACTAATCCGTTCTGGTTCCACACCGCCCTTTTCTACGAGATAACGGAGGATGCCGTTCGCACGCACTTTGGACAACTCCCAATTGCTTGGATACCGCGACTTGAGCGAAGGGCCGATCTCCACGTTATCCGTATGGCCTTCGATTCGGATCATCCTCATATCGCCGCTGGTGTGCAGATATTCAATCAACTGGTCGAGCACCTTGTAATTTTCAGCCTTAATAGCCGCATCCCCTGAGTCGTAGTGCAGGAACTTCGCGAGGTCCCCCAGGTTGAGGCGGCTTTGCCCCGACGCATCCTGTATTTTAAGTTTGCTGGATACTAAATCAACTGGAACCACGTGACTGGCCTGAGCGGTGGGCGATTCCGGGATAGCTCCTACCGACGACTGAATAATAGGTGTCGAATATCCGACGAGCTTGAACCGGTCTCCTGTGATAACACGGGTGTTGGCCTTGGTGACTTTGGCGACTGCCGTGTGAGATTCCAGCGACAGCACCTTGAGTTGGCCGATCTTTCGTGGCGGAAGCCCGGCACTGTGACGATGAATATCGAGGAGATCACCGACCTTCAGTCCGTCCTCCTTCCCTCGATCCAGATACACAACATTTGACTGTGAAACCAGCGTCATCGGCCGGTCGGCCTGAAGCTCAACAATCATGCCCTCGAGGTCGGAAATGCTTGTTGTGGAACCCGTCTCGATGTCTGGAGCCGGAGCCACAAAACGCATAACAGGGTCCCCGGGGGAAATCGGTCCGTAACTCAGCACGGCCTCTACTGTCGTGAGAGCGTGGTCGGCGGCAGTCACCTTCACGACCGCTGAACGATTCATCACAAACCCAAGGTATTCCTTCGTCACAGGATGGAACACTTTCCGAACCCGCCGGTAGATGGTGAAGAGGTCACCCACTGCCACATCGGTTGAGTTATTCAGTTTGAGATAAAACGAATCTCGCCTCCCGAGAAGCATGCGATTGCCCGTTGACTGATTATCACCTGTTACCAAGTTTACAGTTCCGTCGATCGGAGATGTTTTCTGGATGGCGCCACTGGAAAAGGTGAGAGCAGCCTCTGAAAACCGAATGGAATCAATTTCTGGTGTCTGTGCGAGTGCTCCGTCGAGTGAGAGGCCGATTCCTGAACACAGGACTAAGATGAGGGACGCCAAGGTTTTCATACAGTAGATTCCTTCTGAGGCTAGTGTTCCTTGGAAAAACATAGCAAAAGACGCTGTGTTGTCAAGAATTTGTGTGGATTGGTAGGAGTTTGACGGTCTGTTCTTTCAGGTGGTAACGTGGAGCCCTGCTCTCTCTTAGTATCTGTCCTGAGTCTTGAATGACGATGAATGGTGATGAAAAAAAAGGCGAGTGTCTCTCCAGGGGATTTCTCCGGAAGGAACGAATCGATACACAGATCCATCGGCGACGAAAGGTCAAGGCCCTTTCTCCTCTCGAATCGGAATGGGAGGTTTCGCAGGCTGGACCATCCGACTGTGGGGACGATGAACGAAGCGACGAGAGCAGACGTTGATACCTGATCGTGAGTTGCAGCAGAAACCTAACCGCTCAATCTGCATTCCGCTCTCAGGCTAGCATATCTAGGGCTTTCGGGTCCGCCGGAATTAGGTCCTTTGTTCGCTTGCTATCCCTAAGATCAGGGCACTAGAATTTTACGCATCAGATCTACAATACCCTTTTCAGGTCAATGCTTTGTGAGAGAAAACTAAATGACCGGAACCGAAGTTCTGCTTGAGTATCTGACGAAGTTTTTCCCGGTCTTTCTTTTTATCTTTGTCACGTTGGCTTTTGGGGTCGTGACCTTGCTTGTCAGTTATTTTGTGCAACCCAAGTATCCGGAACCGGAAAAATTATCGACCTACGAATGTGGGGCCGAACCGTTTTCCGACGCGCGTATGCCGTTCCCTGTCAGATATTACATTTTTGCGATGTTGTTCGTCATCTTCGACATTGAAGTGATCTTCCTCTATCCGTGGGCCGTCGTATTCACCAAGATCGGAGTGATTGGGTTGATCGAAATGATGATTTTTATCGGATTGTTCATCGTAGCCTATGTGTATGCTTGGCGAAAAGGCGCGCTGGAGTGGGACTGAGGATTGTATGGGGCTGATCCAGCTGGGACGGCAGGAGAAAGACGGGGCACCGGACGTCATCACGGGGTCTCTAGAAAAAGCTGTGAACTGGGCGAGGAAGGGTTCTCTCTGGCCGATGACCTTCGGGCTCGCCTGCTGCGCCATCGAGATGATGGCCGCCGTGTCTTCTCGGTACGACATGGATCGGTTCGGAGCAGGAGTATTTCGCGGTTCGCCACGGCAGTCGGATTTGATGATCGTCGCCGGAACCGTGTGCCGGCGTATGGCGCCGGTGATTCGAAAGATTTACGATCAAATGCCGGAACCCAAGTACGTGATTGCGATGGGTTCTTGCGCCACCTCAGGAAACATCTATGACAGTTACAGTGTCGTGCAGGGAGTCGACCGATTTATTCCCGTTGATATCTATGTGCCCGGCTGCCCTCCGACTCCGGAGGCGCTATTGGACGGCATCCTAAAATTGCAGGAGCGCATTATGCAAAAACGTGTGTTTGTGACTCAACCGGAGCAGGTCAAGGCTGGTCTGAAGGTCTGATACGTCGTTATGCATACACTGCTCCAGAGAATTCAACAGACGTTCTCGGTCGGCGTCACCGGCTTGACCGAGTGGCGCGGCGATGTGGCGGTGACTGTGTCGCGAGATAAGCTCCATGAAGTCGCTCAGTTTTTGCGCAACGATCCCGGGATGGATTTCGATTATATTGTCCATGTGAGCTCCGTGGATTGGCCCGATGACGAAGAACGATTCGAAGTCGTGTGGGAGTTCTATTCGATTCGGAAGCGGCATCGCATTCGACTGAAGACGCGGGTGCCTGAATCGGATTGTGTCGCGGATTCCTTGACGGATCTTTGGAAAGGCGCTGATTTCATGGAACGTGAAGTCTTCGATATGATGGGGATCCGGTTTCGAAATCATCCCGACCTTCGTCGGATTTTAATGCCGGATGACTATACCGAAGGCTACCCGTTGCGTAAGGATTTTCCACTTCGGGGCAAGGGCTGGCGAGACACATTTGATTTTCTGGATGAAGTTCCACGATAGGATGCGCCACCGACATGGCATTCGAAGATCAAAGAACCACTGTTTATAAAATAGTCAACCCGGAACATCCGGGAAGCGAGACGCTTCCGACCTTGCGAACCGAGGAGCTCTTGCTCAACATGGGACCACAACATCCCAGCACCCATGGGGTGCTTAAAGTGATCCTGGAGCTGGAAGGGGAGCGGTTGGTGAAATCTACGCCGGTGATGGGATACCTCCACCGGGGAGTAGAAAAGCTTGCTGAAGACGGCACGTATCATCAGTTCATTCCTCATACGGATCGACTCGACTATGTTTGCGCGATGTACAACAACTTTGCCTATTGCCGTGCTGTCGAAAAACTCTTGAATCTACAAGTCCCGGAGCGGGCGGAATACCTCCGGACAATCGTTGCGGAGGTGCAACGCATCATTGGGCACCAATTTTGGCTAAGCGCTCAGGCGCTTGACATCGGGGCCATGACCGTCTTTTTTTACTGTTTTCGGGATCGGGAAATCCTGCTCGATTGGTTCGACGAGCTGTGCGGGGCTCGTCTCACGACGAGCTGGTATCGAATCGGCGGGGTTGAGCGAGACTTGACTCCCACATTGATCGACAAGCTCAAACAGTTCTTGGACTATTTCCCGCCGAAGATCGACGAATATCAGGTGTTTCTTGAGAGAAACCGTATTTGGCTTGGGCGCACCAAGGGGGTCGCCGTGATCTCCGCCGAAGATGCGGTCAATTTTGGACTGAGCGGACCAGTTCTTCGCGGGTCCGGCGTGGACTATGATCTTCGCAAGTACGAGCCCTATAGCGCCTATCCAAAGTGCGAGTTCAGCGTGCCGGTTGGGAAAAACGGCGATACCTATGATCGCTATTGGATTCGGGTGATGGAGCTCTACGAGAGCGTCAAGATCATTCGGCAATGTCTAGAGCAGATGCAGGAGGGGCCTATTATGGCGGATGTTCCCAGCGTGACGCTGCCGCCGAAAGAGCGAGTCTTCACGAACCTGGAGGCAATGATCCAACAGTTCAAGCTCTTCTCGCAGGGGTTTGATGCTCCGCCAGGAGAAATCTACTGCGGCACAGAAGCGCACAAAGGGGAACTGGGCTTTTACATCGTCAGTACGGGAGGAGGGAAGCCCTATCGGCTGAAGATTCGTGCCCCGTCATTCGTGCACATGGGTGCGTTCGACCATATGGCCAGAGGGTATATGATCTCAGATGCCTGTACCATCTTCGGAACGTATGATGTCGTAATGGGCGAATGCGATAGATAGAATGTGAAGTACGAGATGTGGAAAGTGAAAGGTAGAATCAGGGTTTCATTTTTCGGTTCGCGTTTTTCCTTTCACGGAGAAGAACTATGGGTTTGAAGCCGGCTACTAATCCAGACGTTGAAGCGACAACGATCGAATTGAATATCGACGGGAAATCCGTCACGGCAAGGGATGGCGTGTCCTTGTACGACGTCATCGCAATGACGGGCAAGATCATCCCGGCCATGTGTTACCACTATACATTCGATCCGTTCGGTTCCTGTGGCATGTGTCTCGTGATGCAAGAGGGGAAGAAAGCTCCCGTTCGGTCGTGTACCGCCAAGGCGGCGGCGGGAATGGTGATCCGTACCGAAGGCGAGGATCTCTTTCTCGCCCGAAAGAAAGCCGTCGAGAAACACCTGTCCGTACATCCTCTTGACTGCCCGGTGTGCGATGCGGACGGCCATTGTGAACTACAAGATATGGCTTTCCAGCATGGCGTGACAAATCTGGCCAATGCGAAGCAGAAATTCATTCCGGAAGATACGCGCAGTCCCGTGCTCGACTTCAACATGAATCGCTGCATCGCCTGTGCGGAATGCATCAATGTTTGCAAGGATGTGTTGATGATCGATGCCTTGCAGTTCATGAAGAAGGGAGGATTCAACCAGGTCGTGGCCAAGGGCGACCTCGCTCTCGATTGTGAATTCTGCGGAGATTGTTTAGCGGTTTGTCCGGTCGGCGCCATCACGAATAAGTTTTCCAAGTATCTGTATAAACCGTGGCAGATGAAAAAGACGACGACGACCTGCAATTACTGCGGAGACGGTTGCCAACTCTACTTGGAAACGAAGGATGAAGAGGTGGTCCGAGTCACTTCCTCGCTCTCTTGGAAGAACAAGTGGGGAGATCGATCGGAAACTGCCAAGGGGCACGGAGGGATTTGCGTACGCGGACGTTTTGGATTCGAATATTTGGACAGTAAGAGCCGGCTTACACAGCCTCTGGTCCGCGAAGGAGGTCAGTTGGTGCAGAAGCCTTGGCTGGAAACCATGCACCTGCTCGTAGACCGGTTGTCCGAAATCAAAAGCAAATACGGGTCCGCTGCCGTCGGCGGCCTCGTGACGGCCCGCTGTACGAATGAAGAGCTGTATTTGTTTCAGAAGCTCATGCGCACCGGTTTTGGAACCAACCAGCTCGATAGTAGCGCCCGCTATGGTCATATGAACTTTGTGCTCGCGTCCAAACATGCGGTCGGACTTGGGAGAACGCCGAATGATTGGGAAGATCTGACGAAAGCGAAAGCCATCATTTTGATCGGCTCCAATATTACCGAGACAAACCCGTTGACTGCCGTGCGAATCAAGGAAGCCATGCGGGTCTACAAGGCTCAGGTGGTGACGCTCGACAGCGCCATCACGAATATTGCGAAGTTGGCATCGCACCCGTTTTTGATCAAGCCTGGGACAGAGGGAGCAGTGATCGATGGGTTGGTCAAAGCGACCATCGACCAGGGTTTGGTGGATGAAGAGGCTGTTGGGAAGCACTCACAAGCGCTTGAAGCGCTCAAAAGCGCGGTGGCGAATGTTTCGTTGGTGCAGTTGTCGGCCGAGACCGGTCTTCCAGTAGAGACTTTCAGAGAAATTGCCTCCATTTTTGCAGAATCGCCGAGATCGATCATCCTATGCGCGGAAGGGATTGTCAGGCGAACGAACGGCTATCAAAACGTCTTAAAACTGATGGATCTCGCCTGGATCACCGGTAAGCTCGGACGAGCAGGTTGTGGTGTGAACACCGTGACGGAGGAACCGAATGAACAAGGGGCTGTGGATATGGGCGCGGCGCCTGAGTTTTTCCCAGGTCAGGCTCGGTTTGATGACCCAGGAGTTCGGGACCGTTTCGCCAAAGCATGGGAAGCGTCGCTCCCTCCTGTCGGATCAGGGGCGCATCTCATCGAAATCCTGAAGCGATGCAAAAGTGGGCAGATTAAGGCCCTGTACATTCTGGGAGAAAACCCACTCGCGACCCTGCCGGCTTCGATGGAGGTCCGGGCCGCTCTCGAACGACTCGAACTGTTAGTCGTGCAAGATTCGTTTTTGACCGATACGGGGGAATTGGCTCATTTTGTGCTTCCCGCTTGCACCTATGCGGAGAAGGATGGCACATTTACGAACCTTGAAGGTCGTGTGCTTCGTGTTCGTCAGGCGATGGATCCGCTGGGAGAGAGCCTGCCGGACTGGCACATCATGACAGCTCTTGCGAATGCCATGGGGTGCCGATGGGAATACCAATCGACCAATGACATTCAAGCCGAGATCATGAAGTTGTTACCCGGATACTATAATCTTGGGCAACCCCGTAAAGTTGTGCCCGTTCCTGACCAGTATTTGTCCAATGACTACGCGGCGGAGGTCAAGGCGCGTTATCAACGGACGCCGCCATCCGGAGAACCTCCGCGTCCTTTTTCCCTAGTGATGGGGCAGTTATTAATGCATTCGGGGAAATTGTCGACGCACGCGCCCGGGCTTATCAAGATCGCTCCGAACACAGGGAAGCTGCGGATGAATATCCGGGACATGGAACGTCTTGGATTGCAAGACGGTGCGAAGGTGCGTTTGACCTCGGATCGCGGTTCCCTTCAGCTCGGTGTGCAGCCGGATCAGTCCATTGCACCGGGTACCTGTTTTTTCCCCGAGCATTTTAATGAACCTCCGGTGAAGGACTTGATGCCTGTGTCGGTTGATGCCACGACCGGCGTTCCGTCGTTCAAGCAGATCTGGGTAAGTGTTGAACAGGCGTAAGCGGATATCTATGTCCGTGACGAGGAGCCTACGATGAGTGTGGCCGCGCTGACCAAGAAAATCCTTCATGCCGCGTTATTCTATGAGATTTGGGACGCGATGAAGGTCACGTTTCGGCACATGCTTCATCGACCGATGACGTTTCAGTATCCGCGGGAACAACGAACGATCCCGGATGCGCATCGCGGTGCGCTTGGGTTGCTTCGATACGATGATGGACGCGAACGGTGCGTGGGCTGCGATCTCTGCGAGGTCGCCTGCCCTTCGCATTGCATTAAAGTGATCAGCGCTGAGGATGCGGCGCGACCGCTTCAGCGCTATGCCAGTGAGTTCTATATCGATATCACAAAATGCGTCTTTTGCGGCTATTGTGTCGAAGCCTGTCCGGTGAACGCATTGGCGATGACCAAGATGTACGAATACTCGACCCACGACAAACGCAGCCTGCTGTTCGACAAGAAGCGGCTGTACGACATCGGCGAACGCCACCTCGATGATGGGAAGAAATATTTGTATGCGCACAACCAGGAGAAAAATGTCGAGCAGAGCCGCGAGTACCGCTACTATTTCCCGCAGTCGGTACAGAAGTCGACCCAACCATCTCCCAAACATCTGAGCTGAGCCGCGCGTTATGATCGAAATGTTTTTCGCTTATTTTGCATTGGTCAGTATTGCTGCCGGTGTTTTGACGGTATCCTTGCGTCACCCTGTTCACTGCGCGCTCTCTTTGCTCGTGTTGCTCCTGCACGTCTCCGGCCTATTTATCCTCCTGAACGCAGAGTTCTTGTGGGCCGTGCAGGTCATCGTCTATGTTGGAGCCATTCTAGTGCTGTACCTCTTTGTGTTGATGTTGTTGAATCTCAAAAGCGATGAACGGTATTTCCATCCCTCGGCCCTGTATATTCTCGGACCCGCTGTCGTGGGGGGCGGCTACGTTCTGTACCTTCTCTTGCGGTCTCCGTTTAGTGGGGCAAAGGGAGATACTCCGGCGGCTGCCGTGCTGCAAGATGGGAATACATACGCCGTGGGTATCAAGATGTTCAGCGACCATCTCTTGCAGTTTGAGATCGTCGGCATATTTCTACTCGGAGCCATTATCGGCGCGATTGTCCTGGCGAAGACGCCGAAGCCGTTGGATAGGGAGAGAGAGCGGTTATGATTCCCCTGTCTGCCTATACAGCCGTCAGCGCCGTCCTTTTTATGACGGGACTCTTGGGTGTGCTTGTCAGGCGGAACTTCATTATTGTACTGATGTCGGTTGAAATCATGATGAATGCGGCCAACATCAATTTGGTCGCCTTTTCACACTATTTGGAATCTATGGCAGGGCAACTGGTGGCTCTGTTCATCATCGCCATTGCGGCGGGCGAAGCGGCCGTCGGTTTGGCCATCATCATCGTCGTATTCAGGGGCAAGATTTCCACGAATGTGGATGAAATGAACCTATTAAAGTGGTAACAGGATGTGGACCATCACATCCAACGGTGCAGTCGGTAGCTCGTACCCCTCAACGTACCTCCAAGAGTACACGTTTAGGTTCCGGCTCCGTGCAGCATGGTTGGCTAGCTGAGTATCCTCAGAATCGCGCGATATTGTGTCTGACGTGACTGATCTTCTTATCAAATTGATTCCTGTCTTCCCGCTGCTCGCGGTCCTCGTGAATGGGCTGCTCGGACCGCGCTACTCTCATGACATGGCCCATCGATTGGCTTGGGGGTCGGTCGGCCTGTCGTTTCTCTGCGCCATCGGCGTATTCGCCGATGTTATGCGTACGGGAGCTTCTCATGAAGTCATTGTTTATCAGTGGATCTTCGGGGGTGATCTCGCGATCAATTTAGCGTACTTGGTGGATCCTCTGACCTGCGCGTGGTTGCTGATCATCACAGGCGTAGGGTTCCTCATTCACATTTATTCCGTCGGCTATATGCATGGAGAAGCTGGATTCACGCGCTTCTTCACCTACATGAATCTCTTCATGGTCTCCATGCTGCTTCTTGTCATGGGGAATAACTATGTCGTCCTGTTCATCGGCTGGGAGGGCGTCGGGCTTTGTTCGTATCTTTTGATCGGTTATTACTACGACAAGGTTGCGGCTGCCAAGGCCGCATCCAAAGCGTTCGTCGTCAACCGGATCGGCGACGCGGGATTTCTCGTTGCGATATTTCTTGTCTGTATCAACTTTAAGACCCTCGACTATACAAAGGTCTTTGCCCAGGTTGGGCAACTGTCCCCAGACATGGCTACTGCCATCGCGCTCTGCCTTCTCGTGGGGGCGATCGGGAAGTCCGCGCAACTGCCCCTCCATACCTGGCTGCCCGATGCGATGGAAGGGCCGACGCCGGTGAGCGCGCTCATCCACGCGGCGACGATGGTGACAGCCGGTGTCTACATGATCGTCCGCAATCATGCGATCTTCGATCTCTCGCCGTTTGCGATGTCGATGGTGGCGTTCGTCGGAGGAGGGACCGCCTTGTTTGCGGCGACCATCGGACTGGTGCAAACCGACATCAAACGGGTCTTAGCCTATTCGACGGTGAGTCAGCTCGGATACATGTTTCTCGGTTGCGGGATCGGCGCCTATACGGCGGCCGTGTTTCATGTCATGACACATGCCTTCTTCAAAGCGTTGTTGTTCCTGGCGGCGGGGTCGGTGATCCATGCATTATCGGGGGAACAGGACATCCGAAAGATGGGCGGACTGAGCAGCCGAATTCCATGGACCCATCGGCTGTTTTTGATCGGCACCATTGCGATCGCAGGGATCCCTCCCTTAGCGGGATTCTGGAGCAAAGACGAAATTATGACCCATGCCTTCACCAATCATCACTATCTCTTGTATAGCATGGCGGCCGCCGGGTCGCTGATGACGTCTTTTTATATGTTCCGTCTGACCTATCTGACGTTCTACGGTACTTCTCGGATGGATCATCATACGGCCGAACATGTCCACGAATCTCCGATGATCATGGTTGCGCCCTTAATGGTCCTTGCTTTCCTCTCGATCGTGGGTGGAGTGATCTTGGGGGTTCCCCCGGAGCATGGGTGGTTGCATGGATTTCTGGGACCCATCGTCGAGGTTGGAGGTGAGCATGGGGTCAGTGCAGGCATGGTGTTTCTGGTGATGAGCATTGCCCTCGTCATTGCCGTGATGGGATGGGGACTCGCGCATTTCCTCTATTCCATGAGCCCGGCGACTCCAGAAGGATGGGCGGAGAGATTTTCCGCGATGTATCGGATCTTATTGAACAAGTACTATGTTGATGAAATCTACGATCGGATTTTCGTCGAGCCGCTCAAACGTCTGGGCGCAATGCTTGACTGGTTTGATCGTACGGTCATAGACGGAATCGTGCGCGGGGTGGGACGGCTCACCGATTGGGGGGCCTCCGGTTCCACATGGATCGAGAAGTATATTATTTACGGCGGCCTGAACGTGATTGGATACAGTAACCATCTCGCGGCTCGTGAGGGTCGGAAGTTGCAGAGTGGAATGGTCCATCATTATGCCGCCATCATCGTTGCGGGGCTCTTCCTTCTGGTGCTTGTCGTTCAATTGTTCGCTCAGATGTAGGGCTTAACCTGACTAGGCTGCGTCTATGCTCGAAGAACTCACAGCCGGATTTCCGATTCTGTCCTGCATCCTATTTCTCCCAATTGTCGGGGCGACTGTACTTTGGCTGTTCGATGAAGAAGATATGGTCCGGACCTCAGCCCTCACCATTGCGCTGGTGGAGCTTGCGCTCTCCGTATTTGTCCTGCTGCGTTTCGTGCCGGAATCGGCCGCCATGCAGTTCACAGAGCGTGTCCGGTGGATTCCAGCGTTAGGTATCAGCTACCACCTGGCCGTCGATGGAATCAGCGTATTGTTCGTCGGGCTCACGGCTTTTCTGACGGTCTTGGTGGTGATCTACTCATGGGATACGATCCGACATCAAATCAAACTCTACATGATGTGTCTGTTGGCGCTCGAGACGACGACGATGGGCGTCTTCGTGTCCCTGGATTTGATCCTGTTCTTCGTGTTCTGGGAGTTGATGTTGATTCCCAGCTACTTCCTGATCAAACTCTGGGGAGGAGGAGCCGAGCGTCACTATGCCGCGCTGAAGTTTGTCCTGTATACCCTCTTGGGCAGTGTATTTATGCTGGTCGGCATCGCATTGCTGAACATCAATTACCATCAATGGGCTTCGCTGCATCACACGGATCAGATCTATTCGTTTGATCTCCTCGAACTCCTGACGGTGCCGATTCCGGTCTCGCAGCAACTGGTCATCTTTTGGCTGATGTTCCTGGGATTTGCCTTCAAGGCGCCGGTGTTTCCTTTCCACACATGGCTGCCTGATGCGCTGTTGGAGGGTCCGATCGGGATGGCCGTGGTCTTGGCGGGTTTGAAAATGGGCACGTTCGGTTTTATGCGCTTTAGCATCCCGTTGCTCCCGGATGCGTCGAAAAGCGAGACGGTGGTCATGGTCGTGGTCGTGCTCGGACTCTGCGCAATTCTCTATGGAGCTTGGATGGCGTTGGTTCAAGCCGATTTTCGACGCTTGCTGGCCTACAGCAGTGTCAGTCATCTTGGCTTTGTGGTCGTCGGGTTGTTTGCCTTGAACTATCAAGGTCTGCAAGGCAGCTTGCTCTCGATGATCAATCTGGGCTTCACCACGGCGGGGCTCTTCTTTATCGCCGGGTTTCTCTACTCTCGGCAGCAAACGACCCAGTTGTCGGCGTTCGGAGGGATGGCGAAACAAGTGCCTCTTCTGGCGACCTTCTTTTTCATCATCGGCCTGGCGTCGATCGGACTTCCCGGCACGAATGGGTTTGTCGGCGAGTTTCTCATTCTTTTGGGGGCGTTCAAAGCCAAGTGGTGGTTCGGCGCCATCGCCGTTCTGGGGGTGATTTTCGGGGCCGCATATTTTCTCTGGTACTACGAACGTTCGATGTTTGGTCCGCTGGGTGCGGCAGTGAAGGGAACGATGAACGACCTGCAACCGCGCGAGAAGGTCATTGCCGTGTCGCTGTCAGTCATGATTCTCTGGATCGGGCTCTATCCGTCACCGTTCTTACGAATCATGAACGGATCGGTCCAAGCGCTCGTTGATCGAGTTTCTCAGGAGACGAAGGTGTCGCTGGAAGGCTCCCCATTCGGGAGAGGGTATTAGGTCGCGCCATGGGAGAGTACGCACTACTCTATATCCTGTTCGCTCCTTTCGCGGGAGCCCTGGCGTTGATTTTTGTATCGAATCGACAGCCGCTGCTTGTGAGAAGCATTGCGGTGAGTGCGGCGTTTGTGTCGCTGATCTCGTCGCTCTATCTTTTTTATGCGTACGATCCGGTGAAGGGTGGATTCCAGTTTATTCAAAAGTTTGAGTGGTCTAGGCAGCTCGGCATTTCATTGTATCTTGGTGTCGATGGGATCGGGACGCCTCTCGTGCTCGCCTCCTCCATTTTGTTGTTTGCCGGCATCTTCGTCTCGTGGCATATCAAGGACCGTACGAAGGAGTTTTACATCTGGCTGCTGATCTTGGCTGCCGCCACGATCGGCGTCTTCATGTCTCTCGATCTGTTCTTCCTCTATTTCTTCTACGAGATGTCCGTCATCCCCATGTACTTGTTGTTGGGAATGTGGGGCAGTCACACCAAGAAGTATTTGGAGATGACCGATCCCGAAAGCCTCAAACGGCGGGACTCAGTCGGCTTTATCCTCAACTTTGGGTCGAACAGCAAAGAATATGCGGCGATGAAACTGGTGCTTTTCCTGTCCGCGTTTGCCGTCGTCGCGCTCATGGGTATTTTACTCATCTATAAATACGCCGGCCTAGACACCTTCGATATTCTGGTGCTCCGCGAGCAGGCCAATCTCATGAATATCCCGGTACTCGGCACGACATTGGACAAGATCATCTGGGTGTTGATTTTCTTCGGCTTTGCGTCGATCGCACCGCTGTGGCCATTGCATTCCTGGTCTCCGGTAGGCCATGCGGCAGCGCCGGCTGCGACCAGCATGCTTCATGCGGGTGTCCTCATGAAGCTCGGGCACTTTTCCATTATCCGCGTGGCCTTTGAAATTCTTCCTGAAACGACCAGAGAACTGATGCCGATTGCCGCCGTTCTGTGCATGTTCAGCATTATGTATGGCGGCTTCGTCGCGTTTTACGCCAAAGACACCAAGTATGTGATCGGGTACTCAAGTTCCAGTCACATGGGGTATGTGTTCCTCGGCATGGCGGCCTTGAATTACATCAGCCTGAGCGGCGCCGTCATCTACATGTTCGCCCATGCCATGGCGACCGGGATGCTCTTCGCCATGGCAGGATGGGTCTATGACCAAACCCATTCACGTGACATTCCTTCGCTGGGCGGCCTGTCGAACAAGATGCCGTTCATCTCCGCTTGTTTCATCGTGGCCTGTATGGCTTCGATCGGTATGCCCGGCACAGTCAATTTTATCGCGGAAATCATGATCATCGTCGGAAGTTGGAACAAGTACCCGGTTCAAGTCATTGTCGCCATGCTGGGCATCGTTCTGACCTTGGCGTATCTGTTCAAAATGATGCGCGGGCTTTTTTATGGTCCGATGAACCAAAAGTACAGTCATGCGCACGATGCGATTGCTACGGTCGACCGCCTGCCTCTGTTGATCATGATCGCGATCAGTATCGGGTTTGGGATTTTCCCCATGCATTTATATGATGTCGTTCGTTCCGGAGTGGACCCATTGGTCGCAAGGATTACGCAGGTCGTCCCGGTGGCGGAAACCGGTGAAGGGTTGGGGATGAGGGGTAAGGTGACAACGCCGGAAAGGCCTTCTGTCCCGCTGGCCGCGCATAAGCCCACATCCGATATGCCTCAGGTCCCACGAGCGGGTCGAGAATGACGTTTTCGCTGAACATGACCGTCTCCGATCTTCTGCTTTTATTGCCGGAGATCTTCCTGACCTGCTGGTTGTGTGTGGTGTTGATCATTGATTTTTCCCTTCCGCGCTTACCCAAGGAGCGACTGGCCTATCTCAGTGTCGCGGGCCTTGTGGTCACACTCGGCTGTTTGGGGTGGTTTGACCTCAATCATATTTCCGGCACGCTCTTCGGCAACATGTTCGTGCTGGATCGCATGGCGATCTTTTTCAAGATCTTTATTCTCGGAGCGACGATACTCGTCATCCTCGCATCAATCGAGTACGTCAATCGCTTTACTCTTTTCAGGGGGGAGTATTATTGTCTCGTCGTCATGGCGGCGCTCGGCATGATGTTCATGGCGTCCGCCAACGATCTGCTGTCGGTCTTCGTCAGCCTGGAGTTTGCAACGCTGGGGTTCTACGTTCTGGTGTCTTATCTGCGTGATGATTTGGCTTCAAACGAAGGAGGGCTCAAGTTTTTTATCCTGGGTGTTTTCGCGGCCGGTCTGCTCGCCTATGGGATCAGCCTCGTCTATGGTGAAACCGGGAAGCTCGTCTTTTCAGACATGGCGTCCGCTCAGGCCACACCCGGCCTGGTCATTGGGTTTCTGCTGATCTTTGCCTCTCTTGGATTTAAGATCGGCGCCGTTCCATTCCACGCCTGGATTCCCGATACCTACCATGGCGCGCCGACGCCTGTGACGACCTTTTTGTCGATCGCTCCAAAAGCTGCGGCCTTTGCGATCTTGCTCCGCATTTTCCTCGTGGCGTTGGTGACGTTCAAGCCTCTATGGGTGTCCCTCTTGGTGGCTGTGTCTATCGTGTCGATGACCTATGGCAATATCGTGGCGATCGCGCAGCGTAACATCAAACGGCTGCTGGCGTATTCGGGCATCGCCCAAGTCGGGAATGTGTTGATCGGGCTTGCGGCGGGCACCAAAATGGGAAGCGATGCCATTTTGTTTTATCTTCTGGCGTACTTGTTCGCCAATATCGGGGCCTTCGCCGTCGTGATCGCGGTCGGCCAGGCCATTGGAAGAGATGAAATCGACGACTACAGAGGCTTAAACAGAAGGTCCCCGTTTCTGGCGTTTGCGATGTTGCTGTTCCTGTTGTCTCTGGCCGGTGTGCCGCCGCTGGCGGGGTTTGTCGGGAAACTCTACATTTTCGTGGCGGCCATCAAAGAAGGGCTGTATACATTGATCGCAGTCGGGCTGATCAACATTGTGATCTCGATGTACTATTACCTCATCGTTGTGAAGCAGATGTACATCAATGAGCCGGTGGATCCCTCTCCTATCGGGATATCCGGTCCGATGAGGGCGGTGATCTATATCGGTTTAGCTGGAACGTTGGTAATCGGCATTTATCCGCAACCGTTCACCGACTGGGTGGTCAGCGCGACGCTCATGTTTGCGAGTTTTATCGGTCCCTCGGCTACTGTGATTCCTCCGGGTCCCCCGCTGGGTGGTTAGTTTTCTGCTTCCGCCCTACAAGAGTTCTGCTACAATTACGGCCATAGGGCCACGATCTTACTGTATGGCTTCCGTACGATCACCGAAGTGTCTTGATGCAAGTCGTCCTGATCGATGGAATCAGCCTTCAACCATCCCTCACAGGCTCCCCGTTTAGCGGCCGAGAGACCTAAATCGTCGGCCTCCGGCGCAGGTTCATCCGTTTTCTCCCTCGGTTCAGTTGTGTGGTTTCACAGGCTGACCATTGAGCAGCGGGTCTTAGCCGGTTTCAGTCTGGTGTTCGTCGGGATTCTCATCATCAGCGCGATCTCCTATCACAATACGAGCATCCTGCTGACCAATAGTGAGCTCAATGGTCGCAGCCATGATCTTATCCAACTCTTGAATAATATCGATACCGCGATGAGTGAGGCAGAGGATGCCCACCGGCGCTATCTGGTGACGGGAGAAGCGTCGTATCTGGAGATCTACAAGAAGGTCGTAAAGCAGAAACCGACCTTCACCACGTATCTCAATGACTTGATACGCGAATCACCGGAGCAACAGCAGCGTGCCGGACTCCTCGATCGGATGATGGACCGTCAATTGAGCGCCGAATCAAAAGCCACTGCCCAGTTTCAGGAGGGGGGCTTCCGTGCCGTCAAGAAAATGGCTTTCGAAGGCGCCGGAAAGCGCGAGCTCGGTGTCATTCATCAAGTCATTACGGAGATGGATGCGCATGAGCGGCAAGCAGTCGGACGACGTGTCGCGGAATCCGCCGCCGGGACAAGGAATACCATCGTACTTCTCGGTATCGGCGCATTGCTGCAACTGGTTCTGCTGGCATCGGTGTATTACCTCATTCGGCATGACATCACGGAAGGGCGACGTGTCGCCGAGGAGCTACAGCGCCGAGGAGAACTCTTGGAAGCCGCAAACAAGGAGCTGGAATCATTCAGCTATTCGGTCTCTCACGATCTACGCGCGCCGTTGCGTCACATCGACGGCTATGCCGTGCTCTTGCGTAATTCGGTCGAGCATTCGCTGAATGACAAGGCTGCTCGGTATTTGCAGACGATTTCGGACGCCGCCAAACAAATGGGACAGCTGATCGACGATCTGCTGGTGTTCTCTCGTATGGGTCGGCAAGAAATGCTTCGCACGGCCGTCAACCTGGATCAATTGATCACGAGCATCCTTTCCGATCTTCGTCTGGACTTGCAAGCACGAGCGATATCATGGACAATCGCCGCACTACCTGAAGTACAGGGCGATCCGACCATGCTCCGACAAGTATTTATGAACTTGATCGCAAATGCCGTAAAGTTTACGAGCACAAGGTCGATCGCCGCGATTGAGATCGGTGTGGAGCATCCCAGCTCTACGGAAATCGTCCTGTTCGTCCGTGACAATGGTGTGGGATTCGACATGCAGTATGCCCCCAAACTGTTCGGCGTGTTCCAAAGACTGCACCGAGCCGACGAGTTTGAAGGAACCGGTATCGGGCTTGCCAACGTTCGTCGGATCGTTCATCGCCACGGGGGACGGACCTGGGCAGAAGGTGTGCCGGATAAGGGAGCGACGTTCTACGTACTGCTCCCAGCAAGGAGGCTTGACTCATGACCGTGGCCAAACCGATCCTCCTGGCCGAGGATAACCCCCGAGACGCTGAGCTGGCACTGGCGGCGATGGAGGCAGAGCATATTTCCGACAAAGTCGTTCTGTGTCACGACGGTGCTGAAGTGTTGGATTATTTGTATTGTCGTGGACAATTCAAGTCTCGGCAGAGAGGAAACCCTGCCGTGGTGTTTCTCGATCTGAAGATGCCCAAAGTGAATGGCCTTGAGGTCTTGCGTACCATCAAGGCGGACGCCAATCTTCGTCCGATTCCAGTCGTGATGCTGACATCATCGCGGGAAGAACGTGACCTGGCCGATAGCTATGCCTTAGGAGCCAACGCATACGTCGTCAAGCCCGTGGAGTTTCACAAATTTTTGTCCGCGGTCAAGGAGCTGGGAACGTTCTGGGGTATCATCAATGAACCTCCTCCTGAAAGCTGCCGTTCCACCCAATGACCCTGCCATGACGACTCTGTTGCGCGTGCTGCATATAGAGACGGACCCAAACGAGACTGATCGCATCGAGACGCTGTTGACCGATGGAGGGCTTTCTTGTGCGATACGGCGCGTAGAAAGTCGCCATGCTTTTACTTCAGCTCTGAACAGCGGCCAGGTGGATCTCATCCTGGCTGAATTTGCCATGCCTGAGTTTGATGAGGGGGTTGCTTTAGAGTTGGCGCAACAGTCGGCTCCTGACGTCCCGTTTATCTTTGTCTCGGCGTCGCTTACTGAGACAGCGTGCATCGAGCAAATGCAGCGCGGTGCGACGGATTGCATTCCCAAGGAAGGATTGGATCGACTTGTCCCATCGGTGCGCCGGGTCCTGCGCGAGCAACAAGCACGAGCGGCACGAAGGCAGGCGGAGAAGGCACTTCTCCAAAGCGAAATGCAACTGCGGCAGCTACAAAAGCTTGAGACCGTCGGCCGCCTGGCGGGAGGGTTGGCACACGATTTCAATAACTTGCTTACGGTTATCATGGGCCATAGTCAGGTTTTGCTCGGTGAAATGGGGCCGGATCATCCGTTGAGAAGTCGAGTGGAAGAAATGCAGAAGGCGGGTGATCGCGCAAGGATTCTTATTCGTCAGTTGCTCGCGTTCAGCAGAAAACAACCTTCCGGAGCGAAGGTTCAGAGCCTGAACGCCACTCTCAGCAATATTGAGACCATGCTTCGGAGGTTGATCGGAGCGGATATTCAATTGACGTTGAGACTGAGCATGGACGACCTCCGCATCAAAGCGGATCCTGCGTTAGTCGAACAGATCGTGATGAATCTGGTCGTGAATGCGCGGGATGCGATGCCGACCGGCGGCAAACTCACGATTGAAACCGCTTCAGCCGAACTCGACCACCAGCCGAGATACCTCGTCAATCCGATACCACCGGGAGAGTACGTGAGGCTTTCGATATCCGATACCGGCTGCGGAATGTCTTTAGAGGTACAGGAGCACATGTTCAAGCCCTTCTTTACGACCAAGGAAGAAGGAAAAGGAACGGGACTTGGGCTGTCGACCGTGTTCGGCATCGTCACCGAAAGCGGTGGAGGATTGGATGTGAACAGCGAGCGGGGAGCAGGGACACGTTTCGATGTCTATCTCCCGCGCGTCGTAAGCGAGATCGAGGCGTCGACAGACGAGAACGTGCCGTTGCAATCAGTGGAGGGCCATGAAACCATTCTTCTTGTAGAGGATGAGGAGGACGTTCGGGTCCTGATCCGAGATGAACTTCGTAAGCTCGGATATCGCATCGTCGAAGCAAGAAATGGTATCGAGGCTTGTCTGGTGGCCACTCCCTATATTGGGAAGCTCAAACTGTTACTCACGGATATCGTGATGCCGGGGATGAGCGGCACTGAACTGGCGAGGCATCTTCGGGTGATCAAGCCGGAATTGAAGCTTCTCTTCATTTCAGGATATACCGATGATGTCGGTATCGGGGTCGGCGATCCTGCCAGTGCCTATCTGCAGAAGCCCTTTACACCTGAAGCTTTGGCAAGTTCCGTGCGTGAGCTTTTGGATGTGGAGCCGACAAATCAGATGAGAGTCAGTCAACAATCGGAGTCAAATGAACAGTCGCAGAGCGCCAAGCGATCCTGAACCATGAGTGGTCACTCAGTACGACCTGATCTGCAGAGCCGCCATGAATAGAAGTCGGTGGTTCGAACGAACCACGCATGTCGGGTGTGTCCTTCTACTGAACGTCGTTCTGCTGCCCGGCCTGGCTCCAGCTCAGGATATCTCCTGGGAGCGCCTTTCTGATGGGTTAACTGTTGCAGTGTGGAACCCGGGCGATGCTTGTCCGACCGTCCCGAGTATGCTGGTTGTCGATATGGATCCGGAACGGACGAAATTTTCCGTCCATCATTACGCCCAGGAAGGCCTTTCAGAGCCTCCGAGAATCGATGAATGGCAAAAACGAACAGGTCATCATGTGCTATTCAATGCCGGGTTGTTTCGTGAAAACTTCGCGTATCTCGGTCTTCTCTATAAGGACGGCCGTCCGTTGGGAAGCCGACGCCACGCGGCGTGGCAGGGGTTGTTTGTCGCCGAACCGTCGGCCTCGGGGTTGCAGAAGGCGCGGATCCTTGATCTGGCGGCAGAGAGTTTCGACGAACAACAGCCCCGCTACCGTGAAGCGGCACAGGCGTTGATGCTTTTGGATCTGAGCGGCAAGATCCGCGTCCGCGAGAGTGGGAAACATGCCTATCAGACGATCGTCGCTGAAACGGAGACCGGACACATTCTTCTTCTTAAGAGTCTCGGAGCCGTTCGTTTGTACGACATCGGTCGGTGTTTCAAGGATGCGCTTCCCGCAGTCCGTCAGGCGATGGCAATGGACGGTGGCTCTTCTTCAGATATCCGCATTTTGGAGTCGCTGTGGGAAAAAGGCCTACTGGTACAAGAACACGTTTCCTGGAAGGGTTTGTTCGGGGGAAGCACCGGGTCTCATATTCCGTTGCCCACAGTGATTGGGGCCAGTCCAAGATGATGGTCAAATCTCGGTTACACATTGTCGTGACAGCGGCGTGTCTCGCGGTTGGAGGCTGTGCCGATGGCGCAAAGATCGTTCAGCAGCATGACTCGGGTGGGGTCGTCGTCTATCCGTTTAAAGAAGGACAAGGCCCTATGCTCTCTTCCTTCCGCAAGGATGCGCTTGACATCATGAAAGAAAAATGTGGCGGACGATCCTACGGTATCGTTCGCGAGGGAGAAACCAAAAGCCGCACGCGAGCCCTGACTCCGCTGGGGGGGTCGGACGTTGAGGGGGCGAACGAACTGATCGAGGAGCGGCGGTGGGGAATTCAGTTCGAGTGCAAATGAATGGAGCGGAACGCACAAGCTCTGCCGGCCGCACTAGTCCTTTGTTACGGGGATCAGGAGATCCTGAATGGTTAAGAGGCTGATAAACTGAACCTGTTCTCTTTCCACCCGCGCTCTTCCATCCTGCTCTTGACGGTCCACAATCACTAAGGCATGATCGACCCGAAGTCCGGCCTGTCGTGCGATGCCCATCGCTTTCAGCAACGACCCACCGCTCGTGAGCACATCATCAACGATCAGCGCTCGATCGCCGGGGCGAATGCTGCCCTCGATCAACTTTCCCAGGCCATGGTCTTTGGGTTGTTTGCGAACCACGAATGTCCGCCAGAGACGTTGATGCGAAGCAGCGCAGGCAAAATCGGAAATGGTCAGGGCGATCGGGATGGCTCCGAGTTCGAGGCCGCCCAGACAATCGAACTCAATGTCAGTGAGCGCTTCATAGGCCAGTTGGGCGACCAGACGACGCGCTTCCGGATGAGCCATGAGTGCGCGACAGTCGACATAGAAAGGGCTCATCTCGCCTGATGCGAGCTTGAACCCCTTGTTGCGATCCCATTTAAATGACTGGGTATCATGGAACGCTTGCGCCAGTCGCTCCCGAACCGCCACGATAGGTCCTCCCTCTTTCGGAGTCTGTTACGTGCGGGCATTCTACACTGCCTGGTCGACTGGTGACAGAGCTTTTCATCGATCCGAGAGGGTGGCTGCCGTGGAGAAGCGACGGATCTGCTCGGCTAGCGTGTTCGCGACCAACTCAATATCAAAGGGCCAAGCATAACGGAGGACCACATGGGGATGTTTCGGTCGGAGATGGTCGAGGACGTCAGGTATCTCGATTTCCGAATGAGAACCTCCGGGAGTAAACATAGTGGTTGCCACAGTGATCTGAGTGGCCCCCTGTCCAATGAGGTGTTCCACCGCCTCTTCCAAGGTTGGAGCGCAGAACTCGTTATAGGCTAGTCCGAACAAGACACCATTGAGTTGCGGCTGTAATTGTGCGGCGACGGCTTGGAGGCCTGATTGGTAAGGATCGGTCGATGGCGTCCGCGGCCATCGCCGGATTTGCATGTCTAGTTCGAGCTCTTCAGCGGACGGCGGTTGTTTGGCTGCGCGACGCTGGGTTTCCAGCCGCTTCAGTCTTGTCACTAAATCTTGCGGGCAATCCTTAGGGATTCCGCCATGTCCCACCAGAATAACTCCTTGTTTCCGTGTCGCCATGAATCCTCCTACACGTGGTTTCGAAGCAGCAGTTCTTTCGGATGCGGATTGAGGTACGCTTGGTCGCAAATAGAGTGGACATCAAATACCCGGGCGTAGTGGTTGATCAGTGTCAGTGGAACGATCAAGGGAATGAGCCCTCAATGGTAATCGTCGATCACGGCTAACAGCTCGGCTTTTTCGGGAGCCTTCAATCGATTCTTGAAATTGCCTGCCATATGATGCAGCACGTTCACGTGCTTGCGGACCGTTGCTTTTACAGTCAAGGTCTTCATGAAGAATGCACCGTACTTGACAATCAATTCCTTGAGCCGATAACGATCCGCTTGACCGACCAGACGCCCCATCGTTGCATAGTGTTGTTGGCTGTGGGACAAAAGGAGATATTTGTGAATGGTGTGGAAGCGTATCAGAATCTGTCTGGTGACTCCGTTCTGTACCAGATCGTGAAATCGATGGTAGCAAAACACCCGCTCGATGAAGTTATCCCGAAGCGAAGGATCACAGAGCCGCCCTTCCTCCTCGACGGGAATCAACGGAAACTGCTTTATAAAGGCTTTCGCGAAGATTCCAGCGCTGCTGTGGCGCGGCATGCCCTGGTTGGTGTACACAGGCACTTGTTTGACACCGCAACTGGGCGATCCCTTCTTGAAGACGAACCCTGAGAGGTTCAGTTTGTCGAGTAACTCGATGCGCTCTTCAATCATCGTCTCCATCGCTTCGGTGTGATCGCGCTTGCTCGTGATCGTCATTAGCTGAGGACGCCGCGGGTCGCCGACCAACCGCATGGCTTCGCGCGGGGTGCCCAATCCCGCCTCAACCTCAGGACAGACCGGCACCCAATCTACATAGCGGCCCAGTACATCGGCTAAAAAATGGTCCCGCTTGTGTCCTCCGTCGAAGCGAACTTCGTCGCCGAGGAGACACCTGCTGATGCCTAAGCGAATCGGAGAAGCCGTCATCTCGCCACCTGAGACTTGCCCAGATCTATGTATGCTTGACGTGCCTGGCGATGGTCCACGATTGCAGGTGAGCAATCGATTCCGATCTGACAATCATACCGACACTGTTCGTCAGGAGACAAATGGTGAGACTCATGAATCTTCTTCGCCGGTACCCTGTCGAGTTGTTCCGATCAGGATAGCGTGCAGTGCAGGTTCCAGCGTTGGATAGTGAAACGCATAGCCTCCCGCCAGTGCTTTCGCGGGAATCACGCGCTGGCCGGTTGTCATCAATGTCCCCAACTCACCAAGCAGAACGTTCAGGGCAAACTCTGGAACGGGGAGCCATGATGGTCTGTGCACCACCCGTCCAAGGATCTCGCAGAACGTTTTCATCATTACTGGCTCAGGGGCCACGGCATTGATCGGCCCGGAAACCGTCGCCGTCGTGAGTGCCCATTGGATCAGACCGATGTGGTCACGCCGGTGGATCCAAGAGACCCATTGGTTGCCCGGCCTGATCGGACCGCCTGCAAATAATCGAAAGGGCAACAGCATCTTAGGTAAGGCTCCACCATCTCGTTCGAGTACCATTCCAGTTCGTAAGAGGACGACACGCGCGCCAAAGTCCGAAGCCCGAAGGGCCTCCGTTTCCCATGCACGGCATAGATCGGCCAAAAAGCCGTGACCGCGTGCCGCTCCTTCATCCAGACGGCGGTCATCGCTCGCGCCGTAATAACCGATGCCGGATGCGCTGATGAGCGTTGTGGGTTTGTAAGAATAGCGAGACAGGGCCCCGACCAGTAAGCGGGTGGTGAGTATCCGACTGTCGGTGATGAGTTGCTTGCGCGAATCCGTCCAGCGTGCGTCGGCGATAGAGGCGCCGGCGAGATTAATGATCGCATCTGCTCCTTCAAGGACCTGCTCCCATGGCCCCGGATCTCGTCCATTCCACGGGACTGGGCTCGCGCTCATCCCATGCCGATGGAAGTCCTGTTCCGCATTTCTGGTGAGGATGCTGACCCTGTGGCCTCCGTGAAGTAGCAGCGCGCATAACGCCTGGCCAATGAATCCTGTTCCTCCAGTTAGTACGATGTTCATGGACTCATAGTGAAAGAGTTTTCAGAAATGTACGGTGCAGAAAACTATTCGAGTAGTAGTGGTGCGTCTCGCGACCGAGTCCCAATGAGACTGGTGAGGGATATTGTAACAAAGTTGAGTGTAGGGTCATTTCTCATCCTGCTGGATCGGCCCACGAACGCACCAGACTGGGTATGTGTATATTTTGATGAAGCTCAGTACGTTGCCGAGGAATGCGTCCACGTACCGCGCATACGATGGCTGATTGGCTTCCGGGACGACCGTCCAATAGGATGTTGGCTGGATGTTCAGGAATGGGTGCCCCGGCGGGATATTCGGGATAGGGGAGTCCACTGCTGGTCCCACGAGACTACGCATTTCGGCCGGCGCCGGCAGCCGCCAGCCTTTTTGACCGCCAGTCGTTCTGGTCATGCATGTGGCACGAGCTTCGTTCCATGTCACGGGCGTTGGTGTTGGGGAGAGCTCCCAGATAAGGTTTGTATCCTTATCGAGAGCAGCATCGTTGTTGAAGTCAGGCAAAATCACGAACCGCTGAGCAGGATGTGTTTGTTGCCAATTCTTGATGATGGTGGCGATCAGCTCTTCTCTTCCCTGTGTCTGAGGCTTCATCTGCATGTATGTCAGCAAGGAAAACGCACCTATTGCGACTATCGCGACGACGATTGCTCGCGAGCTTGCCCATCCAGGTCTCATGCTGCTTCCGACGAAATAGAGCATCCTACGCTGTGAGATGCAAAAGGATCAACATTTGCGAAGTGGGACTTGCTGGAGCAAGTGGAGCCTCCAGGATTTGATTCATCCTCCATAGCAGAGTACTGCGGAGGACGGGCAACCGAGGCTTCCTGCCTATGCGGGAGAAGCTATATAAATTTGAGAAAAGAGTAATGAGAAAAGGTCAGAGCGAATGGCCATAACATATGGAAATGACAGCGATTAGCTCAGAGCGAGAGAATGAAATTATCAGTTGGCATTGGCCTATCGATTTGAGGTAGTATCGCACGTGACGAAGTGGTTATAAGACGGAGATTTGGAGCGCAGGTATCAGTTCAGTAAGGATAATTAGGCGAGTGATGAGTCAATAAGCTAAAGGGGAGGTCTTACTATGGCGGCATCAGGCGATCGAGGGTATGACGTCTCGCAGTGGTACGACTCGAAGCCGGCGAAGCTCGGGGGGCTTGGGATGCTGGCGATCGGAGAGTTCTGGGTGCTGTATCAGCGGGCATTCG
>JAFEBM010000078.1 GCA_018242685.1 Nitrospira sp. | reverse complement strand
GAAACGATGTCTCCGAATCGCACACCTGACGCATTCCTTCGACCTCACGGACGAGCTTGATATGGCTTCCTCGCTGGGAGGATTGCTGGAATCCAAAGCCTTGAAGAATGTTCAGGACCTCGCGACCGGCGAGTCTACGAAGCTTGGGCATGGGCTAGGTCCAGCTCCATGGTCAGCACCAAGGTAGGTTTCTCCCTCAACCCAAAATCGGCCAGGTGCTCCCCCTCCAGATGCAGAGCTGTGGCTTCTTGAAGATGCTTGACTGTTTCATCTAGCGTCCGCCCTTGCGTGACGACCGCAATCTCCAGACACTCCGCGACATAGCCGACCTCGTCACCGGCGCGAATCACAGCTTTAATGGTTTGTTGCAGGGGGGCCATGATATCTCCTTGACGACCAGTTGAGGGTTTCAGGATACCCTTGTCATAGCCGAGGCGCAAGCGATGCGTGAAGCCAAGACCCTGACGGCTAGTGATTGTTGATTCGAACTGTTCTGCTTTCGTTGCTCTCTTGGCGCGTTGTTTTGTAACCCCACTAGGAATATTTTTCACTAGAGGCCTGGTAGGAATGGCCTAGCGGATCCTGCCAGGTGATGGCGGCTTCCCTTATTCTTTCTTCCATCGACATTCAGTTCCCTCAATCTCCTAAGAAATTGGCTCATTCCAATCTTCCCTTGGTACTTATCCGACCAATATCTCGTCGGCGAACTTGGCATGAGGGTTGCTGTCCCTCTCTCGAAAGCAAAAGGAGCGAGCAGTATGAATCGAGGTATCTATCCGATTTTGTCCGGAGCACTGGCCCATGAGCGGCGGATGCAGGTCTTTGCAAACAACATGGCCAACGCGAATACCGCCGGCTTCAAGCAGGATGAGCAGGCCTTCAAAACCATCTTTCCTCGATACCATGCAGTGGTTCCGGTCGGCAGTCCGACTGCGGGATTGGCCCAGCAGATCATGGCCAGACCCTCGGGGGTGACGGAACGTGCGTTTGTGGCCCCACATACGATGAAGACGACGTTTGAAATGGGTCGGATCAGACTCACAGGCAATGCCTTGGACCTTGCGATTCAAGGCCCAGGATTTTTTGAAGTGAATACTCCACAAGGAATTCGCTACAGCCGCAACGGTATGTTCTCGTTGGACCGTGAGCGCCGGTTGGTGAACGGACTCGGTTATCCCGTGATGGGAACGAAGGGTGAGATCAAGATTCCTCCCGGCAAATTGGAGATTACGACACAGGGAGTCATCAAAGTGAATGATAAGCCCATGGCGACCATCAAAGTCATGGAATTCCATCAAGACGAGATGCCGCAGAAATCATCAGACGGCCTATTCGCCTCCGACAAAGGGAAAGTCGCCAAAACTCCACAGTTGCAGGTTGGACACATCGAAGAGTCCAACGTCAATGTCATCGGCGAGATGGTCAAGATGATTCAGGGCATGCGCAACTATGAATCGACGCAAAAACTGATTCAGACGCTTGATCATATGGCTGATGTCGCCATTCAGGACGTAGGACGGGTGCTATGAGACGGAATGTGTATCGCCGACGGCCACCAACTGATGGCAAGGCCTGGATATCAGTTGATGTGAAATCTCTTGCCCTCAGCTATCTGCGATCGGTTTTTCAGCTCTGGAGGATTCTATGATTCGTGCCATGTGGACCGCGGCAACCGGAATGACGGCTCAGCAACTGAATATCGACACCATCGCCAATAACCTTGCCAACGTCAACACCAATTCCTTCAAACGTAGTCGCGCTGAGTTCGCCGACCTGTTCTATCAGATCCAGCGACTTCCTGGCTCGAGCGCGTCCAATGTCAGAGTCTTTCCGGTCGGAGTCCAAGTCGGGGCCGGAGTGCGCCCTACGACGGTGGCGAAAGAATGGCTGCAAGGCAATATGCGCCAAACAAATAATGAACTAGACTTAGCAATCGACGGCCATGGATTTTTCCAGATAACTCGTTTCGACGGATCGATCATGTACACGAGAAATGGTTCCTTCAAACGGGACAATCTGGGCAACGTCGTGACCGGTGACGGCGATCTCCTGACCCCCGTCATCACGATTCCGTCCGGCGCGTACAAGGTGGATATCGGTCAGGACGGCACGGTTTCCGTATTGCTGCCGGGAGTCACTCAGGCTTCGCAAGTGGGACAAATTCAACTCACGCGGTTCGACAATCCTTCCGGTTTGGTCGGCATGGGAAACAATCTTTTTATCGACAGCTTTTCGTCAGGACCTCCGATACAAGGGATAAGCGGCTTCAGCACCGGATTCGGCATCATTCAGCAGGGATTTTTGGAAACTTCCAACGTGAACCTCGCTGAAGAAATGGTCAGCATGATCATCGCCCAACGAAGTTACGAGATTAACTCCAAGACAATTCAGGCTTCCGACGAAATGATGTCCATTGCCAATAATCTCAGACGATAGGAGCATCGCATGTCCGGATTTTTGCTGATCGTGATCATGCTCCTATTGCCGGGAATCTGTGGTGTGACGGCGGTAATTGCGGGGGCCAGCGGCGAGTCTCGTTTAACTTCGTCGACGTCCAGAAGTCCGATTCATCGGGCAACCGACACTGTTGTGAACCGAGCGACTGTGAGCGAGGTTACTCCCGATCAAATTGCGAAGGCCATTCAGAAACAGTTGAAGGGCGAGTGGGGACGCAAGGTCAAAACCGTGCGTGTGACGGTTCTGGAACCTGTTGATCCGGTGATGATTCCCGGCGGGGCGGTGGAACTACATATTATGCCCAGCCCTATGGAAGAAGGGCTAGGACGGCGTGTGTTTCAGGTGGAGGTGACGACGAATGAGAAACCACGGAAGGCGATTCCGGTGGTGGTTGATATTGCGGCGATGATCGATGCGGTCGTGGCTACCCGCTTTTTGAAAGCCGACGAAGTGATCGACAAGGGAGATCTCAAGACTGTTGAAATGCGGGTTCATCAGATGAACCATCCCTTCATCACAGATCGAGATGAAGTCATAGGAAAGAGCGCCTCGCGGCCTCTGCCGCCCAATATGCCACTCCGTTCCGCATTCGTAAAGCTTCCGGAGGTAGTCAAAAAGGGTGATCGAGTTCTGATCGAAGCGCGTCGGGGGGGACTGTCGATTCGAGCCTATGGCGTGACCAAATCGAATGGGCAACTCGGACAGACCGTCATGGTCTCCAATCTGGATTCCGGTAGAGAGCTGAGAGCCAAAGTTATTGCTCCCAATCTCGTTGAGGTGGAGTTCTAACACGATGCTGAAAAAGCCCGCTAGCGGCGTTCTCGCATCGCTCAAAGGCTCAACGTACCCCCGGGTAAGAGCTGCTAAGAGCAGCTCGGGGTGGGTGGGTGAAGACGTTCGTCGTTTTGAGCATCGTGTAGGCCGGGCCATTCTACGAATCTCAGTCGGTTGTTGCTATGCCGCTGCGGTGCTGCTTCTTCAAGCATGTGCGAGTCCGCCGAATGTCTCGAGCAAGGTCGTTGTGGCTCCGTTACCACCGCCGAAGACGATCGGTTCGTTGTGGCAAGAAGAGAACGGGCGGGCCTATCTCTATGAGGATCTCCGCGCGATGCGCATCGGTGACATCCTTACCGTAAAAATCGTCGAAGACCATAAGGGGTCGAAATCAGCCGAAACGGCTGTCCAGCGAGATTCGACGATTAACAATAGTCTTGCCGGGAGCGGCACAGGGTATATCGGGATGCCGGGACTTCGTTTCAGCGATGAAACGAAACGTCAAATGGGAATTAATGCGAGTGCCAGTAATAAATTCGACGGGAAAGGGGCCACCAACCGAGCGGGGACATTAACCGGCATGATTTCTGCGATCGTGACTGAAGTGCTCCCCAACGGCGACCTTCGTATCGAAGGCCGTCGAGAAGTGACGGTCAACAGTGAAAAACAGTTGATGAGCCTCGGCGGCATCGTGCGGCGAGTCGATGTCGATACCAAAAATACGGTTCCGTCGTCCGCCATCGCCGACGCCAGAATCGAGTATTCAGGTCTCGGTGTCCTTGACGACGTACAGCGACCGGGTTGGTTCATTCGCATCCTCAATTGGGTTTATCCGTTCTGAAGAGAGAGTGCTCTATGACGGCTTTGCAGAGGCGCACGACAATGAGAAGAGCCATTCCCAAGCGACATCCCTTGAATCTCCGAACGCTGCAGATGATGGTGCAGAGTGGGGTTGTATGACGGGCTGATTTTGATCCTCCCTCTTTCGGTAACAGGACGCGATTGCCTCAGCTTGATGATGGTGAGCATGATTCGGTGGTAGAAATGGCCTCTGAGCAGGGATGGTCGGTACGCCTCCTACTTGGTCGTAGGGCACAGCTATCCATTTCCAAACGTTTGTAGAGAGGATAGGTATCCACCCATGTTCACACGACTTGCCCCGGTCCTCAGCGTACTGATACTGACCGGTTGTCTCTTGGCTCCTTCCAGCGCTGATGCCGTGAGGATCAAGGATATCGGCGTGATTGAAGGGATGCGAGAAAACCAGCTACTTGGGTACGGTTTGGTGGTCGGCCTGGAGAATACCGGCGATCGAGTGATCGGCGGACAATTCACGATTCAGGCGATGATGTCCATGTTGAACAAGATGGGCGTGAATCTGGTGATCAATCCCATTCAGTTACTGACCAGGAACATCGCTTCGGTGATGGTGACGGCCAAACTTCCTCCATTCTCGAAACCGGGGATGACGCTGGACGCAGTCGTATCGTCGATGGCGAATGCCAATAGCCTGAAAGGCGGCACGCTGTTGCTCACGCCCTTGAAGGCGGCGAATCAACAAGTGTTTGCAGTCGCGCAGGGACCAATTTCGATCGGAGGTTTTCTCGGCGGAACAGGAGGACCAGGAGGGGCCACGGTGGTTAAGAATCATCAAGCGGCTGGTCTGGTTCTCGGCGGAGCCATCGTCGAGAAAGAGGTGTCGGTCGACATCGACTCGTGGGAAACGGTTTCTGTATTGCTGCGGCAACCTGATTTCACGACTGCCATCAGAATGGTTGAAGCCATCGAAGGTACCTTCGGGAAGGGTAGTGCATTGGCTGTGAATGCCGGATTCGTCAAGGCCACGATTCCTCAAGCATTCCAGGGCCGCGTCGTCGAATATATCGCATCTATCGAAAGTCTCGATGTGACCGTCGATTCCGTAGCCAAAGTCGTCGTCAATGAACGGACCGGGACAGTGGTGTTGGGAGAACATGTACGGATTTCAACATGCGCCATCTCTCACGGCAATCTCACGATCTCGGTAAAAAACACGTTGAACGTGTCGCAGCCGTCGGCCCCGCTCATCGGTTCCTCTGCAGGACAGACCACTGTCACACCGGATGTGCAGACGGAGGTAAAGGAGCAGGAATCCCGGCTCATCGTGGTGGATGAAACAGTCACATTGGGGGAGGTGGTGCGGGCTCTCAATGCAGTGGGAGTGACGCCGCGTGATCTTGTCGCGATACTCTCAGCTCTTAAGTCCGCAGGAGCACTTCAGGCTAATCTTGAAATAATTTAAATATACTATTGACTTATATGATAAATATAGAACAGGAAAAGAGCCAATCCTTATTATCTATCCCATTATATGGAGATCCTAGATTGGTCACACGCTCTGGTGATCCTGTCCTCCACGTGAATCTCTCAAAATCAAAGAATGCTGCTGAGGCGCGTCAGCAAATGGTCCAGGCCGGGCAGCAGTTCGAGGCCTATTTTATCTCGTATCTCCTGAAGGTGATGAGGGAAACGGTTCCTGAAGGCGCCCTCGCCAATAAGCAAGGGGCGTATTTTTACTCATTTTATGATGAAGAGATCGGGAAGCGGGCGGCCGAATCCGGAGGAATAGGCATTGCGAAGATGGTCCAGGAGAATGCGGAACAGCATTTTGCGTCATCTCCCTTGGGACACTCAAGTTCTTTTGAGTAGAAACCGATAAGAACCTCGACCGGGGTAAAGTCCATACTTCTCTCAGAATAGTCGCTGAGGGAAAAAGCCGGAGAAGGAGCGGCAATATGCAGATTTCTGGTCATGGGAAGGTAGATCATCTCGCAAAGCTGTTGCTTGGGGTTCAGGAAACCGAGAGTTCAGGGGGGCGGCAAGGGGCTGCCCGTACTCAGGTCGGTAAGGATGAGGTCCAGATTTCCGCCCAAGCGAAGGAGCTTCAACGGATTCGGGAGCTGGCCAATCAGCCTGATTCCGAGCGGACTGAACATGTGGAGCGCATCAGGCGCGCTCTTGACAGCGGCACGTACGATGTCAGTGGCCGTGCGGTTGGAGATGCCATCATGAAGCAGGTTCTGACCGACGCCATACTGTAGCGTCCGCCTTTCAGGCTCCTGAACTCTCACTCGCCGTAGTCCCCTCTCCATTACTCCGAGGGAAAGAGGGGAAGGAGGCGATGGATGGCAGCGCACGCCTATGATGACAAGGAGTCTGTATGTCCACGTTCACATTCTTTCCGACAATCACCCAGCTCTGTTGCGTGCTGCACCAAGAGGAGGCCACCTGCCATCAGTTGCTTGAGACGGTCCACACAGAACGAGCCGCCATCCGGGCGCTCGCTATCACCGAGTTCCATTCCATCAACTGCCGTCGGCTGTCGATCTTAGAATCGCTGCAGGCTCTTGCCGATGAACGGCAGCAACTTGTTCGGGAACTGGCGGTGCACTATGGCCTGCCGCCGATAACGACATCGATCCAGGAGCTTATTGATAATGTCCAAGATTCGGCGTCAGAGGACTTACGAACCACCTACCGAAACTATATGACGGTGGCCAAGACTGTCCGCGACGAGATCAAGCAGAACGTGGTGCTCATCGAAGGTATTCGCGGCGTGGTCGATCAAGCGTTGTCGACCGGTGCACCTGCCGTTCCAGGCGGAGATCTTTATACAGCAGCTGGACAATCGTTCGTCGCAGGCCCGGTCAACATGCTCATTCATCAACAGGGATAATTATGATCGGCCTCACATCTCTCTTTGATATCGCGAGAAGCGCGCTCACGACCTCGCAACAAGCCCTCGTCGTCACCGGACAGAACGTTGCCAACGTGAATACTCCGGGATATTCCAGGCAGGAAGCCGTACTCACAGAACGTCCGCCGCTGAACGGACAGCCCGGCATGGTAGGGGCTGGTGTGCAGGCCACGTCTATCAGGCGGTATACGGACCAATTCGTCAACCGGCAGCTTACGACCGTGCAGCAGAATCTGGGACGGCTGTCCGTGTCGCAAGATGAGTTGTCCCGCCTGCAAAATCTATTCGGAGACAGCGACGATCAAGGCATCGCCGCACGCATGAACGATTTTTTCAGTGGTCTACAAGATGTGTCCACCAATCCGGGCGAGCCAGCGGCCCGTTCCGTCCTGTTGGCAAACGCCGGACAGTTGGCGTCGACTATGAATCAGGCTTCCTCGGATCTCACGACGGAACGACAATCGCTGAACTTTCAGGTGCAGCAGACAGTGACGGAAATCAACAGCCTGTCGAAACAAATCGCCGAGCTGAATACTCAGATTGTTTCGGCCGAGGCGACGGGCCAGAACGCCAATGATTTGCGGGATCAACGTGATCTTGCGCTGAATGACTTGGCGACGCGCATCGACATCACGACCGTGGAGTCCGGCGCCGGTGCTCTGACGGTCTTTGCGGCACGTGGACAGGTTTTGGTGGACGGATCCACTATCCGAGAGTTGAGCGCCATTGAGAATCCGGACAACGACGGACTTTTTTCGATCGGCTATTCTACAGGGGGCACGCGTCCCTTAAGCATCGACACACTGATCTCGGATGGCCGCTTACGCAGCCTCTTGGATGTCCGTGACACTACAGTCCCAGATTTGGAAGCCTCATTCGACCGGCTGTCAGCGACGCTGGCTAACGCCGTGAATGGCATTCATCGACAAGGCTATGGACTTGACGGATCGACCGGGCTCGATTTTTTTGGCCCTCCGGCGGTATCCACGCGCGCTGCGACCGCCAATCAAGGAGCCGCTGCGATCACTAGCAGTGCAATTACTGCGAACAGTCTACTCACGTTTCATGATTATGAGATCCGCTTTTCCTCCGGGTCCGCCTATTCCATCGTGGATGCGACGACCGGCGCCACTGTCAGAGGGAACTATACCGGCACGGCGATCACGTCACCTTCGTCGGACAATCCGCTGTCTGTCGTGACGGGTACGAACGATACACTCACGGTCACCGTCGATGGCGTGGCGTCCGGTACGATCACGCTGAGAGGCGCCGCAAGTCCGGGTTTGTCGTACAGCTCCGGTACGGCTCTCGCGCAAGAAGTGCAGAACAAGATTAATGCAGACGCCACGCTACAGGCGGCCGGGAAAACCGTGGCGGTGACCTATGACAATACGACTAACCGGATGGTCATCTCGTCGAATGATACGACAGCCTCATCGTCCGTCAATGTGACGGGTGGCACGGCTCGAACGTCGCTCGGATTGAATGCCGGCACCAGTACCTCGGCGACCGGTACATATACGAGTCCGGCGACTCTGAACTTCGACGGCCTCAGTGTGACATTGACCGGTGCGGCGGCGGCCGGAGACGTATTCAAGGTCAATTCGTACAACCACGCTGCCCGCGATATGACGGTCGCACTCACGAATCCGGCATCCGTTGCAGCCTCTTCCACACGAACCGGTATTCCCGGGAACAATACCAATCTCCTTTCGATGGTCGCACTTCAGCAGCAACGATTCGCGAGCCTGGATGACGGCACCTTGAACGATGCTTATCGGGCCGTCGCGGGGAAGTTTGGCATTGCCGCACAGACGGCAGGCCGAGAAAATGACGCGAAGGAGACGTTGAAGGACCAGATCGAGACGTTGCGCGCTCAGGTGTCCGGCGTCTCTATCGATGAAGAACTGGTGAATCTCATGAAGTTTCAACGGGGGTTCGAAGCCGCGTCTCGTCTGGTCCAGCTCACCGACGAAATGTTCCAAACGCTGTTGTCGATCAAACCTTAGCGTCGAGGCTTCTATGCGGGTGACAGAGCTTCAAACCTTCGGTGTGCTTGCAAATGACCTGGCTCGGGCGCGCGCTCGGGCCCTGGAGTTCCAGGAGCAAGTGTCGACCGGTAAATCGGTGCGCCAGCCGTCCGACGATCCCACTGCGTTCAATCACATCGTGTTGGACAAGGCCTCGCTCACTGCGATCGATCAGTGGCAACGTAATATTGGTTTTGGGCAGACCAGGCTTAACCTCTCCGACAACATGCTGAGTCAGGCTTCGGAAACCCTGTCCCGCGTGCAAGAGCTTGCCGTGCAATTTCGTAATGATACGAACAGCGCCGCAGACCGGACGGCCGGTGCGAAAGAAGTGCGGCAATTATTTGCACAACTCCAACAGTCTGCCAATACAGAGCTGAATGGTCAGCCAATTTTTACCGGCACGAGCACGCACGGACGGGCCACAGGACTTGCAATCACGACGCCCATGACTCTGACGAACAGCAGCAATGATACTCTCATCGTGACTGTCGATGGGACCACATCGGGCACGATCGATCTGACGTCCGGGACAGAATCTTTGACCGGGGCTCAATTGGCAGCACGTGTGCAAAGCCGCATCAACGCCGATACGGCGCTGGTCAATGCGGGTAAGAGCGTGACGGTCACGTTCGAGGAAGATCACCTCGTCATCGCATCCGATTCGAACGGCTCGCAGTCTGTGGTACGTGTGACCGGAGGTCTGGCCCGTACCGCGCTAGGATTTGCAGGGGGCAGTGAGACGACCGGCGGTACGCCGTTTGCGCTTACCGCAACCGTCGCATCGGCTGTCGGCAACACGGGAGGAGCTGTGGCCGGACAGGGTCGGGTCGTCGACGACAACGCCGCCACCTTGGACGACTATGTCATCCGTTTTACGTCGTCCACTACTTACGATGTGCTGAACGTGACGGCTCCGGTGACCACCTCACGTGGGCCATCCAACACCGGTAGCGCTACCGTACTCGACGCCGGAGTGGTAAACGCGGCACAGCTCACGCTGCATAACTATCAAATCCAGTTCACATCCCCGACACAATACTCGGTGGTGGACCAGACGACCAGCACGACTCTGTCATCCGGCAATACCTACGTGTCGGGCGCGGCGATTTCATTCGCCGGATTGCGTGTTGTGTTGGCAAACGGCCAGCAAGGAGGGCCTCAAACCGGAGATGCCTTCTCCATTGGTGTGTCGCCTCGGAGCGTTCTTTCCAACCAGCCATATGCATCCGGCAGCGAGATCAGTTTCGACGGCATCCGGGTAACGCTGAGCAACGGGACAGGGGCGCCGGCGAACGGCGATCTGTTCTCTATCGTCTCAGGTTTACAGTACCAGGGGGACGCAGGGAGGCAGGCCATAGAAATCGGAACCGGCCAGACTGTGCCGACCAACGTCGCCGGCGATCGGGCCTTTACTGCGGGTGGAGTGGATATCTTCGCAAGCGTCAAACAGTTGATCAGCGCGTTGCGCGGCAATGATGGACAGGGCATCAGCGACGCCCTGGGCAACCTGAACCCAGCGATATCGCAGATTGCAGCAATTCAAGCGGAAGTAGGTGCGACATCGAATCGCTTAAACACGAGCGCGGCACAGCTTGATGAAACCAAAGACTTCTTTGAACAAACACTCTCGGAAAGCCAGGACGTCGATCTGGCCAAAGCCATCTCCGACCTGACTCTGCAACAATATGCGATCGAAGTGGCAAGCAGAACATTGGCCAAGGTATTTCAGAACTCTCTACTGAATTATTTATGAGAAAAGGCTGCGCGTAACGCTCTTTGGGTTGTTCCGACCAATGATGCCGTCCTCTTTACGACTTAAAGTTTTCGTCCAAGTAGGCCGAAGAGGGTTGAGACTCATGACTCATACCTCTTGCCAAGGAAGGCTGGTATGCTGGTGCTCAGCCGTCGATGTGGAGAAAGCGTCACGATCGGTCCGGACATCCGCGTGGTCGTGCTTGGAGTGAAAAGCGGCCAAGTCCGCCTGGGAATCGAAGCGCCGCGGGCGGTTGCGGTCCATCGGGAAGAAGTCTATGTGAGGATTCAAGAGGAGAACCGGTTGGCCGCAAAGACTCACGTGGTACCCATCGATGCGTTGCGACGCTTGATCCCTTCAAAATCTCGGATTGCTTCGTGAGGCCCCGATTGTGAAGTGCACATCGACTCGTTTTGGACCATTCGAAGTCCGCGACGAAAGCATCTTGACGTTTCGTTCGGGACTGCTGGGTTTCCCGGAGCAGCAGCAATATGTCATTCTGGATCATGACACCGAGGCCCCCTTCAAGTGGCTTCAATCGGTTGAAGAACCGGCGCTGGCATTTGTGATTCTGGATCCAGCCCTGTTTCACCCAGGCTATCAGATCGACATTCCCACCGATGCATTGGGTGAAATCGGAGCGAAGGAGGGAGAAGACCTAGCGCTGGTTGTGATCTTGACCATTCCCTCGGATGATCCTGGTCGCATTACCGCCAATTTACGAGGACCGCTGGTCATCAGCCACAAGACCAAGCTCGGAAAGCAGTTGGTGCTCTCGGAAGATTTTCCCACCCGGCACCCCTTGTTTCCCGTCTCCGGACCTTCATCATCCAAGATGGCGCAAGCCTCTTACCCTGTAGAATGCCGCGTCTAGCCAATACGTAGCTTGACCGTTCTGACACACCCTTTGGTTTACAGACTCCTTCCTGACACCGAATTCTTACCTGATTTGGCCGCCATGACTTCGGAATGATTGCTTTCTCTGATAAAAAGCGGTAAGCATTTTCGCTAGGCATGTCGCTGCTGTTAGTGTTGGCCCATTTATACGTACGACAAGGGTGAAATCGGAATGAGTGAGCCAACCATCATTTGTCCAAGCTGCAAAACAGAGATCAAACTGACCGAGTCGCTTGCTGCTCCCTTGATCGAATCCACACGCCGCGAGTACGAAAAGCGTCTCGCTCAAAAGGATGCAGATACGGCGAAACGGGAGACGGAGATTAGCGTACGTGAAGAGGCCATTACGAAAGCAAAAGAGCAGCTTGAAGAGCAAGTAGCGGAAAAGGTTCGTTCCGAACGTACCAGAATTGCAACGGAGGAAGCGAAGAAAGCGAAGTTTGCCGTCCAAAGCGATCTGGATCACAAGGCTAAGGAGCTTGAGGATCTCACCGAGCTGATGAAAGAGCGCGAAGCTAAGCTTGCTGAAGCGCAGAAGGTCCAGGCCGATCTGCTTCGCAAACAACGAGAACTGGACGATGCCAAGCGTGAGCTGGACCTGACAGTCGAAAAACGCATTCAGGACGGGCTCGCTGTGACAAGGGAACAAGCTAAGAAGGAAGCTGAAGAAGGTCTGAAGCTCAAAGTTCTGGAGAAAGAACAAACCATTGTCTCGATGCAGAAACAGATCGAGGAGCTGAAACGGAGGGCTGAGCAAGGATCGCAGCAACTTCAAGGCGAGGTGCAGGAATTGGAGCTGGAAGCGTTGCTCCGGGCAAAGTTTCCACGGGACACAATCGAGCCGGTTCCCAAAGGAGAACATGGCGGCGATGCGCTTCAGCGTGTCGCTGGACCGAGCGGGCAGCCATGCGGGACCATCATCTGGGAATCCAAACGCACCAAGAATTGGAGCGACGGCTGGCTCGCGAAGCTTCGTGAAGACCAACGAGCTGCCAAAGCGGAGATTGCCGTCATCGTCAGCCAATCGCTCCCGAAAGAAGTCGAAACCTTTGGCGTTGTCGAGGGCGTCTGGGTGACTCACCCGAAGACGATACTCCCACTGGCCGTCACCCTCCGCCACATGCTGATCGAAGTCGCCTCAACCAGGCAGGCATCCGAGGGGCAGCAGACCAAAACAGAAATGATCTACCAGTATCTGACTGGGCCACGTTTCCGCCATCGAGTCGAGGCGATCGTCGAAGCTTTCTCCACCATGCAGGAGGATCTTGATAAGGAGAAGAAAGCGATTGTGAAGCAATGGGCGAAGAGAGAGGAACAGATTGACCGAGTGATGCAGGCAACGGCTGGAATGTATGGGGACCTGCAAGGAATCGCGGGGAAAACTTTGAAGGAGATCGAAGGACTTGAGCTGTTAGTTTTGAATCCTCCCTCTCAAGAAACTAACGATAAGCTGATGACGAATCTTGGTGGATCATCCGAATGAGGCAATAGAAATGAATTACGACAGTCGTGGTTCACTTTGGCACCGATGGGACTTGCATTTTCATACACCGTCCTCGTTCGACTATAAGAATGGAGGCGTTACTAATGAGCAGATTGTTGATCGCTTGATCAAGGAGGGGGTTAGGGTTATCGCGGTCACAGACCACCATAAGATGGACGTTGCTCGCATACGACAATTGCAGAAGCTCGGTGGCAAGCAGCTAACTGTATTGCCTGCCATGGAGTTAAGGGATGATCACGGAAGTAAACCGATCAATTATATTTGCATCTTTCCTGAGGATTGCGACCTTGATCATGTCTGGACCACTCTCCAAGGAAGTCTAGGATTAACAGCTACGGCAATTCAGCAAAAGGGCGGAGACCACAAGATCTATGTTCCTATCGAGGAGGGAGCAAAACTTACTCGCAACCTTGGCGGCGTAATATCCATTCATGCAGGAGCAAAAAGTAATTCGATCGAGGGGATAGAGAATAAGGAGCAGTTTCAGCAGCGAATCAAATACGACCTTACACGCCAATGGGTCGACATAATGGAGGTCGGTCAGCTTAAGGATATTGATATCCATATTTCTAAGATCTTTCCTGCGACTGGGATCGACAGACCTCTTATTGTTTGCTCAGATAGTCACAACATCTCTGAGTACTCAACTAAAGCTCCCTTATGGTTCAGAGCAGACCCAACGTCCAACGGTCTTCTCATGGTGCTAAGGGAGCCGCGTGAACGCGTGTTTGTCGGGATGCGACCTCCAGAGCTCAACCGACTTGAACAAAACCCTACGAAGTATGAGCTAGGCTCGAAAAAGTGGACGCCTTCACCCTATGATTTGCGAGCTGGAGGTGTGGCATGGAGCGGTTACCGCGACAGAAGTAAGAGGTGGCTCCGCTTCTTTGGAC
>JAFEBM010000077.1:399-1521 GCA_018242685.1 Nitrospira sp. | reverse complement strand
TTTAAAGACGTGTGTGGCGTTCATGCTTTCCCCCCGATTTTTGCCTTATCGCCGTGTGCCAGCGTGGCGTAGGCGAATACATCGTACACCTTCGTGGTTTTCTGCCGGTCATCCGTCAGGTAGAAGTAGGAGGTACAGAAGAACTTCCCGAACTGCCACCAGAGAATGTACATCAACGACGAGGCGAAGGCGGCAAAGAAGGAGGAGATCATCGTGCTGTGCCCGCCGAAGGTCCGCAGCGAGCCCACTTCGATCATCCGAATGTACTCCGGCGTCCCGGTCCGCACATACGCGAAGCCCATGTAGTCGGCCCAGGACAGCAAGGTGCCATCGACGACGAGCGGCGTATGGCTATAGGCAAAGATGGCCCAGTTGGTCGGATAAAAGAGGGCCGCAAACATCCAGGCCCCGATCACCGCCGTCAACGTCCAATTCCTGGTCAACAACAGGACAATGTCCAAGACGATCGCGCTCGGCAGCAGCGTGGACGGCATGACGAAGTTATACGGATAGTTCGACCACCACCACCAGGCGGCGACGATCGTGACCCATTTCCCGGCGAGGAGCGCGAGGATCGTGATCGTGGCCCCAAAGGGCTGACGATAGTTCACCCAGTTGTAGTACTGCAGTGCGGCGCAAAAGGTAATGGCGGTGATCGGCGTCACGATCGGCCACCACTGCCGGTCCTTCCAATCCAACCAGAAGTCCCAGTCGCCCGCCAGCAGGTCGAAGTGCATGTGGAACGTGCCCACGATGGTCACGAACAAAATCGGAATGAAGTAAATGTAGTCGATGTGCCGGGACATCGCGACGCCTTCCGGCGGCAGTTTCGAAGCCTTAATAATCTCGTCGGTTCTAAACATAACTGACATCCTCCGTCATTTCAGCCGGCTGAGGGTGGCCCGGCGCTCCGTCCCTCGGAGCGCCGAGCTCGCCGACTACTCGTTATTTGGACTGCTTGCCATTCCTGCTGCTTAGTACCCCGCCCCCTTGGCCTTGGGGTCCACCTGGCTGGGGAACGGATCCAGGATGCTCTTCGGCGCGTTGTTCCAGATCACGTCCGCCAGATTCGACATCCGGCTCACGATCTGCGCCGCTACGCCCCCCGCCGCCCCGAACAAC
>JAFEBM010000077.1:0-231 GCA_018242685.1 Nitrospira sp. | reverse complement strand
ATACAGATAGCTCGCCACGCCGCATGTGATGTACAACGGGAACGTCCCGTAGAACGCCACGATGTGGCTCGCCGTGAAGCTCGTGTCCCGGATGATCACCTGGTGCCACGCCGCATCCTGCTCTATCGTGTAGCTGCCCGCGTAGTACACGCCCCTGATGTAGCACACCAGCCAGCTCATCCAATAAAAGTACCGATTAAGCTCCAGCTTGTGGTCCAGATTCGCCAGGTT
>JAFEBM010000076.1 GCA_018242685.1 Nitrospira sp. | reverse complement strand
GTATTGCATATTTAACGAAAGCGAGTAGAGTGTGTGCCGCTACCTTCAGCGTCATCGGTTGGCGCAAGCTTAGGCTGCAGGTTGTGAGGGATTTAACCAACCCGAGCAAAATAACTCAAAGATTTGTGAAGGGCCGTAGCGAGATACGCATCGGCGCGTTGATGTGCGTGCTCCTCCTAGGCCTCGCTTCCGGCTGCGCGATGGGACAGCGTCCGTCTGTTCATCCCGACGTTGTCGAACGGCGATGCGGGCCGGTCTCAACCGCCCAACGAGCGACCGTTCAATCGCCATCTCGCGTTCATGCCGACACAGAAATCCCGCCTGACAATACCGATGTGCTGGCCGAGCGATTTTCTCCGCAAGCTCAGAGTATCGCCGACCGCATTGGTGTGAAACACCTTCTTGTGCGGGCGGCGGTGCTTGAGGGAAAGGCGGATCGAGATGTCGCCACAGCCGTCGAACGCCTCCGAGTGCAACAACAGGTCTCGAATCGCATTGCGCTGGCGTTGCTCGATGTCGCCAGGACCGCCGCGGAAGCGGATTGCGAAGAAAAACGAGCCGATCAGCTCGCAGAAGTGTTGGGAGAAGCGCGCGACAAGCACATTCGTCGACTCCTCCTCATCTCTATCGTGGGGGATGCCATGGTCGGCATCGTCGCGGGAGGCTTGAACCTGGCGGTGCTGGAAACCGCCGCGGCCGCCGCTGATATATTCGGCGGAGCTATCGCCACGTGGTTTGGCGTCGCATCTCTTTCCTTATCCGACGAAGCGCGCCATGAATTCCGACATCAGCGCAACCTCTTGCAAGAGGTGTGGATCGGGCCGAAGCAATCTGCGTTGATTCCTCCCTCGGTCTGGCGGCACCTGACCCGCCCGTTCCCTGAGGATCCCGAGAACTACTCCTTGCGCGAATCGCTCATCATGCGCTGGCGGCAAGACGGTCGCCTGGGAGAGGCAGGTTCGGAACCGGAACAGCGGCGCATTGACCTCTACTTCGGCGAGGGTGGCTCTTATAGCATTGAAGACCTTCGAGACCGAGCCGCCATGCTGGAACTCCTCAAAACAGGTGTCAATCTCATGAGTCAAGATCTCGAACGACTCATGCAAGAAATTCTTTTGCAAGATCACGGCGGAGGATAACGCCGTCGCTTGTTCGTCGTGATGTGCCTTGACCCCCTATGAAATTAAGACTACCATTCATGTGTGCGGCCCGATAATGGCCGTCCGCTCGTCGGCGATTGCACTCTCTTTCTACTCACCGGTAGACTGAAGACATGCTGTCTCCCCAAATTCCAACAGATAAGTGGTGGCTACGGGGTGTCATCGCGCGATCAGTCGGCATCGTCGCCGTTGCCCTTGGATTTGTCCTCGGCATGTACGGACTCGATCACCCTACCTCACCCTGGCTTCCGACAGCGCTTGGGTTACTCGTGACCGGAATGGTGGCTCAGGGCTATGGGCTGTACTGCTCAATCAAACGTGTACAGCAACTGAACTCCCGATGAGGCCTTCGTTCGACTCGGTGCAGTTTCTGCTCTTTCGGAGCGGAACAGCCGCATCTTCCCCTGGAAGAGTCCTCCGGGTTCTCTACGGTGTGGAATGTGCCTGACACGGTCCTTTGTGGAATCGACGGATCAGAAACCCGCAGTCATCAACGCGAACGCTACAGCCGCTATCACCACAATCGCGATCGCTATTAACAGGAGCAGGGGATTGTCGCCGAACATCCCGGCCATTTGCTTCCTCGTTTAAAGAGGAGAGTTCAGCCGCCTTAGCTGAAGCCCGGAGGATCCTCACGATCTTCTCCCGTGAGCACCTCAGCTTCCTGCGCATCGAGTTCCTGCAGCTCGGTCAGAATGCTCCGGAGCGCCTGCCTGCGTTGCTGAAGCCCCTTCTTGGGAATGTCTCGCGTCAACGGTTCTTGCGCGGATTCCGGTAAATTGACCAACGCTTCGGCCTCGCCTACGGTGGCGTATTTGTACGCTTCCACATACCGATGATCGGCGCCGTAGGTGTTGCTCAGGAGATCTTCCGTCTCGGTATCAAACTGTTCGAATGTGGGGTTCACCACCGTGTGGTGAGCAAGGCCTTCGAGCTTCTCGATCTGGGACTTGATCGCATCGCTCCGAGTTTGCGCATGATACATGGAATTGACTTCAGCCATCACCGCATCTCCTTTCCTGTTAGAAACCATGTGATCCAGTTAAGCCGCTAATAATCGTCTCCACAACGAGGCCATACACAGTTGATATTCGGTATGGCCACATCGCAGGCACTCGCAGAGGATAGCGGTATCTTCGACGGCCTCTTCTATCTGTCGGGTAGGCACCCTTTCAATCATTGGGACATGGCATTGTTCGTAAATCATGGCTGCCCTCTCCTCAAAATGGACAGGCGTTGAAAAGTGTCGGCGTTCCAACGGCAGCCTCCCGACCTTCTGTCTTTATAGTAATTGCTCAGCACTGTGTGCACTGCTAGGACATTCCCTTGTCGCAGAATCTCACTGTGTGAGCGGAGGATCTTGAGTATGACCTGTGGGAGGCGTGTGGCGTCGGTATGTCTGAGATCTTTGAGGGCCGCGAAAACGACCTAGGAGAATTAGAGAAGACTCACAACCCAAGGTGTGCGGTCACACGGCTGGCTTCGCAAGGCGTTTTTGAGGTAGACCCTAGTAGTTTCCCTAGCTATGTATTACCCCTCATTCTGTCATATGGTACAACCCATTCGGTCAATAATGATGTTTCTGTGTTCCGGTCGAGAGCAAAGGAGGGAGGACCCTATGATCAAAGCCCAGAGCCAGCTCGTCCAGCAGACGTTGGCGGCGATAACGCTCGTCCTAATTCTCGGTGCTCTATCGATGATCTGGCCGGCCATCATGGCCCTATTGCTAGGTGTGCTCCTGCTGCTCCAATCGTGCGCCGCCGAACAAGAGATTGCAGTGCTGTCGTGGACCGAGGTCAGTAATTTGTCGTTCGTCTTCAGCTCTCTTCGGCGACCCGGTCTTCCGGCGATTCTCTCGTGACGAGTGCGAACGGTGCCTTCGACTGCCGAACGCATTCCGCCAGGAGGGGATGAGCTCCGGGGTGATCCTGAGCGCCAACGCGGAGGCTCGATTCTACGAGACGGTCGGAATGGGCAAGACAAGCGTGACTCTCAGCTGTCGAATGTGCTCGTTACGTGAGTTTCGCTCTTTGCGGTAGTCGCGCGTCGTGAATCGATTCGTCACGAATCGTGAGGAATGAGACGGTCAGAAGCATCACTCGGTCAGGCTCCGATCAATACGGCCCGCCGTACTCGTGGAGCGCCGGCCTTGCGGGCTTGCCACAAATCATAGGCGGCCTGATGCCGCATACCGCCCTGCAAGATTGCCGGCCGAGACATACAGCCTCCACTACTGGTGCTTGTGTCTGGTCCCAGTTGTTTGAAGGGAGCGCGCGGCGGAAAGAAGTCCCTATGGTGCCGCCCCTTCTTCCTCATGCTAGAATAGTCGCGATCTAGTCGGAGACAAGATTGGACCTAACACAAGAGGCTTGATCGAACCAGAGGGAAATCCCGGCTATGATCACAAGTCGCGACAAAGTCCTCAAGCTCATCGAGCAAAATCAGGCAACTCTAAAAAGGTTGGGGGTCCGTCGGCTCGGCCTGTTCGGCTCCTATGCGCGGGGTGAGGCCATGCCGGGGAGCGATCTCGATTTTGTGGTTGAGCTTTCGGAGAAGTCATTCGACGCCTATATGGATACTAAGATCTTTCTAGAGGACCTGTTCCAGTCGCGCGTGGACCTGGTCACGATGAGTTCCATCAAGCCGCGACTCCTGCCGATTATCCAACGAGAAGCCGTCTATGCCCCGGGATTCTAGGATCTACCTGGAAGACATTCTGGAGGCAACAAGGTTTGTTGCCTTGCATCCCCATCCATCCCTTAGCCTCACGGGATGGCGTCATCAACACTTCCAGGTCATTGAGACCACATCAAACTCACAGGCCAAAACGTGTGGCCATATCATCGAAGGTCAGAAATCGATCGTCCTTGAGGCTTTTCGTCAGGAGTGCGGACTCGTAGCGATCTTCTAAATCGACCAGCCGCTGATAGTCGTCATCGCCCAAGATCACAGCAGTGGGACGAGCTCCCTTCTTGATCACAATCCGCTCTCCCTGATACCCAGCGCGCGCTATGATGACCGAGAAACTCGCCTTGGCCTTGGTCGCCGTCATAGTGTTCGCTGGCTGGACGGCATTCGTCTTTTTCATAGGCGTCAGTCACAACAGGCAGTTACGATTTGTGCCTGGTATTCGAAGGCTATCGTCCTTGCAGGTTGGACAACTACACTTCATCCGCGTTCACCGCCACAGCAAACGGCACTCCTAAGGTCTCGAAATGCTTCTGGCCGCATCGAACTTTGTCGGCTTCAATCGTGCGGAGCTTCAGGAAATCTTTCGTGCCCTTGGTTTCTTTGGCCAGATAGATCGTCTGGTCCTCATGTTTCACGATCGCCCAGTCAGGGTTGTACTTGCCAACCGGCGTATCGATCTCGAACCAGCCTGGCAAATTCACGCTCCACTTCTGACTCATAGACCACATACTCATACAGCGAGTGATCTACTTTTAACGCCGTCAGATAGTTGATAAGTTCCTCGTTCTTGAACAGCATCATTTCCCATTCAGTATCCGGCCCGGAACCTGCGATTCGCTCATACTTGATGCCATCCACCAGTATTCTATGGAGCTCATGCTTAAGAACTCCAGCCACTGCGTCCATGAACCGCTGAGGATTGTTGAAGAACTCACCGAGGCGACCGGAGGATTTGAGAATGCGCACGAGAGTTGAACGGGTTAATTCGGTCTCATTCTGCAAGTAAGCCAAGAGATCCGGCGCCGCTCGACCTGTGTGATTGATGTGCTCCTGAGCTGAGCTTACAGCTGTTGCGGTAAGACCACCTTTGGTGACAGCGACCTGGCCCGTAGAAACCTGAATCTTCGGTATCGGGATCTTCTCCATCCGCTTAACGGCATCGACCGCTCGTTTCACTAACTTATCCGTTTCAAACTCTACGCGGTATGTCGTCCTCGGCTTGATACGACTCCAGAGCGCCATAAACTCCTGGCTAAGGACGACCTCTTTTTTCAGCCGATTCGGTCCATCATCTCGCTCGCGCCGAATGTGTCGTTCGATCTGGTAAGACGACAGCAGATCGATCACGGCCGGCGTGAGATCTCGCTGCGCTTCCGGAAGCTCCAGTCTAAAATCTTTGCGCTTGGGGTCGAATGCAGGCTGAATGCGCCCCTCAGCATCCAGCATCCTCTGGCCGACGAGCGCCGTGCGAATTGTCTCGGCAGCTTCGCGCCCGATCGGCTGTTCCACACCATCGACGATGCGGGTTAGTTTGACCATCGCGGTAAATGGGACCTTCCCAAAGGTGACGCCGCAATCTTCCTCGTACTCAGACTGCAGTTTCGTCGCAAAATCCTCGTAACTCTCATTCGCCATCACGTACAGCTTATTGACCGAGTCGTCAAAAACGCGGACACCCTTCTGATCGACAGGCAGCCGCAAGCCGCGACCGATCTCCTGGCGCTTCTTCACCGCACTGTGTGTCTCGTTGAGCGTACAGATCTGAAAGACATTCGGATTGTCCCACCCTTCACGAAGGGCCGAGTGACTGAAAATAAAGCGCAACGGCTCATCCAACGAAAGCAGACGCTCTTTCTCCTTCATAATCAGGTTGTAGACTTCATCGTCGGCCTGGGTATCGCCCCGAGTATCCTTGATGAATTCCACCACCTTGCCGCCGACTTTCTTCTTGTCAGCAGCGAAGTACCCATTGTGGAGTCTATCCACCTGTTCGTTGAGCCAGGGCAGATCGCGGTACCGCTCATCCTTCTTGAATTCTGAAAGCTCGGCTTCAAAAGCTTCCGCAAACTTCCCCTTTGCCGGTTGGCCGGTCGTATCATGGTCACGGTAATTGGCGACTCGGTCGATAAAGAAGAGCGACAGCACCTTGATCCCCCGCGCACCTACGAGAAGCTCCTTCTCGAGATGCCGTTTGATCGTATGTTTGATCTGGGCACGCCGGACATCGTCACGCAGGGCGCCAATTTCCTCACCGAGTCGGAGTGTCCGCCCATTGCTGAAACGGATGTACTCGTTGCCCGGCTCCGCATTGATTTCTGCCGCTTCGAAGCCATGCTTGTAGTTGGCCCGTTCATTCGAGAGCGTGAAGAGATCTGCGCCCTGTTTGACGGTGACCGACTTCTCCTTTGGCCCCTCGGGTCCTTGCACATGAATGCGGAGCTTTACCTTGATGCCGTTCTTGTACTCAATCTTCTCGACATGCACGAAGGCGTCGTTGGCGGTACCTTCGGCCTGGGCGCTGGCCACGACGATTTGCTTGACCAGCTTCAGTTCGAACGCGCGCACCGGGCTAAGCTGGTAGACGAGGTTGTAGGGGTTGCGGTGAGTTGCTGAGTAGCGCAGCCTACACAAGGGATTGAGGGCTTTGATCGCCTCCTGAGCCCTGTCCGTGGAGTCCACACTCTGCGGCTCGTCAATGATCACGATGGGCCGTGCCGCCTGCACAAACTCGATAGGTTGGCGTCCTGAAAGCTTGTCACTCTCCTTGTAGATGACGTTGCTCTTTTGCTCGGCCTCAGTACCGGTGAAGTTCTTGCGGAAGGCGTCAATGTTGATGACGAGAATCTGCAACGTATTACTCGTCGCAAATTGGCGAAGGCGATTCACCTTCTTGGCGTCATACACGAACGATTCAAACGGTAGGTTGTTGTAGAGCGCGCGGAAATGCTCGCTGGTGATCTCGATGTTCTTGAGCACACCTTCACGGATGGCCACGCTCGGCACGACAATGATGAACTTCTGAAATCCATACCGTCGGGACAGCTCAAAAATGGTTCTCAGATACACATAGGTCTTGCCCGTCCCCGTCTCCATTTCGACCGAGAAGTGCGGGCAAGCCCGAGATTGGTTGGCTGGGCCATCAAACAGGTCCCAGGCGTCCAACGGCGCTGAAGGATCGGTGATCTCTATGTCGTTGCGCGTCTGGATGGCACGGGTATTGGCCAGGAGCTTTTCAGACGACATCAACAACTGATTGCCGGCGCCTAGTTCGGTTTGCTGCTGGCCGGCAAACAGACCAGACCCGCTGCCCATGTTGATCACGGCATATTCGGGCGCGTCTTGAGGTTGCCCGTCAAAGAGGTCAATGACGGCGGCAATCGCATCGAGCTGGAATTGTTGATTGGCGTCGAACTGGAGCTTCACTTAATTCAGGACCCGCTCACCGTTTACGACAATCGGTTTGCCGGATGCATAGGAATAGAGCACATCCGGGCACAAGTCGGCTCCATTGGGCCACACGATTGTTCCGATCTCCGGGTCTACGCGGACTAGCCGGAAATAGTTCGGGTCCTTGAGTGGGGCGAACACCCCGTCGAACCGTTGAATGATCCGATCTAAATCCACGATGGCCTTCAGCCCGTCCTTGAATGTGAGTTCGAGCCGATGTCCGTCCAGAGGTATCACGTTCACAACGTCGATGAGAAACATGGCATTACTCCAATGGTGCGATTCGTTTGAGTTCGGCTTGGTGACGGGCCAGTTCCCAATCCTCCATCAGTTCCTGGCGGCGCAAGGCCGCCCACTCCATGACCAACCCCAAAACCCTTGGCGGCAATCTTCCGGCCATGATCGAGAGGGTTTCAATGACAATCTCCGCTCTGTGCTCTCCATAGCGGGCGTGAAAATGAGGCGGATTGTGTTCGTTGAAGTACATGGTAATGATGATACCAAAGAAGCGACAGATTTCCGGCATCTGATGTTCTCACACAGTTTTGAAGCTCGTGACCTCTTTGGTCTTGAAAATCTGCACGGCATTGGCCTTGAGCTGATCGTTCCCGGCAAAGCCTTCGTCCAGACACACGACTCGCTCCGGTTTCTTGTCTGCCATCGCGCGGATTAACTCCAGCGTCAGCTCTCGTTCCAAACAGACGAAGAATACACCACCTGCCACACTGTGGACCTGTTTGCCGGCAAGCTGAAGGACTTCAACCGGCGCCGTGAGCGGATAGCCGCTCTTCAGCAGGAGTTCATACAGCAGGTCGTCAGCTGTGCGATTGTCGCGGATGTGATCCACGTGCAGATCGAGCTGTTTCTCCAGTGCACCAGCTTCCTGCGGAACTTCGGCGTTCCAAGGATTGAAGTTGGACTGGGCCAGTTTGAGGACCTTGAAGCCACGATCCTGCGGCTGATTGCGCACTCCGTCATTCCCGCGTACGCGGGAATCCAGTTCATCCGTTACAAACAAGTCTGGGTTCCCGCTTTCGCGGGAACGACGGCTTGGGGAAGCTTCCTCATCCTCTTCGCTGAGCTTCTTGATGACACGACGAACACGCTCCTTACAGATGTCGGCGATAGTGGGATAGTCCGCGCGGCCAGTCGACTCAGGAAGTTGGACCAAGATGAAACTGCGATGGCCGCCGTCCTGTTCGTTGAGGTCAAGGAGTGCGTGAGCTGTAGACCCTGAGCCAGCAAAGAAATCTAGGACCAGATCATTTTCGTCTGCAGCGCCCTCAATCACTTTTCGAAGCAAGTATGTTGGCTTAGGATAGTCTAAAGGACTGTCTCCAAATAGATCTTTCAGCTCGCCTTTTCCATTCTGATAGTTAATGTCCTTCTCGTCCCAGACGGACTTCCACTTGAGGCTGCGTGATTGTCCGCCTTCGTCAATAAGAAACTCGCGTTGATAGATGTCCCATTCTTCGCGTCCAGCAATGAGTACTGCTTCAAGCAAATGGATCCGTTCCTTTGTCGTCTCAGGACCCCACTCCCACCGGCCATCTTCCCCGCTGGACTTCCGCGGAAACACTTCGACTGAAAATGCAGCAGATTTTTGTAGAGACACTTCCCGAGTAGTCGGGTTGACAAATATTGGAAAGAACATTTTGGGCCGATCTGTTCGCCGGGATGCGTTTCCCCTATGCCGAAGACCTCGTAAGCGATACTTTCTCCCGTCAGAAGTCTCGTACTTGTACTCATCCAATCGAGTGTCGCTAAGTGACTGTCCCTGCAAGCTTCCAATATCTTCATTGCGCGCATAGGCGATCAAATACTCGTGTGTCGTCGCAATTATCTCGGACTGTCTCCCGCGCGGATTACTTAAGATCGTGATTTGGCCCAGGAAATTATCTGGGCCGAAGATCTCATCCATGAGACTGCGAAGATTCACAATTTCGTTATCATCAATCGAGACGAATATCAGGCCGTCGTCTCGGAGCAGGTTCCTCGCCAAATACAGCCTGGGGTACATCATGTTCAGCCACTTGGAGTGAAATCGGCCATCGGTCTCGGCGTTCGTGCTGAACTTCTTCCCCTCCGCATCCACCTGGCCGGTGTATTCCAGATAGGTCTGTAGAGATTCGCTGTAGTTGTCTGGATAGATGAAGTCGTTACCGGTGTTGTAGGGCGGGTCGATGTAGATCATCTTGACCTTGCCAGGTAGGGACTTCTGCAAGAGCTTGAGCACCTCCAGATTGTCGCCCTCGATGATGAGGTTCTCCGTCTGGTCGAAGTTGACGCTCTCTTCCGGGCATGGCCGCAGCGTCCCCAGGCTCGGAGATTGAATCGCCCTGAAGCAGTCAGCCTTCCCCGGCCAATTCATGCCGTAGCGTTCCTTGCCGACATCCACGGATTCTCCCAAAGCCAGCTTCAAACGCTCGAAATCGATCTTGCCTCCTTCGGTGCGGATCTCCGGAAAAAGGCGGAGTAGTTCCTGTCGCTTATCTTCAGCGGTGTCGTAAGATCGGAGATCGAGCTGTTCTGGTTCCACGTGATAGTCTCCTGATAGACGGTTCGTTTTACGCTAGTTGCCAGCGGATAGTGAAGAGCGTGCCTTGCTCTGATCTTGGGTCCAGCCGCCGGCTGATCTCATCTAGAAGTGCGTCTTTTTGTTGGTCGATCATTTGCGATGCTTCATCGAAGGCCTTCCAAGCCTCAGTGCGCTTCGTTTCCAAGTGGCGCAAGGCCCGTTGCCGCTCGAGCTTCTCGGGTAAATTAGGCGCCAGGCGCGCCGCCTTCTTGGTTTCCTTAATGGCTTCATCGAGCTCGTCCAGTTCCGCTTTCAGCGAGGACCGGCGATCCTCTGCCCACCGATCCAGCTTATCCATCTCGGCCTCAAACCACATGCCGTTCTTTGCGGCAAGAGACGCCACCAGTTCTCGTACCTGCGGAGCAACTGCGTCGTCCAGTGTCCCTTGTATAGTCGGAGGGACGGCGACAGGGCCTTTCTGCTCTCCAGGCAAATCGAAGAGCCTGCGGCACTGGACATCATCTACGACTACGCCATCGTCGATTATGCCAACGAGGATAAGGTGGTCCTCGACCTCCAAGGAAGAGATGGCGACATGCTCGCACTTGAGCCAACCGGACTTACCGACAAGTGGTTCAAGGATTGCGATGTGCTTCCCGCTCTGCCGATACCGAAAGGTGATCTCCCCAGATTGAACCGTCAACGCCTTCGCTTGACCGAGCAAACGCTGAGCCAAGGGATGCCCTACACGGTAGAGGTTTGCATCTTCGATATGCTCCCCCATCCGATAGGGACCGGGATGGATGGTTTCTCCCGGGAAAGGGTTGCGATCCAATGTGAAGCTATACTCCGGTTCATCAAATCGTGCGTAGGGCGTAAGAAGATATTGCGTCACTTTCCAGAGTCGCTCTTCGAAGCGATCTAGGTAATCGCGACTTTGAATGCGCACCTTTTCTACGACATCCTGATCGAAATTGTTGAGCAGCTTTTCTCGGGCGTCGCGTTGGCCTTCTGCAATTTCCGCTTCCAGATCGCGCTGAAGTGCATCAAATTCGAACTGGATCTGTTCCGGCGTCCGGCATTTCTGGTAAATGCCGGCGATGCGCTTCTCAAAGTCCACCCCTGACTCTACAGCCCCAAGGACCTCGTCACTAGCTCCGAACACGCCATTGAAAAGGCGAAATTTCTCGTCGAGGAGCTGGTAGACCCTCAGATCTGCGGCGTTGCTTTTGTTGAGAAAATTCACCACCACCACGTCGAACTTCTGGCCGTATCGATGACAGCGTCCAATCCGCTGTTCAATGCGCTGGGGATTCCAGGGCAAATCGTAATTCACGACGAGATTGCAAAACTGGAGATTAATCCCCTCCGCCGCCGCTTCGGTGGCAATCATGATGGCGGCCTCGTCGCGGAAATAATCGACGAGCGCTGCGCGCATGTCGGCACTCGGGGAGTCAGTAACGCGATCAGTGCCGGCATGTCGATCGAGCCAGTGGCGATAGATCGCTTTCGATTTTGGATCGTTATTGGCGCCGTTGAACAGTAGCACCTTCCCTGCAAACTCGGTTTGTTCAAGAATGCGGAGGAGGTACTCCTGCGTGCGACGGGACTCCGTGAAAATGATCGCCTTCTGTTGAATGGTAGCGTCTACCTTGCTTTCTTGTGCCTGTGCGGCCGCCGCGAAGCCTCGCCGCAGTGCGGTTAAGAGCACCTCGCCCTTGGAGTTTTTGATGATGGACTTCGCCAGTGAATGAAATTCTCTAAGTGTGGCCGTTTCTTGGCGCAGCTCCGTCAGCTGTTCCTGAGAGAGCCGTTCACGCATCGCTGGGGTCGTGCCGTTCTCGCCTTCCTCCCACTCGTCGGCCAGCTCTTCCAACTCCTCGAGGTTTTCAGGGAGTTCGTCCGGCAGCGCTTGAACCGCCTCGTTCGCCGCAGCAGCCCGCTCCAGCTTGGTCGCAAGCCCGTCCAGTGTGCTGGAGATGGCATAGGTGGAGGACGCCAGCAACTTTCGCAGGATTAAGGTCATCAATTGCCGCTGACTGGCGGGCAATGCGTAGAGTGTCGGCTGCTGAAGGTAGGTCGAAACCAAGTCATAGAGTCGCTGCTCCTCTGGAGTCGGCACAAACTCCTGAACCAACGCATGGCGGTTGGTGTACTTCACATACTGGAGCACCTGCTTGCGGAGCGTGCGTTTACAGAGCGGCTTGAGCCTCTCCTTGAGCTCAGTGAAATCGACATCGTTCCCAAGACGCACGAACCGTGCTCGAAAACTCTTCAGGTCCCCGAAAGCAAAATCGTCGATGATGCTCACCAACCCATAGAGTTCCAGAAGAGAATTCTGTAAGGGCGTTGCGGTGAGGAGGATCTTGGGAAATGGGGCTACTGCCTGTTTGATGGCCGTGGCAATCTTGCTGGATGTCTTGTAGACGTTCCGTAGGCGGTGGGCTTCATCAATGACGACCAAGTCCCATGAGGTTTGGCGTATATAAGGCTCCTTGGTGCGAGCAAACTGGTATGAACAGAGAACGATGTCACCCTGCTGAAACGGATTGAGATGACCTTCCCGAATCACCTCATTGAAGCCGGCATTCTCTAGAATCGATGACGGCAGGTGAAACTTATCGGCTAATTCCTGGCTCCACTGCTTTCTCAAGTTGGCAGGAACAATGACGAGAATTCGACGCTTGCGCTCAGCCCATTTTTGAGAGATCAGGAGACCGGCTTCGATGGTCTTCCCGAGTCCCACCTCGTCGGCCAGAATGGCACCACGCGAGAATGGGTTGCGGAACGCAAACAGAGCCGCCTCGACCTGGTGAGGGTTGAGGTCGACCTGAGCGTCAGATAGGGCAGCCGCAAGCTTTTCAATACTGTCTGAGGCACATCGCCGTGTGAGGTCGTAGGCAAAATACTTGGCGTGACAATGGGTGAGGCCTATCAATTCACAATCCCTTGGCAGGAGCCTAACCGATCGTGTGGCGCAGCTTACCGGTTTCCCTTCATGAAATCACCATGCTTAGTGACTCCGTCACCCGATAGAACCAGGGCTCTATAGCTATAACCCGTTCCAATGAATTCCGTATGGACGAGATAACAACCGATTTACTGTCCTTCAATTCTCCAGCCCGAACCGTATGGATTGTTCGGTGAATCAGGCTTGAACCGGCTGCCCGCGCCATATGGGTTGTTGATCGAATCCTGCGAAAACGGCGAGCCATAACGACCGTAGTGATTGTTCGTGGAGTCGGGATCGAACGGGTTGGCGCTCAGCTTGCCGCGATAGTGTCCCTGCTGATCGTAGAGCCGAGGGGCGTCGGTCGCGAAGGGATTCGTTGTCGATTTATTGCTGAAGGGGCTGCCGTAAGGGCTGAAGCGATTGTTGATGCCGTTCGGCGCGAAGGGACTCCCGGCACCAAATGGATTGGCGGTCGACTCGTAGAGAAACCGATTCGCGCTCAAATTGCCCAAATCCTCGGCACAGACCTGGCCTGTCACTAACAGCAGTGCCTGCAGAAGAATCCATGTAACCGTCATGATTCCCTCCTCTCCTTATGTCCCCTCTTCACTCATCCGCTTGCCCGGCGATTTCTCTGTTTGTCGAAATGCCCGCTCGGATTGCGCCTTGCCTCGCCGGTATTTTGCATTCATGCTGGAGAGCTCGTTGAAGGTCTGCCCGATATGGCTCTTCGAGAAGCTAACCCGGCATTCTTGTGCAACCCCCAGATCTTCTCCCGCCGCCCAGACGTCGTGGTCGGCGCCCAAATACACAAACCTCCAGCCTTCCTGCTCGCAGCCTTTAATCAGCGCATAGATCTGCTTTTGCGTGAATTCCTTGGAGGAGTTCTCCAGCCCATCCGTCAGAATGACGCACAGCTTCTTGCACTCGGCGGGCGCCTCCTGCCTCGCGGCCGCCAGGGTGTGGCCGATGGCGTCGTAGAGCGGGGTTGTGTCCTGGGGCCGGTAGGTTTCGATATCCAACTCGGGCACAGTACCGACCGGCACGCCGTGATAGCGGACCTCCGTCCGGCGGGCATTGAACAACGTGAGCGTGAACCAGGTCGGCGCCGGCTCGTCCTGGAGCGACTTCACGTACTGATTGAAGCCCGCGATCGCCGCCTGCTTGCACGATTGCATCGACCCGCTCTCATCGAGGATCAAGGACACATATAACGGCTGAGGAATCTCCTGTTGCCTGCGCTGCTCGTTCATGGTCACCTCCGCTTGGGTTAGATGGCCATGATCATAATGGTAGGGCGTGACAGGGCGGGTCCCAAGACAAGAGTAAAAGCAATTGCCCAAAAACTTCGAACGTACGGTGACTTAGAAGGACGGGCGGGACGGAGCCATCACCTGAGGCGTGACATCCGAGGTCACTGCGAGAGAGGTTTCCTCGCTTCCGCTTTGACAACATTCTTAAGCCATCTTCAAATCCGAGGGAGCATAGACTTTCAGATCCTTTACGACTTTGAACCTTGTGTCTGCTGAAACCAAGGCATCGGCTTCGAGCCGGATGGCTATCGCCGCGATAACAGAGTCGTTGGTCATCAGACCATAGCGCTCTTGTAGCGGCAGGGCCTTGTCGAGTAGGTCTGTCTTTGTGCAGGTTTCAAACCCTAATCCCAATGTGATAAGTGCGGACACCTTATCGCGATAGATCGTGAGGCGCTTAATCACGTCGGGCTTGGCCGCGAGCTGTCTCGCAGGATTCCCGCCAGAAATCTGCCCTAACATCATCGCTTCAGCCAACATGAGTTTGTGAGTCAACTCCTGCCATACCGGCTGCGGGACCACGCCGATCAGTTCTCGCCGCTCGATTCGTCTCATCAGCCGTTGGGCTTGTGTCGATACCCCTTGCTCGGCATAGAGCAAGACGTTCGTGTCAACGACGCACAGGCTGCCGCCGGGAATATCATCGAGATTCATCGATCCCATCCATCTTCTTCGAGCACTTGCCGGAACTGTTCCGGCTTGAGCTTGAGCGGTCGCTCACAAAATGACTGATAGGCTATCTCCCGCTCTTTCGGGCTCGCAGGACCGGCGCTGAGGTATTGGACCAAGGCATCCTGGATAAGATCGCTGATGGAGCGACCCTCCTCTACGGCCTTGCGCTTAGCCAGCTTCATGATCTCTTCTTCTATTTGCGTGCCGATTTTTAGTTTCATCGGGTTACTGCTTCACAATCTAGGCTATTCTAGAATTCTAGAAATGTCAAGAATGGTTCTGCGAGGTCGTTGCGGATGTGTAGAAGCTGAAAATAGCACTGGGTGGGATTTATCCGTACGCCGCTATTATGAGGCGCACGGCACGAGCAAGCTTGGTGTGGTGAGCCGGCTGGGACTCGAACCCAGGGCCCTCGCCTTAAAAGGGCGATGCT
>JAFEBM010000075.1 GCA_018242685.1 Nitrospira sp. | reverse complement strand
CACACCTATTGACATGACCTCCCTCTCGAGTATCAGATTGCTGTAACGACTTAGGGTTGTTTGGATCAGTTTGCGCGTCGATCGAAATTATCAGGCATGCATCGGCGTCATTTCCGGTCACCTCATGGCCATCAATTGCGCGCAATGACTCCCCAACGGATAACTCAGCCATGTATCTAGAGGCAACTTCACCGAGCGTTTCGAGACCGAGATTGTCAACGTTTCCGCCATCATAAAGATGCCAATAGTCATTTGTATTGAAATTGAATAGAGTCACATTATTAAATAATCCCGGGAAAGCAGCAGAAGCTATGACGGCATTGCTAATTGGGTAGTCTTTTAGGGCTGAGTGCAAATCGTTGAAGTGGAAATTATTAAACACAAACCTTTCTGGCCAAACGACTTGCGTCGCGTTAATGAATAAGCGAGGATTCCATTTCTTCAGAGCCTCGAAGGTCTGCCCATGGAAGAGTTTGTCATCAAAAACCTCGGCCATCACGTCAGAACGATCATAATCCGTCAGAAATCGCAACATAAAGTTGTGGGGCAGATACAATTTCCACCACCAAACAGACATAAAATCTGTTTCCAGTGCCTTATGGAAATCGTTCCAAAACTCACGAGGCAGTGGCTTGCCCTGTTCTCGCTCTGGTGCATTAAGGGAATAATAAGCTGCAGTAACGCTCCCGCCAGAGACCGAAGAAATTGCGGAGACATGCTCTAAAACCCCGATCTCATCCAATTTTTCAAGAACAGCTGCGCTAAAGGCTGCAGCCCTATTTCCACCACCAGAAATCGCTAAACCAACAAACGGTCTAGGCTGTTTCCTAATGTCATTCCAGAAAAAGCTCTCGGCTGCCGGAGCAGCATCCTTCCCGTCACCAGCAATGTTGCGATATGAGTATGTTTTGCAGCCCGGAAGAATTAACGCTGTGATAAGGAGAAGAAAAATAAGAGCTGTGCAGTTCTTCATCAAGCACATGTTCTTACCTCCTTAAATGAAAACTCTCACATTACCGCCTGAGAAAGCAAGAACAGGGATAGGACTGAGCTGGCCTGGATTTTGTGGACACCAGGTTAAGACCCACCGAGCCGTTGATCGAGCTCCAGCAGGCTCAGATAACCAAGAGTCCGAAAAGGCTCCTGGAATGTTTTCCGACTTTCCTTGCGCACAGACATCCAGTATTCGCAAATACATCAGTCAGGTTTGACCTCCGACGTCAACGAACACCAGACCTTAGATTAACTTATTCACTCGATAGGACACTATCCTGACCCACAAGTCACGAGAGGGAAACTTGGGGTCAAGTCTTGTTCCGTGCATTCAATGAGACAAGCCATCGAGATCATATACTGGAAGTTTTTGTATGCGCCTACACCCCTGCTCACCTGCAAGATTCTACATGCCCACCGTTCCTGCTCTGCTGCCGCATACATTGTCTTTCATATCCTGACCCGTCGGATTGGGCGACTACCATTATCCACAAATTCAGTCGAGATGGTTGTTGCCTCGTCGTCAGCTTAGATGACGTGCAAAAGTGTTGGCCGCCGCTGAAGATGAAGCCTTCTGATGAGAGACAAACGAGCGAGTTGCTGTTGATCTCGTAAGCCCGTCCCGCTACGATGCCCACCTTCTATGTGGACCAAGCTTTGGAAGACAGGAGTGACGGTGCTGATGCTGACCACATCTCTCGCCGGTTGTGCGACAGCGCGTTATACATCGCTGGGCGAGGCGGAAAAGACAGAGATCGAGCAGCTCAAAGAGAACGTCTATCGGGTGGAATATCGGGTGAGTGCCTTCACCTCGCAGGAACAGCTGGACCGCTATCTGCGTCGCCGTTGTGCGGAGCTGACCCTCCGTGAGGGCTATGACTTTTTTCACCTGGCTCGGCGCGCCGACGTGCTTGGTCTCTCACGTCGGACGGCCATAACAGTGACGTTGTACAAAGGCCAGAAACCCGCCGGGGTTGCGAACCTCTACGATGCCAAGGAGGTGTTGGCCGAGGCCGCGACTGCCCCGTAGTCCTACCAATGTGCGTAAGGACAGACAAGGGTCTTGCGTCGGTCCTCCGACGCCGGCAATCTTCCGCTGATTTACTTCACTGCATGCACGACAGGAGCCGCAGCACATCGCGCCGGAACCCCGATATGGACAAATCACGCCATTCCACCATCATCGCCGTATTATTCCTCTTTCAGGCAGGCTGTGGAGCAACAGAGCTGGGGATGTGTGCGCCGCATACAAAAGAAGAGGGTGCGCCTACTCGAAATTGGACCGAGTGTTTCGACCGACCATTCTCACATGGCGGCATGACCCATTCGATGTTCTGTCTGAATGACGGCACCGACAAGCCTCCGGTGCTGCTGCTCCATGAGTTGACCGGGCTGTCACCGGGAACATTGGCCTACGCCGAAGAACTCTCGAAGGACTTCACCGTGTACGTGCCGCTGCTCTTCGGCGAGAAAGGCAAGTTTTCTCTTACGAAGGGATTGTCGGCCTATTGGTTCCGGGGATCAATGGAGTTTTTCCCCGGCGGTGAATGGGGCGTCCCCTTTCAGGGAAGCGCTCCCATCGTGAACTGGCTGCGAGCGGTGGTGCAGAAGGTTGGAGAACGGCATGCTCAACAGCACATCGGCATCATCGGCAACTGCCTGACAGGTCCGATTCCTCTCGCACTGCTGAATCATCCTCGCGTCACTGCCGCGGTGGTGGCTCAACCGGCACTGCCCCTCCGTTTCTGGTGGTACAGGGATGCCGACCACAAGTCTCTCGGTCTGTCGGCTGACGATCTGCAGTACGCGAGAAAGAGTGCTGCAAGAATCTACGGACTGAGATTCGAAACAGATTGCATGTCGGATCCGACCAAACAGCAAACGCTGCGCGACGAATTCGGCGATCGCTATATGAATGGTGAAATCCCGGCGAGGACCTATCAAGCTGAAGGAAGTCCGGTCAAGGCTCACAGTACGTTGATCGGCTCGTGGAGAGCGCAGGGCGAGGCGGGGCAGCCTTCGCGAGACGCGCGTGAGAGAGTTCGAGAGTTTCTCCTAAAGGAACTCCGTGAGCCTTTGCCGCACGGATGAGCGACTCTGCAAGCAGAATCCTCAGCTCCTGTGCCATTCCATGGGAATTATCTGTTACAGAACGCGCCTTAGTTGTATCGGATTACACCAAAGGCAATCCGGATTAGCTCGGATCAATGGGCCGGCGTGATCGACTCGGATCCATAACAAGGTGCATCCGATCAGCGGCAAACTCTCTCTTGTTTCGACTCTCCCAATAAGCCTAAGATCGATAAGGTCCAATAATGTGCACATATCGACCCACCAAGGAGGTCCGTCATGCCCAGCTATGTCAGCCTCATCAAGTTCACGCAACATGGCCTTCAAACCATGAAGGACAAGGGCGTCGAGCGCGCCGAGATGGTCAAGAAGAACGCCCAAGCGCTTGGCGGTAAGTTGGTTCAGGCCTACTATTGCCTCGGTGAATACGATGTGGTGGCAATCTGGGATTTTCCGGATAACAAGACGGCGATGAAAGCGGCGGTCATGAATGCCTCGTTGGGGCACATCCAGATCACGACGATGCCGGCCGTCAACAGGGATGAATGGAAATCTCTCCTCCAAGAAACGATAGGAAAGAAAAAATAGCCTAGCGGAACACGCCCGCTCGGATCTTCGCACAGCACAATGGCACATACTGACTCGCCACGTTGCTCTGGAAGTCTGAACCTAACTGGCTTATCATATGCCCATCTGCCTTCTCGGAAGGCTACATGAATTCTATGACTGTATTTCGATTCCTCACCTGGTGATTCTCGCGGTATGAGTGGTCATTCGCTCGTTGCCAGCCGAACACCAGAGATAGAGGAATCTCAAGATCATCGTGTCGCAAGTGGAACAGGACCGAATCGCAGGAGCACTGGCCTTTCTTTACAAAAGCAGGAAATACATCCTCATCAACTCTAACTACAAGGAGGTTCACGTGGACCATATAAAAATAATGATCTATGGGTTTATCGGCATCGGGGTTGTGGTCACGGTCATTGCTCTGCTCACAAAGATGCTTGGCATCGCCAGGTACTGATACGGGTGAGCCTGATTGGCTGAAGCGACAGATTTCAGGCCTCAGTAGGTTGAGGTCCATACCACACTTCGTGTGAGCCGCCGGCTATTTATCCCGTCTTTCCTCATAGAGGATAGACGCCGTTGCCGGATGCCAAAAAGCGAAGAGCCCGACGGTCGAACGATCGTCGGGCTCTCCGGTATCCACGATCTCTTACTGATTCACCAGCACATCGAGCTGTCCCTTCAGCCTGAGAATACTTACCCGAACCGACCCTTCGGGGGTACGCTCAAATCGCAAATCCATCTGGGCGTCCCGAACACGCAATCGGTGAACTTCGATCTCATCAAGAAACTCCGGCAGCATCGGACGAATGATTCGCAATCGACGCTCAAACGCTTCCGGCATCAAGCCCAGTGACGTTTCGATCATGTAGGGAACAGCGCCTGCCGCCCAGGCCTGAGGATGATTCGCGTCGGGATAAGGGATAGGAAGATCATATTCTTTTTGACTAAAGCCGGCGAAGAGTTCCGGCAATTGATAAGCCTTGAAGTGAGCGGCGGCTTTGACGAGCCCCTCGAACAATCGCATGGCTTCTTGGTCGAATCCATACCGACGAAATCCAGCCATGATCAGCGACGTATCGTGCGGCCAGATGGTTCCCAAATGATAGCCGAGTGGATTATAGGCGACTTCGGCCTCGGAAAGTGTGCGAATGCCCCATCCACTGAACATATCGTCCTTCATTAACCGTTCAACAGTCGCTTTCGCTTTTTCCGGATCGGCGATGCCTGCCCAAAGCGCATGGCCTGGATTCGAAGTGATGACCTCGACGGGACTACCATCTTTCTGAATGGCCAAGGCATAAAAGTTTTTCCCCGGCAACCAGAAATCTCGGTTGAACCGCGCTTGTAGCTCTGCCGCCTCGACACGCAGTTGACGAGCGCGTCCAGTCTCACCGGTCCGTTCGTACAGATCCGCGATTCCGAGCTTGGCTTGATACGCATATCCTTGTGCCTCGACGACGGCAATAGGCGATGCGGCCAAGGTTCCATCCGGATTGACGATCGCATCTCCGGAGTCCTTCCACCCTTGATTTTCTAAGCCATGTTCTGCCGTACTGAAATATGAGAGATACCCGTCACCCTGCAGGTCGCTATATCGAGAGACCCATTCCAGGGCCGCGTCGATCGGCTGCCGCAACTCGTGGAACAGATCGAGCCTTCCCGTCCAGGCTGCGTGGCGAGCGACCAGAATGAGAAAGAGCGGAGTGGCGTCGACGGACCCATAGTACGGACTGTGTGGGATCAGGCCGATATGCGCCGCTTCGCCTACACGAAGTTCATGCAATATCTTTCCCGGCTGCTCATCTCTCGATTCATCCACGCGTTGTCCCTGATATTTTGCGAGAAGCCGCAGCGTCTGCTCGCTGATGTCGGGATCGTAGGCCAGCATTTGTAACGCGGTGATCAGACTGTCCCGTCCAAACAGCGCCGCGAACCACGGTGCGCCCGCGGCATAGAACGCCTGTTGTTCCATCCTCATGCGAAGCATCCTCAGATCGCGGAACGATCGGTCCACCACCTCCTCTAAGGGAAGGCTGTCACTGAAAATGTCGGTGACCGAATTCACCCATTTCTCGGAAGCGTCTTGCAGCTTGGATTCGAGTTGTCGAATATCGGGCCACACATAGGGGATCGGATCAACCCCCACCGGCTCGGTTGATTCCCCTATCCGCAACGCGATGCGCAGGCGAGCGACCTGATGCGGGGCCAATGTGAACCGAAACAACGCGGTCGTCGCGTTCATCGTCTCAGGAACGAGAGAGAAGTGAACGGAAAGCGACCGATAGAGTCCATCCTTTCCCTCGTACTGAAAATGCAGCACGTTGTCCTTCCAGGTCGGTTCGTGGAGGATGCCCAATTTCTGTGAGAAGAAACCTCTGACGGCATAGAGATCTTCGAAATCTGCTTTGAAGGTCAGCGTGAGAGGAAATTCCGCCGTTTGCCGCGCAAAGTTGTGAATGACGAGCAGTTCGTTGAGGACCTGCGCGTCACTCTCGATGAGACGATGCCACTGGACTTCAATCTCTTCTCGCTGGATCACGGCTCCGGTACCGGTCTTCATCTTCCGATTGACCAACTCGAATTTTGCCATGAAACCACGTCCGGCTGTCGCCGCCACGGTGCTCAGCGGCGCGTTGTCGAGTCGAACTTCGTACCCACTCAGGTACCGGCAGTCTCGATAATACAATCCCAGCCCATGCCCGTCTTCCAGCGGCACGGCACCGTCGTGCCCGGCCAGGAAAAAGAGGTCTGCGTCCTTAATGACGATCGCGTCGGCAAGCCCGCCGGCTTCGGAGGGTCGTCTCTGAATAAGAAGCCGATGCTTGTGTTCCGGTTCTTGGGACAGCGACGTTCGGCGGACGTGAGGCCTAGCTGTTGACCGCAACGGCAAACCGAACAACAAAGGCAGGACCAAAAATGTTCGGCGCGAAATTGATGTCCCGATCATGTGCATCTCTCTCCAAAAGATTCCATCGTACATTATTCATGAACGCTTCTACTGCAACAAGCTTGGCCGCAAGGAGAGGTCGGGCTTTGCATTCACACATCGAGTCACTGTGGACGAGTGTGAGTCAAAGAGGAGTGATTGCGACTGCACGAAGCGCGGCGTTTAGAAACGTAGAATGTCCCCGTTTTTTCTCCACCGAGATAGGATAATCTTAACGCATGCGGATTGCCATTTGGAATGTCAACTCGGTGAAGGCTCGCCCTTGAAACACCGCGTGGTCTGGGCCGAAATCAATCGCGAGGCACAGAAGGGAAAACCGTTACCCTCGGATCATGCACCGTCAGACCTCAATTCTCTTCCTACTCCTTTCCTTAGTAGCAATGTTCCCCTCTTTGTAGGATAGCGTCTTTTCCGTTTTTCTCATACTTTGATGCCATGCCTGTCAGACCTCGCACAAAGGGGTTGGTATCCTTCGCTGCCACTGTCGCGGTGATCGGTCTTTGCTCACAAACAGGATGTCGTTCGACGCCTCCCGTAGTGACCAATCAAGCTGCAATTGAAACGGTCATGATGAGTGAACGGGTGCCGCAGAATGTCCGGCGCTTAGCCGTGTGGTATCCTCGCACGTTCGAGCAAGAGGTGACGTACGGGTACAGCAGGCTCGAGCAGGCGACGTTTCAGCTCAAAAAACAACGGTCGTGGATCAAGATCGTCGAGCGGCGCGACCTCGACCAATTGACGAATGAGCAGCGCTGGCAGCTCTCAGGGGGCGTCGAAGATGACAGTGTGGTGCGAATCGGCAAGTGGCTTGGTGCAGATAGCCTGGTCCTGTTCCGCATCGAAGGACCCACCATGAGGGAGCGGATGCTCGCGCGCTTTTACGGGAAGATGCCGCCGTTTGTGGTATCGAGTAAGATTATCTCAGTGGAAAGCGGAGAAGTGCTCTACCACGATATCGTCTCTGCCACGGCGGTTCCCGAATCCGGGGAGTGGGACGACTATGCGAGCGATTACGAATTGCAACCGGCGATGCGCGCGGCTCTCGACCATGCGCTGTCCGTCACGATCGTGCATCTCCAACAATCATTTCGGTGAAGAATACGAAGGAGATCACTTCACCTCTGAGTCCCCACCAACGAATAGTTCACCCCCGTGTTTTTCCCTTAGAAGCACTCAGATGGGAGCTTGGTCATCAGTTTGTTGGTGCCGACACAGTGCAGAATCATGACTGTCCGGTTGCATGATGCCGCCGGCGTCGGCAAGCTGCAAAAGCTGCGCTATGTTGTCCGACCCTTTTATTTCGTCCCATTAAAACCTCGGCATGCGCATCGATCGCCTGCTTGTGACGACGCCATTAAGACACCGCGTGGTCTGGGCCGAGATCGATCACGAGGCGCGGTGGGAAAACCGTTACCCTCGGATCACGCACCGCTGGTTATCGACATCGACAACCCTGGCCATCCGTTCGACGCCGGTTGGGCTTCAGCGGATTCGCGAATTGCGGCGCGCCGATCTTAGGGGCGCCCCCCTCTTTAGCCCTAAGTTAAAGCCATTCACTTTACTTAAAACGTCAGAAGTACGAGGAAAAGGATGGATTGTCGTTGGATTGTGTTAGAAAACCAGTAGGTTATCTCGCCAGCTCGGCAATCCTATTGACTAGGTTTTTCCCTGGGCTCATCATTGGTCCCAGACTTACTAATGGGCTTCGAGGAGAAGAATGCTGGCTACTGCCACCCCATTTTAATGCCTGCGAAGCACCGCAGTCGTCGGTCAATCTGTTTAAAGGGCCACCTTCGGAATGTGATCTGACAATCGTGATTCTCTGGAGTCGCCTAGGCACTGTGCTGCTACCCACCCTCCTTCGAAAAGACGGGAGCCGGCTCCAGTCAGGCACGATTTGGGAGTATGAAAATGCGCTCGAAGCGGGCAGACCGGTCTGGGTCTACCGGCGGACAGAAGAGCCAATCATTAAGCTCAAAGATCCAGACTACAATATGAAGCTTCACCAGTACGAAGCGATTGAGCGTTTCTTTGAAAGCTTCCGTAACTCAGATGGGTCCCTAAAAGGTGGGGTGAATGAGTATGGGGCTACGCGCGAGTTTGAAAACTTACTAAAAAACATCTCGAGGCATTTCTCCGCGAACGTCTTGAAAAGAGAGATTTTGATCGACCTAAGCCGTCAGCATCAATAACTGACCTTGGAGAATGATTTTTTAGAAGGCGCGCTCACCAAGGCGGGCTGGCTGAGCGCAACGCGATGATTGACCGAACACATCCCTTATCCATCGGGCGCCAATGCCAGCTCCTGCAACTTGCCCGGTCAACAGCGTACGACCACCCAAGACCCGTTCCCAATACGACGCTGGCGCGACAACGTGTTCGTCGAACGGCTGGGGCGGAGTCTCAAGTATGAGGAGGTCTCTCTCCATGCCTACGAGACCATGCGCGATGCCCACCACGGGGTGGCACGCTATGTGACGTTTTACAATCAGCTCAGGCCGCATCGCGCGCTTGACGGACGCACGTCCGATCGCGTGTACTGGGAAAACCTGCCTGCACGGCCCACGGCTGCATAGGCGCACACCGTCAGGCACCACTTATGACGTGAACGATTCTGTCCAAAGAAGCGGAGCCACCTCTCTGCACCCCAAACTCCGACAAGCGTATGAGGCAGAGATGACGGCGGCGATGAATCACTACAGTATCGGCAACTTTCAACCCGCATTTCCCCATCTTGAGCGGGCACACATCTTGGGACAATCGTTTTCGATCGAACATGCGAGAACACATTGGTGGATGTTGAAAGTCGGTTGGAGGTGTCGAGATTTTGTAGAAATTACCGGCCAAATTCCAAGGATCGTCGGGTCGCTGCTGTTCTCACGAATTTTGGTTCCGAGCGGCAATACCGGAGGCGCTCGGGTCCCCCCGTTCAAGTCCATGCCGATCCCGGCAGACCTTCAAATCCTGTTGGATCAGTACGGACGAAGCACCAAGGCTTGAGCTATCTTAATGTCGCCGTCTCTATTCTTCCCGTAACCCGTCTATAACCGGTTGTCGTGCTGCCCAGCGAGCCGGGAAATAGCCCGCCAGCAAGGTTGCAATGGCGGCAAGCCCCACGGCCTGAATCAGCGCACCGATCGGAACGATCATCTGAATGGTCCACCCGAACGATTGCTTGTTGATTACCTTGATCAGCAACAGGGAAAGCAGGCCCCCGCCGATAAGCCCCAAGGCAATCCCCACCACACCGAGGTAGGCCGCCTCCCAGAGCACGAGCTGTCGAATTTGCTCCGCGCTGCCGCCGATGGCCCGTAGGGTCGCAAATTCCCGGCGACGTTCCAGGACGGAGGTGACCAATGTATTGACGATCCCAAGCATGGCAATCACGATGGCGATGGCCTCCAGCACGTAGGTCAAAAGAAACGTGCGATCGAAAATGTCGAGAATTTCTTTCCGTAACTCAGTGTTACTGATCACAAGCGGCGGAAGCCCTCCGCCGGCTGCGCCGCTCAATTGTTCCGTGATCTTTTCTCTCACACGATCGATGCTTGACCCGTCGCGCAAGTACACGGGAAATACCGTGACCAAATCATCGTGCCAGAGCGACTGGTAGAGTGCTCGATCCATGAGGAGTTTACCTCCGTCCGTCGAATAGTCATAGAACACGGCCACGATCGGGAATCGCATGGGACCGCTCGGCGTCATAATTTCAAGTGTCGATCCCTCCTCCACGCCAAGTCGATTGGCCAACACCTCCGATACCAAAAGACCACGAGTATCTGCCGCCCGCCTAAGCTGTTCCGAAGAATCGCCCTTGCGCACGAGATACCGGCTCCATTGAGCATGCAGCCGCAGGTCCCGTGAGATGACAGCCACCCGTTGACCGTTCACCTCCACCCGTACGTCGCGATAACTGTCGACCGCAGCCACATCAGGGATGGAGGAGAGGACGTCCAACCACGCGGACGGGAGACTCCGGCCGGCGCTCCCTATCTCCGTGCCCCGCAGCCACATCGAGGGTGCCACGACCAGATCGGCCAGGACCGTATCGGTGACCCAGAGTTCGACCGTATGTCGAAAACTTCGCACCATCACGAGTACGCCGATCATAATCGCCAATCCCACCATCAAGGCAGAGACGGTGACTCCGTTTCGTCCGGGACTGCGGGATGCATGCTCGACGGCAATCCCCCTCATGACTCCCCGTACTCCAAATTCACGCCCCACATATCGGCGCGGACGACGCCACCCCGTGACGCAAATTGGGGCCAGACAGGCCAACCCTGCCAGTAGACATAAGGTAGCCGCATAACCCAAAACAGGAATCTCGCCTATCGGTCCAGGAAGACTCAAAAGCCCAGCGGCACCGATCAAGCTCAGTCCCACGACACCAAGCATGCCCACCCGTAACTGCCGGCTTGCTTCATAGTCACCGAGAGCCAACGCCCGCACGGTCGTCGTGCGGGCGGCATCCAGGCTTGGACCGACGGCACCGATCATGGACACGACGCACCCAATCACAATTCCTTCGATCACAATTCTCCAGAATTGACCGGCCCAGAACAGCCCGCCCTCGCCGGTGCCCACTGGAGCGAAGAGATCCGAAATAGTTCGACTGAGTAGAGCGACAAGCTCTTGAGCGAGTGCCACCCCCGCTGCGCTACCGACGATTCCTCCCAACAATCCGAATAACCCCGCTTCCATCAGGAATAGAACCGCCACCCGAGACTGAGTCATCCCGATCGCCCGATAAATTCCGATTTCCCGTCTCCTCTGAGCGACAGCGAATGCCATCGTGTTGTAAATCAGGAATATCCCGACCAGCAGACCGACCCAGCTCAACACCGTCAGATTGAGGCGGAAGGCGCGCACCATCTGCTCGACCTGTCTCGTCCGGTTGGCCGGTCGTTCCACCGTCACATGAGGAGGTAGAACCGTCCGTAGGTCCTGTGCCACATCTTCGACGGCTTTTTTTTCGTCGGTCACGATATCGATTCGATCCACCTTCCCAACCATCCCAAACGTAATTTGTGCGGCGGCAATGTCCATGACGGCCATGCGTTCCCATGATGAGGTTCGGTCCGACTCATTGTGAAGAATCCCTGCCACCCGACAGGTGAGACGCCGGGACCCAATCAGAAGATCGACCTGGTCATCGACCGATAGATTCCACTCAGCGGCCAATTTGGCTCCCAGGAACACCGCCTCCGGCTGGATCATACTCATCAGTTGACTTTCCGCCGCCGGTTGGCTCAAGCGAAACCCTCGCGTATTGAGTTCCGCCAGAAGATCCAGACCCACCACTTGTACCGCTTGGTCGGCTTGCTCTCCTCTCATGTGAACAGCCGTCTGTAGAATCACCGGCGATGCGGACGTCACGCCGGCAACGGTTCGCACCCTGGTAATGATGTGTTCATCAAGCCCAATCTCACTTCCTGACACTTCCAGGGTGGTTGGACCGGCCACTGTCATGACGGTCTGCTCAAAGGACCGCAGCACATCGACATTGGCGCTCCGTACGGCTACGGAGGCCGACACTCCGAGAGCCACTCCGACAATCGTCAGCAGCGTGCGTAACGGCCATTGCCGGACATGAGAGGTGAGAAGGAGGAGTAGCGCTCTTAAAAAGGCAGGCATGATCGTGAGAGAGACTTCCAACTGAGAGTTGTCTTATCAGTCCCCATCTGCATGATCGCACTCTCAGCAGAGATCAGTAGTTTCGTTTACACATTTTCGGTCGTTTGCTAGACTGATCACAGCACTTCTGAGAGGAGAACAGATGGCCAGAAACAAACACACCGCCGCGCTTCCGCTCCATCGAGTCGAACACCGTCCCAAATCTTCGCCGCACATTACGCCCCGGCAACGCGAGATTCTTCGATTAGTCGCGCTAGGCCACACCAATCGTGAGATCGCCGCATCACTGGATATCAGCGTCCGGACGGCCGAAGTCCATCGTTTCAACTTGATGCGCCGACTCAATGTTCGGAACGTCGCCCAACTCCTGCGTCAGGCCCTACAACAAAACTTATTGCCTCGCAGCTTCGGCAATAAATAGGTTCATAATTCCTTGAGCCGTCCCCGGCATTCCAGAATCGACCGGTATCCTCTTCTCATCAAAACAGCGCTCAATTCTGCCTCCAGTCGAGCGAACACCTCCAGCCCTTCCTCCACCAACACCGTCCCGATCTGAACCGCCGAAGCACCGCAGAGAACATGTTCGAACACATCGATCCCCTCAACAATTCCCCCTGTTCCGATGATCGGAATCTTCCCATCAAAAAACTTATAGAAAGCGCGGACGTTCGCCAATGCCACGGGTTTGATCAATCGCCCGCCCAACCCCCCGAATCCCCCTTTAGGCTTAATGACGACGGTTTCCCGTTCAGAATCGACGACCAAACCGTTGCCCACTGAATTGATCAGATTGAGAAAGTCGACTCCGCAACGCCCGAGGACCTTCCCCATCGCCTCATGATGCGCCGGATCAAAGTACGGCGGCAACTTCACTCCCATGGGAACCGATATCTTGGGGCGAACTTTCTTAAGGACCCGTTCGGAAGTGTCCGGATCGTAGCCAATTTGAGGCTTACCCGGAATATTCGGACAAGAGAGATTGACCTCAATGAGATCCGGCTGCGCGGCATTGATCGCTTCCGCAATGGTCGGAAAGTCTTCCTCTCCGAGTCCGGCAACGCTGGCTATCACGGGCTTTCCGAACCGCTTGAGGTGAGGAATCAACTCGGCGTAGGCTCTATAGCCGAGGTTGGGAAGGCCCATCGAATTGATCGATCCTCCGGGAAATCCATAATACCGTGGCGTAGGGTTGCCTTGGCGGGACTCAATCGTCATCGACTTCGTGACGATCGCCCCCGCGCCGGATTTCCCCAGAGCCTCAAGTTCGTCCCGGGTGACGCAGAGCGCCCCCGACGCATTCATGAAACAGCTGGGAAAGGTCACGCCGGCGATCGTTGTCGAGAGGTCGATCACGGCGTTATCAGCTCGGTCATACGTTCAGTACGAGAAACCAGCTGTCCGTCCCGCATGGTCCACACATAGTCGGCGGCTTGGGCCGCCGGCACGCTGTGGGTCACCAGCAGGACCGTCTGCCCTCCGGATATCGCGAGATCACGAATAAGCGCCATAATACTTGCTCCTTGATGAGAATCGATATTCCCCGTCGGCTCATCAGCCAAGAGGAGGCGAGGTCCATGGGCCAACGCCCGTGCAATCGCGATTCGTTGTTGTTCCCCGCCGGATAATTCAGCCGGTCGATGTCGGCGGCGGTGACTCATCCCAACTCGGTCCAACATGTCCTCTACTCGTTGTGTTATCTCCCGTCCGTTCTCCCCACGCAACATCAAGGGCAACGCAATGTTCTCCTCAGCCGTCAAACCATGAACCAACTGGAAGGCTTGAAAAACAATTCCGATCGTTTCACGCCTGATCTTCGTCCATTCGTAGCTGGTCAGATTATGGGTGGATCGCCCATCCAGCACAATCTCCCCCGAGGTAGGCAAATCCAAGCCCGCAACAAGGTTCAGAAGGGTGCTCTTTCCGCAGCCGCTGGGACCCACAAATGCGCAGAATTCGCCGGGCTTAATCTCTAAACTCACATCGCGCAAAGCCGCAACCATGGCTTCTCCGCGCGAATACGTTTTCGAGAGTCGTCTCAATGTCACCATCGACGGGTCCGCTCTTTTCGATGACGATCGCCGATTCTCGATCGCTCTCACTCCTATAACACAATAAATCTGAAGCGGACAACCTTGACAGTGTCAGCCTCTTCGCCATAAAGAGTGTTGGAACAAGCAACGATCAAAGGCGCTCAATGGCCAATCATGTTTCAGAAGAATGGGTCCGAGGTCTCGTGCGTCGTGCAGTGCGGTTTTTTCTTCCTATTCATTGTTCGAATTGCAGCTCGCTTCTGGCGGATGATCCGATCCCACATTTTTGCTCCGACTGCTGGAGGGCGATTTCCCTCATGTCTGACGCTCGATGCGCCCGTTGTGATCGCCCATTCCCTTCTTCCATTGCCACGACCTACAGCCCAAACCATGTCTGCCGCTCCTGCGCTGAACGTCCGCCTTCCTATACGAGGGCCTGGACTCTGTACCCTTATCTGCCTCCCCTCCAACATGCAATACGTCTCTTTAAGTACCATGGCAAAGTTTCACTGGCGGCTCCTCTTGCCGCCCTCATGATCGCCCGACTTCCTCCACTCAATTCCGTTGATGTGATCATACCAGTGCCCTTGCACATTCAGAAACTCCGTGAACGAGAATTCAATCAGTCTCTGCTTCTTGCCGATCACATCGTGCGCCATCTCGACATTCCAGTAGCCTATACCAACTTAGTCCGAACCGCCCCTACGCCGGCTCAAACCACATTGTCCCGCAAAAGCCGTCTAAAAAACCTTCGTCGAGCGTTTGCCGTCCGACGCCCCGATGCGATCGTCAATAAGCGCATTCTTCTGATCGACGACGTTTTCACGACCGGTACCACAGTAAATGAGTGCGCAAAAGCCCTGCGCAGGGCTGGATCTGCCGACGTATTCGCCATAACGTTAAGCCGAACCATGGATACCGATACCGTCCCCGATCGAATCCTGGCTCAGCGTCCGTACTTTTTTTGAAATGTGGAGGGTCACTCTATGCCGATTTACGAGTACTCGTGTCAGGAATGCCGCAAGCGAAATTCGTTCCTCGTCATGAACCCCCGTCATCCTACTTCGATTGTTTGCAGGCACTGTGGCAGCCTGAAATTGGAGCGTCTCCTGTCCCGATTCTCCGCCCCTCAATCGGAAGAGTCTAGACTTGAATCACTCGCGGACCCTGCGAACCTGGGCGGACTTGATGAGTCTGACCCTCGGACGGTCGCCCGTCTCATGAAGAAAATGGATGAAGAGATGGGGGAAGACCCGAGCGACGTGGAAGCTATGTTGGACCAACCCGGTAACGATGAGGGACAACCAGACCACAGCGACAGTTTCTGACATGCAATGTCATATATCTTCCTTCAGTAGTGTCCGGAGATCACA
>JAFEBM010000074.1 GCA_018242685.1 Nitrospira sp. | reverse complement strand
AGCCTTCGAGATGATTATCGGGAGACTCATGTGATCGAGACATTATCCGAACATGCGGCACAGGCATTGGAGTGGCCCCGGTTGTTGGAACTCCTCGCGCAACATGCGCAGTCGACGACCGGAATTGCTCGATGCCGGTCGCTCTCCTTGTCGAGCGACCTCGTGGAAGCCCGTCTGCGCCAACAAGAGACGACTGAGATGGTGAGTTTGCTGGAGGGGAGCGATCCGATGCCGGCGCTCACCTTCCCCGATATTCGCGAACAGCTGACTCGATCTAGAAAGGGAGGAACGCTTGAAGCCGGTGAGTTACGAGATTGCGCGACTGTACTGGCACTGATGGCAGAAGTGGAGCGATACGCTCAGGTCCATGAAGCTGAGACCCAGGCTCTGGTTCGGGTCTTGGCTCCGCTTCATGACACGAAAAGTTTGCGCGGAATCCTGGGGGCTATCGAAAGCGCGATCCAATCCGACGGCTCCATGAAAGACACGGCTTCGCCGGAGCTGCGACATCTGACTCACCAGGCTCAGGGGCTGAAGCAGGAGATGCGGCAGCGTTTGGAACAGATGCTCCATTCCAAGCGTTATGAGGACGTGCTTCAAGAATCATATTTTGTTCAGCGAGAAGGACGGTATGTTGTGCCGGTGAAGGCGGACATGCGGGGAAGGATCCCTGGGATTATCCACGATGTGTCGGCCAGCGGAGCAACTGTTTTTTTGGAACCGCGGGAGTTGGTCGAACTGAACAATTCCATCAAGGTGGCGGATCTGGAGATTGAGCGTGAGGTGCAGCGCATCTTGCGGGAGCTGACCGCGCTGGTGGCCTCCAATGCGGACAAGATTGAGCAAGGGATCGAAGTGCTGGCCGAATGTGATGTGGTTAGGGCAAGGGCAGAGATGAGCCGTCGGCTGAAGTGCAACCCTGTCATGTTGAATGAGCAAGGTCGGGTGGCCCTCAAGCAGGCGCGGCATCCGTTGCTGCTCATCGCGAAAGATCAGGTTGTCGCGAATGACATCCACATGGATGAAACGGTCCGTGTCCTGGTGATCTCCGGGCCGAATACGGGGGGGAAGACCGTCACGCTCAAAATCGTCGGGTTGTTCGCGCTCATGGTGCGGGCCGGACTGCATCTCCCCTGTGCTCCTGAATCCGAGATGGCGCAGTTTACAGATCTTTATGCAGACATCGGTGATGCGCAGGATTTGAGCCGTGATTTGTCGAGCTTTTCCGCTCACATGACCTCCATGATCCGATTCCTTTCCGAGAGCGTCTCCATGCCGAGATTGCTCGTATCCACAGCACCCCGCACACTTGTGCTCCTCGATGAGCCTGTGGCTTCAACTGATCCGCATGAAGGGGCGGCGCTGGCAGAGGCGCTTCTCTGCTGTCTGGCCGAATTGAACATGAAAGTGGTGGCCACCACGCATTACGGTGCGCTCAAAGAACTGGCGCAGACGACTCCCGGTTTTGTGAACGCCAGCGTAGAGTTTGACGTGGAGCGGTTGGCGCCGACCTACCGATTGTTCATGGGTATTCCCGGCGGTTCATCAGCCTTGGAGATCGCCGGTCGCCTCGGTATGGATGAACGCATATTGAACGATGCGCGGAAGCGGCTCAACCGCGATGACCAACGGCTCGATGAGTTGATGGCCGATTTACAGCGGAAGCAACGCCAATTGGCTGAAGATAGCGAGAAGGCTCAGAGAGCCAGACAAGAAGCCGAACAAGCGTCTCGAGAAGCACAAGTGCTTCGGGCACAATTACAAGAAGCGGAGCAGGAGGCCCGGCGGGGGCTTAAGAAAAAACTCGGTGAACAGTTTCAACGGGCTCGGGCAGAGGTCCAGGCCACTGTCGACTCTTTGAAACACGAACAGAAGTTGATCAAGGCCAAGGAGACGAAACAGCGGTTACATGAGCTGGAGACGAAGGCCGGACAGGAGCTTGTGCCGACTAACAAGCCGATCCCACTTGAGCAACTTGGTATCGGCGATAGGGTGGAAATCGTCGGGTTGGGCATGACGGGAAGTTTGTTGGAACTGCCTCAAGGGAAAAAACGTGTCCGCGTCAAAGTCGGGGAGGGCGAAATTTTAGCGACGGTTTCGAGCCTTGTCGGTCTCGCGCATGAACTCAGCACTACGGCATCGACATCAGCTCCTCCAACCCCCCGACGAGTTTCGACGAGCAATGGCCTGGGACTGGATGAGCAGGCCGTGGTGGATGTGCGAGGGCAAGCAGCTGATGAGGCACTCGATCAGGTCGTCGCGGCGTTGGATCGAGCGACCCTCGATGGGGCGCCGTACCTTCGGATTATTCATGGCCATGGGACCGGTCGACTCAAATCTGTTTTGCGCGAATATCTCAAAGAGTCGCCTTATGTGGCCGAGTTTCGTCCCGGTGATCGAACCGAGGGAGGAGATGGGGTAACGGTTGCAAAATTGCGGTAACAGGAATGTTGCTATGCTGGACCGTCAGGCTATCCCTTCGGATCAAAATTGCTGGTCTATGCTCACCAACTCGTCGTGATTTCGAAGATCAACAGGCAACCCTTTCCAGTGATGGGGTGCTCAGGCGTGTACTCGTCGCTCCGTCGTGGGATCTTCTCTCTCGCCGTGGCTCTCCGCTCCAGCGGAGAGCCACAAGGTGCTGCACGGATTTTTAGGAGGAACCTGACTCGGAGGCGCAGACTGAGGCTGAGGCGTCCGGCAGGATTACCCGGGTACCTCAGCAGGCTATAGCCTCGCCGTTACAGCGCGCTCAAAAACGCAGCGAGGTCGGCTTTTTCGTGATGGGTCAAACCCATGTTGAAGCGAAGGTTGTAGAACTCCACTGCCTCCTTCAAGGTCGCAGCCGAGCCGTTGTGGAAATAAGGCGCTCGCGCAGCCAAGCCTCGGAGAATCGGGCCTTTGAACTTCCCAATATCGGCCCACTTTCCTGTAATTAACGCTCGGCCTGGATCTGTTGTGGACACTTCCGTTCCGTCTGCCTTGTTACGCAGAGTGATGACAGGGAGGTAATCGATACCCAAGGGGTTCGTCACATCGGCAATCCCGATATTCAGCGGAGCGCCTACGGAGTGGTCACCCACATTGAACGAATTGTGACAGGTGCCACAGGTGCCTTGGATGAGCGGCATTCCTGTGGCATCGTTGAGCCCGCCCACCCCCACAATGTTGATGGGGTGTGAATTGAAGAGAGTTTGCCCTCGAAGGATGCTCGCTCGACGATCCGGGTGATGCCCGTGCTGCTCATGACCGGAAGCATGGGCCCAGTGATTGGTGAAGAGGCTGAAGACCACCGGTGTGAACGGTGTTTTGAAGGGATTGAGCCCCAACGGATCGTTGATGCCGATAAAAAACGGTTGCTCGGAGAGGATGATGGGACCACCGCTCGCGCCATGAACATCGAGGGCTCCCGCGCGAAAATCGATTGCTTGAGCCGTAGAGAGCGCCATCTCAAAATCGACGATCTGCTTTTGTTGTTCTTGGGTGGGCACCGTTGTGGCTTGTGCATGGCCGAGGGTAGCACCCATCGCCTGGTGCGTAAGGTCGGAAATGAGATCGGCGGGATTCGTGGAGAACGTGATCGGCTTCGTGCCGGTCTGTGGTGAAGATTCGCGCCCGTCCCACATCACGGTGCTGAGAAACCGGAGGTTGGTGGAGGGCAGAGGGCGTCGGTACATGGAGAGTGTGCTCGTCTCGCTGCATCCGTACGGATTCTTGACGCTCACCACCTCGAACTCGGCTCCTGCCGGGACTGTAAGCGCGATACGGAGCAATCCGCGGGTGCGCAGGAGGCTATAGGCTTCGCGACGGCCCTCCATCGTGGCGGTATCAATGCTGTGATCGCAGTTGGAGCCGTCATTGGTCCGAAAGATCGGATCAAGGCCGTGCGACCGCTCAAAACGGTTCTCGACGTGCGCCGCCGAGACGGACCAGGCATCGCTCGGCTGATGACAGCTGGCGCAGCTGCGGCCGTTGGTTCCCAGACTTTGAAAGAAGGGACCGGTCAGATCGAGTTTACCGGTCGAGTTGAAGGTTTTCAGAATGCCTGTCGCATTGGGAAAGGGGAAGAGGTTCGGAAGAACGGTGGGTACCTCGGATTCCGCCGCCGCGACCGATGTAAGACCCAGCAGAAGCGCACCTGATAACCAGAGACGTGATTTCACGACAGTCCCTCCTTTGCAATCGGAATTAGTAATACGTTCAAATATAGCAGAGTGATGTTAATCTGCCTTAGTGTTAGATTTACGTATTGTAAAAACACGTATATCGACTGAATCTGGATCTTTATGTTGCTTTAACGCGAACAGAAATCAACTTATATTCATATTTTCCCAATGCCATCTTATTGTCTTGTTATCTTTCCAAGATGGCAGGGACCGACTTGCGAACATCGTGAACGTCGGGACTATACCGACATCTCATTACCAGGGCAGAATCGATGCCATCACGATTCAATGCACGCTGCTAGACGCGTTGCAGATCCGATGGTTTTAGTATCCCAGTGAGAAGTAGGTGAGGCGTCTAGTTTCTGATGATCAGGCGTTCGTCAACATAGACGAGGCGGATTGAGGTAGAGAAAAGCCGTCCCAGTCCTGGTTTTTTGTCTACCGCTGTTCAGGAGAGTAGAGATTGTTTGACGGTATCTTTTCAGATTCACCGCAGTATCCGACTAGATACGCGCGTGAAGTCCACAATCGAAATAATTGTCGCTCTTCGACTCTCTGGTCTTATCTCAGTCGTGGAACTGAGTTTGCAGAATCGTTGAGTGTCTGCCTGTGACAGTCCTTGCACGAATTATCTTTAGCCGGGAGGTCCGCTATGCACAGCTCGAAATTCATCGAAACGGAGAGCGTGAAGGCATCCGACGCGAAGCGCCTCAGAGAATTGCAGTCCGAGAACGATTTACTCAAACTTCTCTATACGGACCTGTTGGCGAAAACTGTGGTGATCAGGGGCGGTCTCGCAAGAGGAATGAGGGACTGTTAAGTAAGCGAACCGCGTCAAGGTCCTCCTAATGGCAGCGGCTGGTCAGTTGACCCGACCGAGTCTCGTGCATGTTCTTGAGATCATCACGGCGTTGGATTGGGCGACTTTGAATGGAGCGCCGTACCTCCGACTCATTCATGGCTGGCCACAGGCGCACCACGATACAGCGGTTGAGGCCAAGCGTGCGTGGTAATAAAAGTTTCGTTCGCTGGACGGAAAGAAGGACCAGCGAGCGCCTCATTCTGTATGGGCACGTCTTCTTGTGATATGCGTAACGACATGGTAGTCTAGCTGTCATCTAGCCAGATTGAATTATATTGAGGCATGGAGGTTAATGGCCATGGCTACGACTGTGGGACTTGCTGAAGCCAAGAATAAACTTTCGGAATTGATCAGCCGTGTTGCTCAGGGGGAGGAGATCACCATCACCCGACATGAGGAAGCCGTCGCTAAGCTGGTGCCTGCGAAAGGGCCCAGCCGGGCGGAAGCCAAGCAGGCGATAGCAGGCATTCGGGCCTTGCGCGCCAAACGCCCTGTGAGACTGACGACGGAAGAAATTCTTGCGTTGAAGAACGTTGGTCGACGATGAACTTTGTCCTCGATTGTTCAGTCACCATGACCTGGCTTTTTGAGCATGAAGCCAACAAAGAGACTGATGAGTTGCTCGAGAGGCTGGGTGGGTCGGAGAAAGCGGTTGTTGCTCAACATTGGGCGCTTGAGATTGCCAACGTGTTGTTGAACGCCGAACGGTCGAAGAAAAAGACGGTGGCTGACACCACACATTTTCTGACTTTGCTGGGAAAGCTGGCCATCAAGTCTGATGTGCATACGGAATACCATGCCACGACCATCACACTTGCATTAGGGCGAAGACACAAATTGAGCAGCTATGATGCGGCGTACCTTGAGTTAGCCATGCGTCTGGGGTTGCCATTGGCCACACTGGATAAGGATCTGCGCAAGGCGGCTGAAGCCGAAGGCATCGTGGTCCTGCCGACGAGGATTGCCAAATAGTGCAGGTCAGTCTTTTACAGCGTCTTCAGATACTCCACCAATGCATCCTTGTCCTTGTTAGGCAGGTCGGTTCCGAACGTGTGGCCCTGATTGCTGCCGGCTCGTTGGCTCACATCGAACCTGGTTCCGATCCGTTCCACATCCTCGCGCAACTTTTCCCGTTCGCGTTCATCTGCGAGCCCGATTGTGTCGGCTTCCTGCTCGGTCGTCACGAAACCTACTTTGATCGGGTTATAGACGTCGTAGCCTCGGAAAAAGATTTTTGGCCGCTTATCGACCGGCTCCAACAAATCGCGCAGGGTCGGCACGGCTCCATGATGTAGATACGGAGCTCGGAGCCATATGCCGTCAAGGAAGGATGCGACATAGCCGATCAATGGCTCCTCCACGAGTCCTTTCCGTTCCAACCCAAACTCTCGCACGACTCGGTTAGCCTTGATCGCGGCGTCTTGGCTCCAGGTATCAAGGCGCTCTCGGTCGGTCCCTACTTCGGCGATCGGCACACGGGTTCCGGTTCGTTCACCGGCGTGGCATGAGGCACAGGCTTGGTCGAAGACAGCCTTGCCCGCTGTTGCTTTGATCTGATCGATTGGAAACGGGTATTTGGGGGGTGGGTACTTCCCGAGGTACTCTTCAAACCAACTGACGTGTTCGAGAAACTCCGTTTTGCTCTTCGGTCTCGCGCCGATCACACCTAAGGCCGAATCCATAATGACGGATCGGGCGTCGTGGCTGTCACCTGCCAAGTTCATGAAGTGGCCCTTCTCCGGTTTGTACTTCTGCAGGTTCCAGATCGAGGGCATGTCGGTGGGACCGACGCTATTGTCCATCGGTTCCTCGATCATGAAATATTTCGTAAGGTTCATCGCGTCGTCTCGGCCTCGTCCCCATTCAGGAAAATCTTTTCGATAGATCCACGCAAACTGTTGCTCGCGCTCAAGCAGCCGCTTCTTCGTGATGGGAATCAGCAGGTAATGATAGATCAGCTTGTCGGTCCAGCTCAGGTCCGCGACCAATCTGATTTCATTCATCATGACATCCGAATTGAAGCGCGGGTCCTTGGCGACGTCCACAAGCAGACGAAAAAATGCCTCCAAATTGAGAGTATGATTCGGTCCGGCGATGACAAATGTGGGTTTGTCGCTCGGCTTTGCTCGCCAACTGGCGACATGGCAGGATGCGCAGGTATTTCCGATGCGCGCAAAGCCGATGACACGCTTGGTGAAGCCGATCGGAATCTCTTGACCCTCTTCCCACTGAATGCCGAGCGACGTGTAACCGCCTGGTCCCGGGAACTTGTCGGGAAAGACACGGGGGATGACATACCAGATCCAGTAGGGAAGGCCCACGTCATGTTCGGCGCCGATCGAGCCGTACTTGAAGCGCATGTCCGGATCCTTCGTGATCCATTCGGGAATACCCTCGTCGCGGAAGAATTTGTACCATCCGACGTAGGCCCCGATCAGTCCAACCAAGACCAAAAGCAGGAGGATGATCTTCAACTTGCCTGTCTTTTTCGAAACGTTGTCAGGCATCAGGACTTCCTTTCAGAACGTCTTCAGATGCTCAATCAGCGCTACCTTATCCGTTTCGGGAAGTTCGGTCCCGTACCGGGCGCCTTCATGTCCATCGCGGCCATTGCCCGGGAGCGAACGTCCCTTATCATCGGTAGTGTTAAACAGAAAGAAGTGATGTCCCTGTTCTTGGTTCACCGTCGAAACGAACCCGACTCGCTGCTGATCGTAGACATCGTATCCACGATAGAATTTGGTTGGTCGCTTACTGCGCGGCTCCAAGAGATCCCTCAGCGTGGGCACCGATCCATTGTGGAGATAGGGGGCCCGCAACCAGATGCCGTCCAGCGGCATGTTGGCGTACCCGTTGGTTTTGCGGAAATGGGAGAACCGTTCGTCGGGATTCTCGTTGCCGGCGTACAGGAGATTTTGGTTCACCGCCAAATCGTACGTGTACGAGTCTAATCGGTAGGGATCGGTGTTGATGTCTGCGATCGGCACGACCTTGCCCACGCGGTCATCAGTAAAGTTTCTTCCACTTATTCCATGACAGCCGGCACAGTACCGGCGGTAAATCGGTGCGCCTTTTGCCGCTACGCGCTGATCGATGGGAAACGGATAGGGCGGCGGCTCGCGTGCCAAGAGCCAGTTTTCCACACGTTTCATCGCCGATCGATCGAGCGTCGGCGCGGTGGCGCCGGCTCCGAACGCGGCACTCCGATTCCGTTCTTCCAAACTGGTGTTGTTGCCGTCCCAGTGGAGTTGCATGCCGATCCGCGGCTTCTGCAGCCAGATGGAGGGAAAGTCGACGACTCCCACCTGTTCACGAAGAGGGATGTCATCCATCCGAAAATTCAGCAGCGCCTTCGCGAACGCAAAGGTATCGACTCGCCCAGGTCCCCATTCCCGTGTCGGCCCCTTGTCGAGCATGAACGACAGGCGTTGATCCAGCATCACGAGTCTTGCTCTCATGAGGTGCACGGCCAGGGGATAGACGACGAATTGATCAAAGAGGTTGAGTCCACCCCCTAATTCTTGGATCGCGGGAATGATGAGATCGGGAGAAAAAGCCGCGCTCTTGGCACAATCAAAGAGAAACCGCTCGAACGCCATGAGATTGAGTCGATGGGCCGGCATGCCTGTATAGATCCGAGGTTCGGTAACCGGCGTCTCACGCACTGTGCTGGCGTGGCAGGCCGCACAATTGAGAAAGACGCGGTCGAGCCCCAAATGTCGGCGCATCGACATGCCGACGGGCAGCAGCTTCTCTCCTTCGTACAAAAACCCCAGAGCTTTGTATTCTTGTCCCGGATAACGACGCCCATCCGGTAATTGGGCAGTACAGACACGTGGCAGAGCCTTCCAGATCCAGTAGGGAAACCCTGCTTCGCGCTCGCCTCCCAGAGATCCATACTTAAAGTGATCTTCATCATCGGCATAGCGGACCGGCTCATCGACGAGAAAGCGGGATGCCAGCAAGCCACTGACTGTTATGAACAGAAAGAGTACGACCAGACATATCACCTTCCACCAATTGCGTTGTCTTTGCCCGGTGATCATGGCTGCACCCATCTAGTGACAGTTTCGGCCCTCGATCTATCCATGATGTGCTTCCGTCGTTTCGGCCAGCTCATGACTAGGCGCTATGCAGGCCGGCAAGGTGTCATAGTCCTGCCGCAGCAAATCTTCAGGGTTAAATGTCGCGCCTTGCTTTCGCTGAATGGCAGCCACTGCCTCCTTGCGAAGCACCTGCAAATCGGGATGACTTTTCCACTGGCCCAGGTTGATCCGGTGATGCAACAGGTGCATGGCCGGCGGCATCGGCGCTTCCAGCTGTTCGGAACCGGCAGTGTCCCACATGCTTAACCGCACGAAGATCCGATCGGCGCATTGAGTTAAATTGGCCTCGATCTCGGCGGGAGATCCATGGAGAAAGTTCGGGGGAAAACTATCCTCTCCATGATGGCAAGCTGCGCAATGCTGATGGAACAGCTTGTGTTCGCCGATCAGCGAAGTCTCGTGCGCTGCATCGGCTGAGTGATGGGAGACAACCTCGTCGTCCACCGGTGGCGGCATGCCGTGATCATCCAGACAGCAGCGAGCGACGACCGGAGTTGCCAATTGTTGATCGAGTGCCGCCAAGAGCGCCACACGGCGGAACGGCTGGTTGGCGAACACATCGGTTCGGCCCATCAAGGTGCTTTGCGCCACGGCGCGGACCACCTGCTTGAGCCGCTCAGGCTGCCGATGCATCAGGGGTTTCAGTCGATTGAGATCCGCCTTGGTGAAAAACTGCGCAAACGAAGCCATGACTCGCTCGAGTGCCTGCGGAGTATCAGGGACGGCCCACATCTCAAGCGGTTCGCGAGGCAGCGTCGGTTCGTACGGTCCGCGAAACAAGGAGCGCGGTTCTCTCCCCTCAAGTGCAGTGGCTTCCACTTCACTGAGTCCTGGAAACTCGCTCACTGCGACATACCGAAAGGGATTGCGATTCGGAATATCCGGATTGGGAATGGCCAGACCGCTTGGCCAGCGTGTACGCCACGCGGCAAGGAAAGAGGGTGGCTCCACAGTGGCATCGCTGGTTTGCCGATCCGGGACCAATCTTTTCGACAGCGCGTATCGAAGCACCCACTCGATCAGTTCGGCTCGACACTTGATCGATTGCTCCAGCCGACCGGCCTGCTCACATCCCTCGCGCCAGAGCAGCTGGGCCAGCGAAATCTCATTGGCTCGATCGGTGGCGTCATCGAAGGCCTGTAACACTCCCGCTCCTTGTCGAATGGGAAAGCCGTGATACGGGCGGCGTTGATGGACCAGCAGGGCGGCGATCTTGGGATTCACATTGGTTTCGTCCCACATGGGACGGGAAAAGATGGGGCTCTGATTTTGATGGCATGCGGTGCAGAGCGTGCGGTTGGCGTACCGAACGGTCGGTGTTCCATCGGCTCGATAGTCGTTGACAATCTGGAACTCGAACCGACCCGCCGCCTCGTTGTAGCTGATGATCTCCAATACAGCGGTCTTTTCATGGTAGCCGATGAAGAGCCGGTCTTTGAGATGCATGGCCGAGAGGCCAAACGCCGAATCCGCTTCCGTATCCGCAGCGAGCACGGCACGTGGATAGGTGAAGTATGCGCCGTCGCCGGCGCGACGTTGCAGCGAACGATTGACTGGGATCAGCAGTCGCTTAAGGGTCGGTTGTACTCGTTCGGAGTGGAGTCGCGATTCGATACGAGACAACAGGGCAGGGAATGGAAATGGGATGTCATAGACCTTTTTGCCGTTCACGTCCTTTGTGATAAGGAAATCGAACAGGGATCGCCCAATCGGTGGGAGGTTTGTCCCAGGCTCGGTCGGATCAACAACCCATGGAGGGATTGTGGAATCAGGAGGCGAAAGGGTAGTCGATTGGGCGACTAAGGCCGGCCCTTGGTCGGCAGACGTTCCTGCATCCTGCCGATCACATCCTGAAACCACTGCCGTCATCATGACCATGCACCCCAGTCTCGTCGCCCACTGCCTGGCCGTTCGTCGCATGGTTTAACCGGTTCAATCTGACGTTACTGGGTATCCGGTAACCGGGCATGTTGGTTGCTCGCCTTGTTGGCCATGGCCGCCATGCGTTGATTGCCGACCCAGCAGTCTTCGTTGACTGTTCCGGATCCGACAAACGATGGAGATTCCTTGTCCGCCACCGTCTTGTTGTAGAGGGTGAAATTCAAGGCAAAGACCTTTTTGATATAGGCCCGTCCAAGATAGAACCCAGGACGAACCATGCGAATTTCGTCGCGTATCTCCAATCCTTCCCGTCCGGCCAATACATCCGGCATCTCGCGGTAGCCCGGCAAATCGTCCGTAAAGGCATAGTCGATGATGACGGATTCCCGGCGCCCATCCAGCAGGCTCTGTCCGCAATAGAGCTTCGCGGGGAACAGCAACCAGGCGTCCTTGCCGTCCACGTCCAGCTTTTGGATCTTCTCGACGTCCGGACCGACAATCGGTTTCAAGATACGCAAGTCCTCAATGCGATTTCGCAGCACCCCTTGGCTGCGATAGAAGACCTTTCCCTTCCAGATGAATTCACCGATGTGCTCGAGCGTAGCGGCCTTGCGGTCGATGATGAATCCTTTAATGCCTCCTCCGACGATTTCGGCCAGGCGAGCCTGTTCACTCGATCCCTTCGGGAAAAACATTTGCCCATCGTACACTCCGTCCGGAATCGGGCCGGCTGTCAAACGGGCATAGATCTGATCGATCTGTTCTTGAGTGGCACCCTTGAGATTGTCAGGCGTGATCTTCATGAGATCGGCCGGCGTAAGGGATGTATTGTGCTCCAACCGGGCAAAATCGACCTTGTCGGAATATCGTTCGCCGCTCTGGGCAAATGGAATCGGCGGCGGATCTGGGTTACAGCCAAGGAGAACAGTGTGGCTTACCACTAGGGCGACCGTCGTCAACCATCGTGCGCATTTCATCGTGATCACCTCTTCCCAGGGTTCATGCCATCAGAGTGTCGCTAGGAACGCTGTCAGCGCATCCTTCTCTTTGTCCGAGAGATCCTCGCCGAATCGGTGCCCGTCGTTTTCGATGACTGCGAGACTGTTGCTGTAGACCTCGCGCAATTCCGCTCCAGCCTCAAGGACTGATCCCGGCTTCTCGAGCAGCGCCTGTCCCTTTTCTTGGATCGTGTTGGCGATCTGTTCACCCTTTTCCACTCCATAGCGGCCGGCGTACTTGGCTTTCAGTTTGTCAAAGTCCACCCGCGCCATGACGAGGTCTCCCACCAGTTCCTTGTGGCGGAAGTTCCCGATGCGCGCGGCCGGTGTGCCGACCGGGAAGCGAATGGCCGTGTCGACAAAGCGCTCCAGTTTGCCGTCGCCCAGCTTCGGGAACAGCCGAATGGTCACCTCGGAATTGAATCCGGTCACTTTTGGAACTCGTTGAGACGGGTTCAGCAGCTCTTTCATCGACGCTTTGTAGAGCTTGAATCGCCCCTCCACGCTGGGATCGAATACCCAACAGGGCGGAGGGGAGGCCAGCGGTCTCCCATCTTTATCGACATATGATGAGTAGTAGTGTTCGTCCAATGGACCGCCGCAGACTTCAGGGCCCACGGCGTTGTTGTGCATGAATGGAGCGTAGGCCCACAGACTCAACAACGAGATGTTCCGGTAGTAGCCTCGTCCGCCGTCCGAGGGTTCCTTGAGCTGTGGATCGCCTGGCTTCGCCCGCAAGGTTTCAGAACCGTACTCTTCCCAGACGCGGCCCTGCATGTGATTGGAATGGAGGGATCGCGAGCGGTTCGTCCCGACCTCGCTCACGGGGATGACCTTGTCGTTCCCGAGCCAATCGATGCGGATGCCTTTGTCCTTCGGATCTGTGGAGACCGTTCGAAAATCTCGATTCTCGAACGGTGGGCTCTGGCTGGAATGGCACGAGGCGCATTTGCTCGCGAAAATCACGCGACCCTGCTCAACTGCACCTTTCCCGAATTCCTTATGGAGCTGTTCGACGAGCGCGGCGTTGTTCTTCAACCCACGGGCTTGATACAGGTCGGCCGGGGTTCCGGTAGACAAGAATTGAGCGATTTCGCCCAAGCGATCCTCAATCGCACGGAATTGTGGACAGTCCCGGCGGACTTGGCCTATGTCGAACGGCGTCTGCCCGAACCCACGCATCGTGGGGTCGAGCTGCCGCAGGTCTGTGAGATGGTTGACCCACCCTTCCTCCGAACAACTGCCGATGTTGAAGTAGACGCGTTGAATGGCTTCGAGGGTGCCGATGCTGTCTTCTCCACCTTTCAGGATGTGGTGGACGAACTCTTTCTTTCGGCCCCGCTCCCAACACTTGCCGTCCTTGCCAGGCTCGCACCAACAGGTCCGCTCGTTTCCTCCAGCCGGACATTGGTTTGTCTTGCGCCATTTGATGATGTCTTCTTCGAAGGTCGGCCGTTTGGCCAGATTGATAATGGCGTTCATTGTGCCGGCATTGTTGACCTGATCGTTGGGAATCGCGGAGGTATCGACGGCACCGGGACGCGAATGCCCGTAGATTTGGTACTCAATGGTGTTCGGCGACATCCCCGATCCTAAGATCTGCGAAAATCGGCCATACTGATTGCCGACTGTGCCGGAGAGGTTCTCCCATTTCGGATGGACCGGATCTTTGGGAGGGCGGATCGGGTCGAAGGCGATATGACAGGCACCGCAGGACATGCCGATGCGATAGGGCGGTTCAATCGAGCCATCGACCAGATGACTCTTGGCGGGCGCTTCATGGTCCTTGCGCGGCGCCACTTTGGCCGTATAGCCGTCCCACGAGTCCAGGTGTCCGCTGTTAATTTTGAGCCATTTCACCTTGTCGAATTTGGGATTGGGGAACTTTCGGAGGCCCAGTGCACCGGTGGACGTTCCGAATTCAAGGTCACAGGCCGACTGTCGAAGATCTGTTCGACCGTGCGGATCGTCCTTCGCAAGGGGCACGTCCTGCAGATCGCAGGCAGGGTCCCGATACCCGCTCTTCCCGACATGCTTGAGCAATTCGTCGTCGCCTGGACAGTAGTCGAAACCATAGGTCTCGTCATAGCTCTTGGCCGGACAGTGAGGATCGCCCGGTTTACAACAATCCGGATCGTTGATGAGGCCCCACCGATAGAAACGTTCGTCGCGCGCGTCACCGCGCAAGACCCGATACCAATCGATCATGACGCCGAGTCGTTGCTGATAGACATAGGTAAAGAAGCGTGCGTTGCCGGCCGTGGCGTTGAACCAAATCTCCGCGCCGACCAGCTCGGCATCCGTCAGATGTTTGCCGTAGTGAAATGTTGAAGGGGCGGGCTTGCCGTTTGCTGCGACAGCTGGTCCTTCGGTTAGGACCGCATACCCTGTCAGGAAGGCCAAACCGAGAATGAGTGCGAGTACGGTTTGTATCCGTCGCATGACCATGTCCTCCTCCGTCCTTTAGGGCACCGTCCAGGCGCTGCCGGTGCTCATTAGCGAAGCCTTCGGCATCCAGCGAGTTCTTGAGCGCGAGGGTACCGATGCACGTAAGTAGAGCCAACTAGCAAGCAGCTTGCCTAACATCATATCGTTGACCGTCATCAAATTTGAGGAGATTGCGAGCGTATGCTTGCAGCAAGCGCCGAGGGAGTATCTGATTGGATACCGAGAGGATCAGAAAGGATACAGTGTATAGGAGTTTTGGCTCT
>JAFEBM010000073.1 GCA_018242685.1 Nitrospira sp. | reverse complement strand
GACATAAACCCAAAATGCTCTAGCCGTCTGACTTTCCAGCCTTGCATAGTATTTCTGAATACCCTGAAGACGTTTAGCGGTCGTTGTGTTCTCGTAGGGAGACGAACTGTTTGCGGAAGGTGACGACCTTCACGAGGTAATCCCTCGTTTCCTGGTACGGCAGATTATTGCGCAATCGGTCATAGACGGCCGGTGGTTCGAGGCTATTGATGCGGTTGAAAGCCGCTACCGAATCGCCGGCAAATGTCTTGAAGACATTTCGAGGGCCGGTGTTATAGGCTGAGATCACGCAATATTCCCGCGAAACCTCATTGTCGATCTGCTCGAGCAGATTATATGACAGGACATTGATGTAGGCGCTGCCGAGCTCGATGTTGTTCTCCGGGTCGAACAGATAATCGCGTGATGGAATCGTATCTTTTCCCTTAGCTCTTCGATAGGCATCCCGCCCTCCACTGGTGGGAACCAGCTGCATCAAGCCGTAGGCTGGGGCGGAACTTACGGCAAAGGGGTTGAAGTTACTTTCGGTCCTCATGACGGCAAAGATGAGGCTTGGACTGATCTTGAATTGCTCTGCGAACCGAGTCACAGTCGCTCGATATTTGTCCGCTTGCCGATTCGAAAAATTTGCCACCATTTTGATCTCGGCGATCAGCGCTTGCTTGGTCGCCCTGTCTTGGTCCACGGTTCTTGTCTTCGCGTTCTGGAGTGCTGATGCCGCAAACGCTTCCGCTTGAGTTGGGGTGCGGATCGGCTGACCTTGTTCATCCAGCACCAGACCCAATAGATAGGGAGGGTGGTCACTGGTCAGTGTGACCGGTTTGTCGGAAAAAAGATCGACGGAGCGCGGATCGTCAGGCGTGAGCACGGTCGTAATGATCGCGTTCTTAAGGCTCTCCTTCGGCGATTTGTCATCCAATGTTTCCACTACGATCGATCCGTTGTCGAAATCGACGATGGTCCGGCTCAAATAATTCTGTGTGTATTTCACGTACTTTTTTTGCTCAGGGACCTTCACTTCCTTCTCGCCCCAGGTCTGTCGGACCCGTCCTGTCAGTGCGGCCATGAGGGTGTTGAAATCTCGTTGGATCGTTCGCAGATCTCTGATTACGGCTTCGGGGTCGCGCTGATAGGCATCGACGCGCTCTTTGAGGATTAGTTTAGGGTCTTTGCCGGTGGCAATGTCGAGCACGGTCTTGCCGGTTCGGCTGCCGAGCACTCGCTCAGCGTTCGTCAGTACGCGGTCTGGGGATTCACATCCCACGAGAAGGAGCAGCGAGGCCAAGAAAAGTGATGTGACCCGGATCATCAGATCTCCATGTTGGGGGGCGCATTCTACGCGGTTGTGTGTAGCAGTGAAAGGGTCTGGCTCCAGAAAGCCGGTCGTGCCAAGGTAAATCGAAAGAACTATTTGATGGCGACGGCTTTGACTTCTTTGTATGTCGTGTGGCCTTGCAAGACTTTTTGAATGCCGTCTTGCACAAGCGTCGTCATCCCTTCTTCAAGCGCAGTTTTCAGCATCTCTTCGGTGCGTGCTTTTTGTTGGACCATTCGCTTCATGTGGTCTGTACCCAAAAGGAGTTCATGTAAGGCGACCCGGCCTTTGAAGCCGGACCGATTGCACGTTTCGCATCCCTTCCCGCGGGACAGCCTGAACGTATTGTCTTGCTTGATGCTGAGCTTATCCCAATACTCCGGCCCATACCCCGATCGAAGTTCTTCATACTCCTCTTTGTTTCCGATGTACTGCTCCTTGCAGTCCTTGCAGACCCGCCGAGCCAATCGTTGTGCAAGCACACCCAGCATGGCATCGGCAAAACTGAACGGGTCACAACCCATGTCGAGTAAGCGAGTGACCGTTTCGACGGCGCTGTTGGTATGCAGTGTGCTCAGCACCAGATGGCCGGTAAGTGACGCTTCGATGCCGGTGTCGGCCGTCTCTTTGTCCCGCATTTCTCCCACCATGATGACATCGGGATCGGCTCGAAGAAATGCGCGCATCGCGTTGGCGAATGTCAGGCCGATCTTCGGCTGGACCTGTACTTGACGCAAGCCGTACTGCGTAATTTCGACCGGATCTTCGGCCGTCCATATTTTGATGTCCGGAGTATTGATGTTGCCCAGGACTGAGTGCAGCGTGGTCGTTTTTCCTGATCCGGTCGGTCCGACACACAAAATGATGCCGTAGGGTTTTTCTGAAATCTCCTTAAGCACTTTGAGGTTCCGTTCCGAGAACCCCATCTTGTCGAGAGGCAACGGTTCACTTGCCGCAAGGATACGCATAACGATGTCTTCGTTGTATCCGGCTGTGGGGAGGGTCGCGACGCGGAGCTCAATCTCTTTCGTCTCCGAAAGCTTGAATTTGATCTTGCCATCTTGTGGTTTACGGCGCTCGGCAATGTCCAGGCTGGCCATAATTTTGAGTCGGGAGACGATGGCTCGCCGGTAACTCTGCGGGATCTTCATGTACTCAAAACAGTCACCGTCGACTCGGAAACGGACCAACGTTTCGCGCTTTTCTCCATACGGTTCAATGTGGATGTCCGACGCATTTTGCCGATAAGCATCGGCAATGATTTGGTTGGCCAGACGGACGATCGCGCTGTCGTTTTCATCCAATCCTCCCCCTGCGGCGGAGTCCTCCATCGCCTCGGCCTGTGCCTCGGTGACCAGTTCGCCGAGAATATCGGACACATTTTCGTCGAGCTTGCGCCCACCGCCGCTGTCGCTCTGTCCGGTCGCAGAACTCAGAAATTGGGCGATATCGCGGCGAAGACTGACAGCGAACCGAATGTTGAGGCCTGGAAACGTCCGCTTGATGTCTTGAACACGATCAAGGTCGCCTGGATCGTCGGTCAGAATCTCGATCGCCATGCGGTCTCGCTTGAGCGGCATCCAATGGTTCTTTTTCAAGTAGTCGACATTGAGGTTCTTCAACAGTTCCACATCGACGAGGGTACGTTCGCTGTATTCGATATACGGACATTTATAGAACTGGGCGAGCGATCTCCCGATATCGAGTTTGGGGACCTTATATTTTTCGATCAGAATGCTTTCCAGATCGCTCATCCCTTTTCGGGAGTCGACGATCACCTGGTCGAGTTCATTCTGCGTGATTCGATTGGTCCCGACCAGGAGATCAAACTTCGTGGGATTCTTTTTGGATATCTTTCGGAGGTTGAAAAAAGCGATTCCCAGCGCTTTGGCGATTTCGTCGACGGTTTCTTCATCCCTTCGGGTAAACCGACTCCCGCTCTTTTTATTGAGAAGTTGGAGGACTCCCATCAGGTATTTATTGTCGGCGACGATCGGGTAGGTCAGGACCTGTTTGGTTCTGAAGCCGGTGCGTTTGTCGTAGGACGTATCGTGGAGCAGGGACGGATGGATCGCATGGAGTTCAGCGATGTTGTAGGCATCGCCGATATTGACGGGGCGGAGGTATTTGGCGCAGAACCCAGCGAGACTCTGTTCGGTAATAGGGATGCGGACTTCTTCAACGCGGTCGATATGAGGAAGTTTGGAGAAGATTTCCTTCTTTTCCGAGTCGAACGCAAAGAGTGTCAGATCGTCTGCGTCGAACAGACTGAGGATGTCTTTATGCAGGTCAAGAAGAATTTGGTCGAGATTGCTGGCTGCATGAATCTGGGTGGTAATGCGTTTGACATGCTCCGCGTGCTCGACTTTTTGCTGCAGTTCCTGGACATTCTGAGTCATCGGCTTGGTGTGCATCCGACTGTGTTCTCTCTGGGGTCCAAACTCGAATGAATCAGGTTGTATGCCGAATCAGCAGGCGCCAGACCATAGATCGCCGGGCTCCGAATCGAATTTCAGTCTAACTGAATGACCTGGGAAGGCAAGAAAAAGACACTTTTTATCGGCTGATTACGGATAAATGAGAGGCGGTTCTCAGTCGGAAGCCGACGCCTGGATTATGCCGAGGACGGATCGGATTCGGTGGAGAGTTGCTTGAGATGGGCGACAAGCTCACCGGGCGCGATGCGGGATTTGATTCCAGCTCGTCGAATTTTGAGCTCCACGACGCCGTCCGCAAGACCTTTGTCGCCAATGACGATCTGGAAAGGAACACCGATGAGGTCGGCATCGTTGAATTTGACGCCGGCGCGATCGGCACGGTCGTCCCACAATACTTCGATGCCTGCCGCCACCAAATCGATATAGAGATGTGCGGCAGCCTCGGTAGTCTTTTCCGATTGGCTGACCGTCAAGAGGTGGACATGGAATGGTGCGATGGGAAACGGCCAGATGATGCCCTTATCATCGTGGTTTTGCTCGATTGCCGCGGCGGCGGTTCGACCGACGCCGATGCCGTAGCAACCCATGACGGCAAGGCGCTCCTTACCCTGGTCGTCGAGGATGGTGGCGTTCATTTTGTGGCTGTACTTGGTGCCGAGTAAGAACACTTGTCCAACTTCGATCCCTTTGGCGAGCGTGAGTACACCTCGCCCTCGGGGAGAAGGGTCGCCGGCTTGCGCATTGCGAAGATCGGCAAATAGTTCAACCGTGAAATCGCGGTCGAGATTGGCGTTCTGATAGTGAGTGTCGGATTTGTTGGCACCGATGACGAAGTTTTTCATTCCCTTAGTGGCGTGATCCGCCAAAATTCGTATGTGCCGCAGGCCGACTGGTCCGGCAAATCCTGGCGGAGCCCCTGTTACATGCTGGACGGTCTCGGGATCGGCCAACACAACATCGGCGACCTTGAGGAGCCGCGCTAATTTGATTTCGTTGACTTCGTGATCGCCTCGAATCAAGACGGCGACGGTTTCCATCCCCACCCGGTACAATAGTGTCTTTACCAGTTGCCGAGGTCTAATCTGTAAAAACGCCGTGACTTCATCAACCGTCCGTCGTTGTGGCGTTGAGATCGGAGTCAGAGGCAGAAGAGACGCTGCATCAACGGCAACAGGAGGAAGGACTTCCGCCCGTTCAAGATTGGCGGCGTAAGAACCCTGATCGCTGTATGCCACTGTCGCTTCGCCGGTATCGGCCAGAACCATGAACTCATGCGACACGTCCCCGCCGATGAGACCCGTGTCGGCCTCAACCGCCCGAAAGGTGAGTCCGCATCGCGTGAAGATTCTGGTGTAGGCATCGTACATTTTCTGATAACTGACCTTGGCGCCGACCTCATCGACATCGAAACTATAGGCATCCTTCATGATGAATTCCCGCCCTCGCATGAGCCCGAAGCGCGGGCGGATCTCATCTCGAAATTTGGTTTGGATCTGGTAGAAATTGAGCGGGAGTTGGCGATAGGAACGTACCTCTCGCCGGAAGAGATCGGTAATGACTTCTTCATGTGTCGGGCCCAGGCAAAAATCACGCTCGTGACGATCTTTGAAGCGGAGAAGCTCCTTCCCGTAGAAATCCCAGCGCGCTGTTTCTTTCCATAATTCTGCAGGGGAGGCGATCGGCATCAGCAGTTCCTGTGCACCGGCGCGGTTCATTTCCTCCCGAATGATCTGTTCGATTTTCCGGATCACGCGGAGACCAAGTGGAAGATAGGTATAGATGCCGGCTGCCACCTTTCGGATCAGTCCGGCACGCAGCATCAATCGGTGGCTGACGGTTTCCGCTTCGCCAGGATCGTCCCGTAAGGTAGGGATGAGTAACTGAGAGGATTTCATGAAAAGTTTAGTGGGAGAAGATGCGTTCCAAGTCGTTCCAGAAGGCGAAGATCATCACACCGACCAACAATACCAAGCCGACCTGCTGGGCAACCTCTCGTTGCCGTTCGCCGAGCGGTTTTCGCAGAATGCCTTCAATCAAAAAAAAGAGCAAGTGCCCACCGTCGAGGATCGGAATCGGCAATAAATTGAGGACACCGAGGTTGATGCTCAAGATTGCGATCAGGAACACGACGCTGGAGGCGCCCTGAGAAGCGGCTTCACCGGAAATATTGGCGATCGTCAGCGGGCCACCGATATTCTTGCTCGAAATATCACCCACGATCATTTTATAGAGGCCGATCGCGGTTAATTCGGTCCATCCCCACGTGGCTTCCAGTCCTTGATACACAGCCTCCGCCGCGTTGTCGGAGCGGATCAACGAACGGCCGGGTCCCGAGATGCCGATTTTCCCCACTTCGAGGGTCTGGCCGTTCACCGTCACTTTTTCACTGGTCGGCGTGACGGTCAGTGCGGTACGCTTTCCGTCGCGGAGAACTTCGAGTTTCAGCGGTTTCTGAGGGTGTTCCCTTACTTGGGTGGTCATCTGCCCCCATGTATAGATGGCTTGCCCTTCTATCGCGACCACTCGATCACCCGGCTTGAATCCGGCCAAAGAGGCGGGCGATCCATGCATGACCGAAGTGACGAGAGGAGGTGTCTCTTCAACACCGATCGTATACAGCGGTTCATCTCCACCGTTCCCCTCTCCGGTAACCGGAATAGGAGTTGCCGTCAGTGTTTTCAGCTGATCGGCTCGTCGGACTTCAAGGGACACCGGTTGGCCCTTGCTCTTGGAGACAATATCCAGCACCTCCGATTTGGTCGAGATGTCTTTGCCATTGACCTTGACGATGCGGTCGCCGACTTCCATCCCCGCCATTGATGCAGGAGAATCAGGAACCAGAGCTTCGACGTCGGCGCTCAGATCGTGGAACGTTGGAACAAACAACGGCGCGCCGGTGGACAGCCATCCGGCGAAGATCAGATAGGCCAGAATAAAATTAAACCCTGGGCCTGCCGCCACAATAAGAACCTTTCCCCACAGACCTTGGTGCGAAAACGATCGTCGGCGGTCGTCGGGTGTTGTTGCCTCCGTCTCATCCTCCCCAAACAGCTTGACATATCCGCCAAGCGGTACGGCAGAGACGAGATACTCGGTTTCGCCGACCTGGCGTCCGAATAACTTCGGGCCGAAGCCGAGAGAAAACTTAAGGACTTTCACTCCGACCCACCGAGCGGCGAGAAAATGGCCGAGCTCATGGAAGGCGACCAGTACGCCAAGCACGACAAGAAACCACCAGGCCTTCTGGAGGAGCAGCCACAACGTATCAGGGGACCAGGCAAGTACGGACGTCATCAAGAACTCCGTGTCGTGTGTATGATCGTCTACTTTAACATCCGCGGCTTGAAATGCAAACAATCGTCAGCGAGGTAACGCATGCACCAGTGATTCGGCCTTTTCTCGAGCCCATCGATCCGCTCCCAGCGCATCATCGAGGCAGGTGATATCCTGATAGGCATGCGCCTCCATCGTACTGCGAATGACCTGAGGGATTTCACTAAAGCAAAGGCCACGGTTGAGGAACGCCTCGACGGCGATTTCGTTCGCCGCATTCATCGCAGCAGGCATAGTGCCGCCGATTCGGAGCGACTCGTACCCGAGATTGAGACAGGGAAAACGATCATGGTCGGGTTTGCAAAAGGTCAATTGTCCAATCTCCGTCAAATCCAGTGAGGGGAGGTCAAGGGCCATTCTGGCGGGATGGCGCATTGCATAGGAGATCGGGGTTCGCATATCCGGAAGTCCCAGCTGGGCGATCATGGATCGATCTCGATACTCTACCAGAGAGTGAATGATGCTTTCTCGATGGATCAAGACGTCGATGTTGGACTCGGGAATATCGAAGAGCCAGCGGGCTTCCACAACTTCCAATCCTTTGTTCATTAATGTGGCCGAGTCGATAGTGATTTTGGATCCCATCTTCCAGTTGGGATGCTGCAGGGCCCGCTCCGGCGTCACATTCAGGAGCTGCTCCTGGGTCAGTGTCCAGAGGGCTCCACCGGATGCCGTGAGGATCAATCGCCGGACATCTTCAATCCGATGCCCTTCCAATGACTGAAAGATGGCACTGTGTTCGCTGTCCACCGGAAAAATTCTGACACCATGTGTTCGGGCCTCGTCCTGCATCAGCTTACCGGCCATCACCATCGGCTCCTTATTGGCCAGGGCGATGTGTTTTCCGCTCCGGATAGCCGACAGGGTCGGAACGAGTCCGGCCGCTCCTACGATGGCGGAAATCACCAATTCGGCATCCAGCGCCGACGCCACCTGGGTGATGCCTTCTTCCCCGGCCATGATCTCCACAGGAAGATCGGCACACCGATTTCGGAGCAACGCCGCAGAGATTTCCGTGGAGACCGCCACGGCTTCGGGTTTGAATTGGCGGATCTGCGCTTCAAGCTTGTCGATATTATTGCCGGCCGTCAATCCGACGACCCGGAATTCCTCAGGAAACCGTCGGACGATATCGAGCGTGTTGGTTCCGATCGATCCGGTCGATCCCAAGATGATTATCGACTTCATATCCTCTCCTCTCACTCCTCTTTATAGAGGCGACGACAAGCCGTGAACATACGCGACATAGTAGTAGAAGCTGGGGGCGGTGAACAAGAGACTATCGAGCCTGTCCAACATGCCGCCATGGCCGGGCAGGATTCCGCCGGAATCTTTGACGCCCGTCCGACGTTTGATCACTGATTCAAATAGGTCTCCGAGTAAGCCCGTCACTGTTAGTAGTATGCCGAGAATGACTGCATCTGACAGTGAGAGTTGTGAGGCAAACCACCATTGAGCCAATAATGCGGTACCGACGGCCAGTGCGAGCCCTCCGAGTACTCCCTCGACAGTCTTCTTGGGACTGACCGACGGCAGAAGCGGGTGTTTGCCCCACAGAGTTCCGGCGTAGTAGGCGCCGGTGTCGGACGTCCACGTGACCACCGCCAGAAACAGGGCAAGGAATTCGCCGGACGGCAAGGCGCGGGTCGATACCACTGTGCTGAGGGGAAAGCCGACATAGAGCACACCGGAGAGGATAATCAGGATCCCTTTCCACCGGTGATCAGTCCGATCGGATGAAATGGAAACAGCGATCGACACCACGAGCACCGAGGCAGCCAGAAGAGGAGTCAAAGCGAGAGACAAGTGATCGCGCGCTACGACCAGGACAAATACTGCAAGTCCGACTCCGACCGCGAGACGGTTGACACGAGGTTGAAAACAGATTTGATAGAACTCTACTAACGCAATGGACCCTACGGCGATCAAGAGGAGCGTCAAGGCCCATGGAGCGAGGTATACGATGATGACATAGACCATCGGGATAAGCACAGCTGCCGTATAGAGACGCCGGAGATCGAACTGTCGGGTGCGTGCTGGTGGGGTGGTCACGGATATCCAGCTGTGGACGATTGCTTCGGTGGTGGGTGGATATCCCACAAGGTTACGAAGACACGGTGCTCAACACTCGGCCAAAGCGGCGCTCCCGTCTTTGATACTCGAGCAGCGCGAGCAGGAACTCCCGTCGCCGAAAATCCGGCCACAAGGTCGGCGTGAACCACAACTCCGTGTAGGCCAGCTGCCACAGGAGAAAGTTGCTGATCCTGGTTTCTCCGCTCGTCCGAATCAGTAAGTCTGGATCCTGGAGCGGGTGTGTATAGAGGTACTGCTGGATCGTGGTTTCATCGATACGGGCCGGTTGTACGGTTCCCGCCTGGACGTCCTCTATCAGAGTTTTCACTGCGTCGACGATTTCTGCTCGTCCTCCATAGCTGAGGGCGACCGTCAGGATCAGCTTATCGAGGTGCACCGTTTCTTTTTCGGTCGTGCGAACCCAATGTTGAGCCGATGAGGGGAGCAGGTCGTGGCGACCAATGGCGCGGAAGCACACACCTTGCTCGATCAAGCTGGCCCGTTCCGTGGAAAGGTAATGCTCCAGGAGTCTCATGAGCGCGCTGATTTCTTGTGTCGGTCGGTTCCAATTTTCTTGCGAAAACGCATAAATGGTCAGGGCATGGATACCGCGTTCCAAGCAGAGGGTGATCATCTCTCTGACAGAATTGATCCCTTCACGATGGCCTGCGATACGAGGGAGACCGCGGAGTTCCGCCCACCGACCGTTGCCGTCCATGATGACCGCGACATGTTTCGGAAGCAGTTCCGGCTCCAACTTGGCGGTCAATTCGCTCTCGGACAGATGGTTGAAACTTGAAGTCGGGTGGTGTGCCATACGGGCCTAGAGCGCGCTCCTCATGTCCAGCGTAGGGGGAGAGAAGTGGGGAAAGTCTACTGTCGAGGGTATGGAATGTCAAACGATAACTCGGAAACGGCCTCAGTAACCCGGTCGGTACGAATCATCGCATTGCGACGGCGGAAATGAATGGGCTATACTCGCACATCAGCCGACAGAGACGAGGAGGAAACCATAATTATGCCGGAGCCGGTTCAGCTAACCAAATTCGGTGTCACCGAACTCGAAGCCCAGCATGCCCTCGATCGGCTGAACGTGAGGGATGTTGATTATGCGGATCTCTATTTTGAGTCCCGTACTTCGGAATCGGTTTCGATGGAGGAAGGCATCGTTAAACGTGCAGCGAAGAGCGTATCTCAAGGGGTCGGGGTCCGCGCGACCGCCGGCGAAAAAACAGGCTTTGCCTACTCGGACGAACTCACGAAGAAGGATCTGGAGATTGCGGCCGATACGGCACGCTACATTGCCAATTCCCCCAGGGGAGATTCACCCGTTCCGGTGCCGACTCAGCGTCGACCGACCAGAGACTTGTATCCGATCGAACGGGCGAAGGCCGAGGTGTCGACGGCCGATCGTGTCGCGCTGTTGAATGAAATCGATGCCGAAGCCCGGCGGTACGACCCCCGCATTAAGAACGTGATGGCTTCTTTTAACACCGAATACAAGGTGATGGCTGTTGCGACCTCCGATGGGGCGCTGGTCGGCGACATTCAACCGTTGTCCCGTCTGCAGATCACTTGTATTGCCGAAGACCGTGATAATCGACAGGTCGGGAGCTTCGGTGGAGGCGGCCGGGTTGAATTCGACTACTACCGAGCGGGCAATCGACATTTGGACTATGCACGAGAAGCCGCGAGAGAGGCGATCCTTAACTTGTCCGCGGTGGAGGCTCCGGCCGGAGTGATGCCTGTTGTGTTGGCAGGCGGATGGCCCGGTATTCTGCTGCACGAAGCGATCGGACATGGCTTAGAAGCTGATTTCAACCGGAAAAAAACATCGGCCTTCTCGAATTTGATCGGGAAACGCGTGGCGTCGGACGTGTGTACTATCGTGGATGATGGGACCCTTCCCTTTCGCCGCGGCTCTTTGAACATGGATGATGAGGGAACGTCGACCAGCTGCACCACGCTCATCGAGAAGGGCATCCTCCGCCGTTATATCACCGATAAGCTCAACGCCCGCCTCATGGGGATTCCCCTGACCGGCAACGGTCGGCGTGAGAATTATCAAAGCGTGGTGCTTCCTCGAATGACGAATACCTTCATGTTGGCCGGTGAGTCGGACCCTCAAGACATTATCCGGTCGGTGAAAAAAGGGCTGTATGCCGTCTCGTTCGGCGGTGGGCAGGTTGATATTACGAACGGGAAGTTCGTGTTTTCTGCCAGCGAGGCTTACCTCATTGAGGATGGACAGATCACGAAACCGGTGAAGGGTGCCACGTTGATCGGGAATGGGCCGGAGATCCTCACCAAGGTATCGATGGTGGGGCATGATCTGAAACTCGACAATGGCATCGGCACGTGTGGAAAGGACGGTCAATCGGTGCCGGTTGGAGTCGGCCTACCGACCATCAAAATCGACGAAATTACGGTCGGCGGTACGCAGAGATAGAAACGGTGTTTATCATCAACGTTCGTTCGTCAATCGATCGCAAGATGGTTGACGCATGAAAGAGACGAAGCCCAGCGATGCTCCAGAAATATACGACTCCAGATGCCGCCAATGGGTACGCCCAGCTGGCTTCCGACGTTCTGACTCAAGCGAAAGCTTGCGGCGCGACGGAGGCCGATATCGTGGTAGCCGATGGTGAGACTCTTTCGGTTCAAGTGCGGGTCGGCACGGTCGATCGATTGACGAAGGCGAGAGAGAAGCGGTTAGGACTGCGTGTCTTCATCGGAAAGCGATCGGCGACCACTTCCACATCCGACTTCTCGCGAGAATCTCTCGAACGGCTTGTTGGAGACACCTGTATCTTGGCCAGGGCGGTGGTTGAGGATGAAGTATCCGGGTTACCGGATGCGGCTCAGATGGCCGAAGAACAGCCGAATCTCGATCTCTATGATGAGACGGTGCTCGATACGGAAACGCAGATCGATTGGGCCAAACGCGGAGAAGCGGCGGCCTTTGCCTTGGACCCACGCATCACGAACTCGGAAGGCGCGGAGTTCGATTCGTCGTCCGGGCGTGTGGTGCTGGCGAACAGCCACGGATTCGTCGGGTCCTACAAAAGTTCGAATTTTTCACTGTCCGTCTCTCCGATTGCGACCGAATCCAGCACCGGGGCCATGCAGCGAGATGCATGGTACGAAGTCCAACGCAAGTTTGCGCGGTTGGCATCCGCAGAATCGATCGGGCAGGAGGCGACCAGGCGAGCCGTTCGCCGCCTAGGCGCCCGCAAGGTCGCGACGAAACGAGTGCCTGTCGTGTTCGATCAAGAAACGGCCGGCAGCCTGCTGGCAAACTTATGCAGCGCCGTGTCTGGCTATGGTCTCTACAAGCGAGCCTCGTTTCTTCTTGACAAACTCGGCCAGACCATTGCGTCTGATCTCATGACCCTGTACGACGACGGCCGGATGATCGGCGGTCTTGGATCTCGTCCGTTTGACGGCGAAGGGTTGGCCACGCGGAAGAATACGATCGTCGAACGCGGCGTCCTGAAGAGTTATCTGCTCGATACCTATTCCGGAAAGAAGCTGAGTCTGCCGTCGACCGGAAATGCGTCGCGGAGCGTCGGCGAAAGTCCTTCCGTCGGCCCGACGAATTTTTATCTCGTTCCCGGGTTGAAGAGCCCGCAGGAAATTATCGGTTCAGTTAAGGAAGGGCTCTATGTCACCGAGCTGATCGGGTTCGGAATCAACATGGTCACCGGCGATTATTCGCGCGGCGTCGGCGGGTTCTGGATTGAAAACGGCGAAGTAACCTATCCTGTCGAAGAAATCACCATCGCGGGGAATCTCAAGCAGATGTTCAAAGATATCGAAGTGGTCGGGAACGACCTCGTGTTCCGTGGACGCATTGCGAGCCCGACGCTTAAGATTTCCGAGATGATGGTAGCCGGCAATTAGTCACGAAGCGACTAATTGCCAGTTCTGAGTGTTGAGTTCCGAGTTGTGGATTGAAAAAAGAGTGAAAATTTCTAGCCGGATTCAACCCATCACTCAGAACCCAACGCTCAGCACTTGCTGAAAGCGCAGGGGGGACGTATGGTTGAATCCATTCGAGAGACGACAGTTCAGTACCCAAGTGGAAAAGTGGTGACAATGCGGGCATTCGTGGCGGCTCCACAGACCAAGGATAAGCGGCCTGCCATCATTATCGTCCAGGAATGGTGGGGGCTCACCGACCATATAAAGGATATCGCGAAGCGGTGTGCGACAGAAGGCTACGTTGCAATCGCTCCGGACCTCTATTCGCGACTGGGGTACCCACTCACCACAGACGGCGGGGAAGCCGGCAAGCTGATGAATACGTTGAAACAGGAAGATGGGCTGACCGATTTGAATGCCACCGTGGCCTATCTGAAATCAGTTCCAGAAGTCGATGCAACAAAGATCGGCGTCACTGGTTTTTGTATGGGCGGTTCCTATGCGCTCATGCTGCCCTGCGTCAATCCAGAGATCAAAGCCACAGTGCCGTTCTACGGCCAGGTACCCAATCCTGATACCCCGATTCAGAAGCTGGCCTGCCCGATGTTGTATTTCTACGGCGAGGACGATGGCTGGATTACCAAGGCGGACGTCCAGCGACTAGCCACGGCGTTGAAGAAGTATGGGAAAGCCGGAGAGATTAAGACCTACCCTGGTGCTCCTCATGCATTTTTTCGAGACACCGATCCATCCGTGTATCGGCCAGACGCAGCTCAGGACGCCTGGGCCAGAGCAAAGGCCTTCTTCAAGCAACATCTCGGTTAGTTAGTTGGTTGGGAGGGGAATGCCGAGCGCGACGCAGAACACAGTCACCGAACTGTTTTCAATATCCTGGGAGAGAGAGGACGAAGTATGAGGCTGACATGGGGCAACATTTTTTTGGCGATTGCGCTCATTCCTGGTATCAGCGCTGCGGCCGACTTTCAGCTCACCAGCCCGACCATCAAGAACAAAGGCACCATCGGTAAAGAGCATGTCTTCAACGGATTTGGATGCAGTGGTGACAATGTGTCCCCTGAATTGCGCTGGGCCAACGCTCCGAAGGGCACCAAGAGTTTTGCGGTGACGGTGTATGACCCCGATGCTCCGACCGGCAGCGGCTGGTGGCACTGGATCGTCTTCAATATTCCTCCCGATATTACCGCGCTCGCTGCAGATGCAGGAAAGCCCGATGGCCCAAGCGCTCCGCAATTCAGTATACAAAGCGTGACAGATTTTGGTCAGCCCGGGTACGGTGGGCCTTGTCCTCCTCCAGGCCGCAAGCCGCATTGCTACATCTTTACGGTGTTTGCATTAAAGGTGGATCAATTGCCTCTGAAACCTGAGGCATCCGGAGCGATGGTCGGGTACTATCTTAACCAAAATGCCTTGGCCAAGGCCACGTTCACAGGTCTGTATGGCCGCAAATAACAACGAGTCAGAGAAATACCATGCCGCTTGATGCCGAGTTGGGAAAGAGAATGCTGCAGCTGATCACGTCACGCTACGATGATCGGCATTGGCGAAAGCAAATCGAGAAGACCCTCAGTCTGCCACAGTCCGGAGTTGCCGATCCGATCCAACAGCAGATCTTCATGTACCTCAAACATGGCTTGAAGGCGTACAAGTCGCGCCGAGCTGATCCCGATTCCTGGATCATCGGCGGCTACGCCACGAAGGAAGTCATCAACCGGGCGAAATTCCAACCGCAGCTCGTCGGGTCGTCTATTATGAAAGCCGACGTGGCCTTTCTGGGGACCGATCCAGGAGACGATGTGACCCAGGCTTGGTGGGAAGAGATGCTGGTTCAGTGGTTCGATGTGCCTGAAGAAGAAAAGCCTGCCGAACAAGAAAATAGCGAAGCCAAGGATTCAGACTCCTCCTCGACGATCCAATCGAAAGCTTAGTAATCGTTCGTCGTTGCACAACCTGCGATCATTGGCGCGGTCGTGCTCAGCTCAGCATTCTGCTCAACTCGATTCATGCTGAAAGGCATCGTTGCTCCACATCAGGGCTCTGAACTCCTCTATCACTTGGTGGGCCTCGGCAGTTCATTCATGGCCTTGGGGTTTGAGCGGATGAGACCTGGAATACTGCGCACGTCAGCTGGCCATTCGTGCCGATTAAATTGGTTGTTGCGTTGCTTGCTCGTTCCCCAAAGCTTGAAGTAGTCTCTTTCCGGTATGGTCTTGTGATTATCCTACTGGTCATTCTGAATTTTATTAGGGTTCCGTTAGATTGCAATCACACTCCCTGCTTTCATTTAATGGCTTACTAGCGTAAGGTAACAAGCACCAGAAGGGTGATGTCTTGGCCATAAACCTAGAAGTAGCAAAGGCGGAACTCGGTCTTGAGGCAGGCTACTCTAAGCCCAACTTTGGCTTCTTGAGTGAGCGCTCTACCATACTGAGTGCCCTCTACAAACACATGGAGCCTTATGGGCTTCGCTTAATGGATTTGCGACTTGAGCATGGCGGGGCAAATGTGTTCGACAACCAGATCGTCTTTTACTTGTTCAATTACGGGATGACTGTCCGCATTCGAGTGGACAGACTTGAAATCGCGTGCACGGAGTTACCTAAGGATCATGTAGAAAAGGTTAAGTCGAGCATCGTTGATGTGTTTAAGGCGCTTACCGACTATCGGCCTGAGATGAGGTCATGTCAATAGGTGTGTA
>JAFEBM010000072.1 GCA_018242685.1 Nitrospira sp. | reverse complement strand
GGACAGATGATGGGCTATCTACACCTGTTCCTCTAGATACGCGAGGATCATACTATCTGCACCCCAGTACCTTATTTTGCAGCAGCCTATGAGGAGGTTTGACTCCTTCACGAAACGCATGTTAAAGTTCACTGTTATTTGAGCTACGTCCTTTCCGCTCACTCCCCTTACTCACTCTGGTCTCTGCGAGACAGCCTGAACTTTCACTGTCCCGACACTCATTTGGTATGAATGGCGCCCGCTTTCATACAGATGAAAAAATTCGTTGTCGGTATCGAAGCGGATCCGATTTCATTCGTCAGTATGCCCTGGCTAGGAGCTCATGCCCGATGAAAAGGAGTTCTCCATGAATCTCACGTCAGTTTGGAAGAATCGCCGAACCGGAAAGAAGAAGTCCGTCCGTAAACCGAAGATCCGCTGGGACCTGCTGGGGCTGACTGATCCCGATTCGGTCGATAGCACATCTTCAATGGAAACTATCAGGCGAGAAGTCTCTTCGTTGGCGAGGTATAGCTTTGGACCAGATACTCGCTTGCGTGCCACTGCTCAGGAAAGCAAGTCGTTAGACAAGAACCGCGAGCCCGTCGGAGCTAGAAACAAGCGCCGAAGAGACACTGGGCAGATACCGGCGCGTAAACCGCGCCGTCTCTTAAACGCTGAATAGGAACCGTAAACCTATGTCCCTCTTTCAGAACTTCGTCCAATGGTTCGTTCACAATCCTCTAGCTGCGGCAACCTTGCTGTACATTACGGGAGTGATTAGCGTCCTCGTCTATACCTATTTCGAACCACGAGATCAGCGATAATCTTGATCGATACGAGCGATCGCTTTGCACAACAAGAGGGATGATGTGAGTAAACGCATCTTGTATGTCGGTGGTCTCTCAGGCACCACTTCCGATTATCAGCTCCGCGACCTATTGAGAGCATAGGGCACCGTATCTCGAGCCTATGTTGTCAGATACAAACGCAGTGGAGGATCAGCCGGCTATGGATTTGTGGAAATGTGTTCGGGCGAGCAAGCCATAAGTGCGGTCGTCGCCCTGGAAGGTGCACTGTTTGGAGGTAGAGGTAATTGCTTGCGACTATATGTCACGCCCTATGTATCCATTCATTCCTAGGTTCTGCTCAACCATGCGAGATGGAACGCATCAATGAGTCGCATCAACTTAGATCCGCTTCTGACCTTTCCGGATGGATCACACCTGGTGATCAGCACGCAGTGTTCAGTCGATGGAGATTTTTCCTGCGCCTTATACAGCGCTATGGTCGAGACAGACGACTGCACGGCGTTCCAAGTTGTCTCGAACCACTTTGCAGCCTCCACCTGCCTGAGCGCCCAAGAATATGCCCACAGTCACGCCATCCGGCTCTATCCCAGCTCCGCTGAAACGATAAAGAACCCACCGTACCTCATTTGGCCGGGCCCTCGTTCCCTCCTTCCATAGCGGAGATTCACCTACCTATGGTCCAAAAGAACATCGAAATCCCGATCTCCCATGTTGGTCATTTCAACCGGAACCGACGCACTATTTATTTTTCCTGCAAATCTCGATCGTCGCTTCAACTTGACCATCTTTGGGACTGGCCATCAACAGCATCCCCTTGTGCTCCAGGGCTCTCTTAAACAGCATGGCATAATTATCGTATTGGCGTTCCTCCATCGTGGTATCGCCGCTTTTACGATCGTATAAACTTTCGAGGGTAATTTCGTCCACAGCCTGCGTGCCATTCGCCCGCGCTTTGCTCATGACGCGCCAGAAGCGACTCTCCGAATCGAGCCTCCTGTTCGAGGTATCCGGGGTGGCATTGGAACACAGCCTCACACCCTTCGACACCTCCACATATTCTCCTCTATCCACAATCCGTCGTTCCTCCACAGCCGAAGCCTTTTCCTGGCGTCCGTCCACTCGTAGGCAGAAGGACAGACGCCCTTACGTCGTGAATCCGAGTCGAGCATGAATCACTGAGAGAATCTCCTTTCGCTTCTGCAAATCTTCCCGCATGGCCTGGTTATCAGTGTGACCGATTTCCGTCCCGAGGTCCGAGATTGTACCCTTCACCGCCCATAACAATATCTCGTGCTCCTGTGGTACCAAATATTAGATCCTTGAGTTCTAATTCCAAGTGCAACACTTCAAGCCCAGATGGGCTACGGTGTTGCCATGCAAACGGGATCATACCGACACCTGAGTGCCGAAGAACGTGAGACCTTGAGTCTTGGCCTGACCCAGGGCCAGTCGCTCCGAACGATAGCGCAGATCTTGGGACGTACCCCGAGCCTCGTGAGCCGCGAGGTGGCCCGTAATACGACACAAGCCCATCCCTATCGGACCTGTACCGCGAAGAGCCACCCAACCACTCGAGCCCATCACCCACAGCGACCACGGAAACTCCTCGATCCGTGGCTGTGGCAGGACATGCGAAGGTATCTGGCTGAGGGGTGTTCGCCTGAGCAGATTGCCGGACGGCTTCGACGCGCGTATTCATGACGACATGGAGAAACAGCTGTCGACCGAGACCATCTCTGCGGGCTTGTATGTAATACCCCGTGGTACGCTGCGGAGTGAACTGCTGGCGGCACCGCGTCAGGCGTGCAAGGCGCGATGACCTCGCTCGCGGAGGACCGATCGACGGGGCCAAATCCTCAACATGACGCCGATCACCGAACGACCCGCCAAGGTGGCACCCGGACGGGTGCCGAGCCACTGGGAAGGCGACTTGCTCAAGAACGCTCGCAATGGCTCGGCTGTCGGCACACTGGTGGAACGGACGACGCGCCTGGTCATCCTGGCTCGGATGGAGGGGGCGGATGCGACGAGTGCCCGCCAAGGCTTCACGAAGAAACTCCGACACGTGCCGCCGCGCTGCGCAAACCCCTGACGTACGATCGGGGCAAAGAGATGGCCGAGCACGTGCGCCATCATTCACCCGTTGCACTTGGACCTTGCAATCGCCAACTATATTTATTTTTCAGACGAACATCATCAGTGAGTGAGAAGAGATGTTCGGCACCTATTGTTTCTGTTCCAAGATACGCAGTAGCTCACCGGTTGCCATAGCCCGGCTTCATTATATTTTGTCGCGATCTTGTCGCGCAGGGTTTTTCTCAACGGGAAACAGATTCACGACCGCTGAAAAGAGAATGACTCCTGCCTGAGGCTTTCGACCTATGCCAGGGCCATCTTAACATTCACCCTCTAGGAGGTTTATGAGATAATCCTTCCATGATTCTGAAACGCTGGCTTGTGGGAGATCCGCTGAAGACCGCCCAAGCGAGGCACGAACGGCTTTCAAAAACGATCGCCCTTGCCATCTTCTCATCGAATGCCATTTCGTCCGTCGCGTATGGAACCGAAGAAATCCTCCTGGTGCTGATCCTAGCCGGCACGGCGGCAGTAGCCTGGTCGATTCCGGTCAGCTTGGCCATCCTCTTTCTCGTGCTGGTCTTGACCATTTCCTATCGCCAGATCATCTACGAATATCCTGAAGGAGGTGGGGCCTACGTCGTCGCGCGGGCGAACCTGGGTGATCGACCGGCTCTGGTAGCGGCTGCAGCGCTGATGATCGACTATGTCTTGACCGTGGCCGTCAGCGTTGCGGCGGGCATTGCGGCGCTTACCTCAGCCATCCCAAGCCTGTTCGTTCACCGCGAGGCGCTGGGGCTTGTCGCCATTCTTTTCATGATCGTAATGAACCTCCGTGGGGTTCGCGAATCAGGCAAGTTTTTCGCCATTCCAACTTATTTTGCCATCATAGCCCTAGGCCTTCTGGTTATAGCGGGAACCCTTCGATCTTTCTCCAGCCCCGGAGCCATCCTTCCTCCGACAAACCCTGGAGAGACAGAAGCGCTGACCCTGTTCCTGGTGCTCCGCGCCTTTGCTGCAGGTTGTTCTGCAGTCACCGGCATGGAGGTTATTTCTAATGGGGTGAAAGCCTTTCGCCCGCCTGAGTCAAAGAATGCCGCCATCACCATGATATGGATGTCGACCATTTTAGCGTCCCTATTCATGGGCATCAGTTGGATGACCTATCACTACGGTATCCTGGCCAAGATCGATGAAACGGTGATCTCGCAACTGGCTCGCTTGACGTTCGGCACCGGCCCCATCTACTACGCCGTGCAGATCGGCACCATGGCGTTGTTGGTATTGGCTGCCAACAGCGCGTTCGCGGGATTTCCTCACCTGGCGTCGATCTTGGCGCGCGACGGATTCATGCCTCATCAGATGGCCACGTTCGGCGATCGCCTGGTCTTTTCGAACGGCATCATCATCCTTGGATTTCTCGCCTGCCTTCTGCTTGCCGTGTTCGAAGGAGATACCCATGCGCTGATTCCCTTGTATGCCATCGGCGTATTTGCGTCATTCACACTCTCTCAGGCCGGCATGGTGAAGCGTTGGCTCGTGAAAAAAGGGCCGCATTGGCAGACCAAACTGATCGTCAATGGGGTCGGCGCCGTGACGACCGGCATCGCAACGATCATCATCGCCAGCACCAAATTCATGCAGGGCGCTTGGATCGTATTTGTGCTTGTCACCATCCTGCTCCTCATGTTTCAAGGGATTCGCTCTCACTATAAGGCGGTCAAGGAACAGATTGCGCTGGACCGTCGAGGTGAACGACCTCCATTGCCTCGTCGCAATATCGTGATCATCCCAATCAGCGGGTTGAATCGCGCCGTGGTTCGTGCACTGGACTATGCAAGAAGCCGACCTGGTGAAATTCGCGCCGTGTATGTGGATCTCGACCCGGAAGAAAGCGCCAAGGTCAAAATCCAATGGGCTCAATGGGGAGGTGGTGTCAACTTGATTGCTCTCTCCTCACCCTATCGCTCAGTCCTAGGATCGTTATTGAACTACGTTGAAGAAGTGCTCGAGAAGGACTCAAACACTTGGATCACCGTCGTGATCCCGGAGATTCTTCCGGCGAGGTGGTGGCAGAACATTTTACATAACCAACGGGCTCTGATGCTCAAGACCGCGCTGCTCTTCAAGGATCGGGTGATTCTCATTGATGTTCCCTATCACCTAACGAGGTGACCGTGAATCGTCACACGTCACCCGTCCATCGTCACCCGTGTCTTCCAGCTTCTGTCTTTTTCATTTGTGTCTTTTGCCTTTGCTTACCGCCGCACACACTGGCATTCAAGATCACCGAACCGGCTGCCGGAGCGACACTTTCCGCTGGAAGCACCATGACCACGCATGTGGATCTTGGGAAGGATACTGGGATCGTCAAGGTCCGTTATTATTGGTACGGCGAACAGGACGAGGTGTTGGTCGAACAGGATGATTCAACAGCCATAGGCTCCATCGTGGCACCAGTCGCAATGGTGAGATCGGCAGAACAGGAGCCAGCCTTTGGTGGCCCACTGAAAGTGCCGCAGGACGGCATTGGACCGATGCGGCTATTGGTAGTAGCCGAAATCTCCCGTGGACGATTAGGGGGTGGATCTGTCTTCGATGAAGTCATCGTGAAGGTTGAACCTTCAGCCGCCCTCGCAACGATCGATTTTGAAACAGAGAAACCTTTGCACCTAGGCAGAGCAGGACAGTCCTCCGCCTTCGGCCATGTGGACTCGATGGGCAAAATTTTCGAACTCCCGGTCGTCGCCGACTTTGCCGACGGCGTCACCCGACGCATCAGCACACCGGCCAGCGGCACCAACTATGAATCTTCCAATCAGAACGTTATCAAGGTTTTGCCCGGCGGCTTACTCCAGATTACCGGTAACGGAAAGACCACCATCACCGTAAGCAATGGCGGTAAGCAAGCCTCTCTCGATGTGGACGTGAAGGTGAACGACGAGCCGAACGACTCGCCGATCGCCGACGCCGGCATGAACAAATCCGTCAAGGCCGGCTCTCGAGTAAAACTGAGCGGGCTGAAGAGTCGCGATCCGGAAGGGGAAGCACTCTACTACAGTTGGAGCCAAGTGCGCGGCAGCAAAATTTCGCTGCTCGACACCAATAACTCGGAGACTTCCTTCCTCGCGCCAACCGTCTCAGAGCCTCGAATGTATCGCTTCAAATTACGCGTGACAGACAAAAAGGGAGCCGACAGTCTGCCAGCCTTTGTTGACGTGATGGTGGAACCATGACCAGATGAACATCCACGGGCTAGGTCATCGCCGCTATGCCCCCTGTTTCCCCTTGCCTCTCGCAACCACGGCGATCACCTGAAAAAGCTTCTCGACTCGGGCCTTGTATTGGTTCATGAATTGAGCCGTCCACATCTTGTTATATTCGATGGCAGCGCTCTTCTTCATTCCCGCATCCTTTTCACCGACCGGAGAGGAATAGTGGGCAATGAGCCGGTCCAGTTCGTCCTCACCAAAACTCCTCGAATAGGCATGCTTGAGATGGTCATGGAGCGTTTCAACCTGTCCGATCGATTTTCTGATGTCCTTCAAGAATGCGTCGAGAAGCTGCTCGATTTCTTTCTTTTTTTCACCAGTCAGATTGGGGTAGGTGCTCGCGACTGATTTTCTTATTTGTTGCTCGTATTCGCCAATATATTTGTGAGTCAGCGAATCATATTCCGACTCCAGCTCCGAGACACGGATAAGGGTCAGCAGTTTCTCAACCTTTATGGCTTTTGCGTTCTCAATCGTTGCCGCTTCCACAACAGCCCCACTGGAAATCACTGTCACGCAACAGAACCAACCGAGTAGAGCAGCAAACGCAATTCTTACACGGTGCATCTCGTTCAAGCTGTGCATAATTCTCACCTCATGCGACCGAGTCTACACCGTATGAACCGATCGTCAAGGAATATGGAATCTTCTATCATCAGGTCTTGCTCAACCAGACAACACTACACCTTTCCTAACCGAACCGGTCCATGGGTTTGGCGGGCTAGCCGGAGTTCTGTGATATGTTTCCGCAGAGCCTGGCCGAAGGCAGAACGTTCTACTTCTGGTTTAAATCGCTCACTCTCACATTCAACCTGTTCGATCGCTTCGGTCAGCAGTCCGACTAAGCGACGGCCTGAGCCGGTAAGCCACCTGAGATGATGATCGGCATAGTGCAGGTCTTGTAGCGAGTAGCGGACGGACTCGACTTCTTCCACACAACGAAAGCGCGCCCGGTGCAAGTCTCGCTGTGTAAGACCCGCCTTCTTCCATCTTGCCGCCCCACCTCGTCTCGAAGCCCAGGACGAAAGCCGCTGAAATAAGAGCGCGCCCATGGTGAACGTGAAGGTCGCGTGAAGAATGCCGCGCAATGGCCGGAGGCTCCCCCGCCAAGGCGAGTAGAAGATCTGCTGGTTATGGTCCCCCTGATACATGACATATTTTCGCAGCAGGAGATTCAAGTGGTGATGGCTGTTTTCATGAATCAGGTCGTCAATCAAATCGAGATTGTCACGATCGAAACAGTTGATGAATGACAGTCCGGGTCGATGCCGGTAGCTGAAGCTGACCACACCCTTCGCCTGCAGCGGGACTATGCGAGAAGTCAGCAGCATCAGCACATCATGGCCTTCAGGCCAAGCATGCTGGATGGTCTGCCACGCACGAGCGATCCGTGCAACCTGTCGTTGTTCTGTAGGTTTTACGGTTTTCGGTTGGCGATTCTTCCCATAAACAAGGGTTGGCCCCACCGTCACCGGGTCATCGTCACGCAGGATAGCGATCAGAGGCGGATGGTACGCCCACTGCCATTGGCTTGCTCTTCCTAAACTCGACCAGATTGGGGAAACAATCTTACCCACTTTCACCGTTATCCTGGTCGGTTCCACTCGAAACGCCACGCGCCCTGATGCGTGAAGCACCGCCTGTCGAACCTCTTTCGGTGCCTGACACCATGCTCCGGTTATATCGACCGCAATCGTTCCCGCAATTTCACTGCGCTCACAATTGTCAGTCAGAATTCCAGGCACATCCCAATGCCCGACCTTGCTCTGGCGATTCCATTTGACAGTCAATACCGGATCAAACCAGAGAGACTCCAGAGTCAATTCTTGCGCCAATCGTCGACATAGCGCCGACAACCGCTTTTCTAATCCCTTTGCGTGAGGTTGGCCCGTCGGAAAGAGATCATCCAGGTAACCATGTTCAAAAAACTTCTCCTGACACTCGTCCAACAATTGCTCTGCAAACTCAGGCAGATTCAGTTCACTCTTGAGCTGCCTGACCACATCCAAGAGATACACGAGATCATTCAGTGTCTCAATCCATCCGACAACTTTCCAGTTGGAATGGGCATCTAGCTTGAGGCTTGAGTGGAGACTGTCAAAGAATCCGGTCGGGAGCCCTAATTCTCTGGCCAGATCGGCGTGGTCGGCATGCACTTCTCGGCACAGGTCGACAAACAGCCGCCGCATCGAGAGACGAAACTCATCCCGTAATTGCGTCAGCTGCTGCAAATCGAGAAGGAGCATGGCGGAACGGCTATGCGTGAAATGCCGGAAGAACTCTAGCGTAGCGGGAGGGTGGGCGCAAGCGAGAAGCACTCTTGCGGGTTTTTACGACAGATCGTACAGTGCTGGCGAAAGAACCGCGCGAATCATGCAGCCAGATTGTTCTCATGAGATCAAATTGAAACACAGATTGAGCTTTCTGGTCTCCAGTGGGATTGCCTCATTATGTTGACCGCGTCGGATGTGACAGCGGTACTGACGGAGATTTTCCCTCTCCTGCGCGGCGGTTGGATTCAGAAGATCCAGCAGCCCATGGACCATACCTTGGTGCTGGATGTGCGCGTGCCGGGACAGACACATCGGCTGCTGATCTCCTGCCGACCGGATCTGGCTCGTTTGCACATCACCACCCGATCACTAGCCAATCCTCCAACGCCTCCACCGTTCTGCCAGTTTCTCAGAGCCCATTTCCAGGGAGCGCGGATCGACGATATTCGTCAAATTGGAAATGATCGTATCGTTGAATTGCAGATCACCGGAAGAGAGGAAGCCCACACAATCCTGTGCGAATTGACCGGCAACAAGGCAAACATCCTGGTCCTCGATGCCGAACGCCGAGTACTGAGAGATCTCACCCTCCAATACCGTCTCGCCGGACAGGCATATGCCCCACCTTCTCAACGCAACACCAACCATGAAACAGTGCTCAGCCGTTTCGCAGGGAGGGTCGGCGGCATGCTTCCTGTTTCAGAAGCGATCGATGCGCATTACCGTGAACAGGAGACCACACAAACCATCGACCGGATAAAAGCAGATCGTCTGCGTACCCTTAAGAAAACACTCAAAAAAGAGCAGCGGCTGATTGAGGCTTGGCGAAACGACCTATTACGAGCCACCGTCTATCGCGACTACGCTCGGTATGGAGAATTGATCAAGGCCAACCTCAGCGCGATCATGAAGGGAACCGAGTATATTGAGATGACAGATTATTTCGATGACAGACTTCCCAACATCACGATTCCACTCGACCCCATGAAATCACCCCAGGGCAACATGGACGATTACTTTCGAAAGCATCGAAAATTTCTTGCCGCTGAACGCGAACTCAAGCCGCGTATCGAACGAGCCGAGCACGGCATAGAGCGGCTTCGCCAGGAGATCAAGCAAATTGAGCAGGGAACCTGGGCTCCGCCCGCCGTACCTCCTGCCCACCGGAACGCCGCTGTCATCGTTCGAGCAACCACCAGCAAGGGCTATCTCCCCGCTGATCAGCGACGTGGGCCATTCCGTCGATTTACCTCGACCGATGGGCTGCCGATCTTTGTCGGACGCAATGCCCGAGAGAATGAAGAGCTGACGTTCGCCCTCGCCAAGAGCGACGATCTCTGGCTGCACGCTCGTGGGACGTCAGGTTCCCATGTCGTCGTGAGATTGGACAAAGGTGCAGATCCTCCGCCCGAAACCCTCCGCGACGCCGCAACCCTGGCGCTTCTCTACAGTGATCTGAAGAAGAGTGGAAAAGGCGATGTGATCTACACCCGCCGCAAATGGGTCAAGAAGGCGAAGGGACAGGCGGTTGGAGCAATTGTCGTGACCCAGGAAAAATCGCTGTACGTCAGTCTTGAGAAGAACCGGCTTGAGGCGCTCAAGAGTCGAGCGCGTTAGTAGTTTCTCTGCGAACCATTTTTTCAAGTTTCCTGGGACACCTGCCAAAATGAACGTTTTCCTCGCTCTTGCAAATGTTCAGCACTATGATGAGACCGGGAGGGCGCACGCATGGGGGTCCAGCCGGATGGTCGATCATCAGAGCCTTCGCCGACCATCTTAGTCGTCGACGACGAACTCCCGATCGTCAAACTCTGCAAAACTCTTCTGGAAGAGGCAGGATTCACGGTACTCGAAGCAGATGGCAGCTCGGAAGCCCTGAAGATCTGCACTCAGCACCAAGGGCCGATTGATCTGCTGCTCACGGACTTGGTCTTACCTCCACAGGGGTTTCAGCTCGCCTCAATCGCCAATCAATTCCCGCACGTCAACGGTCATGAACTGGCGGTTCGCGCAACCCTGATCCGGAGCGGTCTCCGTATCATTCTGATGTCGGGGAATCCTGATAAAGAACTTGCCGGCCATGGGATCAAGCGGGGAACGTTCCCCTTCTTGCCGAAGCCGTTTGAGCGTGACCGCCTGATCGCCCTCGTGCAAAACGTACTCGCACAGCCGGCGCCGACCCTTGCGGTAGAAGCCCGACCGCGCGCGGCCAACGACACCGACTGGTTCGGCTGACCCTTGTGCAACAGGCTAAGACCAAGACTAAGGCTGAGGGTTAACAACAATCTTGACTGTTCTAAGAATGTTCCGTCATGAACCATCCGGCGATCGATAACCGCCGATGCTGGCCGGCTGTGGGATCCACGCGGCAGACTCGATGGAATCGCGGGACAGTAAACATGACAAGCGACCCAGGGCGAGGTTCGACACAGTGGATCGGTGTAAGATTGATAGGCTCCCCGGCACGATCTGCTCGTCGCTCATAGATGATCAATTCCCCACCCCAATCGTGCTGCCATTCCTCATGAAAGTAGGTAACGACCGCGATCCGGCGCTGCAACGCGCGACGGCCCTCTACGAGACGACCCTGATCCGTGTCGTCATGAGTCAAGAGACAGTCGCCGGCGGAATACGAATAGTAGTTGAATCCCACATGACGACCAATGATATTCGGGAAAGATTCGATATGGTCTCGAATGCAGGAGAGCTGTAGCCGAGATAGAAATCGCTGCCCCTCTTCCGGGTCGATTTCAGCCTTTGCCCAATTGCCGGAATTCGGAAAATCTTGTCGAGCATTCGGTAAATCGGAAAGGCTTTTCCAGAACGCCCGGTTCATCTTTTCCCGAAAGAACCGTCGCTCCTCTGCTGACCAAAAGTTTTCCACAACCAGCACCGGACTTCTCTGGAACGAGAATGAAGATAAATCAGCCGGGCGTATCGTCGATTGCGCAACATTCATGCGTCTTCACGGTCCTTGAGCTGAATCAGGCAGGCCATCAGCCTCGATCTATTACCCTCTAGTTCTATCGACCAAAAAAGAAGGGGCCGCCACCTTCCATGGCAACCCCTTCGTTCTGCACATCTAGGTTGATCGATTACCAGCGGTCGCGCTTTCCACCGCCTCCGCTCCGACCACCACCGCCGCCGAATCCACCACGCCCTCCGCCACCTGCACGCGGTTCTTGAGGACGTGCTTCATTGACTGTAAGAGTCCGGCCACCCATTTCCGACCCGTTGAGAGCCGTGATTGCAGTTTGAGCTTCAGAGTCCGAGGACATCTCCACAAAGCCGAATCCACGGGATTGGCCGGTGAACTTGTCCGTAATGATCCGGGCCGAGGCCACTGCGCCATGGGCCGCGAATAAGTCACTCAATTGCTGCTCGGTCGCCGAATAGGGCAACCCACCGACATAAATCTTCGAACCCATCGGGGTTCCTCCTTTAAGATAGTGACATTGTCTTGAACACGAGGAACGGGGAAGGAGCGGGCCGAAGACGCGATCGATGCAGCGACTTAGGTCTGACTTCCGACAAAATTCCCGGACAAGGCAACATCGGCATTGTGGGTCTCCTCTGATAGACACTCAGTATCGCCGAGACCCAGGGCGACATGAGCCTTTTGGTACCCTAGCACAGAGCCTGCTAGAATACAACCTCACTCCCCGACTCGAACCAGGAGCCCTTGGTCCTTACAATAGGCTACCGTCCGGTAGAACCACGTGACGACGCCGACCAGCAATACCCCATTCAGACAAACCGCCCAGGCAAGGTTCCCAATGGGAGATGCGCCCGTACCTAACACAGCCCGCATGCCCTCAAAGATATGTGCAGCCGGATTCGCCATTGCAATCATCTGCAGCCACTTAGGCAACACTTCCATAGGATAGAAGACACAGGAGATCGGTTGGAAGAGGAATACCATGCTCCAGGCGAGCACTTCGGCTTCTTGTCCGAACCTCATGATGAGTGAGGTCGTCAACACGCCGATAATCCAGCCGGTCACGACCAAATTGAGTACAAACGGCATCAACCATACCCCGACGACCAGGATGTTATACGAATAAAAAAAGAGAGCACAACCCGCCATGACAATCGAGACGATCGTGACCTTCATCATGCTCATGGCCATCGTGGCGGCCAAAAACTCGCTGGGTTTCAGCGGGCTGGCGAACAGATTCATCAAGTTACGCGCCCAGAGCTCTTCGAGAAAGGAAATCGTGATCCCCTGTTGCGATCGGAACAGCATGTCCCATAGGATCAACGCGCCCAAAAAAAAGGTGACGAATCCAGGAACCTGGCTTTGGTATCGAGCAAGATAGAGCGTGATAAACCCCCAAATCACGAGATCCAGGAAGGGCCAGTAAAAGATTTCCATAATGCGGGGTAAACTGCGTCGGTAGAGGTACAAATGCCTGACGATCAAGGCCGTGATGCGGTGAAGTTTCATCGGCACGTCCTTCCCGCATTACTCATGGCAGTTCGTCGCGAAATCGCCAAGCCGCGTCGTGAGACCGGCGCGCGGAGCCCGGAGAACCTGAGGCGTACTCGTGCAGTACGTCGAGGGTCCGAGGGGCGAGCCCGCCGGCCGCAGGCTCGTCTGAACAGCGGATCGGCGATTGCAGCAGAAGTGTTCATGATTAATGCGGGATATGATCATGTCCATCGTGACAGTTCCCGCATCCCTGATGCAGGCCGAGAAGGTCATCCATAAGATGCCGGACCCCAGCGGCCAGGTGGATGCCTGCCCGTTGACCGTCGGGCATCCGCCGTAATCCAAAGCCTGCCAGCACCGTCGGCATCCCCATGAGTCCCACTGCGAACACAGCCGTCATACGTTCAAGGTCACCTATCCACCACACAAGTGCGATCGCCAAGGCAAGCGGCACCGATCCTCCCACCAAGCTCATGAAGACAATACGCTGGCCACAAGTCCCTCTCCTCAAACCGACCAGGCTGATCGCCAACCAAAAGAGACCCCAGGCCGCACTGAGTACCAGCCCTCCCGTAAGGAATCCGGCAACACTATCGATCAACACATCCGTCACGATGATGACCGCTCCTGCTCCCGTGCAAACTTCAAGAATACCTCTTCCAGATCGGCCTTCCCAAATCGGTCGATAATTTCCTGCGCCGTTCCTTCTGCCACGATACGTCCGCGCTGAAGAAAAACGATGCGATCCGACATTTCTTCCATTTCGCGCATGTTATGTGACGTGTAGAGGATGCTGAGGCCGGATGATCGCCGTTCTTCTTTCAGTAACGATCTGATCTTGTCGGCGATATCGGGGTCCAAACTCGCCGTCGGTTCGTCAAGAAAGAGGATGCGCGGTTCGGTCAAAAACGCCTTCGCCAAGGTAAGTCTCGTCATCTGCCCCGATGACAGCTTGCGGGTAACCTTGCAACGAAACTCCTCCATCTCCAGCTTCTTGACGATGTCGTGTACACGCCGAGCGATATCCGAAACCCCGTAAAGGCGAGCCACGACCCATAAATTTTCTTCAACCGTGAGCGACTGGGGCATGGAGATGTAGGTAGACGAAAAATTGACCTGATGCAAAATCTCTTCACGATGAGTTGAAAGATCCAGACCGAACATGTGAATAGAGCCGGACGTAGGGGTGACAAGTCCCAAGAGCATCTGAATGGTGGTCGTCTTCCCAGCGCCGTTCGGCCCCAAGAGTCCCAGGATTTCTCCAGGCCTGATCTCAAAGGACACCCCATTGACCGCCGTAAAGTCGCCGAACCGCTTGGTCAGATCCGACACTTTCAGTACTGGGGTAGACATCACGTTGACGGATTCGGTCGATTAATTGAATAGCAAAGCGCCGCTGATCTTCTCCGGGATATGGCAGGTTTCGCATTTCCGGTCCAACGTTTTCCCGCCATACTGTGTCTTCCCATCGTGGCAGCGGAAGCAGTCACTGAGCGCCTTTGTGCGAAGGTAGGAACCCTCCGGATGCGGAGGATACCAAGGTTGGCTGTCGGCCGAGACATGTCCGCGTGGAATGACAATGGGATACCCCTTAATGGGTTCGCCATGCACGACACCGGAATGACAAGTCGTACACCCTTCATCCTGTCCGCGTGACTTGAATGCCTCCATATGCCGGCGATGGTTCATGACCAGCCCCACCTCGTTCACCGGCGATGGAAGATCGCGCGGCGCCGTCTCGGATACGCGAAGGATATGACGATGGCAGCTGAGGCAAACAACGGAGTCCACTTTCGCCTTGAGATTGTGCGCGTCGGTCGGCGTTCCAAACACATAAATAGCCGCATCTTTGACTCCCGCCAAGACCTTGTCGGATAACCAGCCTTGAACCCCAGGCCTCACATGACACGCGACACAGGTGACTTCCTTGTGGGAAGACTTCGCCCAGCTCTCGTACGCAGGGGCGATCGTGTGGCATCCTGCGCAAAATGTCGGCTGATTTGTTAAGGGTATCGCAGTTCCAACCAGAGCCATCGCTCCGATCACGATGGCCAGCAACAGTGTGGCCTTAGACTTCCCGCTCATGCTCCCGGCGTCTAAGAGGGAACTGTTTGATCAAGAGGGCGGCGACCCCGGCCACATCGTCCAGATGCAGCATAGGCACAGAAAGATCGATCGGCTTGTCGGAGACCACCGCCAAGAGGCCGTCGGAAGAGTACGAGATTTCGCCAAGCTGATCACGCACAACGATGATCTTCGGATATCCTTCGCTTTTCCATCCTTCGGCGACAATAAGATCGTAGGAGGCGTCCAAGAAGCGATCACGCACTTCTTCCACTTTCAGCTGTTCGGAGACATCGGCAAACAACGCGAGGCTCCCCTTGGAAACCACCACCACACTGCTTGCACCGGCACGTTTATGGCGCCAACTATCCTTCCCTTCCGTATCAAGATCAAACCCGTGGCCGGCATGTTTGACCGTCGCCACGCGATATCCGGCCTTAACCAACTCGGGAAGGATACGTTCGATCAAGGTTGTTTTACCGCTGTTGGACCGGCCGATAAAAGAAACAATTGGAATGGACATATCGTGACCGTTACATGTTTTGATTTAGCAGCAGGAGAGCCGATTGCCCCCGGAATGCCCTTGCTCGGTATGAACGGGCCATGCTTCACCGCTCAATAATTGCACGACCACCTCGTCACCGGGATTGAGCCGCTCAACTTCTACCGGCACATCGATGAGGCAATTCGCCTTGACCATGGACGTGAGAATACCGGATCCCTGGTCTCCGGTCGTTCGAACCTTGAACACACCTTCTTCCCTGGTGAGAATGCCGCGCAGGAAGTGCCGCCGATCGCCCCGCTTGGAAAATCGTTCCCGGAAGATGGCCTGAATCACCGGGCGTCCATAGCTTCGACACCCACTCATTTTGAGTAACGCAGGTCGCACCAACTGCTCGAAGGTCACCATCGACGAAACCGGATTGCCCGGGAGACCGAACGCGAGTTTGCCTTGAATCTTCCCGAACACCAACGGCTGACCGGGTCGGATGGCAAGTTTCCAAAAATTCATCTCGGCGCCGAGCTCACGAAACACCGCTTTGGTAAAATCATAGTCACCCATCGAGACCCCACCGGACAACACCACCATGTCGGCATTCAACCCCTGCGAGATCTTTTCTTTGAGCGCCACCGGCGTATCACGCGCGATCCCGAGCAATAACGGAATGCCTCCCGCTTCCTGCACAGCCGCGGCCATCCCATAGCTGTTCGAATTGATGATCTTCTCCTCACTGAACCGCTCGTCCAAGTCAGCCAACTCGTCGCCGGTCGCAAGGATCGCCACCCGAGGCCGCTGATAGACACACACGAACGATTTCGCCAGGATCGCCAACATCCCAACCTCGCTGGGACGGATTCTGGTCCCTTTCGCGATGATGCGGTCCCCTTTTTTGACGTCCTCACCCTGAGGTCTGATGTTGGCGCCTTTGGGTTCTGCCTTAAACACGCGGACCGAATCAGGTGTATGTTCCGTATCTTCAACCTTCAGAACTGTATCCGCCCCTTGAGGGATCGGAGCCCCGGTCATGATCCGGATGGCCTGACCCAAACCGACCGTTTTCGACGGCATCATCCCTGCCGGGACATCCTCAATGACCGAGAGGGTGATCGGTTTCTGGATGGCTTGCTCCTGTTTGATATCCTCCCATCTCACCGCGAACCCGTCCATGGCTGAGTTGTCCCATGGCGGATTATCGCGCTCAGCGACGATGTCTTCACTCAGCACACGGCCCAAGGCCTCCAGAATCGAGACTTTTTCAAAACCCAATACCGGCACAGCATCGAGTACAACCCGTTGCGCATCGTAGAGTTGGGTCAATCCGGTCATAGCATCCGCTGCTTTCACTGGCTGCCCCCTTTCAGCAGTCCAGTGGCCGTCCGCCCGACTTTCTGCAACGATCCGCTTTTTTTACAGAAGGCTTCAACCTGATTGGCGATCCGGTGGTACGCTTCCGCCGTCGGCGTATCTGAGTTGAACAGCGCAAAGGGTTCACCCGCGTCGGACTGTGTGACCACGTCCGGGTCGAGCGGAATCCGCCCCAAAAATGGGACTCCCATGTCGAGCGCCGACGCTTCACCACCGCCCTTCCGGAAGACATCAATATGAGCATGGCAATGCGGGCATTCGAGCCCGCTCATATTTTCAACGATGCCGACGATCGGCACCTCGCTGTCCTTGCAAAACGTGACCGATTTTCTGGAATCAAGAAGCGCTACTTCTTGTGGCGTGGTAATAATCACGGCGCCGCTCACCGTACCGAGTAAATCGATCGTCGTGACCGACTCATTCCCGGTTCCCGGCGGGAGATCGATCAGGAGAAAATTCAAATCCTGCCAATCGACGCCCCCGAGCAACTGATTGATGAATTCGTACTTGTAGGCATCGCGCCAGATAATGGGGTCATCCGAGTTCTGCAACAAAAACGACATCGAGGCGATCTTCAGGTTGTAGGCTTGGAAGGGGATAATCCCGCCGGAGGTGCTGATCTTGAGCTTCTGACCTTCCGCACCGACCATTTTGGGAATGTTGGGGCCGTGAATATCCATGTCACAGATCCCGACATGCCATCCTTTGAGCGCAAGGCTCACCGCGATATTTGTCGTGCAGGTGCTCTTTCCCACACCACCTTTATTGCTCATAATGAGCACTTTATACTCGATGCGCTCCATTCGCTTGGCGACCAGCCATCGGCTATGCCCTTCTTTATCCTTTTGACACCGTTCGTTTTCATCGCAGATGGCACAAGCCCACATATAGGTACAGGCATCTCCATCTCCGCTTCCGTTATTGATGACGTTGAGTTCACGTGCCATGGGATGTCTTTTCTGCGACCATTGTTGTCGATCGCCCTCCTCGTTAGCGCGGTCGTCCTCCGGGAACGCTGACATAGTCATCACCGGAAGATTTCGGCATGGACATGCCCGAGGTGCCCCCCCCAGCCCCTACCCCGGCCATGGCGACTGTCGGAACACCTGTGTGATGACTGTCAGCCGATGTTTTCTTACCGAACAACTTTGCGCCGAAGATGCCGACCCAGTAGAGAAGAAACATGGGGCCGGCCATCAGCGTCTGATTAAACGGGTCAGGCGTGGGGGTCAGAATCGCCGCGACAACAAATGATCCCAACAACGCCCACTTCCAATACTGAATCAGGAACGGCGCATCGACCCAACCCAACTTTGCCATGAGGGTGAGGGCCAACGGCACTTCAAAGATCAGCCCAAAGACCGTCAAGAACCACAGGGCAAAACCGACATACTGGGCGATCGAAATCTGCGGCACGAATCCGGCATTCACGCCGTACGAAATCAAAAAATTCAGGGCGAATGGAAGCACGAAGAAAAATGAGAATCCGACTCCTGCATAGAATGCCAATGCACTCACACCGACGAACGGCCCGACAAACCGTCGCTCCTGCACGTGCAGTCCCGGAACGACAAATCTCCAGATTTCGAACAAGAGATAGGGCATGGCAAGCACGATGGCGAACAGTCCCGCCACCTTGACGTTCTGCCAGAGCGCCTCCGCCGGTGCAAGGAAGACAAACGGCACCGTCGGCAAATCGGTGGGCTCCCAGGTTAATTTGCTCGGCACGAACATATTCTGAAGCGGAACCCTCAACCACTTGACCAACGCGTCGGCATAAAAAAACGTCCCCATGAAAATGACCGCCAGCGTGATCACCGCACGGGTGAGCCGGACCTGGAACTCCACCAGGTGCTCCATGACCGGCATCTTCTTGTCTTCCAGCGGCTTGAAGACCGAATCTTGCAGCCACCGGTTCAGCTTGTTCAGCACACAGCCTCGTACGTTTCGGAATCTGTCGATCCGACGATCTGAGGATCGGGCTTCCGGCAATCACCAGATCGGCAGACCAACAGATGCCCCTGTGCTTCCTACCTTGGATTAATCGCCACAAACAGACTGTTGCCTTGTCGATTGACCAAGAGCACGGCAAGTTCATCTTTCTTGATTTTCTCCGCCGCCTTTTGATAATCGCTGAGCGACTTGATCGACTCATGATTGATTTCTTGGATCACGTCACCACGCTGGAGCCCTGCTGCCTCTGCCGGTCCGCCAGGGTCCACCGACGTAATGACCACTCCAGCCGTCTTCGCGGAAATGTTCAACTGACTCATCAACGCATTATCCAGCGTTTGGACACGCAATGACGCGAGCACATTGTCCGGAAGCTTCATCGTTTCTCCCGGCTCTTTCGGCGGCGCCGGTTCTTTCTTGGCCAGCATTTCATCCGATGGGCGTTCGGCAACCTTGACGACGATCAGCTGCTCTTTGCCTTCGCGGAGGACCTTGACCTGCGCGTCTTTGCCGACCACCGTTCTTGCGACGAGATTGCGCAGCTGACTGACACTTTGGACGTCCTTACCGTTAAATGCCACGACGACATCGCCTCGCTTCACTCCGGCGGCATGGGAAGGGCCATTTTCATTGACGTCGCTGATCAACACACCCTTCCGCTGTTCCGGGAGCTTGAACGATTTCGCCAAGGCCGGCGTAATTTCCTGAATCGCGACGCCCATCCATCCGCGTACGACCTTGCCCGTTCTCTGTAGGCTTTCGACGATATCGAGGGCGATGCTGCTGGGAATCGCGAACCCGATCCCTTCCGATCCACCGGTTCGCGAGAAGATCGCGGTGTTGATACCGATTAGATCTCCGTTCATGTTGACGAGCGCTCCGCCCGAATTTCCGGGATTGATCGCCGCATCGGTCTGAATGAAATCTTCATAGTCCGCAATGCCGACATTCCCGCGCCCAAGGGCGCTGATGATGCCGAGCGTGACGGTTGAACTCAGCCCAAACGGACTTCCAACCGCCAGCACCAAATCACCCACCTGTAACTTATCGTACTCAGCCCATTTCAGCGACGGCAGATCCTTCGCCTCGATCTTGATGACCGCCAAATCCGTCTTCGGATCCGTGCCCACCACCTTCGCCGAAAACTCACGCCGATCACTGAGGGTCACCGCAATCTGAGTGGCTCCTTCAACGACATGATTGTTGGTGACGATGTACCCGTTGGAATCCAAGATGACTCCGGAACCCGCGCTCTGATCCGGGCGACCATGCGGCATGGGTGGACCATGCGGAATCGGCGGCGGGGTCGGCGACTCTCCTCCTCCCGGCTCGTCCCCAGGGGGAGGGGCCCCGAATGGACCGGGAGGAACCCCACCTCGCCTCCGGCTCCCTTCTCCTCCGCCCGTCACTGCGATATTCACCACGGCCGGGGTGGTCCTTTTCACGATATCTGAAAAGCCTTGAGCCCATGCTGGAGGGACCCCTGCAGCCGATGCAGGTGACACGCATCCACTGCCGGATAGGGCCCATACAATCAGGCCGCTGCCGAGAAGCATCTTCGTCGCTTGCTGACTCCAGTTTGCCATAACTGAATTCCTCCAGGATGTGACTCTCATCGAGAGTGCTATTGGAAACGAGCATCTCCACATGATCGAGCATGTCATATTACACTACTCTTTCAATAGGCTTCAAAGAGGAAAAGTCCTCTTCTCGCATGACTCCGCCATAAGGAAGGCCCATGAATCACTCCCGATAGATTCCGACCTTGCTTGACCTCTGCCAGGCGATTGCTTTCACTTACTGTTTCCAGTACGGTGGCGGACAGTCCAAATGAGCTTGTGACCCCAGGCCAGGCATTGATCTTAGGAGCCTGTCCGACATTGATCTTTCTACTGCGACGAACGGCAATATCGGACAGGCTCCTAAGAAACCCGCTCAATTACAGAGGGCAGGCGGCAGGGGCATGGATAGGGTGTACGCTCCTCCTTCTTACCGCTTGCGTCAAACACCTGGAATTTCCGCCGCTGGGGGACCCCTTACCCGCCAGTGCCAAGCTGGGAATTCCCCCGTCGATCAAAGAACTGACAATTCGCTACAGCGATTCCTGTGGGCAACTCCAGGAAATTCCGCTGGGAGATCGAATCCAAGAGGCCTTACGGGAAGGCATTCAGCGAACGTTCAAAACGACGTTTGACGAAGGCACCAGTGACACCCTCACTCCTGATTATGTGGTTCAGGTGGATCTTGTCGATTCGTCGTTTGACCTTAATAAGGACGCGCTGTATGACCGAGCCCCGGCCGACTTACGTCTCAATGCGGTGGCTCGCATCCATGACCGAACAGGAACGTTGCTCCGTCAAACGGATATCAAGATCGCCCGCCGGGAACGGTTGCGACTCGAACTGCTCGCTAAGAAGTGCGATTATGTGATCGAGCCCTTCATCCGCGATGTCGCCATCGATTTTGCAACACGTGTCTCTCTGAATGCCAGACTGGCTGCCGGTGGACAGGAACCCGTTGCATCGATAGAGCAACACCAGAGGCAGGTCGGAGAATTGGGAACACCTTCGGTTTCAGCGTCGTCGGTCCTTCGATTCAAAGCGATACTCCTCGACGAGAACAGTAATCTGACCTTTGAAGGCGGCGAGCATGTGCGGGTGCGTGTGGATATCGTCAATACCGGAACGAGGTTGATTGAGAACGCCTCCGCCTCGCTCACCGGAACCTCGTCGGTCATCGAGCAATTCCCTGCAGCGACACTGCAGATCCCCACACTACAGCCGGGCCAAACGAAATCCCTCGAGTTCATCGCCACCCTCTCCCCGACCAAGCAGGCACAAAAAGCCGTAATCCATGTCACAGTCGCCGAATCGGGACGAATCGCGGCGCTACCTCAAACTCTTTCGTTGACCATTCAGCCTGCCGGTACGGGCACGGATGACGTGAACCAAATTCCCGCGCCAGCGCCGGGTTTTCACCAGCCTCAGACCTACCTCGTCTCGATCGGAGTCGGCGCCTACCGCGATCCTAAACTCACACGCCGCCGCTACGCCGTGACGGATGCGGAGACCGTCGCCGCCTATTTTCAGTCGCTCGGTGGCGTGCCTCCGTCCAACATCCGGCTGTTGCAAAACCAGCAGGCGCTCCGTGCCGATATCCATGAGGTATTGTTCGACTGGCTCCCATTGCATGCGGCCAAGGATGCCGTCGTGATCGTCTATTTTTCCGGACAGGCGATGGTGGCGCCGACCGGCGATATCTTGCTGATCCCGTATGACGGGAGCCTCGCAGACTCGACGCGACTTTATCCACTCAACGATATTGCGTCAGCCTTCGCCAGGCTCAAGGCCAGACAGATCATCTTCTTGTTCGACAGCATGGTATCCAAACTTGGCGGTGATACCAAGGTGAAGACTGTCTCACCTCGCTGGGAACTCGGGGGCGAAAATACGCTCGGACTGATCGGGAGCGAAGACTTTGCCAAGGGGCTGGAAGACGACCAACATCGCCACGGCCTCTTCACCTACTACCTCTTAAAAGGACTACGTGGAGAGGCCGATACCAATCGAAACGGGACCGTCACATTTGGAGAATTGACCGGCTACGTACGCCAAAAAGTCGCTTGGGCGGCAAAGTCCAAGTTCAACCATGAGCAACGGCCCTTGCAGCTTCCCCCCCTCAAGCCGGATGACACGGCCGCTTCACTCATCCTAACCACACTTCCCTCGCTCACTTCTTCCGAAGCGCCGTAATCCGCGCGATTCATGATGGTTCAGGGGCGTCAATCCGCTAGCCGCTCAAGGTCATGTTTGCAGGACGGAAATCCCAAATGGTATCGTTCATGCCATGAAACAACCATCGATACTCCGGTCGGCACCGCTTCCCGTCAAGCTGAAGAAACGTGGCCGGTTCCTCGCCGCGATACCGGATCACCCGATCTCACAACTCACGAGCGAGACCATCGAGTGGACACGCCGGCAGCTCACCCGCGAACCTGGCTTCTTTCTAGAGCGGGAGTAGCGGGAACCGGCTCTCGCAATGCACAATACAAGATCCGACCCCAACTTTCCTAGATCCGCTAGATCCGCCGTTCGGCCAGATGCCTAGCGTTATCCCTCATCGTTCTCGCTGTAAAGCATCCACTTTCTTCGCCGAACCTGTGATGCGCTGGACACCATCCTGGAATCTGAGATAGAACGGCTCTCAATCCACCAAGAATAAAGCCATGTCTCACCATAACCGGGCTGCGCGGCGAAAGCAGAAGGCAACAACTAATTTATCTGAACTGCCGCCAACAACCCCAAGAGAGCCAATGATTAGCAGCAAACGGAAAGTGCTCATACAAAGGCTTCTTGAGGTACTGTGGAACAAAGTGACTAAACTCATAGGGACCTTTTTGACTGTGTTAGGCGCAATTGCACTGTTTTTTGATTTCTCTCCGAGCATCTCAGTATCTCAAACCGGCTCGACTAATCCTTCAGAGCCATTTTCTACGCTCTTCATAGTCTCAGTGGCTGGCAACATGCCAATCAATGATGTCTTTGTGAGCTGCGCTCTTAACGCAACGTTCGGCACGGTGCGGCTTGAAGATATTGTCATGCAGAACAGTAAATTAGACATAGCCAAAGAATTACAACCGGGAGAAGGAATGACCTTCCCATGCAGATATAGGGATATGCCATTAACAGCTTCACCTCTCACTTCTGGAGAAATGCACATAGTCATTTCCTATCGAAGGTCATACTGGCCTTTTAAATCGACTCGAAGTTTCCGATTCCAAGCTCAAAAGGCATCTGGTGACTCGTGGTATTGGGTTCCTCAGCCATTAACTAAGTAAAAGATGCATTGAGGGTCGGATCTTGAATTGTGCATGTCGCAGGCATACAGATTCATCTTTGCTTTCCGACACCCCAGCGGCCGCCACTCCTTCCTGCATCGCAGATCGATAAGATTAGCCGCATCCTGGCGAGGTTAACGAGGCAATGACCGTGCAAGATATGGGGCTACCTGGCTATCGGCTTCACCCCTTGAAGGGAGAGTTGGCCGGCTTCTGGTCCGTGGCTGTGTCCGGGAATTGGCGAATCATTTTCCGGTTCGAGAATGGCAGCGCGTACGATGTGGATCTGGTGGATTATGGCCAAGTCGATAATCATTG
>JAFEBM010000071.1 GCA_018242685.1 Nitrospira sp. | reverse complement strand
ATGCAATACGCAAAGATGGCTCTAGCTACGAAACCAATTGAGCCTTTGTCGGCATTCCATGTATAAGCGCTGAAGCAGCCATGGGACATGTTGTGGTATCTTGGGTTCATCAGTCGCGGCATCTGAAATGAGGTGAGAGGCGGAATGTAAAATGCCGATCATTCAAGTGGCGAGTAGGTCAGATCAAAAGTGAGGGTGTAGAGCATGAAGTTCACACGATCGGCCGTCGAACGTTTGAAAGCGCTGGTCCTTGAGCATCCGAACGATCCCATTGTGAGGGTGCAGGTGAGGGATCTGGACGAAGAGCGGCTGTCCTTCAGCATTACGTTGGAGGACCGAGTTCAGTCCAACGACGAGGTGCAGATCGTCGACAGTTTGACAGTGGCGCTTCCCGCTGCCAGCGCGGCGCGCATGAACGGGATCACCATGGACTATCGGGAACCAGGCGGATTCAAGTTCCACCATGCTGATCGACAGAATGATCCCCTGCTCAACATCATCAGCTTAAACTGATCCCGCATGTAACGCTGCTGCTCTGCACATCTAGCAACGGCGCTTCTGCAATCGTTCTGTGGGCATTCTATAACCCTTATTCGTATCACAGAGAGCCAATCCGACTAAGCGCTTGCTCATGAGGCTCGCCGCGATTGTTGACATGCTGAAACGAAGGCACCTACTATGCTGAGCAGACCAGAAAGTCGAAACTCATCCTCGGTTCCCTGTAACGACATGATGTCGCCATTGCCCGAACGTGAATAAGGAGAAGTCTCGCCCCATGGAGTCTATGGGAACAACATCCGGTCAGGAGCTGCGAGAGAAGACGGACAGGAGCCTGGCAGAGGAACGTGATAAAACTGATGAATATTTGACGCAACCATTTCAAGAGGTTGAAGAAAAGACTCATGAGATAATCCATTTGATTCGGCATGCCGCTGATCAGACTAAAGAAAGTCAACGTGAGGCCCTGGACGACGACAAAGAACGCTTCCGCGCAACAGCTGATGCTCTCCCTTCGAGGTTAGACGATGAACTGTTGTCTGAGGAGCGAGAGCGGTGTGACACATTGCAAGCGGCTGAGCGGGAAGCCGTAGATCGCGTTCGTGCGGAGGAGCGCGCTCAAGAACAATCGCTCGTCGGCGCACTCCTTGAACATGAGCGCCACCAAACCGACAGCCATCTCCTCGATGAACGAGTCCAGGCCGATATGGAACTTATTACAAGGGAGCAATTTCTCTCGATTGTCAGTCACGACTTAAAGAACCCCCTCGCCGCTATTGCGATCAGCGCGCGGTTGATGCGAAAAAGTCTTTCCAAAGGCGAGACCGGCAGCCTTCTGGAACACCTTGGACGAATACAACACAGCGCCGACGCCATGGACCGGATGATCAGCGATCTGCTTGACGTAGAACGAATGGCGCAGGGCAAGCTGACACTTCACCTTGCAAAGGTAGACCTTCGAGCTCTGTTACAAGAATGTGGTGAACTCTTTGCCCCGCTCCTGTCACATCAGAGGTTTTCCCTGACGATTGATACAGGCGCTGAGCCTCTATTCGCGGATCTTGATCACGATAGAATTCTTCAAGTGTTGTCCAACTTGGTCGGAAATTCACTGAAGTTTACGCCTGATAGAGGAACCATCGAACTGTCTGCGCGTAAACAGGAGACTCACGTTGAAATCTCGGTAACCGACAACGGGCCGGGGATTTCAGTCGAGACACAAGCGAGAATTTTTGAGAGGTTCTCGCAGCTCGATGTGGCCGACCATCAAGGACTCGGCCTTGGTCTTTTTATCGCCAAGTGGATCGTTGAGGCCCATAAGGGACGCATTTGGGTGACATCAATTCCAGGAAATGGGTGTACATTCAGCTTCGCGCTTCCCTTATCTGTCTAAGACGACGCCGTCCGTCTTGCCCGGGCTACCGGCCCGTAATGTATCAGACAGGTTCTTAGCTATCCGTAGTGAAGGTTTGTGGCCTGTCTCCCTGGTCCTGCCTTTGCACCCTCACCGTTTCTACACACTAAATGGAGGCAAACTGACGCATAATGCGCCACACGGATTGCGTTCCTGTCGCAGTTTGGGGCAGAAAAAAGATTTGTATCTTTCTTATTTTCGTATTGGGAGAGCGTGATGACTGAAGAATGTGGCGCCGTTCTTGTCGTGGATGACGATGCAGATATGCGGGAATTGGCCTATGACATGCTGAAAGACCGAGGTCATCAGGTCACCATGGCAGCAAGCGGTGAGGAGGCCTTGAAGCGATTGACCGAAGAAGACTATGCGGTCGTCCTGACGGATCTTCGCATGAGAGGCATGCAGGGGCTTGAATTGCTGACTCAGATCAAACGAGACCATCCCGATATCAGCGTGATTCTCATGACCGCTTTTGGGTCAGTGGAAACGGCGGTCGAAGCCATGAAACATGGAGCGAGCGACTACCTCACCAAGCCGGTCAAGAAAGACGAGCTGATCCGCGTGGTCGAACGAGTGGTTAGAGAAGCGGCGTTACGGCGGGAAGTCAGCCGGCTCAGAAGAGAAGTCCACAAGGAATACAGCTTTTACCAGATATTGGGAAAGAGCAAAGCGATCCAGGCGGTGTTCGATCTCATTCGGCGGGTGGCCGATAGTCCGACGAATGTGCTCATCACAGGAGAGAGCGGGACCGGGAAGGAATTAGTGGCGAAAGCCATTCACTACAACAGTGACAGAAAGCATGCGCCTTTTATACCGGTGAACTGTGCGGCGATTCCAGAGCAGCTCTTGGAGAGCGAACTGTTCGGGCATATGCGAGGCGCCTTTACCGATGCGAAGATGGACAAACGGGGATTGTTCGAAGAAGCGCAGAAAGGCACCCTGTTTCTCGATGAGATCAGTGAACTCCCGCTCATGCTTCAGGCCAAAATTCTTCGCGCGATTCAGGAAAAGGAGATTCGGCGGGTGGGAGCGACCAAGCCGATCTCGGTGGACGTGCGCATCATCGCGGCCACCAACCTGAATCTCAGTGAGGAAGTGAAGAACAAGCGATTCCGCGAGGACCTCTATTATCGACTCAACGTAATCGAGTTGAAGTTGCCGCCGCTCCGGGAGCGGCGCGAGGATATTCCGCTCTTGGTGGAGGCGTTTCTCAAAAAGTGCGGGGAGGCTCGCGGGAAGGAGGTCAAGGGTGTCAGTGAGGCCGCCCTGGCCATGTTGATGGACTATGCCTGGCCCGGTAACGTCCGGGAACTGGAGAACGTCATCGAACGGGCAGTGACGCTCAGTCGAGGCGAGAAGATTTCTCCGGATGATCTGCCCGCGGCAGTGCAAAGGGCCCGTGGCGACCGGCGCGTACTGGACGAAGCAGCAGAGAAGACTCTGCCCTTACATGAGCTTGAAAAAGAGTACATCAAGAAAGTTCTCGAAAAGACCGGCGGCAATAAGTATCAGGCCGCTCATGCCCTTGGCATCGACCGTAAGACCCTGTATCGTAAACTCGCCGAAATCGAAGGTGGACCTCACTCCGAGGAATGACAAGGTCCTTCCGATCATCATCTCAGGATGGGCTTCGACCAATTCAGATGCAGGCGAGTGGGTCTACCGACATTGCTCCGAGACGAGCATCTGACTCGAACTATGTCCTGCCGGGGGATTCGTGATGGAATCACGAGAGGATAACTCGCAGGGGGATACGACGGATAGTGCCGCCGGCCGTGTCAGAACCCAGGAACAGCTCCTCGTCAGCCGGCTCAGGCTGGAAAGCATCATTGAATCCGCGATGGATGCGATCATCACCGTGGATGAGGATCAGAGAGTCATGTTGTTCAACCGCGCGGCAGAGCAGATGTTCGGCTGTCCCGCTAAAGAAGCAATCGGGCGGACGCTCGATCGATTCTTGCCCGCACGGTTCCGCGACGCCCATCGTCACCACATTCATACATTCGGACAATCAGGCGTGACGAACCGAAAGATGGACAAACTGGGAACAGTCATGGGACTCCGCTCCAACGGAGAAGAGTTTCCGATCGAAGCCGCTATTTCGCATATCGCTGTGGAGGGGAAGAAATACTATACCGTCATCCTTCGAGACCTCACCGAACGAAAACAGGCTGAAGACTCCCACCGAGAGAGCCAGCGGCAACTTACCACCTTAATCGGCAATCTCCCGGGCTTCGTGTATCGTTGCCGAAATGACCGTGGCTGGATATTCGAGTACCTCAGCGAGGGAGTATCGGATCTGACCGAGTACTCCGTAGAAGAATATCTCGTACAACGAACAATCTCTTATGGCGACAATATCCATCCAGGCGATCGCGAACGAGTCCGGCATGACGTTCAGGCCGCGTTGGAGCAACATCGACCCTTCGAGTTGACCTACCGAATTATGACGAAATCCGGCGAGGTCAAATGGGTCTGGGAGAGAGGCGAAGGGGTCTATGAGCAGGACGGCACGTGCAGTTACTTGGAAGGTTTCGTGACCGACGTGACCGAACGCAAGCGTGCTGAACGCTTGCTGCGGCAAAGCGAAGAGCGGTACCGGCGTCTGATCGCCGTTTCGCCCTATGCGATTTTAGTGAGTCGAGGGGACCGCATTATCTTCGCCAATGATCAGGCCATCAAGCTGTTCGGGGCGGTCAAGGCTGAGGAGATCCTCGAAAAGTCACCCATGGATCTGTTCCATGCCGATGACCATGATCTCATTCGAGAGCGGATCCATGAATTGTTTGAAGGCAGAGCGCAAGGGCCCATGCTCGAGGAGAAAATCGAGACGCTCGACGGAAGGGCCGTGGATGTTGAAGTCAGCGGAGCCCGATTCGTTGACGAAGAGGGACCGGCTATTTTGATCATGTTCCGTGATGCCAGCGAGCGGAAGCGGCTTCAAGAGCAATTGCGTAGGACTGAGCGGGTCGCTGAACTGGGGACGTTGGCCTCCGGCATGGCGCATGAAATCGGGACCCCGATGAACGTGATTCTTGGCCGGGCTGAATATTTGATGGATCGTGTGACGGAGGAGCCGATCAAAAGAGGCCTCCGGACGATCATTACGCAGGTGGAGCGGATTACGAGGGTGATGAATCAGCTGCTCTCGTTTGCGCGACGGAAAGCTCCGCAGCGCGTCCCACTTGACCTGCGAACAGTGATCGAAGACGGCATGGAGATGTTTCAGGAGCGTCTCGCAAGAAATCAGATCCGGGTTGAAATGGGGATGGCCGACCCTTGCCCCATGGTGCTGGCCGACGCGGATCAGATGAGCCAAGTCCTACTCAATCTCGTCATGAATGCCCTCCATGCGATGCCGGAAGGTGGCACGCTTCGTGTCGGCTTGGAGCCGGAGCAACCGATGGTGAAACTCACCATCGCCGATACCGGTCACGGAATTCCACCGGAGATCATCAAGAAGATCTACGATCCATTTTTTACGACGAAGGAGTTTGGGAAGGGAACCGGATTGGGATTGACTGTGGTGAAAGGCATCATTGAAGAACATCAAGGCTCCATTGCCGTAGAAAGTGAGCCAGGGAAGGGAACCAGGTTTACCGTCCTCCTGCCGATTCATCAATCAGGATGAGGTTGAGGCTCCGGTTCAAGGGCAGCTCGACCCATTCGAGCTGTAGCATCTTGCACCGGCCGGCTCCATTCCGGTCGTGGTGTTTCTCACCACTGGATGTTCGCCTAAGTCCGTCATTGTCAGGACCCCTTGCAGAATCCCTTGAATTCAGGCGCATCTTGGTTGGCCGCCTATCGGCATCTTCTTTGCTCTCATCCACATACACATAACATTCTGGAATCGTGCATGGCCTGTATGGATAGGTAGAGAATGGCGTCGGCGGCAAACAGAAAAGCAGCGACCGTGCTGATCGTCGAGGATGACCGGGAGATGCGCAGTCTGCTGTGCGATGAATTTTGCGGGATGGGGTATCAGCTGCGGGAGGCGAGGAATGGGGACGAAGCATTTCTGGCGGTGCTGCAATCCGTGCCCGACCTGATCTTGACTGATCTCCGGATGCCCGCCGGAGGGGATGATTATATCAGCCGGTTGCGGACCGTGGCGCCCAGGTGCCCAATTGTCGTGATCACGGCGTTCGGCGACGCGACATTGAAAGGGCAGGTGGTGAAGGCCGGTGCGGATGCGTACTTCGACAAACCGGTCCGTATTGCCGACCTCAAGAATTGTGTGCAACAATTGCTCGACTACAAAGTTGATAGCTGATGGCATGTGGCTTTATGCCATAGGCCCTTCATCCCGACAAACGAGATAGCCTTTGTCCAAGCCAGAACCCCCCAACGGACCGGCCTCGACGGATCCCGTCATTACCGCGCGAATCCAAGCGATTAAACAGTTGGCACAGGGACTGTCCGACCGCGTGGCGGTTATGGACCGATCGTTCAACGTCGTGTATGCGAACGAAGCGGCGTGGGCAGAGACCACGACTCGCCGGCCTCACGCCAAGTGCTACGAAGCGTTTGCGCACCGGACGGACCCTTGCGGGACCTGTCCGGCCATCAAGGTGTTTGAGGCGCCCGGGGTGGAGTGCGTGTCTTGTTCGAGTGGAGGAGACGGCACGGTCTGCGGGATGCAACAGGCGTTTCCCTTAACGTCGAGTCGGGGCGAGGTCGACTCGATGCTGGTTCTGTTCAAGAGAGAGCAGGGTCCGATGATGCCGGACGCGAAGCCGGCGGAGGCGGAGCATCCACCATCTGCAGTGCGAGAATCGTTGGGCGATCTGATCGGGCGGAGCCCGGTCATGCAGCAGCTTTTCGACATGACCAGCCTGGTGGCGGACAGTTCGGCGACGGTTCTTATTCAAGGGGAGAGCGGAACAGGAAAAGAGCTCCTGGCGAAAACAATTCATGCGCTCAGCAACCGAAAAGATCGGCCGTTCGTCGTCGTCGATTGCGGTTCGCTGCCGGAAACACTGCTTGAAAGCGAGCTCTTCGGGCATGTCAAAGGAGCTTTCACCGGGGCGATAGCGAATAAGCGCGGGCTGTTCGAAGAGGCGGACGGAGGGACGATCTTCCTCGACGAGATCGCCGATACGACACCGACCTTTCAAGCGAAGTTGCTCCGCGTCCTTCAAGAGGGCGAGATCAAGCCCGTGGGCGGAACCAGGTCGCTGAAGATCCATGCGCGGGTCATCTCCGCCTCGAACAAGGAACTGGCCGAACTGGTGAAGGCCAAGACGTTTCGGCAGGATCTTTACTATCGACTCGCCGTGCTGCCGCTCTATTTGCCGGCGCTTCGGGAACGGCGAGAAGACATCCCGTTGTTGGTCGAAAACTTCGTCGCCGCTTCCTGCATTCGACACCACCAAGCGGTGCGGCAGGTTGCGGAAAGAACGATGCGGGCGTTGCGCGAGGCCCCTTGGCCCGGCAATGTCCGACAATTGCAGCATTACATCGAACGGGCCGTGGTGACGACCACTGGGCCATGGCTTGTGTGCGATGATCTGGTTTCAGGCGGCATGGTGACCGAAGACGAGAGTTTACGGTCAGCGTCGCGTGGAGCTGTGGCTCAGACCGAACGTACTCGGATCGTGGATGCGTTACAGAAGACCGCAGGAAACCGGTTGAAAGCAGCCAAGCTGCTGAAAATCAGCCGAGCGAGTCTCTACAACAAGCTACGCACCTATAGCATCGAATAGCCATTTGTCTGCCCCTTTCTACCTCTTCCCTCGGTCGTATCTGTCCAGGCCTCTAGATAGTACAACCCACTGAAATCTTGAACAACGGCCCTTCTGTATGCCGGAGCTGTCTACCCGCTTGGATTTCTTGGTCCGTTAGAAGCGTGGCTGATATAGAGAAAATATTCACGATCACGGCTTCTGTCCTTGTAAATCCTTAAGCGCGATTCCCGCGCACGAAGCTTGCCTAGCTCTGCACAACATCGTCTCCGGACAACCGAGAACGGGTCAGAGTTCATTTCAACAAGGAGAGGTGGTCATCATGGCGAACGGGATTACAGCGCACGAATCGGCACGAGTATCGGACACGAGGGCGGGGAGGTGGTATCACAACATGACGCCTCTGGCGGTCGGCTGGCTGGGGATGTTGGGTATCGGGATTTTCTGGGTCATGTACCAACGCATCTTTGAGTATTCGCACGGTCTGGACTCGATGACCCCGGAGTTCGATTCCGTGTGGATGGGGCTGTTTCGGTTTAATATTGTGGCCAACGCGCTATTCTTCGCGATATCTGTGGGATGGATTTGGATGACGCGAGACCGGAACCTGGCGAACCTGGACCCCAAGCTGGAGTTGAAGCGATATTTTTATTGGTTGAGCTGGCTGGTTCTTTACATCTGGGGCGTGTACTACGCGGGCAGCTACATGCTGGAGCAGGATGCGGCGTGGCACCAGGTGATCATCCGGGACACGAGCTTCACGGCGAGCCACATTGTGGCGTTCTACGGGAGCTTCCCTCTCTACATCACATGCGGCGTGTCCAGTTATCTTTACGCGCAGACCCGGTTGCCGCTCTATGCGCAGGCGACATCGTTCCCGTTGGTCGCGGCGGTGGTTGGGCCGATGATGATTCTACCGAACGTGGGGTTGAACGAGTGAGGCCATGCGTTCTGGTTCGTGGATGAGCTGTTCTCGGCGCCCTTGCACTGGGGCCTCGTGACGTTAGGGTGGTGCGGGTTGTTCGGGGCCGCGGGCGGGGTGGCGGCGCAGATCGTGAGCCGGATGTCGAATCTGTCGGATGTGATCTGGAATGGCGCATCCAAAGACATTCTCGATCCGTTTTCAAAACAGGTGGGCGCCGGAGCCAAGACCGGATACTAAAAGTACGGGTCATCCGTCGTCGTGTCAGACCAGAGCCGCCATCGGTCTGATGAGGCTCGGTACTCCATCAGCGGGGTACCGAGCCAAATGATGTCGTCTCACCAGTCAGCCGACCTTCCTTTTCTCCATTTTCAAATGGGCGAGCAGTGAAATTGTCCTCATCGCTCTGACTTCATCCCCGCATCGAAGAGAGCGGAGCTCGAACCCTACGACGGAGAAACGAGCCTCTCGTCAACTTGTGATGTCGGCGTGCACAGAGTCGGACACTTCTGGTGTGTTCCATTTCGCCCGCTGTTGATCTGGCGGCCGTCCATCAGGCTGGACAGCATAAATGACTGATATCTGAACGATCGAGAGAGATCTCTGTTGCGACTGTCTAAGTCGATGGATTCCGATAAGAGATAACTTAGGTATTGGTGCTTGATGTGAAACTCTGTTCATCGCTTCTGGTGCGCGAATGATTCGCTCTAGAGCATTTTCTATTTAAT
>JAFEBM010000070.1 GCA_018242685.1 Nitrospira sp. | reverse complement strand
ACATTTCTAAATTGGGTTGACAGTCTCGATTTGAAGTCTTGACCTCACCGACAGGATTGGCTACACTTTTAACCCCTGCTTCGGCCATGTAGAGACCGGACCCTCTCGTCGTCTCCATCCCTCGCGTTTGGGTTCGCCGAAACAAACAGGCTCATCGCTTTCTGTATCGAACGACCATGACCGGTACCCCATGACACGCATGCTGACCTTCACCGGCTCCTGTTGGTCCGCCGTTCTTGTCGTTGCGATCGGTGTGAGTTCCTACGGCTGCAAAGACAGCGCGTCGGTTTCGGATGTGCCTCAGGTGCCGCTCTCCAGTTTAGCGGTCACCCCCGGCAGCCTCCAGCCGGCGTTTTCCAGTACTACTGCGAACTATACAGTCGATGCGCCTACGGCCGCGACCAGCGTCACCGTGACGGCCGCGCCCCAAGACAGCACGACCACAATGACGATCAATGGAGTTTCAACCGCTGCGGGGCAGGGACGGTCTGTGCCCCTGGGCTCGCCGGGGTCCACCGCGACCATCCGCATCGTCTTGTCGTCACAGACCGGAGGTGAGGGCACCTATACCGTCACCGTCACGAGACTCTTATCGAGCGACAACAATCTGTCGGCCTTGAGCGTAACACCGGGATCCTTGGCCCCTTCCTTTGCTTCGGACACGTTGACCTACACGGTGGATGTTGCGACCACTGTCACCAGTGTGAACGTCTCCGCGACCAAGTCCGATCCGAATGCTGTGCTAGCCGGTTCTGTGACCGCCGCCGCGGGCGTTCCCACGGGACAAGCGACGATCGTGTTGGACGGGCCAGGAACAAGTAAAATGTTATCGCTCACCGTGACCGCCCCGAATGGAAGCAGCAAGACCTACGGCGTCACCGTCCACCGAGCAGCGTCGGACAACAACAATCTGTCGGCCTTGACCGTGACACCCGGCGCCTTGGCTCCGGGATTTGCCCCGAGAACCCTGACCTACCAGGTGAACGTAGAGACCAAGGTCACCAGCGTCGCTGTCTCCGCAACCAAGTCCGATCCGAATGCTGTCCTGTCTGGGTCAATTACCGATCCCGGAACGGGGCAAGCGACCGGCCAAGCGACCATTCAACTCGGCGGGCCTGGAACAACCACTCAGATAGCGATCACGGTGACTGCCCAGAATGGAAGCTCGAAGACCTACACGATCACCGTGAACCGAGCTGCCCCCTCCAGCGACAACAACCTGTCGGCATTGAATGTCACACCGGGCACCCTGGCCCCCGCTTTTGCTGCCAGCACACTGACCTACACGATGGATGTAGCAACCAATGTCACCGAAGTGACTGTCGCTGCAACCAAATCCGATCCGGATGCCGTGATGTCCGGTTCGTTGACAGCCGGGACAGGAGTTGCCACGGGACGAGCAACGCTTCCACTCAGCGGGCCAGGGACAACCACCCAGGTATCGATCATCGTGACCGCCCCGAACGGAAACTCGAAGACCTACATGATCACCGTGAACCGATTGGCCCCTTCGACCGACAGCAATCTCTCTAACTTGACGGTGAGCGCGGGTTCATTAATGCCGGCTTTTGCTCCGGGAATGACGGCCTATAGCGTGGACGTGTCTGCGACCGACGAAACCATAACCGTCACCGCGACCAAGTCCGATCCGAATGCCGTGATGTCCGCATCCGGGTCTGTGATCGCCGCTGCAGGAACCCCAACAGGTCAAGTAACCGTCCCCCTGGGGTCCGGAACAATCACATCTGTGACGATCTCCATCACCGCACAGGATGGAATCAGTACAAAGGCCTACACCATCGCCGTGAACCGACCAGCCCGTTAAATTCAATACGAGAAGCACCGGCGTGGAAATCTCCATTCACAATGTCGGCGACTCCTCATGGGATCTGTTGACCCGACTGATTAGATCGGTTATAGAATGAATCACTGCTCGGCCTTGCGAAAGTCTCGACAGCTCGACTTTGAATCCTCTCGTAGCTTCGGCATCTACCGTTTGGGTTCACCAGAACAAGAGACGTATTTCCATATGCCACCAATGACAACCGGCATGAAGCAACTCCTCCCCTTTGTCAGGCGATGTGTCCCTGTTGCGCTTCTTGTCGCGATGGGTTGGAGCGCCTACGGCTGTGGGGATACGGCGTCAATTCCCAACGGTCCAGCGGTGCGGCTCGCCAGCTTGGCGATCAGCCCTGGGGCGTTGTCGCCGGCTTTTTCACCTACTACTACCAACTATACGGTGAATGTGCCGGCAACGACCACAACCGTCACTGTGACAGCCACTCCTGAAGATAGCATCACAACGGTAGCGATTACTGGAGGTGCGACCCAAAGCCTTCCAGGGCCGGGATCGAGTAAAGACATTTCGATCGTCGTGACGGCACAGAGCGGAAGTCAGAGTACGTATATCGTTACCGTCAACAAAGCGGCATTGGCCGCCGACAATAATTTGAGCGCGTTGGCTGTGACCCCCGGCGCGTTATCTCCCGCTTTTGCGTCAAGCCAGCAGAACTATACGGTAGATGTAGCGGCTACTGTCACCAGCGTGAGCGTCTCCGCGACCAAGTCTGATCCGAATGCCGTCCTATCCGGTGATGTGCCCAACGAAGGTCAAGCAATGATCTTGCTCGGGGGACCGGGAACAACCACGAACGTATTGATTACGGCCACGGCACAGGATGGAAACGCGAAAACCTACCGCATCATCATAAATCGGGCGGCGCCTGCGAACAACAATAATCTGTCTGCATTGAGCGTGGACGCAGGCAGTTTGTCCCCACCCTTTGCGCCGGGGACCTTGAATTATTCAGTGGAGGTCCCCGCCAGTGTCGGCGAAATAATCGTCACCGCGACCAAGTCCGATCCCAAGGCCGTGATGTCCGCATCCGGGTCTGTGATCGCCGCTTCAGGAACCCCAACAGGTCAAACGCCCGTCTCACCGGTGCAGGGAGCACTCACACCTGTCGCGATTACCGTGATCGCACCGGATGGAAGCCCAAAGACATACACGATAACCGTGTTCCGACTGCCCCGTTAACAGACCGTTGAACAAGTGCGCCAGCGGCGTTCTCGAGGCATGGCAAGCGGCACATGTCCGATGCCGGGATGACGGACTTGTCGCGACAGCCTTTCCTACCGCTTTGGATCCAGCTCGATCAGTCCCTTGCGAATGGCGAGAATGGCCGCTTGCGTGCGATCGTAGACTTGTAGTTTGTGGAAGATGTTCCGGACGTGGTTCTTCACGGTCTTTTCGCTCAAATCAAGGCTGTTGGCGATCTCTTTGTTGGTTTTCCCGTCGGCGACCAGTCGCAAGACCGTAATCTCTCGTTCGGTCAGATCATGCTCGGCCCAAGCCGACTTCTTGCCTTTCTTTTGGGCCATCAGTGAGAATTCCGCCAAGATTTTACTGGCGACGGACGGATGGATCAGCGATTCGCCCCGATAGATGGCGCGAATGGCCGCGACGATCTGAGACGATTCGGAGTCTTTCAAAAGATACCCGGTCGCTCCCGCGCGGACCAGATCGAAGATGTACTGTTGTTCCTCGTACATGGTCAACGCGACGATGCCGATGTGTGGAAACTCGCGCTTGATTTGTCTCGTCGCCTCGACGCCGCCCATCCGCGGCATGCTGACATCCATGAGAATCACATCGGGGAGCAGCGCGCGCGCTTTCTCCACCGCTTCCATCCCGTCTTGCGCTTCGCCGAGGACATGAATATCTTCCTTGGTCTTGAGAATGGCGGCCAAGCCTTCCCGAACCACCCGATGGTCGTCGGCGATCAGAACCTTAATTTTCTCCATTCCCTCGCTCCTCCTTGTGACCCAACGGCACCTCGACGATGATTTTCGTGCCTTTCCCAGGTTTGGATTGGACGTGCCCTTCGCCGCCCACCAAACGGGCTCGTTCCAAGATCCCCTTGATGCCGAAATGATCCCACTTTTCCGGATCACGCAGAACGGTTTCCAGATCGAAGCCGATTCCATTGTCGGAAATCGTCACGCGCAGCAGATCCATCTCGATGTCCAGCTTGATGGAGACTCGGTCGGCTTTGGCATGCTTTTCCACGTTGCTCAAGGCTTCCTGAATGATGCGAAACAGAAAGATCTTCGTCCGTGGGAAGAGAATCTGTTCATCCCCCGTCACCGCAAACTTCGTGGCGATGTGAGTTTGAGTCTGGTACGACTTGAAATAATTCGTGAGGGCGGGAATCAATTCCATCTTGTCGTAGTGCAGGGGGCGCAGATTGAAGATCACTTGGCGGGCTTCCTGGATGGCCAGCTTCAGTTGAGCCTTGCTCTCCTTGAGGGTCGCTAAGCCGGCTCGCGGGTTCTTTCGAATAAGTTGCTGGCAAAGATCCAGCTTGAAGTTCACGCCCGCCAAGCTCTGCACGAATCCGTCGTGGATTTCGCACGCGATTCTGGTCCGCTCTTCCGTGACTGCCGCTCCGGTCTCCTTCACGTACAATCGATACAGGGATTGATACTTATTCAGCGTCTTCTCGATCTCCGCCGTCGCGCGAATACGGGCTTCGATGAGCTCCCACATGAATTTGGCGCTGGCGCCGCCGATGATGGTGACACCCATCCGATGAAAATCTCGGAGAAATTGACGGACGTCCCCATCGCCCGATACGTCGATAATCAGATCGACATGTTCCATCGCCAACAACTGTCGATAATCGTGTGTAATCGGGATGTTGAACTGTTTGGCCAACCCCAACCCCGGCGCGTTCGGATCACGTTCGGCCACACCGACGATCTGCACCAGCGGATCAGTCGCAAAAATCTCCATGAGCGCAGTGCCCCCGCGACCGGCCCCGATAATCGCGACGTTCGTCGCTCCGGAGGGCGGCTGGTTCCGCCGAGCACGCTGCTGAGGGAGCGGCTTGTTCATCGGCCCTGCACCTCCTCCACACAATTCGTCGGAGTCAATAACGGGCGAACGTCGAATCGGATGGGATTAACGGGCCAGGAAAGAGCGGGATATGACCGGGAGTTGCACCTTAACGTTCGCGGCGTTGCTGAGCGAGCGTCTTCAACTCCTCCATAAATTGGTCGATGTCCTTAAACTCCCGATAGACGGATGCAAACCGGACATAGGCGACCTGGTCCAGTTGATGCAGCTCCTTCATGACTTCTTCACCGACGACCCGACTTTCAATCTCCGTCTCGCCCATCTCCTGGATCCGTTTTTCGATCCGGTCGGTGACGGCTTCGATCGTGCCGATACTGATCGGCCGCTTTTCACAGGCTTTTTTCAGGCCGGCGAGAATCTTATTGCGGTCAAAGGACTCGCGGCGACCGTCTTTCTTTACGACAACGGGAAGAATTTCCTCGACTCGCTCGTAGGTGGTATAGCGGCGTTTACAACCAAGGCACTCCCGGCGGCGACGAATGACCTCGCCTTCCTTGGCCATACGAGAATCGACGACCTTGTCCTCGAGTTCATCGCAGAAGGGACATTTCACCGGCGGCGACCTGCTCTCTCGCTATCGGCTGACTAGTAGGAATGAATGATGGGAAACCCGGCGCACAATGCCTTCGCTTGTCCGCAAACTTCTTCCAATACCGCCGGCTCTTGTCGGTGCTGGAGGACACGATCGACTAATTCGACGATCCGCTTCATTTCCGGCTCTTTCATTCCGCGCGTGGACACAATGGGCGATCCCAGGCGGATCCCGCTGGCCACGGCCGGCGGCTTCTCATCGTACGGCACGGCGTTCTTATTGACGATAATGCCGGCAGCGTCCAGCGCGGCATCCGCCTCTTTCCCGGTGATCCCCTTGTTCGTGAGGTTCAGGAGCATCAGATGCGTATCGGTTCCACCAGAGACGATCTTATAGCCGCGCTCGATGAACCCTTGCGCCAAGGCCTTCGCGTTGGCCAGGACTTGCTGCTGATAGCGTTTAAATCCCGGCGACAAGGCCTCTTTGAAGGCGACCGCCTTGGCGGCGATCACATGCATCAACGGTCCTCCTTGCAATCCGGGAAATACCAGTTTGTCGACACCCTTCGCATATTCGGCTTTACACATCGTCACACCCCCACGCGGACCGCGGAGTGTTTTATGAGTCGTCGTCGTGACGAAGTCGGCATAGGGAACGGGATTCGGATGAAGCCCGGCAGCAATGAGGCCGGCAATATGCGCGATATCGACTAAGAGATAGGCGCCGACCGATTTGGCGATCTGTTGGAAACGAGGAAAATCCAGCACGCGGGCATAGGCACTGGCTCCGACCACGATCATCCGTGGACGGCATTCCTCCGCGACCTTCTGGACGGCATCGTAGTCGATGGTTTCAGTCCGGCGATCGACGCCATAGGAGAAGACACGGAAAAGGATACCGGAGAAATTGACCTTACTCCCATGCGTGAGGTGGCCGCCTTGGGCAAGATCCATTCCGAGAATGGTGTCGCCTGGCTTTAGGACGGACAGATACGCCGCCATGTTGGCTTGTGAGCCGGAATGCGGCTGCACATTCACGTGTTCGGCGCCGAAGATTTCTTTGCACCGCTGAATCGCCAAATCTTCGACGGCGTCGGCCTGCTGGCATCCGCCGTAGTATCGTCTGCCGGGATACCCTTCCGCATACTTATTGGTGAGCAAGGAGCCCTGTGCCACCAATACCGCCGGGCTGGCAAAATTTTCCGACGCAATCAAGAGTAACTTCTCCCGCTGACGAACTTCTTCCGCCTCAATCGCGGCGTAAACTTCGGGATCTGTAGCCCTCAGGGCAGCCCATGAACCGATTGCGTCGCCGACCATGTTCTCCATATTCACATTCCTATGCTGAAGGCTCTTCAGGCTCTTGCCGCTTCACCACACTGACGGTTACGGTCGCCACCACATCCCTCGGCATCTTGATGGGGATAGCCACTGTACCGAGTTCCTTGATCGGTTGCGCCAATTGGATCTTTCGCCGGTCCACCGTAACACCTTGCGCGGCCAATCCTTCGGCGATGTCTTTGGCGGTGACAGAACCGAACATCTTATCGTCTTTCCCGACCTGCGCTTCGATCGTCACGGCGACTGCCGACACCTTCTTGGCGTAGGACTCAATTTCAAGCTTTTCCTTCTTGGCCTTCTCGGCCGCCACCCGTTTGACATGTTCGAAGGCCTTGATGCTCCGACCGTCGGCTTCGACGGCCTTGCGACGTGGCAATAGATAGTTCCTCGCAAACCCATCGGCGACGTTGATGAGATCGCCGAGGTGACCCACCCCTTCCAGAGTTTCTTGAAGAATGACTTTCATACCCCTACTCCTTCCTTAAACAAGCACTGGAGAATACTGGGGCGACTGGGGAAAAGTCAATTCAGAGACCGGTGCTATTGTACCGATTCTCTCGTCCCGGATACAATTTGACCCGCAAAGTTTGACCAAGTTATCCTCTCGCGATGCCAGCTCGACAACAACCTGCCTTGCGACCGAGCAAGAGATTACGGTGCGGCCGAGTTATTCGGTCATTCGCTTGTCGGCATCGACCCCAAAGAGCTACGAAGATTGTCGTCGACCGATAACCGAGCGATCCGATGCCATTTTAAACCGGATCATGCCAGTTGCCACAAGAAAGGTGGAGTTTGCTCTTTGACCCTTTACGAGAGGGGCACGGATGGAACCGTCTCCATTTCACAGTCTCCAGTCACGACATGCCCAAGTCGGTTTCTTGAGGGAAATGCCGTATTCAAGTGGGTCAGCGAGACCTTACTGGATACCCCAGAAACGAGAATCGTGAATGAAGTCTCGTTTCTCATGTCAAACCAAGAACAAGAAACCGACGAAGACGAGGTTGGCCGCATCGACAGTGTGCTCGTTCGGCAAGACAAAGATCGACTGCACTGGTGTGCGCTCGAAATGCAAGCCGTCTATTTTTCCGGCGGGAAAATGGAAGACGATTTTTCAGCTATGCGAAACTGGACTGAGCCGGGACTTCCTTTTCCAACAAAACAGCGGCGACCCGACTTCAGGTCTTCCGGTCCCAAGCGGCTCATGCCTCAACTCCAGATCAAAGTTCCCACACTTCGCCGGTGGGGCAAGAAAATGGCCGTCGTGGTCGATCACGCATTCTGGAATTCACTGAGCGTGATGCAGCGGACCTCGCACGTATCGAATGCCGATATCGTGTGGTTCGTGGTCGATTATGAAACCGCAGCCAAGGGTCGCTATAGACTGAAGCCTCACGAAGCGGTTTTTACGACCCTGGAACACGCCGTTGAGGGGCTTACCGGGGGAATGCCAGTGTCGCTTGAGCAGTTTGAGGATGCGATACGGAAGAAGCTTGGGCGCGGCGAAGCCAGGTAAGATCTTTCCCTGCCAACAACTCGGTCATCTTGGCATGATGAGTATTTTTCATCGCCACTGCCTGCGTCTCAAATCCGTGCTCAGCAGCGAGATCCAAGATTTCGACGGTGCTATCATAGGTGAGCAAGACACTCCCTTCCACTCGTTCGAGTAAGCCGAATAATCTTCGTTGATCGACCTGCCAGTGGGAATAGAGCCGTCGCGCCGCTACCGTATAGGGGGGATCGACAAAAAACGCGGCATTCCGGTCGCGCACGTAGGACCGGATCACTTCCATCCCATCGCCCTCTATGAAACTGAATCGCTCCCGCATGGCCGCAATGGTCCGAATCCTATTCGCAAGCGTGTGGGGGTACCAGCGAGAAGATAGTCCTCGTCCATTTTCCCCGTTTTTCACCAACCCGGCGCCGGCTGCCATGATTCCTCCCCGCTGAACACGATTTCTGATGATGGCGGAAAACGCCCGCTCTCTAGGATTTCTCGGGGGCTTACGGAGGATCTTCAATACGCCGGCCTTGGTAAGCGAAAACTCTTCGATCCTTTGAGCCAACCACTCTGCTTGCCCGTTCAAAATGACCTTCCAAACAGCGGCGACATCTTCGTCTTTTTCCACAAGGATGACATGATCGGCAAGACGCTCGATCCCGGCAGTCAGCCCTACGATTCCACCACCTGCAAACGGCTCAATAAGCAATTGCGGCCTAGGACGCACACTCCCAAGCCAGCTGCGGACATAGGGAACCAACCAGGTTTTTCCCCCTGGATAGCGGAAAGGCGAACGATGAGGAACTGCGGCTACATTGATCGGTTGATCAAGCTCGACATGCGCGGCGGTTCTACAGAGGGCTTCAGGGTCTTTTACAAAATCTCCTTGAGCATCGAGTGTGCGAGCGTATTCGAGCACACGGCTCGCGAGGCTTTGCGGTACGCGAACGACCGTCGTCTTTCCATTATGCCACTTCCCTGAAAAAGTGGTGGATGACCTACCCATTTTTCAGCCTTGTAACGTGGGAACGAGCAAAAAGTCAATCCCCTGTTACGAGGGATTTCAGAAAGACATCGAGCAGATTTATGAGTTGTTACGAAATAACTCCTAGCGTCTGGCCCACCTTGGCAAAAGCCGCCACGGCTTGTTGCAGCTGCGCGATTGTATGGGCTGCCGACATTTGAGTGCGGATCCTTGCCTGTCCTTGCGGCACCACCGGATAGCTGAATCCGACGGCGTAGACTCCTTCTTTCAGTAACGCCTCCGCCATGGAGGTCGCAAGAACCGCGTCCCCCAACATCACGGGAATGATGGGATGCTCGCCCGGGATAAGCCGGAAGCCGAGCCTGGTCAGCTCAGCCCGAAAGAAGGCGGCATTGGCCCGAAGCTGCTCCCTGAGATGGTCACCCTGTTTCACTAAGTCGATGGCACACAACGCTCCAGCCGCGATGGGAGGAGGAAGCGAGTTCGAAAACAGGTAGGGTCGCGATCGTTGACGCAGCAGCTCGATCACCTCGGCCTTGCCGGATGTAAACCCGCCGGTCGCGCCACCGAGCGTTTTCCCTAACGTGCTCGTCACCATCTCGATTCGGTCAGCCACCCCGAAATGAGCCGGTGTCCCCCTGCCCTGAGGACCCAGCACCCCTGTCGCGTGGCTGTCATCGACCACGACCGCTGCATCGTATCGTTCCGCCAGCTCCACGATCCGATCCAATTTGGCCGGATCGCCATCCATCGAGAACACTCCGTCCGTGGCAATCAGACGTAGACGGCATCCGGCAGCAGCCTGGAGCTGCGCTTCGAGATCTGCCATGTCGGAATGGGCGTACCGGAATCGTTTGGCCTTGCAGAGCCTGATACCGTCGATCAAGCTGGCATGGTTCAAGGCATCGCTGATGACGGCATCGCCCTCATCCAACAGTACTTCGAACAGACCCCCGTTCGCATCGAAGCAGGAACTGTAGAGAATGGTGTCATCGGTGCCGAGAAACTCACTGACAGCCTGTTCCAACCGTTTATGCAAATCCTGCGTACCGCAAATAAACCGCACCGAGGCCATGCCATACCCATGCGTTTCCAGCCCTTCTTTCGCGGCTTGCACGATGGCCGGGTGATTTGCCAGCCCTAGATAATTGTTTGCGCAGAGATTCAGAACCTGGCCTTGCGCGACTCGGATATCGGAGCCCTGTGGGCTCAGCAATTGCCGTTCGGCTTTGTACAGACCTTGGGATTTGATATCGGCAAGCTGAGCTTCAAGGGCTTTTCTGAAGGACGAGTAAGCCATGGTTAGAACAGGACTGAAAAATGAGGACTGCGGACCGAGAGTGAGAGCAACCCTTCTGTTCTCTCAGTCCTACTACGGAATCAAGACCACTTTGCCGCACTGCCCTGATCGGATCAACTCAAATCCCGCGGCAAATTCGCCCAACGGAAAGGAATGGGTCACGACCGGGCGAATATTGAGACCTGCCTTGAAGAGACTGGCCAGCCGGTACCAGGTTCCAAACAAGCGCCGCCCGGTGATTCCATAAACACGGATGCCCTTAAAAATAACTTCGTTCGGCAGATCAAAGCAAACGGGACCGGTCGGGATGCCGAACAAAGTGACTCGTCCGCCGTTCTTCACCGCTCGAAAGGCTTGATGCATGGCCGTAGGATCTCCCGACATCTCCAGTGCTGCATCGACCCCTTCACCAGCGGTCATCTCGAGGATGGCCGCCGCCACCTGCTCCGGTGACTCGGCTCTCACGTTGAGGACGTGATCCGCTCCCACCTGCTTCGCCAAGCCAAGCCGATAGTCACTGACATCGGACGCGATGATGGTCGCAGCGCCGGCGGTCCGCGCTACAGCGGCGGCAAATAATCCGGTCGGGCCACAGCCCGTGATCAACAGGGTATGGCCGGTGAGATCTTCAGGGAGAGCAGCATCAACGGCATTACCGAGCGGCTCCTGCACACAGGCTATCTCCGGAGGAATTTCCGGAGCCGTGCGCCACAAAACTCCCTCTGGCAGCACCACATATTCAGCGTAAGACCCATCTCGATCGATCCCCAGGATCTTGTAATTTTTGCACACATGCGCCTGTCCGGTGCGACACTGAAAGCACGCCCCACAGGTCAGGTGCGATTCGGCGGCGACATAGTCACCGACTTTGACAAGAGAGACCTCACGACCAACCTCCACGACGTAACCGCACAGTTCGTGGCCGATGATTCGTGGTGGATGAATCCGCCGTTGTGCCCATTCGTCCCAACGATAGATATGGACGTCGGTTCCACATAACGAGGTCGCGACCACTTTCACCACAGCGTCGTGCGGCCCAGGGGTTGGGTCCGCCCAATCGGTGAGGGTTAAACCAGGTCCCGCAGTAGTCTTGACGAGTGCTTGCATGACCCTATTATACCAACTCAATCGGTTGACACCCGTGTTTCGGTGAAAGAAACGGGTTGCATGGGATTCCCAACGATGGGTAGGATTCCGTTCAAGCCGTGGTATCGCTCAAGAGATAGGTGGCCGTTCACACAAACCGACAAGGGAAAGGTAATGACATGAAAACCCGGACAAACTGGATGCAGGCAATCGTGATCGCGGGGCTATTGGGATGCTTCCCGCTGGGCGTCGAGGCGGAAACGGCTCGTTGGGACATCGATCCTGATCATTCGATCATTGAATTTCGCGTGGTCCACATGGTGGTGTCAAAAACGTCGGGACGTTTCCTGAACTATCATGGATTTGTCGAGCTGGACCCGGACACGAAAGCCTGGAAGGCGATTGAAGCCACGATCAATGCTGACTCGATCAACACGAACCACGAGAAACGCGACCAGCATCTGCGCAGCGCCGACTTCTTGGACGTCAAACAGTTTCCGACGATCACCTACAAAATGAAAAATTATCAGAAAGAGGGAGATACGTATAAGGTCGTCGGCAACCTCACCCTGCGCGGCGTGACCAAAGAGGTCACGCTCATGGGCACGTTCAACGGCATCGCCAAAGATCCCTGGGGCAATACCAGAGCCGGATTCACAGCTGATGGAACATTGAATCGCAAGGACTTCGGCATGATTTGGAACAAGGCGCTCGACACCGGCGGGTTAGTCGTCGGAGATGAAGTCCAGATCCATCTGGACATCGAATGCATCAAGGCGCCGAAACCCTAGCAGAACGCTGAAAGATTCAGGTTCAGGCCAAGATAAACAGAACAAAGCTTTCACTTAACCTCGACCTCAGCCTTTCGCAGACACTGAGCCTTCAATGAGAGCAATGGTTCTCAACCATACCAATGACGTTTCTGCCGGTTCTTTACAGCTTGAAGATCGACCCATATCTGTCCCAAAAGCCGACCAGGTCCTCGTCAAGATTCACGTCTGCGGCGTCTGTCGCACGGATCTCCATGTGGTGGAAGGAGAACTTCCCGATATTCCAGTTCCACTGATCCCGGGGCATCAAGCAGTCGGCACGGTGATGCAGGTCGGCTCCATGGTCTCAGAGATCAAGGAAGGAGATCGAGTCGGGATCGCCTGGCTTCAAGACACATGCGGACAGTGCGAATTTTGCACAGGCGGGCGCGAAAATCTCTGTTTACAAGCGAGATTTACCGGCTATCAGGTCGACGGAGGGTACGCGGAATATGCCGTCGCCCCCGCGCAATTCGCCTATCCAATCCCACCGGCCTTTTCTGACGAGGAAGCAGCTCCTCTATTATGCGCTGGAATTATCGGCTATCGAGCGCTACGGCTCAGCGGCATCAAACCAGGTCAGCGCCTGGGGCTCTATGGATTCGGCGCATCAGCACACATTGCAATCCAGATTGCACGCCATTGGGATTGTCAGGTTTATGTCAGTTCGCTCAAGCGAGAGCATCAGGAATTAGCAAGGCAACTCGGTGCAGCCTGGGTCGGCGGGGCGACGGAGATGCCGCCGGATAAGCTGCATGGGGCGATCATCTTTGCACCGGCCGGTGAACTCGTCCCTCCGACATTGAGAGCACTCGAACGCGGAGGCACACTGGCCTTGGCCGGTATCCACATGTCGCCCATTCCCTCGCTCGACTATGATCGCGACCTGTTCGGAGAACGGGTCATCCGCAGCATAACAGCCAACACCAGACAGGATGGCATCGATCTCTTGCGCGAAGCGGCCGCGATTCCCATCAAGCCCCACACAGTCCGTTTCCCGCTTGAACAGGCGAACCGTGCATTACAAGAATTGAAAGCCGGAAGCTTTCAAGGAGCGGCAGTCCTTACGATGTAATCGCGCCAGGGTCACGGATTTGGAATCAGATCTTGTTATGTGCATTCTCAAATTCACAGTTGTTCACGATGCGGCTGATCGTCGAATAGTGCAAGCCCACGGCATGTCCAATCTTGGACAAACTGTAGCCGTGTTCCAGATGCGCACGGCAAATGACCTCGTTGCGTCGAGCCCGGTTGCTCCGAACACGGGCCAGGAAAAGCCGGCTTAGTGTCGGTCTGGCTGCAAATCGCTGCTGCCGAGGAATCTCCTTCGATCGACGCGTATCTTGAAGCCCAGGCGCCAGGCGTTCGACAAACCGTTCACTGCCAAGGAGGACCTGTCCTCGGACATGTTCCCAGGGCGAACCGTAGCCGATCCCTTCGGCAACGAAAGCCCGGTACTTCCGCTGAGCAGCCGACCGCTGATGACCGAACTGGGACAGCACCCAGTCCACGGTCAGAAACGGCGGCACGGAAACAAGTCCTGCCGTGGCTTGGTAGCTCGACCAGGGATAGGTATCGGCTTTGCGGGTGGTCCTAACACGCACCGGGTTAAGGACTACGTACCGACACAGCTCCAACAGGTAACTCTCCCGGTCCACCACAATCGCCTTGAACCGACCTTGCAGCACGTGGCCGACCCGACCGTGACGACGGTTGAAGGATTGGGTGTAGACGCCGTTGAGCTGGCGCATAGCTTTTGACAGATTGGCCTCGGGTGTCTCCACCACCAGGTGAAAATGATTGTCCATCAAGCAATAGGCGTGCAGCCGAAGATGAAAGCGGGAGACCACGTGTGCCAGGACCCCAAGGAACCGCTGCCGGTCCTCGCCATCCATGAAGATGTCCTGCCGGGCGTTGCCGCAGGTGGTGACGTGGTAGAGGGCGCCAGGAAATTCGATGCGCAGGGGACGAGCCATGGGGCGGAGTATAGTTCATCGAGAGGCATAAAACAAGATCTGACCCCAAGCTCAGTGACTGGAGCGCAGGCCGGCCTATCGGGTCGCAGCGGCGATTGGAACGCACTTCTCCACCACAATCCATAGGCGGTCGCGCGTGTCGTTTTGGTCAGCGTCCGGGAGGTTCTTGAGCGACTCCACAATGACACACTGAGTCTCCCCTGCCTTGCCGAGTGCGTGACCGTCATAATTGATGTCGGACAGAATTTCTTTTACGAGAATGTGCTGGGCACGAAGCGTGTGGCCATTGACTGTGATCGCATCGCCGATCTGAATCGATTCCGGTATCCCCACAGTTCCCACTGGACCTAACGAGGGTCGTATGACATCGGCGTTGTACTGATAGAGCGTCGCACTCTGGTCTTTCACGCGGATCGACTGCGCCTCGTATTCTCTGGCCTTGCCGGCCTGCTGAGCCTGTTGCGTTTCGTTCTTCGCGAGCCTGACGGGCACTAGGATGATCAGTGTCACAGCGGTCAAACTGACCACCAGCGCGGCGGATGAACGCAGTATCTTACCTCGATGTTTCTCATGAATGCCTCTCGCTAACGTCGCGAGAAACAAGGCTGGAGCGAGTGTCAGACCTACAAAAACACCGTTCATAACAAGATCTTGGCCAACCAGCTTCCAAAGGGCGGCGAAGCCTCCTTGGGACCACGGGGACGCAGAAGCAACTAGGATCACAGCACAGACTGCAAAAAGCCATATCCACGCGAGCACCTTTACAGCACGAGCAAGCATCGGCATGTTCTCCGTCCGATCAGGAAAGGTCCTGCCCTCTTCGATCAGCTCTTATTACACCGAAGTATGGCCTGTCTGTCAAAGGTCGGAAGGGAGAAGAAAACCGGGTGGGACCTTGCGAGATGGATCGTTGACAGCCTCAAGTTGTACGATGGCTTGGTCGTCGAAGAGTGCAAGGCTACGGGGGTACCCGATCTCGGGCGGGTCCGCATTGGGTACACATCTTGTTCTGTGTATCTACGAGGCTGGGACATTGACGATGCGGCTGATGGTTGAATAGTGCAACCCCACGGCTTGGCCGATTTCAGAGAGGCTATATCCGTAGTTCAGGTGCGCCCGGCGAATGACCTCGTCGCGTCGAACCCGGTTGCCCCAAACATGGGCCGAGAAGAGTCGGCTGCGCGTCGGTCTGGTCACAAACCGTTGCTGCCGGGGAATCTCCTTCAATCGACGCGTATCTTGAAGCGCAGGCGCCAGGCGTTCGACGAATCGCTCACTCCCAAGGAGGACTTGTCCCCGGACATGTTCCCAGGACGAACCATAGCCGATCCCTTCGGCAACGAAGGCCCGGTACTTCCGCTGAGCGGCTGAGCGCTGTCGGCCGAACTGGGACAGCAGCCAGTCCACGGTTAGAAACGGCGGCACGGAGACAAGTCCTGCCGTGACTTGGTAGCTCGACCAGGGATAGGTATCGGCTTTGCGGGTACGCCTGGCGCGCACCGGATTGAGCACGACATACCGGCAGAGCTCCAGCAGATAGCTGTCCCGGTCAACGACGATCGCCTTGAAACGGCCTTGCAGCACATGGCCGACCCGACCGTGACGACGATTGAAGGCTTGGGTATAGACGCCATTGAGCTGGCGCATGGCTTTTGACAGATTGGCGTCGGGCGTCTCCACGACCAGATGGAAGTGGTTGTTCATCAGGCAGTAGGCGTGCAGCAGCAGATGAAAGCGGGAGACAACGTGTGCCAGCACCCCAAGGAACCGCTCCCGGTCCTCGTCATCCAGGAAGATGTCCTGCCGGGCGTTGCCCCGTGTGGTGACGTGGTAGAGCGCGTCAGGAAATTCGATGTGTAATGGGCAGGCCATGAAAGGAGCCTAGTTCATCGCAGATACATAAGACAAGATCTGACCCCATGTCTGGGCGTTCGCAAACACTTCTCTGGCTTTCCTATAACCTGACACTGCCTTGACTGTTTCCCACGGCTCCCTCATGCTAAGCACCTGTTCTGTGTTGGATGGAGACGACAATGACCGATGCATCTTCGACCTATGAGCAATGCAGAAAAAGTCTTGAAGAACTTTCATCTTGGTATGCCCAGCATCGCGGAGGGCGTAACGAAGCCACGACTCGTGTCCAGCTAATAGACCGTCTGTTTTTTGAATGTTTGGGGTGGTCAAGAGACGATATGACGGCCGAAGACTACCATGGTGGGGAGTTTGCGGACTATGTGTTCTCAGCGCCACGGAAACTTCTTATCGTTGAGGCAAAAAAGGAAGGAAGCTATTTTGAGTTACCATCTGGCATGGAGAATGTGGAGTACTCACTTAAGACTTTAAGCAAAGACTACCCCAACGTGAAATCTGCGATTGAGCAAGTCGCGGACTATTGTTACAAGCGCGGCGTACCAAATGCTGCTGTCTGCAACGGACATCAAGTTGTCGCCTTCATTGCACTCCGTCTGGACATGCCGGCGCTAGAAGGCAGGGCATTGGTTTTCCCTTCGCTCCAATTTATGTCCGATCATTTTCTCGATCTTTGGCAGGCACTCTCCAAGAAAGGGATCGAAGGCAAGAAACTCCAGGATAGGCTTGGCCAGCGCAAGCAGCAAGAACCTCCACAAAAACTTTCACAATCAATTTTGGGCTACCCAGGAATAAAGGGAAGAAATATCGTTCAGACCGATCTGCAGATTCTAAGCGAGGTCGTCATTGAAGATATAACGCGATCTCGTGAGATCGAAGAGATGTTCTTGAAGGAATGCTACTGCCAAAGCGGTGCCCTATCTCAGTATTCATTGACCACGAAGTCAATCCTTGAAGCTCGTTATAGCGCATTATTTTCTCCAACCGAGCAAGGACCAACATTAGTTCCAGCAGTGACTAAACATGGTATGTCACCAGATCTCCTGGCTGAGAGTTTAAGCCGTCGCCCAATTCTGCTGATCGGTGATGTAGGTGTGGGCAAGAGCATCTTTATCCGAAATCTCATAAAAATTGATGCATCTAGTGTAGCAAAGAACTCCATAACCCTATACATAGACTTTGGGTCGCAAGCCACTTTGTCACAGGACTTGAGGTCATCAATTTTTACCAGCCTCACTCATCAGCTTAGAGAGGAGTACGGCGTAGACATAGAAGAGCGGAACTTTGTCCGAGGCGTGTACGATAAAGATCTGAAAGGTTTCAAGGCGTCGATTTATGGAGATCTTGCAAAACAGAATCCAGAATTATTCATGGAGAAGGAGATTGCATTCCTTGAAAGTAAAATCAACGACCGGCAAGAGTTCTTGAGTAGGTGTTTGCAGCACCTATCGAAAGGACGCAAACAACAAATAATCGTTATTCTCGACAATTCGGATCAAAGGGACGAAAAGACCCAACAAGATGTATTCCTGATAGCGCAAGAGCTTGCTGAACGGTGGTCTGTAATTGTCTTTGTAGCGCTACGTCCAGAGACTTCTATCATTCGAAAAAAGTTGGTGCCCTCACGGCCTACCATGCTAAGGCTTATACGATAGCACCTCCCAGAATCGATCTTGTGATGCAAAGGCGTCTAGCATTTGCTCTAAAGATCACCTCCGGAGAAATTCCAATACAGCGCACCGGTCTATCGCTCGAACTGAAAAAGTTGGATGCGGTGATTCGTGCTTTAGTGCAGACGCTGGACAACAAACCGCATGTAGGAGAGCTATTAGATAACCTGTCAGGCGGTAACGTCAGGTTAGCTTTAGATTTGGTAAAGGGGTTTCTGGGAAGCGGTCATGTGGATACGGCAAAGATTATAGATATCTTCGGCAAACAGGGATCCTATGAGATACCTCGGCATGAATTCCTTAGAGCCGTTATATACGGTGATGCACAGTATTACGATCCTGCTCAGTCAACAGTAGCTAATGTATTTGATATATCGTACCCGGACCAGAGGGAACACTTCTTAGTCCCACTCATGGTGGGGACGGTCGCTCTTCTAGGGAAAAAGGAAGCAGACGGTTTTGTTCCGACTCAGCAGGTATATGACAAGCTCCAGTCTATGGGATACGGCCCTGACCAGATTGATATGGCTCTATCTCGGGGATGCCAGCGGAAGCTAGTCGAGGCGACTGCAAGGAGAATATCAAAACCGGGTCAAGAAGTACCGCCTTCCATACGAGCGACTCCAATTGAGCTGTATCATAATGAAGCATTGGTCTCACAATTTTCATATGTTGATGCAGTAGTCATTGACACGCCTATTCTCGATCCGAAGGTAAGAAGCATGGTCGTGAACGCGCATTCGATTCAAGAGCGGTTAGAGAGATTTGATGCGTTTCATGTATATCTTTCAGCATCTTGGGAAAAATAAAACGGGTTGCTTTTGGGTTTAATTGGGTTGTTCCATGTATTAACTTACAGGAAGAAGTCAGGCTAATAAGGGAGGGATTGGGACGCTCTTCAATGCGGAGAAGTTGATACTTGCGATTACTGCTGTCAATGCCGTTGTTAACGGTTATATGGCAGAGCGATTTTCCGCTCAGTCCGGCTCAGTCAACCTCACTCCTGCCCAATAAACAACTCGTGACTTTATGAAATAATCTCTGTGAGACGCGCGTCAGAATTAAAAATGCTGAATTGACCCGATTCAAATCACGTGAAAAAGAAAAAGAGGGGTCGCCCATCTCGAAGGCCC
>JAFEBM010000006.1 GCA_018242685.1 Nitrospira sp. | reverse complement strand
CAATAACTATAGGCTTAGCTATAATCGAGAAGACCAACTCAACATGGCAGGACTTATGGCCGAGCATTTGCTGACTACCTGGATTCCCGCGTGTTTCACGAAGAGTCCGGCACGGAGACGCAGCCCGCAGATGTTGATCCCTTTCTTCTCGTCATTCCCGCATGCTTCAAGCGGGAATCCAGAAAGTCCGGGGCCTGGATGCCCGCCTTCGCGGGCATGACACTCTTTCTTGAGGCCGCGCCATCTTTCCTCTTGCCGGGGGGGGCCAATCGCCCCCTCGTGATGGCGACTGCTCAGCTGCGGAATCCTGGATAATGCGGGTTAGGGAGTACGGTGCTCGGTTCATAATCCTGGGATATTGGATTTACCGATAGCTCCAATCCGTTTTATCTATTTTCAAAACTGAACGCGGGGTTGCTACTGTGGGCGCCGCCTGCCCCGACGATGCGAGCAGAGCATCCCCTCCTGATCGCTCTGGAGGCGGAGTGGTGGGTTTTTATGCCAAGAACCGCAACAGCCGAACCGAGGGGAGTCGAGTCGTACGCAGACGCACTCGTCTCACTGACTATCGACGATCGACTGACGGAGAGCAGATTGCGCGACCCCAATTCGTCGAAGAACATGGTTGCTGTACCGTGGGAGGACGATGAATGAAAACGAGAATGTCGGCGATGATTTGCCTGCTCTGTGTCTTGGGCTACTCCGATCTCACCAGGGCGGAAGATCCGTATAGCCAACGGGTCGCCGATCCCTATGCGATATCGCCTGATCCCCCCGGCATGTCCTCCGGGACGCCCGAGCTCTATCTCTCCCTGATGGCGGGCGTGGCGATTCCGCGCAGAGAGGACGCCACGTTTACGGACGGGACGCAGCCGACGGTGATCACTGATGTCAACTATCGGCAGACACACTCATGGGGGGGCAGCGGGGGGATCTGGTTTCCAACCAGAAACAAGTTGTGGGGATTCGATCTCGGTTTGGAAATCACCGGCTTTGTGTGGTATCCGGACGTGGCTTGCTGTCGAGACTTTTTTAACAATTCCCCCACGGGGGTTGGGAATGTTAACGGGATTGCCAATAACGGCACCACGACGGAAATCTCAGGCGTCTACCTCGGCCCCAATTTCCTGCTCCGCTACCCCATGGCGATTTCCGAGGCCTATCCCAACGGGCGGTGGCATCCATACATTGGGATCGGCGTGGGAGCGCATCAGATGGCGACGGGGCCAGGTGGATTCCGGGGGGGGCTGCTTCAAAACTCCACCACCGCGTCACGGAATACGACGGTCGGATTTATGGGTGTGGGAGGCATCAAGGTGCATCTCATCAAGTACGTGGCGGCGTTTGTGGAGGCGAAGTATCTCCGTGCCCATCACGACGGGTTGACGACGGATCGGTTCGGGAATTCCCCCGGGGGCGAGATTCTGATTCCGCCGAATAGTCCAGGGGTAACTGTGAATCCCTATTCCTCCACGATCGAAACGATCTTTGTGCATGCGGGCTTGTCGCTGCACTTTGACTGGAAGCCGTAAGGTCATGCCGGATCACGAGCCCCCCACCGCTTGCTGTGGGGGGTGGTGCTCTTACTGAATCGACGGTCGAGTGACGGAGAGCAGATTGCGCGACCCCAATTCGTCGAAGAACATGGTTGCTGTACCGTGGGAGGACGATGAATGAAAACGAGAATGTCGGCGATGATTTGCCTGCTCTGTGTCTTGGGCTACTCCGATCTCACGAGGGCGGACGATCGATCCGGCCCACGGGTGGCTGATCCCTATGCACTCGCCATATCGCCTGATCCCCCAACCATGTCCTCCGGGACGCCCGAGCTCTATCTGTCCTTTATGGCGGGCGTCGCACTGCCGCGCAGTGAGGACGCCACGTTTACGGACGGGTCGCAGCCCACGGTGATGCCGAACGTCGATTATCAGATGAAACAGTCCATTGGGGGTAACGCGGGGATCTGGTTTCCCACCAGAAACAAGTTGGCGGGGTTCGATCTCGGTCTGGAAATCACCGGCTATGTGTTCTATCCGGACGTGGCCTGGGGTCGGGACAATTTTAATGGGGTTCATAATCCAGACGGATCGTTTAAGGGCACGACGACTGAGGGCCAAGGCATCTACGTCGGTCCCAACTTCCTGATTCGCTACCCCATGGCGATTTCCGAGACCTATCCCAACGGGCGGTGGTTTCCGTACGTCGGGATCGGCGTGGGAGCGCATCAGATCGCGCAGAGGCCGGGTGCGTCGGGGGGAGTCACTCTAAACAACGCCATCACCGACTCACGGAATACGACGATCGGGTTTCAGGGAGTGGGAGGCATCAAGGGGCATCTCTTCAAGTACGTGGCCGTGTTTGCGGAGGCGAAGTATCTCCATGCCCATCACAACGGGCTGTCGACGGATCGGTTCGGGCAGTCCGATTTTTTTCATCAGCAGCTTGGCGGTCCAGGGCCTATTGTGAATGCCTATTCATCCAATATCGACACGATCCTGGTGCATGTGGGTTTGTCGCTGCACTTTGACGTCAGGCCGTAGGGTCGCACACAAGCAACGCCGGTTTCTTATCGCGGTGCAGCGTGGTGTTCAGCGAGGGTCGGCTTGGCTGAACCGCGACCCCGAGAGCGATTCTTCCCTCTTCATCCAATACATCGCGGTCGCCTCTGACGTTCAGACCAATGTCGGCAAGCAGTTCACGTCTAGGGCCGGCGCTTGAGACATGACTCGATCCAATCGGTGGTGGGTGAGCGTCGGCACACGAATGAACTCGACGCCAAAGGTATTTTCGCGAACCCAGCGAATTTTCCCCAACTCGATGAACAGGGAGGACGTTGGATCGGGTAAGACGACGCTCAGTTTAATATAGCTTCCGGCAAGGACTGTCCGTTCGCAGGTGACTGCACAGCCTGAAAAGGAAAGGTTCGAAACCATCCCTTCTCCCACAAATGGAGCGCCGCCGAATATCACGGGATATGCCACGGGAAGCCGCCGATGGATTCGCCAGTTCACTGATTGGTCTGACATGTGGATGTCCTCCATAGGGCGCAGTCTATCCAGGTGCATGGCACGAGACCATTCCTCGGAGGAGGGGCTAGGGCAGACCCTAGGTCCCAGAACGATTTGTGGATTGGTAGCAGTGGTTTGTTGAACTACTGTTTACTCAGCATGATAGTGGGGAGGCGCAGAGGTTCATCACTAGACCAACCTTAAGGCTTCTTGGGCTTTTCCGTCGAAGAAGAGGGAGGGGCTGTTGACGGGAGTTCAAGGTGTTCAAGTATATCTTGCTTCAGCCTCGTAGGCTCCTCGATTCGGCCGTCACGCTGCAAAGTATTGATGTCTTTAGCCTTTCTGGCATTCAGTTCGACCATGTCTGCCTCGTCCCGGACTAAGTGAGGCGTGAGGAAGACAAGAAGATTGAGTTTCTCGATCTGACGAGATTGCTGCTTGAACAGCCATCCGAGCCATGGAATGTCTCCCAACAGAGGGATCTTATTTTCGTTGAGCGTAATGTTGTCACGCACCAACCCTCCTACCACGAGTGTCTGTTGATCCTTGGCGATTGTCGTTGTTTCCATAGATCGTTTGGTCGTTGTGGGGCCGACCGGGATGCTCGCCGCGCCTGAGCCGATCGTTTGAGCCACATTGGTCTCGATGGCCGTAATCTCTTGCTTGATTTCCAGGCGAATCAAATCATCTTCTAATACTTGAGGCGTCAACTCTAACGTCACGCCGACGTCTTTCCGTTCAATTGTTACGAGGGTTCCCCCGGTAATCCCCTGGGCCTGCCCGGTCGGGAAGGGGCGATTTTCACCCACGACGATCTTTGCCTTTTGGTTATCCGCAGCGAGGACCTGGGGTGTGGAGAGAATATTAGTGTCTGTCAGGTTCAACAGCAAGTTCATGAAGGCGCGAATATTGAGTGTGTTCAAAACACTGATTCCACCACCGGTCGCTCCACCCGCGGCAATACCACTAATTGCCTGAGCCACAGTTTGGAGGTCTTCAGGCGCTCTATTGAAACCTCCTATTCCCTGCACGAACCCAGACTTTCCTGCACCCAGAACCTGAGTAGGATCGGTGCCGATTTGGCGAAGGCGGTCGACCGTGACCTCCAGGATGACCGCCTCCACAAAGACCTGATTACGTCGTATATCGAGGTCACGAATGACTCCTTGGAGATGATTCCATGCGATCTTGGTCGAACTGATCACGATGGAGTTCGTTGCCTTATCGGCAAACACTTGGACCGGAGCTTCGAATTCCGTCAGCGGTCTGATCGGAGGCCTGGTGCCTGGTGTGATCTGGGCAACGGTTTGTGAGCGTGCAACCAGATTGGTCAGCACGGCGGCTAGATCTGTCGCATTGGCATGTTTGAGTTTGTACACAAACACACCCCGCTCCGGTGGAAGGTCGCCCATGGGCACAACCTGATAGAGGTTCCCTCCTTTCGGAACCACAGCCAAGCGGGCGGCTTCCAACGCCGCGACGAACATAGTGAAGGCCTGGTCCGGTAACACCTTGGTCGGAGAAAACACGGAGATTTTCCCACCTTGCTTTTTAGTGGTTTCATCCAGAACAAAGTTTTTTCCCGTGAGCTCGCTGATAAATCGGACGAAGACAGGGATATCGACTTCATTAAAATCTAAGGCCACCTTTGCCGGCTGGCCACCTGTTCCCTGTGAGAATAGGGGAGAAGGGAAGGGTAAGGAGAGAAACAATAACAAAGCCAGACAGGCTTCAAGTCTTCTGGCCATTTTTGATGGACGACAACCTATGGGAAGGGCTTGCACGATGGGCGATTGATTCCGTGGTATCAAGTGAGCTGGATACGTGGGCCTGACCGTATCACAGGCATATCGAAGGACACAACAAAGATGAAGTTTTTTGAAAGGGAGCCGAAGCTCATGCGGAAAGATGGTCTGTCTCTGCCGTTTGATCCTTTCGTGAGTCGGTGGGAGCCGACCCTTTACAGATAGTTAACTCCTTTCACAAAAAACCGATAAAGAGAGGTTATATGCGGAGACCAAGCCGGGAGGGCAAAGGTCTGTCCAAAATTGGAGGAACGATGGAAACGCAAGGAATATTCGCGACTCAATCCGTTAATTTTCAATGGTTTGATTTAATGAATCATTAGAGAACGAGGTATCTGGATTGCAAGCTTCTTAAAGGTTTCACCTCTATGTTAATGCTCAACACCAAGGGAGTCGGGGAGAGCGGATTGAGCCGCTGATGCAGGCTCCCAGGTAGAGGGATCTGCTAAGGTTGTAGCGTGCGCGCGAATAAAAAACTCCCTTTAAAATCAGATAAAACCCAGACCACCCGTGGCTACAAGCGTGGTGTGGTTGGCTACAGCAGAAAGACGGCTCTTCTTGAGGAAGCCATCACCCAAATGAATGCCGGAAAATATGGGCGTTCTTCTGCTGCACTGAAGGAATTACTGACACTCGATCCGCACAACATGGAGGCGCGACGGCTTTTCGCCACCCTCCACCTTCGTCTCGGGAGCCTTATCCCGGCGAGACAAGCCTTTGACTCACTCATCAGCGAAGCGTTTCAGCGCCAGGATTACTGGCTCGCAGAATCGTTGCTTCGAGAATACTTAGCAGCTGGCCCTCGATGTGTTCCTTTCCTAGAGAAACTTGGGGCGCTCTATCAAGAAAAAGGAAATGCACTCGAGGCTGTCGGCGAGTACGGCAAGGCAATCGACATCTTGATCGAAGACCCAGATCCCGACAATCCACACCATGCCTCTCAACTCTACGCAAAAATACGAGAACTTGCTCCAGCGAGTCCGGTGGCCTTTCGATTGGCTTCGTTCTTTGACACGCAAACCGGTGAGCTGCTGGCTCGTCAGTCCAGCGACTCTGGACAATCAACAGTCGCTCCATCACTCGACATGTCCGAGGGAGGTCGAGGTATTCAAACTGGTCTGGAACCGATGGATGGAGTGATGCCGTGGGAGATTCAAGATTCTCAAGCGACGGCATCGGAGACACTCGAAGTAGCCGATGCATCCGAGCCAGATGTATCTGACTCATTGGGGTCTTTTATCCCACCGACGATTACGGACCTTTTTGCCCCTCAAGGGCCGACTCTCGATGGAGAGGTGGTGCCATCTGATCCACCCTTACGAGAGCAGACAGCCAACAGCGCGTGTGAAGTGCGAAGTGATGCACCCGCTGCGGAGAGTTCAGGGGCACAATCCAGGCCAGGCTCAGATGTGTCAACAGGTGGTCCTGCTGCAGCTCAGGAACAAGACAGATTGTTGGCCGGGGCTGAACCAGAGGCACCCTATGATCTAGATGTAAGTGGCTCATCCGCAGTTTTCGCGCCCACGGCGCCTGCCGACGCTTCGGAACTTCCGATTAGCTCGGCACAGTCTATTGAAGCTCCCGGCGAGACGCCATCATCCCAGATTGAAGCGATATCAGCACCCACCTACTTGGACACCGAACCATCGACTGCCGGGCCAATAGCGGTCGAGGATGGGCAACCTTCCTTACACAAATCTGCCGAGACCGATTCGAAGGAAGTGATTACTGAACCGCCTCCAGACGTCGGTGCTCCATCGAGTCCCGAGTCGGTTTCAGCCAATGAGATTTCAGGGCCATGGAAGCAACCCGGCTTCTCATGGGAATCAGTGTTTAATAGTGCATGGAAGTTCGAAAGTGATCATTCAGCACATGCCTCCCCGTCGGAAGTAACCCAGCCACACGTCGAAGAAGCATCTCCTTCAGCTCCGGCAGCATCACCTCTACAGGAACAGGCGTTAGAAAACCAAGCGGGTGAAATTCTGAAGCGTGAAGCATCGACATCGCTTGGAGGCCAGACTCCTTCTGAATCTCCAATTGCGCCGATGCCATGGGATCAGGTTCAGGAGTCGGTCATTTCGATTTCCCCGACGCAAGCAGATCAGTCGGTTGCCGAAAGTGAGGAGTCAACGGTAGGTCGATCGGCGGGTGAAGTTGAGTCGCTATCGAAAGTTAGTGACGATCAAGCGCAACCTCCGATCATTCTGATAAGTTCTGCTACAGAAACGGAGACCTTCTCGATTGCTTCGACGCCGGTCTCGCCTGAGCCGGAGATTCCTGCTGGTGATTTGGGACCAGCCGCTGTTCAGACAGAAAGGGACTTTACCTTTGCGGAACCTGAACAGGCGCCGGCGGTGAGCTCTCTGACGATGGATGAGCCGCCACCCTTGGTAGTTCCCATGGCAGCGATAGCCTCGCCGATTTTCGAGAATAGACCGCTCACAGACGATAGAGCGGTTCCTACGGAAGCTCCGCTGCAGAACACTGACTCCATGTTGAGTACGGACAATGATCGTGCGATCGCTGCAACCCAGAGCGCGGTTCATGAGTCTTCCATCTCCCCATCACAACCTACAAGCGAGGCGCTGAGCAAGGAGACCGAAGACATTCCAATTCTCCAGCCGTTACCAAAGCAACAGAAAATTCTGGAACTACCACCTGAAATAGCGACAACTTCTCATCTCGCCGAAGAGATGACTGAGGCGCAGACTCATGAACGGCAGCCGCAAGCATTGACGTTTGTTGATAAACGAACTCCAATTCCTGAATCGGTTCCCGAGCCAGTGCCTGAACAAGAGGAGTGGGACAAGGCAGGAGCATCGATTCGATTTGTCGCACCTCAGACCTCTCACACTCCTCACGCGCCTCCCTCGATTTCCGAACGGGAAGAAGTCAGCCGGTCGATGTCGGCGGCGGCTGCTGCTGTTGATGTGCTCTTTGAGTCGTCCCGAAATGTTCGAGCGTCTGAGCCTCGCGAATCTATAGCCGAGCCAAAGCCCCGCCGAGAATCCAGTACTACGCTGAATCGAATCCGCCTTGCGATTGCCGGCTTTATCAGCTCGTGTTTTTCAACCACGCGCGCGATTGTGGCGACGTGTGTGGGACTGGTGATGCTCTCGGGGATCTTCACCGCGTTAACGATCGGAGCCATCGGACTAACCTGGATCATCATGGAAGAGTCGCCATCTCCGGTATTTCAAAGTTTCACCACTACTCCCCAACGCACCCTGTCGGATTTCAAGAAAAACGGTTATTTTCTTCTCCTTGGGATTGACGCATCGGTCGGTCACGATCCGATACAGGCAGGGTATGATCGGAAACCGGAAATCAACGATGGCAATTCGGCCTTGGCTTGTTTTGGCGGTTCCGGATCGAGGACGATCGAGGGGGCGAATGCATCAGCCAGTGTCATGCGTGGCTGGGTTCGCAGTTCAGATCCTGTCGGCGAGTTCAGGTCCCATCAGGAGACCATTAAAGGATGGGGCAATCAGCATCAACTTGCGCTCAATCGATACGGCCAGTGGCAAAAGCTTTCCTTTGAGGACTGGGGTTACGGCCAATCTGTCGGTCCACCCTGTACCGCAATGGTCTTTGCTCATCAACTCCATGTGGCGGATGGGTTTCTGCAAGACGCCGATCTGGGCGTCGATCGACTTGAAACAGACATGGAGGCGTGGCGGATCGTTCTGGGTCAAGCGAGGACCCTTGCTGTGAAAATGTTGGCACTACAGGCCATCAATGACGACATTGCGGTCGCCTCGGGGTTACTCGTCCGTTCTGACTTCGACGGAAAATACCTGGGACGCATCTCCAAATTTCTTCGCCCACTTGATCTAGTCGATCTCTCGATGCGCTGGCCCATGCAGAGCGAGCTAGTCGCCGCTTCAAAGAAGTACGACGCTCAGCTGAAAGCAGCGCGAGCCGAAGAACAGCCGGTGTATACGATGGTGGCATCGGCTCTTCCCTTGCCGGTGCAACGCCGTCTCAACGACTATGCAGATTATTACGACGCGTCGTACAAAGCTGCCGGTGAGGGGCGATATGGTTCATTGCCGAAGTGGAAGACCTATATCCATTTTCCAGCATCCGGTCTGATGGACTATTTCACCAATCCGATCGAGAATATTGTCGGTCTTGAACCACTTGCTCCATGGGACCGGTACAACGGATTCGTGGTCGATACGGATGCCCACCTCCGGCTTGCCAGCTTGCAAGCCTGGCTCAGACGTGGCTCCCTAGATGGAGATCTCCTCACACGGATCGCGAAAGCAGGGCAAGGTTTCTATGACCCCTACACGGGACTACCGATGTTGGTGAACATGAAAAAGGGTCTTCTCTACAGTGTTGGATACGACGGGAAAGATCAAGATGCCGATCCTCAGTCGGATGTGGTGGTAGAGATTCCTGCCATACAGACGTTTGCCGCTCAGGCAAAATCATCGATCGCTTCATCCAAGTCCAGATAAGCCTTTTCCCCACTATTCCAGGCCTGCTCCGGCCTTTGCTTGACAGCCGCTTGGAGTATTTCACACAATCAGTAGGTTTTGCATAAATGAAGAGGTGTGTCATGGGACATCTACCGAGACCGTTCTTTGAGGATCCGTCCATAAAGAAAGGCGCGACGTTTCCAACTGCAGTTCCGACGCAGATCGTCTCCAACGAGGAGTTTGCCCCAATCTGCCAAACGGCCGAACAGGCTTGCGTCGAGCGGATAGCAAGAGAATTGGTGGAACAGGGGGCAGCTCAGCGTGGATTGACACGTCGAGACTTCCTGAAGACCACCGGCGGTATGGCGGCTGCGCTACTGGCCATGAACGACGCATTCGGCCGATTGTTCAACATCGGAGAGATCGAACTCTTCGAATCAGCGGCGTTTGCCGAGCAGCAGGGAGATCCATATTTTATCTTCGATGTCCAGACCCACTATGTCAGTTCCCACTACGATCCTTCCGAGGCCGAATCTGGTCGGAAGGGCGCCGTTTCCAAACAGGCACTCCTGTCGTTGAGAAAGCACATTCGTGAGGCGGGGCTCAACCCGAAACTCGCAGAGGATCGAGGTACCCTCGATGATCTCTCGTGGAAGAATTTTGTGAAAGAAGTGTTTTTCGATAGTGAAACCACCGTGGGGCTAATCAGCACACCGCCGGGGCCCTATCCGCAAGAAGCCGTCGTCCCGCCGAAGGAGATGGTCCATATCCGCGATGAGATCAATCGATTGGCCGGTTCGCAACGGATGCTGGCCCACGGTCTGGCGACGCCACAGCTGGGTGCGTCAGATTTGGAATTCATGGCGATGCAGGCTGAAACCCTCAAGGTCGATGCGTGGAAATGTTACACCGGTTCCTGCCCGAAGGGGTTCGACCGAGGCTGGCGGATGGACGATGAACGCATCGCCTATCCGATGTTGGAACAGGCGCGAAAACTCAACGTGAAGCGGATCTGCGTCCACAAGGGACTGCCCATCGGCCTCGTACCGGATTACAACCATCCGAGAGATTTGATCAAGGCGGCGAAGGACTTTCCAGATCTCACCTTTCTGGTGTATCACTCCGGGTTCAGAGGCGCGGCATCGATCGATCAGATCTTTGCGAAGACCGGCGAGATTCCATGGACCACCGAGTTCTGCCGGATGAAGGAAGCGGAGCCGAGTATCTCCAATATCTATATGGAGCTGGGTTCGACCTTCGCGCAGTTGGTGACGACCTATCCGTTGATCTGTGCGCATTTGCTGGGGCAAATTATCCGCTCGTTCGGCGTTGATCACGTACTGTGGGGAACAGACTCCATCTGGTATGGAACGCCGCAATGGCAGATCGAGGCGTTTCGGCGATTCCAGATCCCTGAGGAAGTGATCGAGAAGCACCAGTATCAGCCTCTGACGAGGCGAGTGAAGGAACGGATTTTTGGATTGAACTCGGCCAAGGTGTTTGGGGTCGACGTCGAAGCGAAACGGCGCGAGGTTCCGAATGACGCCCTCGGTCGGCTCAGAATGAGCTATCTGGAAGAAGGGCCGGAGCCGAGCCGACGAGTGTATGGATGGGTGGCAAGATGAGCGGGCGGAGCAGGTCGTGTCTTCTGCTCGCGCACCGCGCACGCAGATATGAATTGAAATCTCGGCAATGGGCGGTGCTCGGTGCATGCGTGCAACGAGACATCGACCAGCTCCGCCCATGGATAGGTAAAGGGAAAGAAAGAGGAGAGAGACGATGAAAAGCGAGATCTTATATCCCGGTGCGTTTCCAATGGTGCGTGTGGAGTTGGCAGAGGGAGAGCATATCAAGGCTGAGTCAGGCGCGATGGTGGCCTGCTCGCCGACCATCGACATTGAAAGCAAAATGGAGGGAGGATTTCTGGGAGCGCTGTCACGAAAGTTTCTGACGGGAGAGAAATTTTTCTTCCAGACGTTGCGCGCCAGTCGCGGCGCCGGCGAGGTATTGCTTGCGCCGACGGTGCCGGGCGAAATTGTCGTGCTCGAACTCGATGGCGTCAGCGAGTATATGGTGCAGAAGGATGGATTCCTGGCTGGTGCTGATGGGGTGACGATCGATAGTCAGATGCAGAGTATGAGCCGTGGACTGTTGGGTGGGGAGGGGTTTTTTATCCTCAAAATGAGCGGGAAGGGGATGCTCCTTCTGAACAGCTTTGGAGCCGTTCACAAGATTGAGTTGAAACCGGGTCAGGAATATATCGTGGATAATAGCCATCTGGTGGCTTGGTCCACCACCACCACGTACAACATCGAAAAGGCCACGTCCGGATGGGTGGCCAGCTTCACGTCGGGCGAAGGGTTTGTTTGCCGATTCCGCGGACCAGGTCTTGTGTTCATTCAGAGCCGCAATCCTGGCGGCTTCGGCGCGTGGGTCAGACAGTTCATTCCAGTGACCGAATAGCGGATGCTGAAAACGCCCGCCAACTTCGTTCTCGGTTCGAAACAATCCTCAACGTACCCCGGAGGGTACGCCTGCGGTTGTTTCTCCCTGCGGCCTTGTTGGCCGCCGTTTTGAGCATCCGCGCGGGAACACTCCACCGTCAATGAATCAACGAGAACCGAGAACCACGCCATGACCGAATTTCATCCCAACGCGCTCTGTTTCGGTGAGGAATTCCCTGCCACTGGTGCGCCGTGCCTTGTCCATGTCGAAGGACATGGGCTCACGGTGACTGTTCTCTCGGATGCTGATGCGGGCGAGCGCCGTTCGGAATCCGTGCCGTTTTCAGAACTGACTGTTTCAGCAGGCGGGTTGGATCATGACCAGCTCGTCGCGACATGGAGGGGGCCGACAGGGCAGCGGACGCTGTATCTCAAAAACCCCGACGTGATTCGTGCCTTCCGACAAGGGGCGCCCGATCACTTGACCATCCCGCTTGAACGAGCGGCGGAACAGGTCCGCCAGGTTCGGCAACGGCATCGGATGGTGTGGAGTATCGTTGGAGGGGCGCTTCTGGCCTCGGTGTTGGGACTCTGGTTTGGGAGTGACCGACTGGTGGAACTTGCCGTCGATCGAATCCCGATCGAGTGGGAGCGGAAACTAGGTGAGTCTGCCTATTATGATTTCCTTGCTCGACAGGAGGTCATGAAAGACGGTCCCGCCGTGACGGCCGTCACCGAGATGACCCATCGCCTGACCGACCCGATTCCTAAGAACCCCTACCCATTCGAGATCACCGTCGTGAAAAGCGACGTGATCAATGCCTTTGCGCTTCCCGGTGGATATATCGTCGTGTTCACTGGATTGATGAAGAAAGCGGAAAGTCCGGAAGAGGTGGCGGGCGTATTAGCCCACGAGCTGAACCACGTGCTGCAGCGGCATGGGCTGGAACGTATCGTTAAACAGCTGGGCTTTGTGGCCGTTGTGTCGATCGTGCTGGGGAATCCGCCGGGATTGGGTGGGGTGATGAAGCAGCTTGGTGTCGAATTGATGACGTTGAAGTTCGGTCGGGCACAGGAGGTCGAAGCGGATCTGACCGGTCTTCAACTCCTTCATCGGGCTAAAATCGATCCGTCCGGCATGATCACGTTTTTTCAACGATTGGCTGAAAAAGATCAGGGACGAGTCGAGTGGCTCTCCACCCACCCGATGAGCAGCGCCAGAGCTGATCGTCTGAAGGTTGAACTCGCAGATATGCCGAAGCAAATCCCTGAGCCGTTTACATTCGATTGGACTAAAGTCCGAGCCACGCTTGGCGGTCACGCCGGTGGTAGCCCGTGAATCGCTCGAGGCCGATCCGCGTCGGTGTCATCGCCGATACGCACGGCCTGTTCGATCCGGTGATCGTGCGGCATTTTCGCGGTGTGGATCATATTGTTCACGCCGGTGACATCGGCAAGCAATCCGTCATCGAACAACTTGAGGCGATTGCTCCTGTGACGGCCGTCTCCGGCAATGTCGATGAATACGAAAAGAGCGGTTTTCCGACCGAGGCCATCATCCAACTGAATGGTGTCCATATCGCGATCCGGCACGTTATCTTTGAAGCGGGAAAATTAACCAAAGAGGGAAAAGCTTTTCTCGACCGCACCAGACCAGACATCTGTATCTTCGGTCATACGCATCGACCAAAGAATGAATGGCTCGGGGACAGGCTGTTGTTCAACCCAGGCTCAGCAGGACCGAAGCGGTTTACGCTGCCACGCGGGATCGGGCTCATCACGATCGGTGAAGGCAAAACCAGCGGGTACCATGTCACACTTGCCGACCGTGCAAAAATGTTTCTCCCGTAGGCCGACATCTTCATCATTATCGGAGGAACTGTCGTCACCGCGCACGATCAGCGCGGTTGGCGAAAGATCTGGATGTTGTCTGATGTCGTCTATGGTCGCGCACCCGAGCACATGGCCAGGCAGGCGGCCTGTCTAGACCCCTACAAACTTTAATCCATCGCTCGGCGGCAATAGTCTACTGTCCGGCGAAGCGGCGGTCTTAAAGAAGCTGTAAGGATGTTGCAAGGCTTTGTGGAACCGAGCCGTTGAGGGGTTAAAACCGCAGTCCTGCCCCCACTAATCCATAGTGGGTACGAAAATCGATGACCAGTCCCTCCCAATGATAGTCGGATGAAAGATGTCGGTACTCACCGAACAGAAAGAAAGAATAGGGTCGGTCTTTACCAAATAGACGGACCGTGGGACTGAGAAGGACTTGGACTCCACCGAGAAATTGATGGGTAAAGGCGCTGGCCGTGCCAAAATCCGTATCGTCTCGCCCGGCAATGTTTGGATTGAGGAGCGTACCGCGAGACCACCCGATGCCGGCTCCGACGTACGGGCGGATTCGTTCCCCCGGATAGCGTAGGATCAGGTTGAATGTCGTATTGCTGATGAGCAGGTCGGAGCGGCCGGTCTCGTTGGTCTGTCCATTCGCGATGTTGGGAAAGGAAATCGCTGCGCCGTGCACATTGGAATCCATCTCAAGCCCCACTATTCGACGCAGCGTGGAAGGAAAGATCCCCACCTTGAATCCGGCGCCGAATCCATCTTGAATCGAAGCGGCGACCGTCGTTCCTTGGTTGAAAATATCCTGATCGCGAGGCCAACTGCCCAACGCATACGCGCTCAATTCCACGTCGCCGAATTCGCCCGCTCTCGCTACATCACGTAAACACAGGCAGCAGAGCAGCAGAGTGGACGGAATGATCAGGCATGCGAGGGAAGCACGTCCCACGGTTCCACAAGGGAATGAGGGAGGAGAATGAAAGGGCCATCCGGCAGTTGTTCCGGAGGCCCTTCCACAGCCTGTGTTAAAGTGGATCAGCTACCCCGAACAATCGTACACCATTCGCCCAAGATGCCCAGGATATTCTTGGCAGAGTGGTCGACGACGGCGACGGTGGTGATGCCACCGGCCGCCTTGGCGGCTGTAATGCTTGCATCCCCGGTGGCGATCCATCCGAGAATCGACTGGCCGCAGGCCTTGCCCTCTTTGGTGGCTGCTGACGCGTCGGTTGCGATGGTGCCATACTTCACTTCAGTGAAGATTGTGCCCAACATCGGAGTGGCGACGATCTGACAGCCGCTCAAACTGAGGCCCACGAGGGCAATGACCGCGAGGGAAAGTCGGGATACGTGCTTCATAGATCCTCCTTAATAGAAGTTAATAGTTTGACTGCCTAAGTATAGAGGCAATCGTCGAAGCGGAGTATAGTCGTCCATATGACGTTCGTCAATTTTAATTTTTCCGAAGCGTACGGAATTTATGGCATTCTTCGGGATGGTCGAGCGGTAGATTGCATCGTTGCGCCGACAAGACACGCGTTCGGCTTGGAGGCTGTGATCCATCTGGACTCGGCTCTCGCCTGTTGAACGAAGTAAGAAACTTCAAGGCCGAGAAAATATTGTTGCGCTTCACTGTGATTTGTCTATAATCCACCCAGCTATAATCTACCCACTTGAGAAGTAGATACTAGTCACTTCCCTGGTGGCCGACTTTTTTATGAACATCGAGAGCGAGTTTGGTTATACTTCGCCTCAGTGTTTTTGCAGTAGCATGGGTGCTTAACTAATTCTAACGGAGGAGGCCTTATGTCGAAGAAAGTGCTTGTATTGTCTATCGCCGTACTGTTCGGCGCCCAGGCAGGTCTGGCAATGGCGGCAAATCCAGATACCGGTCCTGGCTGCGGCCTGGGAAAGCTGGCCTGGGGAGAGTACAAGGGTCAGAAGGAAATCGCTCCTCAAGTGCTGCAGGCGACCACGAACGGCACCTTTGGTAGCCAGACGTTTGGGATCAGCTTTGGGACTTCCGGTTGCACCAACGACGGCAAGATTATGAGTGAGCAGAAGACAACCATGTTCGCATCGTTGAACTTCGAGGCGCTCACTGCGGAGATGGCTCAGGGAAAAGGCGAACACCTTGCTTCGTTGGCTTCTTTAATGGGTGTCCCTTCTGAGCAACATCCCGCTTTCTTCGCCATGACCCAGGAGCGGTATACGTCTCTGGTTCAGGCAGGAGAGGCTTCCCCGGTCGCATTGGTCAAGTCCCTTAATGATGCCATCGCGGGCCATCCGGTCCTGGCGCAAGCATCGGGACGCTGAGGCATTATAGGGGCCCTGGCAGAGATGTCGGGGCCCTTGCGATCTTTTGTCACACCGTGCTGGTTCCACTCCTCGTTTTTGTAGTTTGCTTCTTCCTTCCAATCATCTCTCATGCTCAACAGCCCGGTCATGAGGCCTATCTTCAGCACTTGATCGATCAGGCGCAGCAAAAACACCTCTCCGACCAGCGTGAATGGCATCTCTTGTTGCACTACCGAAAGGGGCCCTTCGGAGGATACGAGAGCGAGCAGGACGATCCTGGTTTTTTCTTGTCTCCCAATGGGAAGACGGATCCGGTTGCCGAACTCAATGCAACTCTTGCAAAATTTTTCTCCGACGAACTGGTCGGTCGCTCTCGACAGCCGGCTCAATGCGCCTTCATCGCTCGATACCACTGGCTCAAGGAACAGCTGAACTTTGATTCTGCCCGTCTTGCGCCCCTCGCCTGTGAACGGTTTCATCGATGGTACGAGGATTTCGAGGTCCAATCCATCTCCCTGATATTTCCATCAGCCTTTCTAAACAACCCGGCCTCCATGTTCGGCCATACCCTGTTTCGCGTCGATCAAAAGGGGCAGACCGAACAGACCCGTATCCTTGCCTATACCATCAACTACGCCGCAGATGTTCCTCCTGGAGCCGGCCTCGCTTATCCGATACGCGGTATCTTCGGAAGCTACAAGGGGTACTTCTCGACGATCCCTTATTACCTCAAGGTGCAGCAGTATCGGGACATCGAAAACCGGGATATTTGGGAGTATCGTTTGAATCTCACCGAAAATCAGTTACGGCGGTTTTTGATGCATGCGTGGGAACTCGGGAATGCTTACTTCGACTATTTCTTCTTCAAGGAAAATTGCTCTTATCATCTTCTTGCACTCTTGGATTATGCTGATCCTGACTTGCACTTGACAGAGGAGTTTATTGGGTGGACTGTTCCGGCCGATACCGTCCGATTGATTGTCTCAAAGCCAGGTCTGGTATCTGATGTCAGCTACCGACCGTCTCGCAGCACGGTGATCAAGCGAAAGCGGGAATCATTGCCTGCAGCGGAACGAGATCTGGCTCAGAGAATCACGCAAGATCCCAGAGAAGTGACTTCGCCGGCGTTTGCTCAACTTGCTCTCTCCAAACAAGCATTTGTGCTTGATCTCGCCTCAGACTACCTTCGCTACCGGATCGAGACGACCGACTCTCCGAAACCGGAATGGAAGGAACGTAATAGAGCGGTTTTGACGGCCCGCAGTCAGCTTCGAATTCCATCCGAGGAATTCATCGTGCGACCCTTTGCGAGACAGCCTGAACTAGGCCATAAGATGCACCGAGCTGCGATCGGAGGTGGCTGGCGTAATGACGATACATTTGAAGAAGCGACCTTTCGGGGCGGCTATCACGATTTGCTTGATCCGGAGGTCGGCTATACGCCCGATGCGCAAATTGAAATGGCCTCCATCACGGTACGGCACTACGATCGAGCAGATCAGACCAGGGTGGAACGGGCCACGTTGTTGAACCTTCTGTCCCTCTCGCCCATCGATTCCGTCTTCCATGCTCCATCCTGGAAGCTCAACATTGGGATGAATACCATCCGGCATAACGATTGTCAGCTTTGCAGCAACGGCTTCCTCAACGGTGGGATCGGAGGGGCGAAGGAATTTCGGTTGCTCAACCGGGAGGTCCTGTTTGCCTTCGCGGAAACCGAGGCGAACGTCAGCAAGGCCTATCACGAGATGCACCGAGTCGGCGGCGGCGGAACGGTCGGAATGTTGGCCGATCTTACCGAACGCTGGAAAGTGATGGCAACAGGGACATACTTGAGATTTCCGTTAGGGGACAAGTCGGACGACTTCCGGTGGTTTGTCGGGTCGCGCTTCACCTTGGCTCGAAATTGGACGGTCAGGCTGGAGTACAACCATCGCGACCGCGACAACGATGTCCTGTTCAGTGTCCAGGCGTTTTTCTAAGGGATATCTGCTTCTATTTGACTTCGAACTTCTGCTTTCCTACACTGAGCTGAAAATTCGCATGGACGCGATGGAGGAGGCCGTGGCCGAGCGTGAATATCGCTACACAGTGTTTTTCGAACCGGCTGAGGAGGGTGGATACATTGTCACCTGCCCGGCCTTGCCGGGGATGGCGACGGAGGGTGAGACTTTGGAAGAAGCCCGAGCCATGGCGAAAGATGCCATCCGCGCCTATCTGGAAAGTTTGCGAAAAGACGGGCTTCAGATCCCGCCCGACAAGGATATCCGACTCGATCCTGTGAAAGAGGAATTGACCGTCGACCTTGATGCCGCATGAGTCGGCGGTTGCCTTCGCTCACCCCGGAAGAGGTTCTTCGCGCTTTGCAAAGAGCCGGGTTTTTCGTTCATCACACATCGGGCAGTCATTACATTCTCAAACATCCTGATCGGCCAACTCTTCGCGTGACGGTTGCCTTCCACAACAGAGATCTCAAGCGTAGAACCTTAGAATCAATCGTGGAACAGTCCGGTCTTTCAGTCGAAGAATTTCTCACGTTTCTCTAGCCGGCATGCCAAGTCGGTCATGGTCTGAAATCTTTGAAATTCAATGACCCTTCATGTCTAACGCATAAGACGGGAATATGAACTATCATGCTCGACCAATTCTTCGTCTATCATCCTGAACCTTGGCAAGACCGAGACTGGGCAAGGCTGAGCGGGTTGCCGCTGGAAGATGTGTGGTTTCACGCGTCCGATGGTGTCTCGTTGTTCGGTTGGTATGTTGAGGTTGCGGCTGATCGTCCGGTCATCCTGTGGTGCCATGGCAATGCCGGCAATATCATCAACCGTCTCGACAATCTCAAGCTCCTTTACCGGATGGGCTTGTCGATTTTTCTGTTCGACTACCGGGGATATGGGAAGAGCCAGAGCTCCAGCCTTAACGAACAAGGACTCTACCAGGATGCGTATGGTGCGTATGATTACCTCACCCGAATGAGAAAGATCCGTCCTGAACGAATCGTCTTGTTCGGTCGATCCCTTGGAGCTTCTGTGGCGGGCGAACTTGCGGTGCAACGACCTGCCTCAGCCCTCATGCTTGAATCGTCATTTCCTTCCATCGAAGCAGTGGCCAGATTGCATTACGGCGGCTTCCCGGCGCATTGGTTCCTCGGAGCTGAGTTTCGGTTGATCGATCGTCTGCCGAATCTCTCGCTGCCGAAACTGATTATTCACGGAGACAAGGACGACATCATTCCCATTGAGCTGGGACGACAGGTCTTCGATACGGCCAAACCGCCAAAGGAATGGTATGTGATCCAAGGCGCCGGCCATAACGACACTTATGTGATGGGTGGCGGCGCCTACTTCCGCCGGCTCGGGGAGTTCATCAAGCAAGCGCTTGCGGCATATTGAGGTTTGACGCGTACCTGATCGGGGCGGCCTCGTCGAGCTACCGCTTCGCCTCCGGCGGCGGCCAATTCATTTCCGTGTGCCGACCACAGTAGTAACACAGGAGGCGGTATCGGGCCTTGCGGCGGGGATTGGGTAAGGAGATGAAGGTAATGGGGGTATCGTCGTAGGGGCAGCTCGGCTGTTCGTGCAGGAGATGCGTCTCCGCCATCAAGGTGATGGAGGCCACATCCCAAGAAGGCTGGTGTTCCTCCTTGCCGGTAACCTTTTCGACGGCGTGGCAACGTTCGCAAGTGGCTTCGTAAGACTTGATGCGGGCGCTATGTGGCGTATGATCGGCCACGGCCATCGCTCCGCCGCAGCCGGGTTTTGTGCAGGTCAGATGTTCATGCTGAAGAGCCAGGACGAATCGATGGTGAGCTTCGCGTTCCTGTTCCGATTTCATCGGCACTCCTCCCTTTTTCTAAACTCTCTTCTCCCCAAAGAACGGCATCCAGGTTGGTTCCCCTGCGCGCATTGAGCGAGCACTGAAACTAACCCGATCCTCTCACTCCATCATATTCCCCATGCTCCACTAATTTGGATATTGGCGCCGTTCACGTATCGCGCTTCTTCGCTGAGCAAATAACGGACTGCCGCGACTGTGTCATCAATGGTTCCGATGTACCCGGCGGGAATACGCTTGGTCATGGCGGCAAGTTCTTGCGGCGGAGCGCTGCCTGAATCGATGAAACCGGGTGAAATCGCATTCACGGTGATACCGTACGGCGCCAAGAGCTTGGCCAATGTGCGTGTCAGGATCAGCACTCCGGCCTTGGCGATATAGTGGGCGGTCACATCCGGCTGCGCCTCCATCTGATCAGCATTGGCCATGCTGAAGCTGATGATGCGGCCGGCTTTGCGGGATTTCATGCCGGGCGCCACGGCCTGCGCGAGATAGAAAATAGGATGCAGATTGTCGGCAAACATCTCGTTCCAGCCTTCGATGGTTTCGTCGAACAGATTGACCCGATGATAGGGGCCGGCGCCGTTGATCAGGACATCGATGCGGCCCCATTCTTTTTCCACCCGTGTGACCATGTCCTTGGCTGCCACCGGGTCGGAAACATCGCATTGAAGTGCCAGCGCTTGTCCGCCTCGCTGCGTGATATCCTGCGCCGTGGTCTTGGCCTCACCATCGCTGGTTCTGTAGCAGAAGGCAATCTTCCACTGTCGCGATGCGAGGTCGAGAGCGATTCCTCGTCCGATGCCTTTCGCCCCTCCGGTGATCAGTGCGACCTGCCGGCTCATGTGGTTTCCTGGTTGATCGATGAGTGTGTGGGGCATTATGCTCTCGTTCGCAATCGTTTGGCGAGCCTTTGCAGGACACCGGCCGTGCGGCTTGAAAACACCCGATCATTCTTCGGCTGCTTGGCCTCGGCGGTATTTGCTTCAATGAGGGCTTCAAGGTCGGCCAAGGTATCGACGTCTCGCCACGGTTGAATCACGGAAGCCTTGAGTCCGATTCCCGCTGCTTTCTCCCGTGTGAGTCTGAGCACTTGATCGGTCGACCAAGGAATGTCGGCGAAGAGTTCCGGCGCCGTCCGCTTGAGGCCGATTAGATAATAGCCTCCATCAAAAGCCGGACCGAGCACAAGATCATGGTTCTCCAGCGAGGTGAGGGCCTGTTTGAAATGATCGAGCGGAAGGGTCGGCACATCCGTTCCCAGGAGTATGACCTGGCGGTATCCTTGCGAGAACAACGTTCGAAAGGCCTGGTTCATGCGCGCACCCAGGTCGTCGCCGACTTGATCGATCAGCTTGACGCCTTGCCGTTCCTCCATGATCTTGAAGAAGACATGTGTCGCAGACGGGGCGCAGGCCAGATATCGATCGATCGGCAGCTTCAGTTTTGAGACCGCTACCTTTGTTCTTTCCAAAATATCGAGCACGAAACTGCCATGGAGCGTCGCCGCTTCGTCGGGAGTCAGCGGTGGGCAGAGGCGCGTCTTCACCTGACCTGGGATCGGTGCTTTGGCGAAGATTACCAAAGCAGTGCTGAGGTTAAGGCCCGGCATTCACTACCTCACCGACCGATAGACGCGAGCAAGCTGATGCGGGTTGACGCCCATCCAGTACAAAAATCGCAGAATCCACATCAAGAGGATGGTCCGCAAAGGACCCTGCTGTTCCCAGCGTCGGAACGATGTGATCACCGATTGATGCAGTGCCGCCATCTGTCCGGTACGCTTCAGTCTCCGGCTGAATTCGATGTCCTCCATCAGCGGAATGTCAGCGAAGCCGCCGAGTTGGTCAAAGACATGACGGCGAACGAACAGGGCCTGATCGCCCGTGGCAATGCCGCTCAATCGAGAACGCCAGTTCATGAATGTGCTGATCATGGTTCCCAAGGCAGAACGAGAGTCGAAGGTGACATCGAAGCGGCCTCCCGCCACCGCCGGGTCGGTGAGCGCCGCCTCGATCATCAGCGGTGCTCCAACCGGCAATCGTGTATCGGCATGCAAGAAGAGCAGAATGTCACCTCGGCCGGCCTTCGCCCCCTCATTCATTTGGCGTGCCCGTCCTGCTGGAGCGGTTACGACACGAGCGTTTGATGCTTTCGCGCAAAAGACTTCGGCAATCGAGATCGTCTGATCGGTGCTTCCCCCATCAACAATGATGGCTTCGAGGATTTCAGTCATCGGTAAGCATGAGAGTGTCTGCCTGATGGTCTTCTCTTCATTCAGAGCAGGAATGATGACGGAGATCGTCACCATGGAGGTCACGTGGTGGGTTTCTTGGGCTCGACGAACATGAAATACATGACGACGATGATGGTGACCCAGAAGAGGACCTGCTTATGCCAAAAGAGCACTTCTCCGTATTGAAAGAGTCCTAAGGCCAAGGCGATCGCAATGGTCATGGTTCCATAGCGGAGAGTCGGAGTTTCGATGGCGGCATTGGCCCATATTGCAAGGCCTGCGAAGTAAATGAGAAACGGCACGACATTAATTTCGAAGCCGCCGCTGATGGACAGAAATACATTGAGAAAGCCGATAAACATCAACGCCGTCCCGACCATTAAACCGACGACATGTATTTGATGCTCGTTCCCACCTCCCTGCTCTTTCGGTTCGGCCGGTTGAGACGGGCGCAGAGATTTGTCTTGAGGAGGTGGCAGATCGGACGGAGCCATGGCTAGATTTTAAAATGTTTACTGAGGGTCAAGGTCTGTTGCTGATAGGATGATCCCAGCACGGCCCCATAGAGCTGTGCCGGCATCCCCATCATCTTGTCATAGACGACTTTGAAAAAGGTCTGTCCATCATGAATCAAGAATGGCACGTCATGTGGACGAACTTCCAGCACAACCTGTGTGCCTTTGATCTCTCCCTTCGATCCATAGCCGAACCCCGGGTCGAAAAAGCCGGCATAGTGAGTCCGTAGCTCTCCACAGGCAGCTTCGTAGGCCACCATTTCGGCGGCGTAGCCGGCCGGCACACGAATGCGCTCCTTCGAGGCGAGGATATAAAACTCTTCCGGCTCCAAGAGCAAGCTGTCGTGGCGATGGCGATGGAGCGGTTCCCAAAAATCAGCCGCAGCATAATGGCCGATTTTCTCGAGATCAATGACGTGGCTGTTTTTCTTGGCTCGGTAACCGATCACATGGGCGTCGCGCTGATCCGTACCGGCAAGATCAATGCGGAGGAATAGTCCGCGCTCAACACGAAAGTCTCGGTTGTCTACGGCCTTATGGGATGCCGTATTGTGATACAGCAACGGCGTGCTTCGATGCAGCACCTGAAGTGCGTGGTCCGGCACCGTGGCCTTGCCTCGCACAAACCGGATCTGGTTCAGCGACTGCCCGGTGCGGACTTTGACGGCAAACGAGCGTGGGACGACCTCCAGGAAGAGCTGGCCTCGATAGCCGGCTCGGATTTCATCGAATCCGGAGGTCAGATCCGTCACCACGCGGGTGAAGACATCCAGACGGCCCGTCGTACTCTTTGGATTCGCCCGTGCCCGGATTGTCTTCGGGAGAGCGAGTTGTTCCAGCAACGGAACGAGATACACATGCCCCTTCTCCAGAATCGCCCCATCGGTCAGATCCATCTCGTACATCACAAGATCCGACTGATAAAAATCCAGCACGTCCAGTCTAGAGGAAATAGCCGACAGTTCCGGCAAGAAGCTGCTGATCAATCGATAGGCTTTGCGGCCCAGACGGAGATCGAGACTGGCCGGCTGGATCTGCCGGTCTTCGACTATCGGCGAGGCGCTGATGGCTCGACTTGCGATCAAGCGCTTGATGTCCTGATAGGGGAGAATGCCGGCTCGGGGCGAATGAGTGGTCACAGGTCGTCCGCATCTCCGCCGCAGCTGTTCCCCCAGGCGGCGTAACCGTCTCGATCAGGGTAGCTGTCACTGCACGCCGCATAGGCTTCTTCTGGATCATCGAGCGGGGACTGTACCCCAATCATCGGAAGCTCCCGCCGATTATCGGACTTAGGCTGAGGATAGTGAAATGTCTTGTTCTCATAATTCCGGAGGATCGCCCCATCCTCATCAAGATGGACCACGTAGTTGTCGGGCAGCAACGGAATCTTGCCGCCCCCGCCCGGCGCGTCGATCACGAAATGAGGTACGGCCATGCCACTCGTGTGGCCTTGGAGTGCTTTGATGATGTTCAGGCCTGTTTCGACGGTTGTCCGGAAATGATTTGTTCCCTTGGTCAAGTCGGCTTGATAGAGATAATAAGGCTTCACCCGCGCGAGGAGCAACTGATGGACAAGGCGTTTCATGATTTCCGGATCGTCATTCACGCCTTTGAGGAGAACCGTTTGAGCGCCCAGGGGAATACCGGCATCCGCGAGCCGGCCGCACGCAGCTTTCACTTCCGGCGTCAGCTCGTCCGGGTGATTGAAATGCAGGTTCATGTAAATAGGATGGTACTTTTTCACCATGTCACACAGTTTGGACGTGATGCGTTGCGGCAATGACCCGGGGACTCGCGAGCCGATCCGTATGAGCTCCAAGTGGGGGATCGTTCGAAGCGCCTTCAAGACACGTTCGAGGAGATGGTCGGGAAGCAGCAGCGGGTCCCCTCCTGAGAGGATGACATCGCGCACCTCTTTGTGTTCACGAAGGTACTGAATGGCTCGATCCAGCTCGCCTTTTTTGAGGAAGCCGGGTTTTCCGACCAGCCGCTTCCTGGTACAAAACCGACAATAGATCGGGCATTGATTCGTCACCATGAGGAGCACCCGATCCGGATAGCGGTGAACAAGGTGAGGCACCGGGCTCATGAGATCTTCTTCAAGGGGGTCGTCGTCGGCCGCAATATCGTCCAATTCCGCCGTGTCGGGGACCACCTGTTTCCAGATCGCGTCATCTTTCGATGTGATGGTCTCGAGTACCGTCGGGGTGATTCGCATGGGATAAGGACCGACGATGGCTTCAATCTCTTTCTCATCGAGGCCGAACCGTTCGGCCAAGTCCTTGGGCCTCACGATGCTTTTAGCCAGGACTTGTTTCCAGTCTTCCATGAATCGTCCTTCGTTGATCAGTTAATCCGGCAGGAAGGGTGCTCGTCGTCTTTGCCCAAAACCTCGGGCGTCGTACGGGCTTGCGACTGAAACTCGGTTGCTGCTTTGGCTTCTGCGCGGTCGGCACTATACCGCTCGTCCAGATAGGCCAGAATGTCGTCGGCTTCTGTCAGAACGAGATCGCCGTCCTTGAGGACCGGTACATAGTATTGGGCGGATACCTCGTACACCTGCGTGCGCATCCGTCTACTGTCGGGTACGACGACAGATTCGTAGGTCACTCCCAAATCCGCCAGTTTTTGGCGGACCACCTGACAGTCAGGACACCAGTCGACATGGAAAAGAGTCACAGCCACAATTATCTTAGGCTACCAGGAAATGGAAGAAAGTGGAACGCCCATTTTATGGTTTATTGGAGAATCGCGGATCAGCTCGATCGTAGGGCGCAAGGAATCATAATCGCATCCTTCATGCCGTGAAGAATCTTTTTATCGGCTGGGCAGATTGTCGCCAGAATGCCGGTGAGTTCCACTGTATCGTCTGAAACAACATAATAGGGAGACAACCGTGCCCGGCCGGACATGTGCACGATCGTCTGCCTGTCTTCATCCAGATAGTTCATTTCGAACAGTCGCCCCTTATGGAATTCTTGTAAGAGATAGGGTGTGGTCGGGAAGGATGCAAGCGCGTTCCGGAGGGTCTCAACCCATGCACTCTGAGGCATGTCATGCCCGATCGATACGCCGCGGCTTCCCCACGCGAGTGCGGAAAAGCCGGAAGGCTTGATGACGAAATGGCGCTCTTTCTGCGTGGCCGTCTCGAGGTCGGACCAATTTGTCACCGCTCGCCCTCCGACCCGTAGGCCGGGGATCGTCGCAATCGCGGGAAGCGGCGCTGGGTCGAGCAGCCAGGTCTTCGGCATGATGGCGCTCAAATGAAGCATGCAGTCCGCTCCGAGTTCCTTTTCCCAGAAGGGGTGGAGCTTCGGATGGTGCAGCAGCGCGAACGCGGATTTTTCTTCCAGTGTCGGCTTGTAGGGCGGCGTCACGGACACCCGGCCTTTCTTCGCGGCATATTGCACGAGCTCGGCCTTGGGAATGTTCAACAGGTCGAACAGTTCATAGAAACGGTAGACCGCACCGATCGATTGCTCGCTGCCGTCGATCTGTAATCGAAGACCTTCCTCCGTAAAACGAATCTCCTGAGGCTCGACACACCAAACGGGCGTCCCCGCTTCGCGGAGTTGTGCGGCCAACCAGGACATTTCCGGCCGATAGTCTTTGGATTCCTCCGAGACCAGGATCGCGATGCATCCCTCATGCTGGCCTTGCACAGATCGCAGCATGCGCGCAAATCCGCGTACCATTCCGTCCCGTCCGCCGATGAGCCGTGCATCACCGCCGGCAAGGTCGTGATAGATGTACGAGAGGCAGGCGGTGAGCCCGATGCCGCCCGGAACCGAATCCAGCTCGGTGATGACCATGCCGTCCTGTGTGGGGATCACATCGGGCCTGATGACGGCGGGCAAGGCATCGCGAAACCGTTTCATCCGGCTGTACTGCACCAAAGCTTCCGGCTTGCCCTGATCGAGATATTTTGATATCCAGGCCGGTTGAGTTCCTTTGACGCTTTCATTGTAGAGCCGATTCAACGCTCGATAGAACGAGAGCAGGTGTGGCCCCAAATCGGTGAAGAATTGCAGCTGATCGGAAGACAGGTAAAACGGGCAGGGGCTGACTCGCCACGAGGTCGCCGCCCCCAAGCCGGGAGACTGCTGTTGAAAAGAGACGGTGGATGAAGATCCAAATAGATTGGCAAGACTTAACTGCGTACGGATGGCGGCACAGCGATCGCGTGCTGCCTCAGGAGAGAGCGTCGGGCAGGAGGATTCAGTTTGTGCCAACGGAACATCCCCTAGTATGCTGCGGACTGCTGCGGGCTATTGTGAGAGCGTCTGGCAAAGAAGCCAATGCTAGCACGCACATCAGCGATCGACAAGAGGCCGACGGACCGCCGATCGGTAGAGGTATGGAATGGTGCGGACAGGCGACGAGATGATCGGAAGCGAACCTTCCTTGCTACCGTCCGACATGCATCGTATGATTGGAGCTTGATGGACTTTAGGGCGGTGGATTCCAAACAGACATTGAGGGTTCTGCCTCAACTGGTGCCGGATTCGGCGTGTTTTCGTTGTGATGTGTGTTGTCGCTTCCCGGAAGCCGACAGTTTCCTTCGTCCATACTTTACGCGTTCGGAAATCAGCGATGCCGTGGAACATGGAGTCTCCGAGTCGTTCTTTCCCGATAAATCCGGCTCGCAGATTGGTCTTGTCAAGAACCCGATCGGCGAGGGGTATCTCTGTCCGGCTTTTGATTCGAAGTCAGGCCGGTGCGGAATTTACGACGTTCGCCCCTTGGATTGTCGGCTGTACCCGATGGCGCTGATGTGGGACCTGTCGGGTCGAGAGGTTCTGCTCGGGTGGGATTCTAAGTGTCCGTTCATGCGCGACGCGCCATCGAGCGCGATTCGCGAGTATGGAGAACGTATCGCGATCTTTCTTGCTGGTGACGCAATCGTGGAGACGATTGCGGCTCATCCCCGCCTCATTGGTTCCTTCCAAGACGATGTGGTCGTGCTCAAGGCGCTGCCTCACCTGACGGCTCGTCTCAGGCCGCAGCGAATAGATTTTCGGCTCCATCCACTGACAGTATCTGACGGCTCGTATTTCGAGAAGGCGCTCGAACGGGCTCAAGTGCTCTGCCATGAGACACCCGCCGCGTTTGCGTTTCCCTACCATTACATCTGGTCATCGCTGCTTCCCTATTGGTGGATGGAGTTCGATCGCACGGTGTTTCTTTTTGTCCAGTCTCCGGACGGGTGGTTCATGCCGCTCCCGCCGCTCGGAGCCGGTCCTTTGGATCGGGCGGTGGAGCAGGCGTTCGCGCTGATGCGGTCGTGGAATGGACCGTCGCCGGTGAGTCGAATCGAAAACGTGATGGAATCCCAACGACAACAGCTGGAGCGCGACGGGATTCAATCCCGTCGGAAAGAAGGAGACTATCTCTACCCTGTCGAGGCTCTGGCCGCCTTGGCAGGAGACCGCTACAAATCCCAACGGGCGCTCTGCAATCGTGTGGCCCGAGAACAGACGATCGCGAAAGAGCCCTATCGGGCTGACCATCACTCCGGCTGCGCGCGTCTGTATCGGCGGTGGGCCGAACAGAAACGCCGGGGAAATCTCGATCAGATTGAGAAGCTGCTTCTGGAGGATGCGGAAATGGCCCACGCGCTCGTCTTTCAAGAGCATGAACGGATCGGCTTGTCGGGTACTGTCCTGAGAGTCAGCCATGACATCGTTGCCTACACCTTCGGGTACTGGGTGACTCCTCAGACCTGGTGCATCTTGTTGGAGGTCGCGGACCGTTCCATTCCCGGTCTGGCTCAGTGGGTTTTCCGCGAGACCTGTCGAACCGCCATGGCGCAAGGGGCCGTCTCTATCAATGCCATGGATGATGCAGGCCTTCCGGGACTGCGTGCTGCCAAGTCGGCCTATCACCCATCCGAAATTCTGGACACCTGGGTGATCACAAGGATGACCACATGACCCAGCCGGAAGAGCGATCCGCTTCAACGGCTCGCCGATATGAGTGGTTGACGTTCGTGATGGTCTTGATCACGCTGTTTACGTTGGGCGTGGGGACCTTTCTACTCGGCCATGTCGAACGCAGCATCGTGGCCGCCGTTTGGCTTCCGCTGTTGATGTTGCTGTTGTGGTCGACGATCCGATTGCGGGCGGAATATCGACAAGCTCAACAGGAAAGCGCCTGGGCGCGGGCCGCGGAGGCGGCCTTACTCCAGAGCCAGGAACGCAATCGAGCGATTGTCGACACGGCGCTCGATGGAGTCATTACCATCGATGCAGCCGGAATCGTGACCGAATGGAATGCTCAAGCGACGGCTGTCTTCGGGTGGACCCGCGAAGAGGCGATGGGAAAATTGCTTTCGGACACCATCATTCCCGAGCGGGATCGGGAGGCGCACGCTCAAGGGATTCGAGAGTATCTCAAGACCGGAGTCGGCCCCGTGCTGAATCGTCGGATCGAGATCGCTGCGCGACATAAGGAAGGCCACGAGTTCCCGGTCGAGCTCGCCGTCTCGCTGGCGCGTATCGGTGAAGCGTATATCTTCAGCGCGTTTGTGCGGGACATTACGGATCGTCGTCGGGCGGAACGGCGGCTGGCGTCCCAATATGCGGTGACGCGTGTGCTATCGGAAGCCGTGAGGCTCGAAGAAGCGGTGCCGAAAATCATTCAAGCGGTCGGCGAGAGTCTTGAATGGGATCTCGGTGTAGTGTGGAGACTGGATAAACAATCGGGAACGCTGCGGTGCCTCGATCACTGGCGAGTCACCACGCTTTCCGTCAATGAATTTATCGCGCAGATCCAGCATCAGACCTTCAAGCCCGGTGTGGGATTGCCGGGGCGAATCTGGGAAAGCGGGCAACCGGTGTGGATCAAAGATGTGACGCTCGACCCCATTTTTGTTCGATCGGATTTGGCCGCTCACGCCGGGCTTCACGGCGCGTTTGGGTTTCCGATTCGTATCGGTGGTGAAGTCGAGGGCGTCATCGAGTTCTTCAGCCATCAGGTCCGTGAGCCGGATAGCGAGCTGCTCAGCATGATCGCCGATGTCGGTCTAAAGATCGGGCAATTCGGTGAACGCACGAGAGCCGAAGAGGCGTTGCGCCTGACGGAGGCGCAACTGCGTCAATCGCAGAAGATGGAGGCTGTGGGGCGGCTCGCCGGCGGTGTCGCTCATGATTTCAACAATCTACTGACGGTCATTCGTGGATACAGCGAGTTGATCCTGAGTCGCTTGGGGTCGGGAGATCCAGCGCGACGCGAGATGGAAGAGGTCAAAAAAGCCGCCGATCGGGCCGCCGGCCTGACCCGCCAACTGCTGATTTTCAGTCGGCGGCAATTTGTGGCGGCCAAGATCGTGGACCTGAACGCGATCGTCATGAATATGGACGGGATGCTGCGACGGCTGCTAGGCGAGGACATCATTGAACTCTGCGCCGACCTCGAGCCGCAGTTGGGATCGATCAAGGCCGATCCAGGGCAGATCGAGCAGGTGATCATGAATCTGGCCGTGAATGCTCGAGACGCGATGCCGATGGGTGGCCAGCTGACGATTCAGACTCGGAATGTCACCATCGGGAAAGATCTTCCACGTGAAACCGTGATGCTCGACGAGGGGGCGTACGTGCTCCTGGCGATCAGAGACACGGGTCATGGTATGAGCGAAGAAACCCAATCGCATTTATTCGAGCCGTTTTTTACCACAAAGGAAGAAGGGAAGGGGACGGGTCTCGGGTTGTCCACGGTGTACGGTATCGTGAAGCAAAGCGGCGGAACCATCGGGATTGAAAGCAAGCTAGGACAAGGAACCACGTGCAAGATTTTCTTCCCGAAAGTGGATGCGATCACACAAGCCGCGCCGGTCGTCAATGGAGCAGTGGTCAGAGCGATCGGGCGCGAAACGATACTCGTCGTCGAGGACGACCCGTCGGTGCGCGGGCTTGTGCAAGAAGCCCTTCGCCTCAGTGGATATGAGGTGTTGGTCGCGCGTCACGGCATCGAAGCGCTCCTGACCGGCGCGAAACACCTGGGTCCGATTCATTTGTTGCTGACGGACGTCGCGATGCCGCAGATGAGCGGGCCGGAGGTCGCAGAAAAACTGGCGGTTGTGCGTCCCGAGATCAAGGTCTTGTACATGTCCGGCTACCCCGATCATCCGGTGTTCGAACAGGGTGGGATCAAACGGGACACGGCCTTTCTTCAGAAACCTTTCACGCCGAACTTGCTCACCCAAAAAGTTCGTGAAGTGCTCGACGGGAAGAAAGTAGCGTAGCAAACTGTTGGAAAAACTATTTTGACACTCCCTAATTCCCAACCTGTCAGAGGTCGCACTCCCATCACAGGCTCCCGGTTGTTACCCCTCATACCGTTGGCTTGCGCAACTCCGATAAGACCTCGAGAATTTCCGCTGGCCGCGGCGGGCAGCCGGAGATACGAATATCCACAGGAATATGCCGTTCCACAGGCCCGGTCACTGCATAGCTGTTTTTGAACATGCCGCAGGTGATCGCGCAGTCGCCGAGTGCAATGACGATTTTCGGGTCAGGTGTTTGCTTGTGCACATCTTTCAACGCTCGCTCCATGTTGACGGTGACCGGCCCCGTCACCACCAATGCATCGGCATGGCGCGGTGAGGCTGCGATGTGAATGCCGAACCGTTCGGCATCGTACACAGGATTGAGGAGCGCATTCATTTCCATCTCACAGGCGTTGCAGGAGCCGGTATCTACTTCACGGATCGCGAGCGACCGTTTGAAGAGTTTAGTTTTGTCCTTAACTTCCGGGCTAACCGGTAGCGCAGACCTCTCCGCTCTGCGATACTGACCCGTCACAACTCCGATCTTCAAACTCTTCTTGATGATACGGAACATGTTCGGCCTCCTACAGATCGTTTCCAGCGTATGAGAGGTTGAAGCTTTTGTTGATGAGAGGAAAGTCCGGGATGATATTCCCCGGCACAGCCCATTGAATCGCGGGCCAATTCACGAACGATGGGTCGCGAACTTTGCAACGATGAATCCGGCCACCTTCTCCCGCCATCACCATATAAAGGATTTCCCCTCGCCAACCTTCGACCGCTGACAGCGTCCAGTCGCCTGGATTCGGTGAGCAACTTAGTTCATTTGCGACCGGACCATCCGGAATCTTGCTGCAAATTTCACGGATGAGGCGAATGGATTCATGGATCTCATCGCCACGAACGCGCAACCTGGCCCGCACGTCACCGTAGCGATACAGAGCTACGTTCACGGGTAGCTCGTCATAGGCAGCGAATGGGCGATCACGCCTCAGATCGCAATCCATGCCCGATGCCCGCCCCACGACGCCCATCACGGCGTGATCCCACGCCGTTTGCCCATTGAGGATTCCCGTCGTTTCCAGGCGATCGGTAAGGGAAGCGTTCGCAAAAATGATGGCCCCCACTTCGGAAAAGTCCGGTTGGATGCGGTTCAGTTCATCCACAAGGTCGGCGAGTTGACGATTCTCTATGTCTCGAGTCACCCCTCCGACCCGGAGGACATCCCGCAGGAACCGTGAACCTGTGAGCCGATCATTGAGCTGCATGATCCGCTCTTTCATCCGACCACAATGCGCATGGGCGAGCGCATACGCTGTGTCATTGCACATGGCGCCGATGTCGCCGAGATGATTGTACAGTCGTTCCAGCTCCAAAAAGAGAGAACGGAGGTACCTGGCGCGCCGGGGCACTTGGAGATCCAGAAGCGGTTCAACGGCCTGGCAATAGGCGAGACTGTGCCCTACCGTTGTGTCCCCGGACACGCGTTCGGCCAGCGGCACCGCTCCGATCAGCGTCTGCTCCTCGAAAAGCTTTTCTACGCCGCGGTGTTTCCAAAAATGGCGCAGCTCGAGCTGCATGATCGGTTCGCCGGCCACGGAAAACCGAAAATGCCCGGACTCGATGATCCCGGCGTGGATGGGTCCCACCGGCACCTCAAACACTCCTTCTCCCTCGATACGCCGAAAGCGATGCTCGCCCTGTTGTCTGCCCAGCACTCGGTCCCAGGGAAAGTCTTTCCTGAGCGGGTGCGTCCCCTTCGGCCAATGCTCGTGTCGAACCAGACGTCGCAGGTCCGGGTGTCCCTCGGGAATGAGCCCGAACATGTCGCGAATCTCTCGTTCATACCACTTGGCGGCATGAACGTGCGGCGTAATGGATGGAAACAGCCGATCGTTGCCCGCGAGCTCAATTGACAACACCACCCAGTGGTGAGACACCTCTAGCGTGAACAGGTAATGAAGCCCGTAGGTATCACGAACAGGGCGATGATCACAGGCCCAGATGAGTGTCAGTCGGCCGCGCAAGTTCGGCTGGGTATGCAGGTAGCGAGTGATCGCCGGAAGTAGGTCCTTAGGAACCTGGAAATGAGAAGATTCTCCACAGACCGGGTCATCCTGCACAATGGCCGGGAACGCGGCTTTGAGCAAGTTGTCACAGGGCCTCGCCTCTGTCATGACCGTCCTCTCCTATTGGATTACAAGAAGCATCGTCGTCTGCTCCAAGAGTTGCTGTATGGGCGGCGGCAGAAAAAAACCGAATACCACCAGCGCTCCGGCAAGAAGAATGACCGGCAAATGACCTAAAGTCCAGGTTTCTTCCCGGAGAACTCCTTCCGGCGGCGTACCCCAAACCATCCCGGTCATGCGATACATCAATCCACCAAATGCGAGAACCGCAGATATGAGAAATACCGCAGTCAGTGCTATCCGTCCGAATTGGTCCGACAATGCAAAGCTCACCATGCCTCCCGTACTGGTGAACGGCATTCCCGGGACACCTTGCGAGGCCAGGGCTGTGACGACGTGCACTTCACTGGCAAAGGACGCAAACGGAGGAAGCGCCGATAGGGCCAACCCCGAGATCATCAATGCCATGGCCGTCCAGGGTTGCGCAGCCGCCAACCCTTGCACGTGACCGATTTCCATCGTGTGATAACGACGATGAATGTTCCCTGCGGCAAAGAACGCCATCGATTTCGCGAATGCATGATTCAACAAGTGAAACAGCCCACCGAAGGTTCCCAGCGGTCCCCCGACTCCAAATCCGATCATGGCAATTCCCATGTGCTCGATACTGGAATAGGCAAACAGTCGTTTATAGTTGTGCTGGATAAGGATGAACAATGCTGCGGTCATAAATGAGGCAAAGCCCAGCAACGCCAACAGCCCACCAGTGAAGTCAGACGGCACGGCATGGTCGACAATCGTCCTCATCCTCAAAATTGCATAGACCGCGACCACTTCAAGGACGCCTGCGAGCATAGCCACGACCGGAGCCGGCGCTTCCGTATACGCGTCCGGCAACCAGCTATGCATAGGGACGAGCCCCACTTTGGTACCATAGCCCACCAAGATAAAGATGAAGGACAACTTCAGGACATGCGGATTTAATCGATCGGCTACGGGGAGCAGCTGCGTCACATTCAATGCCTGACTGACATCGCCCAGCACATGCAGCGACGAGTAATAGGTAAGTACGACGCCGAACAATGCGAGCGATATTCCGACCGAACACAAAATGAGGTATTTCCACCCGGCCTCCAGCGACTCTCGACGCCGCCAAAAGGCGATCAGAAAGGTTGTGGCGAGCGTCGTCGCCTCAATGGCGACCCATTGCATCCCGACGCTGTTCGCAATGGTTGCAACTACCATGGCAAGCAAAAACATGTGAAAAAGGAAAAAGAACAAGTTGAGCCGTGTAGGCGCGATGACGCCCCGCGCCACTTGCTCGTCCATGTAGGAACACATGTAGAACGAACAGGCCAGCCCAACCGCTCCGATGATGAAAAGAATGAAGGATGACAACGCGTCGAGATACACCAACTGGTCCAGAGCCGTGAACGGACCATCCCTCAGCACGGTCCGGGTGATCGTGATTTCTGCCGCCACGAGCGTGCCCATACTCATGAGGTTGATCGCATGGAGCAGCGCGGAGCGGTGAACGACCAAGCTCAACCCTCCTGCGAATAGTGGCGCCACTACCAACGCCGCGACTGCGATCATCAACAGATCCTCCGCTATTCTTTCAGCACGGTGAGTTGATTCGTGTCCACGCTGTCGAACGCGTCTTGTAGGCGATTTGTATAGATCCCCGCGATCAATGTTGCGATGAGCACGTCGAAGAACACGCCCAATTCGACGATCAGCGGCATCCCGTATGTGGCGGCAGTCGCGCCTAGAAACAAGCCGTTTTCCAGCACCAGAAAACCAACCAGTTGCGTCACGGCCTTTTGTCTCGCGATCATCGTAAAAAATCCGATGAGTACGATCGCGAGGGCGATGGCCAGCGAATCTCTCGTGAGCAGAAAACCTAATGGAATGATCGGCTGCGAGATGAAGAAGGCCAGCATGACCAGTCCGCCGCAGATCAACAGTCCCGCCGGAACGTTGACGCACATCACCAGTTCCCGCTTAACATTGAGGCGATCAATGACTTTCTTGAGGACCCGGGGAATGATGATCACCTTGATGACACCGGTCAGCGCCGCCGCAATATAGAGGTGCTGGTTCCCGGTCAAATAGGCCACCAGCGCCGTCGTCACAACGAGAAAGGCCGACTGCAGCGCAAACAGATCGACGCAGGCCGAGAGTCGCCGTTGCGCCACAATCGCGAAACAGGTCAACAAGAGCAAGGCCGAGCACAAGTCGACGAGTTGTGATCCACTGTAAGAAAGAACCTGCATCCGCTCAGCTCCGAAGAATATAAAAGAACAGCAGTCCGAGCAGCCCGAGGATAAACGCAACGCCCAAAAGATCCGTGACCCGAAACAACCGCAATTTTGCGAACATGCATTCGATAATCCCGATCACCACCGCGAGTGCTGCAACTTTCGCCAGATAGACCAGGACTCCGATCATCATTGCGGCAGGCGCCGGCGTGGTCGCAATTCCCCAAGGTGCGAAGACGTTGGCAATCAAAGAGAGGAATACGGCCAACTTCAGGCCGGCCGCCCATTCGAGCAAGGCGAGATAGCGCCCCGAGTATTCTAGGACCATGGCTTCATGAATCATCGTGAGTTCGAGATGTGTCGCTGGATTATCGACCGGCACCCGTCCTGTCTCTGCGAGCGTGACGATAAAGAGGGCTGCGAACGCCATCAGATGGGGTGAGGGGTCCGTGAGACTACCTTCTAGCAGCGCGGTCTTATGGACGATGGTGCTCAAGTTCGTCGAACCATTGGTCAGAGCAATCGCAAAGATAGAGAGAATCATAGCCGGCTCGGTCAGGGATGCAACGATTGCCTCGCGGCTGCTTCCCATCCCGCCGAACGCTGATCCGGCATCGAGTCCCGCAAGAATGAGGAAAAACGTTCCCAATGCCAAGAGATACACCAGCGCAATGATGTTTCCCGCAAAGTTCATGGGCGTCTGCGAGATGAACGTAGGAACCAATAAACCCGCAGAAATTGTGGAGGCGAACACAATGTAGGGTGTCGCTGTAAAGACCCAAGAGGCGGTAGTCGAAATGACCGGCTGCTTCCGGAAGAGCTTAGCCAGGTCAGCGTAAGGCTGGAAGACACTCGCGCCGCGTCGCAATTGCAGACGTGCTTTGACCTTCCGGATCAGACCGGCAAGAAACGGCGAGACGGCCAGTAAGACCGTCACTTGAGCAATAACGAGAATGATCGCTTGTAGCATCAATTACACCGCGAGCAACAACAAGAGGATGAGGGTGGCGAAGATATAGGTCAGGTAGAGATGCAGGCTTCCTGCCTGGATCACTCTCAGCCGGTCAGCCAGCGTCGTGAAGAAGGCCACCAGAGGATCGTAGAGATATTTCTCAAAAATCGGTTCAATGTGAAATTCAAAGTGCCGTCGTTTGGCAAAGTATCGCGACTCATGAAGAAACTCCGTCTCGAGTTTGACCGTCGGCTGGTAAACGGTACTGAAGACGCGTTTGATCGGCTGGACAAAACCGGTTGCGGTGTATTCCATCCGGGGAGTGAGGTTGATCCCGCAACCCCAGGTCTTATAACGGCGTTTTCTTAGACGGCCGCCGAACGTGACGGCCAGTCCCCATCCCAGCAGCGCCAGCGCCATGAGCAGCAGCGAGAGCGCCGGCGTGGACAAGCTTGAGAATTCGACATTCACCGGCGCCAGCGCCCACCCATCCATCGCCAGCACCTTCCCTCCAATCGATATTCCCGCCAGAGGGGTGACGACTCGGTCCAACAGCGGCAGCATCACCATTGGCGCGACTCCCAGCACCACACAGAAGGCGGCTAAGAGACCCATTCCGACACGCATTGAAGCCGGCACTTCTTCAGCGTGGCGTGCGAGTGTACTTCGCGGCAATGCGAGAAACGCAATCCCAAAAGCTTTTGCGAAGCAAGCCAGAGCCAGTACGCCGGTCAGGGCCAGGATCGCGGCGGCGATCGGCAGCATCAGTTTGAGAAACACCGTCGGAAGCTGATAACTGAGGAAGAGGCTTTGGAAAACCAGCCACTCACTCACAAACCCATTCGTGGGAGGCAGAGCGGAAATCGAGACGGCTCCGATCAAAAAAAAGACTCCCGTCCAGGGCATGCGCCGGAGCAAGCCACCGTACTCGTCGATGTTATGCGCATGAGTCGCATAGAGCAGCGAGCCGGCACCCAAGAACAGCAGCGCCTTGAACATCGCGTGATTGATCGTGTGGTACAGCCCTGCCAGCAGTCCGAGTGCGGCAAGTTCCTTGAGCCAATAGGACTGAAAGATCATGCCGGCCCCGATGCCCAACAAGATGATCCCGATGTTCTCTACGCTGTGAAACGCAAGGAGCCTCTTGAGATCATGCTCCATCAACGCATACATCACGCCCAGTAACGCAGATGTTGCCCCGAGGAGCAGCACGACGAACCCCCACCACCAGGGGAACTGCCCATCGAGAAAATCGAAATACACCCGGATCAGGGCATAGATCGCGGTCTTGATCATGACGCCGGACATCAGGGCTGAGATATGTGACGGCGCCGCCGGGTGAGCATAGGGCAGCCAGACATGAAGCGGCACGATACCCGCTTTGGCGCCGAAGCCGATCAGAGCCATCAGAAATGCGAATGTTCTCATGCCCTCCGGCAAGGGCTGCTTCGGATGCCGGAAGGCCTCAAATGAGAATGCCCCACTGTCGTAAAACAAAATCAGAAAGGTCAGGATGATGAAGGCGGTCCCGACATGCGTCATGATCAAGTAGAACAATCCTGCATAGCGTACCTCGGCTTTCTCGTGCTCTGTCACAACCAGAAAATAGGACACCAGCGACATCAGTTCCCAGACGATGAGGAAAAAGATGCCGTTGTCCGCCAGTACCACCAGGGTCATGGAACAAAGAAACCCATTGAAGAGCGCTCCAAGCACAGAGACCGGTGCGCGTCCATCAAAATGCCGCATATATCCAATGGCGTAGATAGAAACGGCGAGACCGGTGAGGGAAATGGTCAAAATAAAGAATGCCGCCAGTGGATCAAGCCGGATTGCAAAGGTGAGCAGAGGGATTGTGGAGACAAGTGAGGCCGTGACAGGTTCCGAAGACGTGATGCCAAGGAGCCCAAGAACGATGCCCGCGCTGGTCGCCACGACGGCAGGGGTGCCGGCAGCGAGGCTTTGAACTTCAGGTCGTCGAGAGAGACAGAGTGGAAGAAGTATACCGACGACATAGCTGCCGAGAAGAATCCACAACAGGTTCAGCATGCGATCGGTTGAGGCCCTCGTGTTCTTGTCAGATTACCTCAGGACGATAGGAAGTTGCGGTTCATCCGCAACATTGGCTGCGATACAGGAATGACGCTCATCTGATTGACGCATACCAAATGTTCAACCGGCCACGAATCCTGTTTCTCAAACACCCACAACGACGTGTACGACGGTTACCAATAGTGCGATAACCAGCATCGTGTAGCACGTTGCTTTCCAAGCCTGCCATGCCCGAGTTTCATGGTCTTTCACGATCAGCCTCCTGCTTACCTGGATAGTGATTAAGTTTGACTCCACTCAGCTTTCGGTACCCCATGCGCCGCTCAGTGTTGGGCGTGCCTGTAGCCCCGGCTATAGTTTTTGTACTAAACACGATAGGTGTTCTGTACGCCTTTCAATCCTGAGACCCTGAGCCAATGAACTCGATATCCACTGAGGAAAAAGTGATCGTACACAGCCGAGAGAAAGGCTTGTCCGTCTCGTGGATGTACGACGCTGCCTGCCCAATCCCGTAGTCCACGGCGTAACATTTCCCACAACCCCGCGTGACTCGTCACGACCGCCCCCGTGGAGAGATCCAACCAGACCAGTGCCATTGCTCTGCTCTGATACTGGACCGCTACGATGTCGGCGTGTCCTGACACGAGCGTATGCTCCTATCGGTCTTTCCATATTCCATTAAAGCTCTGCGTGCGACTTCCGTCCTTCTTGACGAGATACCGCTTTCGAGCTGCCACAGAGTCCACCAAGTCGTCTTGATGCTCAGCTCCATTAGATGGGGGATTGGAGGGAACGGCCCATCCGCTGCCGACAGCGAGCCAATCCTTCCCGTGCCATTAGATTGTTGGGATCAGAAGTCAGAACCCTGTTCCAATTCATCAACGCCTCTTCGTGCTGATCGAGCCGTTCGAGTAACGCGGCCAGTTCACATCGCGTTGCAATATCTGTGGGGCAGAGAACAAGCGCATCCGACAGCTGTTGGAGCTGTGTGAACCAATCTTGCGTCGATTGACGGCTTGCATACAGGCTGCGGTCCGGCGTGTCTCCATTCTGAATGGTCATGTCTCTATCTCTTTGCTTTTTAGGCAGCTTCAAGTTGCTCGATAGGCGGTTGCGCACAACGAGTTATCGTGAAACCAGTGCAGGGAGAGTGCCACTACTGAACAGACACCGGGATGTTATGCAGGGATGAAATCTATCGCGGGCTTACAGCTGTCGCAAGGAGATGCTAGAACCGTAGTATTCAAGCCGAAAGTTATTTTGTGCAGGAATTGCAGCCTTGGGTTAGGTTATGGTGATTTCATGTGCATTTTTTGCGGCATGAGCCATGTGATCTCTTGGGTCGGGAATAGGGAGATGATTCGGGCGAGAGTAATTAGTCGAGAATTTCGTATTCCTTGATCTTGTATTGGAGAGTCCTAAGACTAATGCCCAACAGCCTTGCGGCATTTTCTCGATGGTTGGTGACTTCCTTCAAAGTTCGTTCAATGACTTGTCGTTCAATCTGCTCCAGAGATGTTCCCAATGTGATCAGCATAGTCCGTGTATCCTCTTTGCTAACCTGAATTTCCTCGGGGAGATGCGCGGGTTGAATCGTTGTTTCCCTCACCGTGACGACAAGCCGTTCCATGAGATTTCGTAGTTGCCGAACGTTTCCAGGCCACCCATAAAGCCGTAACAACTGCATGGCGTCTCGCGAGACTTCTTTGGGTCCGCGGTGATGCCGTGCGGAAGATGCGGACAGGTATCGATCCACAAGCAGCGGAACATCGTCTGCCCGCTCGCGAAGTGGTGGAAGGCGGATAGGGACGACATTCAGTCTGTAGTAGAGATCTTCCCGAAAATCCCCCTGGTTGACCGCTTCATCCAGTTTCCGATTGGTAGCGGCTATGATCCTCGTATCGACTTTGATCAATTTCGTACCACCCAGGCGCCTGAACTCCTTCGTCTCAAGAACACGTAGAAAATCGACTTGCGACTTGAGCGAGAGTTCCCCCACTTCATCCAGCAACAGCGTACCACCGTCCGCCAGCTCAAACCGCCCAGCCTTGGTCGACATGGCACCGGTAAACGCGCCTTTCTCATACCCGAATAACTCGCTCTCAAAGAGATTCTCGGGCAATGCGCCGCAATTCATGGTAATGAACGGTCCATCGGCCCTCGGGCTTTTATGGTGGATCGCTCGCGCGACGAGTTCCTTCCCGGTTCCACTTTCCCCCGTGAGCAAGACCGTCACATCGCTGTCCGCCACCATTTCCACCAAGCTGTAGACTCCCTGCATGGCTTCGCTTTCGCCGACCATTTGATCGAAACATGTTCTCGTTTCAAGACGGTCGCGGAGTTGCTTGTTTTCGGAAGTCAGCGTACGGCGCTCGAGTGCTTTCTCCACGACGACTCCAAACCGCTCACGATCGATCGGTTTCGTTAGATAGTCGTAGGCGCCCAGACGCATCGCTTCAACAGCCGTATCGATCGAACCGAACGCGGTCATGACGACGACTTCTGTATTCGACCATTTGTTCTTCAGCCGACGCAGAAATTCTACGCCGCCCATCTCTGGCATCCGGAGGTCAGTGATTACCAAATCCACCGGAGTTTCCTCAAGATGCCGCAGCGCTTCCGCTCCCGTGCCTGTTCCGAAAACCCGGTAGCCTTTTTTCTCCAACATGGTCACCAGAGCATTGCGGATATTCACTTCATCATCAACGATGAGAACGTGAAAGGCCTGCGTCATGATCCCACACCGATTTTGTGTGGTTGACTGATCGCTATCGGGAATTGTGTCACTACTGTCGTCCCAGCTCCAGGCGCACTTACAACCTGAATTGTACCGCGATGATCCTGCATAATCCGGTATGCTATGGCAAGACCAAGACCCGTGCCGCTCGACTTAGTCGTATAGAAGGGTTCAAACAGATGGTTGAGTTGCTCCTTCGCGATCCCGACGCCGCTATCCTTCACGGTAATCTCTACCCAGTCTTTCCCTTCAGCCTCTCGTTGCACCGCTGAAATCTGACAGTGTCCGCCGTTCGGCATGGCATGAAACGCATTGACGATGATGTTGATCAATACTTGACTGATCTGGGTTGCATCGCCCAGAACAGGCAGTAATTGCTCATCCATCACCCGTTCGAGTCGAATCCCGCGTTCCTCCGCCTCGAAACGCATCAACGTCATGATGTGGTCGATCAGTGTCTCTACATCTACTTCGTGCAAACCAACAGATCCCGGGCGGGCAAATTTCATGAAATTATCGAGAATCCCCGAAAGCCTTCGGCATTCGGCGTTCACGACACCCAAGTACCGTGCCCCTGTTTCTGCCACTGTTCCGCTTTCCTTAAGTTCTTCTTCCAGAAGATGGAGGTTCAGATCCATGGCGCTCAAGGGGTTTCGCAGCTCGTGCGCGACCCCCGCAGATAGGGTGTGCAACGCCGCTAACTTTTCTGCGATACGGACTCGTCGTTCGAGTTCTAACCATTCTGAGACGTCCTGCGCCTGCAGGATCACCCCCGCCGGTTTCTTATCGTCCCCTGTGAGCTCTGCTGTACTCACGCGAATTGTTCTCGGGCTTAGGTCTCCGCATTCGTAGAGGAAGTCCTTCTGATTCACATGGCGGTGTTCTTTCAACGCCTCGTCGAGTATCCGGCGGATCGGGTCTTCTTCGGGGAACACGACGTCATAGCTTATCCCCAGTAACTCCGATGAGGCGCGATTCAACACCGCTTCAGCTGTGGGATTCATCGCGCTGATGATGCCTCTCTGGTTGATCGTCAGCACTCCCGTTGGAATACTGTGTAAAATATTCCGCGCCAGCCCCTTCACTTCTTCTAGGGTTTTTCGGGCAGCGTCGTAGTGAAGAAACGTGATGACTGCGGCAATACCGATCGAACTTACGAAGAAGATAAGAAGTGTCTCGACGATCAGATCATTGCGCGACTGCCGGAGGGCATGGACCAATTCCGTGGGGATATTCTCGCCTTCGGTGAAACCACGAAGGAGGAGTTTTTTCTGTTCCAGGCTGAAAAGCAAAATGACGGAGACGACCAAAGCGAAGACCAGGAGCACGGAAGCGACCAACCGATAGGAAACCTTTCTGAAGAGCGTCGTTTCTGGGATGGGTCTGAACATCGCAATGCCACATGGAAACGTACACAATCAGCATGCTACCACGCATCAGGTCTCCTGTGCATAGAGCTCAACCTACAGCGGGACACACGTAAAGACGATATCTTCCCCTTTGCTTGATCTTCAGTCTTTGTTCCGTTTATTGTGACGGCTGCGGAGCTGGTTGTTTCGTCAGGCCGAAGCAGTTCTATGGACCGGGAGTGATGCAGTGACACAGCAGGCGCGGGAAATCGATGTAGCCCAGTATCGCATCCGACAAGAGCCGTTTTACGCGGAGGTCGGTGGGGAGATCGGCCTGTTCACCATTGCCGCCGAGCGGAAGCTCCCGGTTATGCTGAAGGGGCCGACCGGCTGCGGGAAAACCCGCTTTGTCCAATACATGGCGTACAAGCTCGGCCGACCGTTGATCACGGTCGCCTGTCACGAAGACCTCACGGCATCAGACTTGGTGGGCCGTTATCTCCTCAAGGGGCAGGATACTGTATGGATGGACGGGCCCTTGACAGCCGGGGTGAAGCATGGAGCCATTGTCTATCTCGACGAGGTCGTGGAAGCCAGAAAGGACACGACCGTCATCATCCATCCCCTCAGCGACGACCGGCGAGTGCTTCCGATCGAGAAAAAAGGCCAGATCGTGGAGGCCGCCGATGAGTTCATGCTGGTGATCTCCTACAACCCCGGCTATCAGAGCGTCCTCAAAGATCTGAAGCAGAGTACGAAGCAGCGATTCATCGCGATTGAATTCGACTATCCCGCGCCGGACATCGAAACGATGGTGGTTCAACGTGAGGCGGGGGTGGATCCTGCAATCGCCGGACGTCTCGTCAAGCTCGGGCAAAAGGTCCGCAACTTGAGAAACCACGGATTGGAGGAAGGAGTCAGCACCAGACTCCTGATCTACGCCGGTACTCTGATGAAGCGAGGCGTGCCGCCCGAGCGGGCCTGTGATGTGGCCGTCGCTCGTCCGATCACGGATGATTCGGACATGCAACGCGCGATACTCGAATTCGTCAAAGCGATCTTTTGAATCCATCGATTCTCGTGGATTCCCTTCCTGCCATCGCACGGGACAGTGAGCGCGGGGCGTTCCTGACCGTACATGTCCAACCTGGGGCTTCACGTACTGAGTGCGTCGGCATTCATGGCGACGCGATAAAGATCCGCCTGGCAGCTCGTCCGATCGACGGTGCGGCCAACGACGAACTGATTCGCTTCATTGCCGATCGGTGCGCTGTGCCGCGTGCAAATGTACAAATTCAGGCAGGAGCCGAAGCTCGGCGCAAGCGGCTGTGTGTGAAGGAGGTCTCGGCTCAGGTGCTGTTGGCTCGATTGTTACCGCGAAACGAGTAAGAAACGGAGTAGGTATGAAGGCATTACGAATCAGCAGCGCGGCCTTAGCCGTGTTGATGCTCTCAGCTTGTTCCAGTGCACGTCCGGTGCTCTATCCCAATGCTCAACTGGAGTCGGCGGGAAAAGACGGGGCGGAGCGCGATATCGAAGCCTGTCGGCAGTTGGCGGAGTCGGCAGGTGCGACGGAAGGTGGAGGGGGCAAAGGAGGTCGTATTGCAACGAACACAGCAGTCGGCGCCGGAGTCGGCGCTGCAAGCGGGGCAGTTGGGGGAGCGATTTGGGGGGCAGTGGGGCGAGGCTCGATGATCGGTGCGGCAAGCGGAGCGGTTTGGGGACTCTTGACCGGATTGTTCCATGCTGCGAGTCCCTCACAACCTAGCCAGGCCTACACGAATTTCGTCAACCGGTGTTTGCAAGAGAAGGGATATGAAGTAACGGGCTGGCAGTGAGGGCGAGGGATTGGGCACCGAGGTCGTTTCGGTGCTCGCCCAACGCGCGGCCTCAGAAGGCCCTCGTTGGATGCGCGCAATGGAAACGACCTCGGTGCCCAATCTGAGTGGTGAGGAGTGTAAGGAGGAATGTGCTCGGACAATGCGCGCAGTAGAGTACCCACCCATCCGCTCTACGAGAGAAGGTGAGGAAAGCGGGAGAGAGTAGGGAGGAAGAAAGATTGAGGCAAGCGAACCAAACCGCTAATGATGTGCGCAATTGAAAAAGCCTCGACATTTACTCCAAAGGGTGAGAAGTGAAGACAAACGAAGGAAACACCCTAGGAGACTTCGGTGGCCAATCGGTCATGGCATCGTCTTGTTGTGTCTACACTACTCTTGAGTCTTACCGCCTGCTCGGGACCGCAGCCGATCTTACGGTCGAATAAACAACTCCACTTATATGGCAAGCAGATGGCTCAACAGGAGATTGAATCCTGTCGAAAGAAAGTTGAAGAGACTGGATTGCAACCTGGCGTGCACCGGAGCGCGAATGCCGCGACCGGCGCCATACTCGGTCTGACACTTGGCGGCGCGGTCGGCGCGTCGGCGGGAGTGGTCGGGGGATTACCCGGCGTGGCGATCGGGGCCGCCGCCGGTGGCGGACTTGGATTGGTCGTTGGACTACTCGGAGGAACGTTCAAGCCGCTCGAACCGGAATCGCCATATGCCGATGCGGTCACAAACTGTCTGAAGGAGAAGGGCTATGAAGTCAGGGGGTGGGAGTAGCCCCAAAGGTCGTTGGGTTCCCATCAGCAGACGCAAGGCATGATGCCGTGATCCGTTACCATCCCTTATCCGAGTCTACAAAACGACAACGGGCATGTGACTTCGACAAGGCTTGACCTGATTCGCTCTCCCAACTCCCAAAAGTATTCTTGCCGATATCCTTCTGCCTCGGCCGACCCCACATGAGTGATTTTCTCAGACTGCATGTTCGATGGGGCTCCGTGATGGTGTGCGAGTGCCCTTAGAGAGAGAGGACCCAGCGAGCAATTGATGCTGCTCATGTTTGGAAGTACCACTACCAAGTGCCCGTCACTGACCTCACACTGAAACCACTGAACCTCTGGCACTTTTACAATGACCGAGTGGACGTCGAGCGGATCATCGAGACCGTGGACGGATCATTTTTAGGCAAGATTTATGGTGAAGATTTCTTCACGATCTCATCATGGACCATTCATATTCGAACGATATACTTTTTACAGATCAAAGGAGATGAAGGCCAATGATGAAGATGTTTTTAGCGCTCTCACCGCCCGTTGGTTTTGGAGTGTTGGATAGAAAGAGGAGATTCGCCATGCGTATGATCGGACTGTTTGCGATGTGTGTCTTGTTGGAAGCCTGCACAACCGCACCGATATTTTCTCCCGAGATCATGAAAAACGTCGAAACGAATACCTTTGATGTCGAAGCCTGGCGGAAGCAGTCTTATCAGCCGTCGAACGGCGATTTTGTCCCACACAAAGTGGAATTGGGAGGAGAAATCGTAGAGGTTATTCGAAAGCCGGAAGGCGTCATCCTTCTTGTCGAGAAGCAGCCCATCAAGAACTATACGACGGACGGTTCGAAGAGCGCCAAGCGAGGAGACTCATTCTGGTACGCCATTACTTTCAACGGCGCTCTAGAGCCCAGCATGTTGCGGAGAGGCAACAAACTCGTCGTGGTCGGAATGACCGATAGACCAGGTGCAGAGATAATCGGCGGAGCTCCGAGAGTGCTGCCGCACCTGACGGCGCAGTGTCTTCACATTTGGAATACCCGGGAATCTGAAGTGGCGGACTTTTCTTATTATGGAGGCGCCATGGGACATCACCCTCAGGAAGAAGAAACATTTTGCCTGGAAGATGACAACGAGAAATCTTTTTCAGTCGCCCTCGCTCAGGTGGCGCGCATGTTCGCTCTGTAGTGTGGTCACTCAGGCTGACACATTTGTACTTGGCTTGTGTTGAATGGCGGCTGGTTTATCGTACGATTTTGATGTGTTCAGTATGGGGAACTGGTTGCTATGAAAGTTACCGCCGATCAGAAGATATACACAACATCGAGTGAGAGGGTCGGCTGGTAGCTTGTCGCTCGTCCCCCGACCTGGAAGACATTATGGTCGGACTTGTCGTAGCGGTATTCGAGCCGTGTCTTCACCGACGGAAACGGCCTGTACTCAAGCGTGGCGGTCGCTTCCCACAGGGTCTGCGCGACGGCCGGCGCAGCTACTGTTGATGTCGCGCCGAAGCACACGTTGGCTTTTGGTTGAAAGGCCGTCGTCCCTTGGCAGGTGATTAAACCTCCCTTGTCTTCGAAAATCTCTCCTCGTAAACGGACGCCCCATTCTTTCGTGAAGTCATGAAACAAATAGCCTGCCACTCCGCCCCAGCGCGCATCTTTTCCAGGGGTGATCAGGCTGCTGTTGGCCTGATTCGCGTAGTACGCCTCAACGACCGTCCATGTCTGCGCGCCGAGCTGCCAACTCGCGTATCCGCCTCCCAGCATGAGGGTCCCTCCCGGCGTGCCGGGCGCACCAGCCCTTGGCCCGGCCAACCCATAGAGCATGACTCTCACCGTTTCAGATGGAGAGACCATCAGCAGCGTCTCCATCAATGGTTCGTGCTGTGTATTCGCTTGAGCCGCGTTCATAAACGTGATCGCTCTGATCGCCAGCGAGACCTGTTTATTGAACTCGTACGTCGCGGAGATGCCGCCCGTCGTGAAGGGCTGCCCCAAATACAGCCAGGACCGTGAGTAATTCGGGCTGTACGGATTCCCCACCTGTTCATAGCCGACCAGGGCATTAAACTGCCCGACTTGCAGGTCAAGCCCACGACCCACTGGAGCGAGATATTGGATATAGAATTCTTGGAAGGTCGCGAATGGATTCAGATTCAGCCCGCCGATGAAATCTGCATCTTGTCCCGCGTTGAATTTCACGCGAAAGCCGAGTCGATCGAGAGCGGAACCATCGCTCTTCACTGCCCGCTCTACCGCAGCCTGGATCACGTTTGCCCGAAACTGATTGGAGTTGACGTCGAAAATGCGGAGTTCATTGATATCGTTGGACGGGTGGTTGAAGTTCTGCATATAGGAAACTTGGGTGTAGCCATTGACCCGCAGCCTCAGAACTTCCGACAGCAACCGCCGCACGGTCATCTTCTCCGCTACTCTGGGAATAGGCTCGAATTGATAAGGGAAAAGACTTGGCTTTTTGTCTTCGGCCCGCGCGTCTGTCAGGAGAACGCATCCAAAGGCGAGAATCAAAGCAACGAAGGCTAGGCCTGAGCGACGGAGCACGCGGTAGTTCCTGGATCCATGCAGCACAATCCCCTTCTACTCCTTACCACGGAAGTCGCGCAAAAGAAGCTCGGCTCAAAGCAATCCGCATGGAGTTCGCACTCCTTACATCGGTGGCCATCTTGACAGAATCTCCAGAGTGTTTCAAACCACGTTCGAGTGGAAAGAAGAGAGTTCAGCCAACCGTAAGGCAGATCCCTCAGGCAACCCAAGTGCTCCGTTTTCCTACGCGGCATATCTTAAAAGATGAGCCGGACAATTGCACTCTCGAATGTGACTAGGCTGCTTGTCTTTGGTATAGCCGACCGGCGGGGTAAAGATAATCTGCTTCTTGATAATCTCTGCGGCAATATTGAACCGATCTCCTTACGACGCGACGATTTCAACCTAATTCTGGTTCTTGACTCCGTGTAGCGCGAATTGTATGGGCGGCAATTTGTCGGTTGTAATTCCTTGTTTGCTCGCGAGACGAATTTCGCACCCTTTGAAGTGTGAGCCATCAATGGTGCCTGCCCAACCCTTTCCTTCCCAATCTCGTGCAATGGAGAATTGGAACGGAGCCAGTTCAGCTTTGGCGGCGGCGACCTTTGCGGCATATTCTTCTGCCTTCGCTTTTTGACGGAGAGCCTCCTGCGTCTCAAGTTCCTCCAGCGCCTTCCTGTTCTTTTTCACCAGCTCGGCATTCTCTATGCCCCAAGGTCCACGCGAACCGTATGTCAGCTCGTGTGAGGCAAGTTCTATCTCCACTGCGACATTGTCACGCAGACGGTGTTCTTCTTCCATCTCTGCTTTTGTCGGAATAACGGGCCTTGGGGTCGCCTCCATACGAAGAACTCCCTTTTGATAATCGAAGGTTCCCTTGAGTCCCGTTTCGATAATTCGCGGTTGTGACGGTGCTGAGTGGTCCAATGCTCTGAACGTTCCGACGACATCGGCAGGCTCAACATACATACTGAAAGGAGCTTCGTGATTGGCGGTAGCAAGTTCGATTTCAATGACGGTTCGCTCATGGCAGGCGCCGCCTACCCACGTGCCTTGGAGGAGCGCCTGCGCGTACATGTGCGGAATTGTATCGCCTGTCTTAATAGGTTTCTGAGTTGCGATCGCTGCTTGCTCCTTCTGCGTGATCTCAGCTAAAGTCTTCTCGTGTTCTTGCTGCGGCGCCAGACGTTCTTGCTTCGCCAGCTCGAGCAGGACCGTCTGGTGCAATCCACAGGCATCAAGAGTCAGTGTGAGCCCGCTCAGCATGAGCAAACAGCACAAGCGGATACCGTAGATCTTACGTAGCGGCATGTCGTGATCACCTTTCATTATCATTTCCTGATTGAGCATGCGAAAGAATGGGATATTCTTCAAATTATGAAAACATCGTCATGAAGAGATCATAACCAAGAGATCATGAAGAATTCATGAAGAAATAATGAAGAGTGTTTCATGTTTATAGGGATCGAATCGAATCTGAGGCACCATCTGTCCAAGGGTACTATTTGTCAAGGCTACTACAAGGCAACCTGCAAGGGCCGATCATTCGGCACTGTGCCGTCAGGTTGACACTACATCCGAGTCGATTAAGTTCTCTCGGCTGACAAGTTCTCGCTTTACGGCAAAATCCGAAAGTGCAAGCTCGTAGTTCCTGCTGGAACGTAAGTTGCCAAGCTTAAAGTTCATGGGTACCGCTTCCAACTAAACAGGGTTTTGACGCGCTCTACAGCGAGAGGCTATGGCGTCATAATGCAAAATAGAGTGAATCTCGACTGATTGGAGAGGAGGAACCAACATGTTTGTCGTCGTGGGGGCTACAGGCAATACGGGATCAGCCGTTGTCGAGAACTTGCTCAGTAAAAAACAGCCTGTCAGGGTGATCGTACGTTCGGCTGAGAAGGGTGTCGGTTGGAAAGCCAAGGGTGCGGAAGTGGCCGTGGCGTCGATCGATGATGTATCGGCCGTGACCAAGGCTTTCGAAGGAGCAAAAGGGGTCTATTTGTTGGCGCCGCCGAATTATGGTGCTGAGGCATGGTTGGCGGATCAACGAGTGCGGATGGATCATGCTGCAGAAGCCGTTCAGAAGAGTAGGGCCGAGCATGTGGTCTTTCTGTCGTCGGTCGGCGGACATCTGTCTGGAGGGACCGGTCCGATTCAAGCTCTCCACTATGGAGAGCTTGCGCTTGGTGCTGTGGCGAAGCATATCACGATCCTTCGCCCTTGCTATTTTATGGACAACTGGGCGCCGGTGATCGGCGCGGTGAAGGCAGGGGGAGTTCTTCCGACATTCATCGCGCCTCAGGCCAAAATGCCCATGATTTCGACTAAGGATATCGGCAGGATCGCAGCGGAACAATTGCTTGCCGGCGGACCAGACAAGCAGATCGTGGAAATGGCAGGTCCGGCAGAGTACAGTCCGGATGAGGTTGCGTCAGCGCTTGGGCAGATCTTGGGGAGAAAGGTTACGCCTCAACATGCGCCCCTGAGCGCCGTTGTTCCCACGTTCAAGTCGTTTGGGTTTTCAGACGAAGCGGCAAAGTTATTCGAAGAAATGTACACCGCGTTCTCCAGACGCGCGATCGGATATGAGAAGCCCGACAAGCTCGTGCGCGGAACAGTCACCTTGTCGGACGCGTTACGAGCAATGGTATAACGAAGGATATCCTCACCACAGACGTCCTGTATGGGAAGCACAAGGATCAATATCGAGATCTATTCCGACGTCATCTGTCCCTGGTGCTATGTGGGCAAGCGGCGGCTTGACCGGGCGTTGCATCAGATGAGTGATACGGCGAGACCTTGTGTTATATGGCGGCCGTTTCAACTGAATCCGACGATGCCGAAGGAAGGGATGGATCGAACCGCCTATCTCGTCGCCAAATTCGGCAGCCTGGATGCCTTCAAGGAAATGGAGCAGCGCTTGTTGGAGGTCGGGAATGCCGAGCAGATCACCTTTGCCTTTGAGAAGATTGTCAGAATACCCAACACCTTCCTGGCCCACCGGTTGATTTGGTATGCGGGGATTCAAGGCCGCCAGGATGCAGTTGTCGAACAGCTATTTAAAGGTTATTTCGAAGAAGGTCTGGATGTCGGTTCTCGCTCGGTCCTCGTTGAGTTGGCCGATCGAGCCGGACTCAGCGCGACCGAATTGTTCACGAGCGAAGAGGGAGTTACAGAGGTCAAGGTTGAAGAGTCGGTTGGTCATACGTTGGGTATTCGAGGCGTGCCGTATTTCGTCCTCGATGGAACCTATGCAATCTCGGGTGCGCAGCCTGTTGAAGTCTTCATCGCTGCCGTTGAGAAAGCTCGCCCCAACCTATCTCCCGCTGCCGATTCCTAATCGACAAGAGGTGAGCCATGTCGGTCCAAGTGTATGGGTGCAATCACGTGGTGATCGAAGTCACCGACGCCAAGAAAGCGGTGAAATTCTACTCGGACGTCTTTGGCCTCAAGATGTTGCGTGGCGGGGAGGGAGCGGCCTGGTGCAAGCTCGGCGAGCATCAATTCATGGCCATTTTCGAAGTGGAGAAGCTTCAGCCGGATCGCACGAAGCATTTTGGTCTCATGGTCCGCGACGCCAAGCAAATCCAAGAAGTCCGCAAGAAACTGACGAAGAAGTACAAGCTGAAGCTTCACCCCGACTTTCGCTGCGACTTTCGGGATCCGTGGGGCAATCGGATTCAAGTCGGCGACCTCAGCGATGAGTCATTGGTGTGGTTGTTGCCCTATCAAGAAGTGCAAAAAGCGGGAATTGTATTCACCTCCAAACAACCATGAAAGGAACTCGACGATGAGCGATCACAATCTGCAACAACGACTGAACGACCTATTCGGCCACGTGCGCCAGGGCAAGATCATCGAGGCGATGAACGAGTTTTACGACAAGGATACGGTGATGCAAGACAACGCGAATCCTCCGACGAAGGGGTTAGCGGCCAACATCGAGCGGGAAAAACAGTTCTTGAATGGCGTGAAAGAGTGGAAGGGGTTCAACGTCACGGCGACCGGCATCGGCGACAACGTGACGTTTTATGAATCTACGATGGATTTCATCGCCACGAACGGACAACCGGTTCATCTGGAGCAAGTGTCCGTCGCAAAGTGGAAGAACGGCAAGATCGTTCACGAGCGGTTCTATTACGATACGGGCGTGAAACGGTGACTTCGATCGGCGGCGATCACTGCAGTTGAGTTCACCCGCCTAGGCAGGAAGCCATGGCTGCCCGTCCTCCGCAGTCGTCTGCTACGGAGAATGGATCAAGCCGTGGCTCCATCAAGCCGACAGTGCCAACCCGATGACGGGACTCCATGGTGAAATGGCATTGATGGGAGACGGACGGCGGTACTAACCAGTGTTGTGCCGAAATGGAGAATCTCCACCAACTCGAAATCATCATATTGTTGCTCACGATCGTGCTGGCTCTCACGACCGTGGCGCGCAGGATCTTGATTCCCTATCCCATTCTACTTGTCGTCGGCGGACTCGTCTTGGGCATTGTGCCGGGATTGCCGACCGTCGCTCTGAATCCCGACCTGGTCTTTTTGGTCTTCTTGCCGCCGATCCTCTGGGCCGCCGCCTACTTCACGTCCTGGCGAGATTTTCGCCGGAATATCCGCCCGATCTCGCTCTTGGCGGTGGGGCTTGTGCTGGCGACCACGGCGGTTGTAGCGGCAGTCGCCCATGTTGTATTGGGGTTTGGTTGGGCTGAAGCCATCGCACTCGGCGCCATCGTTTCACCTCCCGACGCCGTATCGGCCACGGCCATCGGTAAACGGCTCAACATGCCGCGCCGGATCGTCACCATCCTGGAAGGCGAAAGTCTTGTCAACGACGCAACGGCATTGGTCCTCTATCGGGCCGCCGTCGCCGCAGTCGTCAGCGGCAGTTTCGTGGTGGGTGAGGCGCTGTTCGAATTTGTGTATGCTGCGGTTGCGGGCGTCGTGGTCGGAGTTGTGGTCGGATGGGTGATGCGATGGGTACTCCACGCCATTGAGGACAGCTTTACCGAGATCGCGGCGACATTATTGGCTCCCTACGTGGCTTGGGTGATTGGTGAATCAATCCATGCCTCCGCCGTGCTGTCCTGCGTTGCCGGAGGCATCTATCTACGGCAACACTTCAGCAAGGTGGTTGCGCCGACGACCCGACTTCATGGACGTGCTGTGTGGGAGTTGGTCGTCTTCGTGCTGAACGGTGTGATCTTCATCCTGATCGGCTTGCAGCTCGGCACGCTCCGGGAGGCCGTCCCGCCGGATCGACTGTGGTCCTTCGTGATCGGCGGGACGCTCATTAGCGTGACGGCCATTGTCGTCCGATTGGGATGGGTTCCCTTGATCGCGACAATCCCCCGATATCTGAGTTCAACGCTCCGTGCCCGAGACCCTCTGCCGCCATGGCCGCATATTTTTTTAGTGGCATGGACGGGCATGCGGGGCATTGTAACCTTGGCTGCTGCGATGGCCTTGCCCGTCTCAACCGGCACCGGCGCACCCTTTCCTTTTCGGTCGGAAATCATTCTGCTCAGCTTTATGGTGATTCTTGCCACATTGGTTCTCCAGGGGTTGACGTTGGCTCCGTTGATGCGGACACTTGGAGTGAGCGGCGGTTCCGAGGGAGAGGGAGAAGAAATGCATGCGCGGGAACAGGCGGCTGGAGCGGCACTGGTACGCCTGAACGAATTGACCAAAGAAGACTGGCCGAAACCGGCTCATGTCGAGCAATTGGAATCGCATTACGGTGGACGTCTGCAGCGTTTCTCACCGGATGCTGAGATCGATCCTGATTGCAAAAAAGAAACGAGCGACGCCTTCCTTCGACTCAGAGAAGAGACGTTAGCAGCCGAACGTTCGGCGTTGATCCGGCTCCGGGATGAGGGCACGATCAGCGATGAAGTGTTGCACCGCCTGGAACAGGAAGTGGATGTCGAAGCATTGCGCCTGGGGATCGGCGAACGGCGGATGCACGTTTAGCGATCATACTCAACCGGTTCGTTCAAGTCTTGACGGAAACGGTCCACCGTTGAGCGGAGAGGAGACAGAATGACACAGGCAGAACACCAAGCATCCATCATCCAGCAATTCACCAGGCAAGCCGGTCCTTTCGCGGACATGCCTGAACATTCGCAGGAGTCGGCCTTCCGGCTCATGCTTGAATCGACCGGCGTCACGTCGCGCGATACCGTGCTCGACGTCGCCTGCGGCCCGGGTCTGGTGGCCTGCGCCTTCGCCGCGCGAGCCGCACGGGTTACGGGAATCGACATTACGCCTGCCATGATCGACAAGGCGCGGCAGATCCAAAGGGACAAAGGGATCACAAATGTGGAATGGAACAATGCCGATGTCCTGCCGCTTTCCTATGCGGACGAATCCTTTTCCATGGTGATTACACGGTACTCCTTTCATCATTTCCTCGACCCCTTCCTGGTGTTCGCGGAAATGCATCGAGTATGCAAACAGGACGGGGTGTTGATGGTCGTCGATGTCGCGATTCCGTCTGAAAAAAGAGCGGCCTACGATCACCTTGAGAAACTGCGGGATCCGTCTCACACCAGCGCCTGCACACCGGAAGAACTACTCGGCATGGCCGAACGGTTGAAGCTCACTCGCGTCACAACCCACTGGTACAGGCTCGCGATGGAACTCGAACGGCAATTGGCTGCGTCGTTTCCTCGTCCCGGCGACGACGAGACGATCCGCGCACTCTTGCGCAACGATATTGGGCAGGATCGTCTCGGGATGGGCGCCCATTGGGTCGGCACGGAAATCCATTTCGCGTACCCCACACTCATCCTGGTCGGGAGGAAGGGCGGCTTGGTAGATGACCTCGGATGAGCACGAGACGAAGACCGTCACGAACGAACGATACAGCCAAGGGAGGGAACCATGAGTGGATATCGGTGGGTTCTGTCGGTGCTCGCGGTCGGAAGTCTGCTGCTCCTAGGACCTGGATTGTCGGCTCAACAGTCCCGGCCGGACGATGAAATCATCAAGCTGGTCGATGACGTCTATCTGTACCGGCACCAATTTCACCAGGCCATTTTTATCACGACACCGAAGGGTGTGATCGTGACCGATCCGATCAGTTCCGATGCGGCGACCTGGCTTAAGGCCAAGATCAAGACCCTGACCGATCAGCCGGTCCGTTATGTGATCTACAGCCACCACCACGACGACCATATCACCGGCGGCAGCGTCTTCGCCGACCAGGCGACCTTCATCAGCCATGCGGCGGCGCGGGAAAAAATTCTCCACGCGGCGGATCCGAAAACCCCCGTCCCGGATCTTACGTTCACCGATCGGATGTCGATCGACCTCGGCGGGAAACATGTCGAACTGATCTATACCGGTAAGAACCACTCGGATAACAGTCTCGTCGTCCTGCTCCCTCAGGACAAACTGCTCTTTGCCGTTGATTTCATTCCGGTCGAGACGGTGGCCTACCGTACAATGCAGAGCGATTATCCCGACGACTGGATCGAATCGCTCAAACGAATCGAGCAATTAGATTTCGAGACCCTGGTCCCCGGCCATGGCAAGATCGGCAAGAAAGAGCACGTGCGGCAATTTCGCGGCTACCTCGAAGACCTCAGGTCGGCCGTGGAGGAGCAAGTCCGGAAGGGCGCGAGTATGGAAGAGGCGAAAAAGGCCGTTCATCTTTCCAAGTACGAGCAGTGGCAACGGTACGCGGACTGGTTCCCGGAGAATGTGGAGGGGATGTACCGGTATCTCTCTCAGCAGCGGAAGGACAATCGCTGAATACCATCTCCGCTGCCGATGTAAGGGGAACAACATTTCGCGAAGGGAGATGACCATGAAGGTCGCATTGACCGGCGCGAGCGGATTTGTCGGGATCTCGTCTGAATCCGAATCGGACAGAAATTATTCACCGTGCTGAACGACCGCTCGGATAGGCGAGAATCTATTCGCACAGGCCGCCCTCTCGCGAGTCGAGAAGAAAGGACCGTATGATTTTCACACAACTCAACCCAGGCTCTTGCCGGACGTATCTGATCGCCGATGAGAAGAGCAAGGAGGCGGTTCTTGTCGACCCGGTGTTGGAACATGTACAGGACTATCTCAAGATGATTGAGCAGCAAAAACTGACCCTCACGCACGTCATTGATACCCATACCCACGCCGACCATATCTCGGGTGGGGCAACGCTCAAGGATCAGCTTAAATGCGAGTATGTCATGCATGCCAAGGCCCCGGCGCGTTGTGTGACCTTTCACCTGACGGACGGATTCGAATGCCGGCTCGGCAATATGCCTGTGAAAGTTTTGTCTACGCCCGGCCACACCAGGGATAGCGTGAGCTTGATCCTCTCAGACCGAGTGCTCACCGGCGATGTGCTCTTTCTTGACGATGCCGGCGCGGGCCGCACCGATCTACCGGGAGGCGATCCGGGCGAACATTGGGACAGTCTGCAACGGATTCTCGCACTGCCCGATCATCTCGTGGTGTATCCGGCCCATGAGTACCGGAATCGCCAACCCTCCACCCTCAAGCAGCAGAAGCAGCGCAATCCGAACCTGCAACCCAGGAGCAAACAAGTGTACATCGACTACCTGGAAGGGTTGAAACTCGGGCCGGCCGAGTGGATGAAAGACGTGCTGAAAGCGAATTATGCCTGTGCCCGTGATCCCAAGGCGGCCTGGATACCGGTAGATGTCCCGGCTTGCGAGGTCAAAGGAACCATGGAGCAAGGCGCGAACGACCAGTTGGTCGACGGGATTCCACCTGATCAAGTCAAGCGGGCGCTGGAAGGCGGGAATCCTCCGCTGTTGCTCGATGTGCGAGACCCAGAGGAATTGACCGGGGAACTGGGGCACATTGTAGGGGTCCGCAACATTCCGGTGACTGCTTTGGCGCAGCGGCTGAGGGAATTTGATGATCTAAGAGACCGAGAGATCATCTCGGTCTGCAAGAGCGGTGGGCGAGCCCATACGGCGGCACAGATTCTGATGCAAGCGGGCTTCCCCAAGGTGCATGTGATGGTGGGCGGCATGACTGCCTGGAAGCAGGCCGGCTACCCCACGGCGAGCAAGTGAGCGGCATCGGGGATGATGAGCATCCTCGGTGATGAACAAGCAGGGCTCGCGCTGCTCTCAGGCGCCATAATCAGTCTGTCGCTCGGCCTGACCGGAGCCGGCGGCTCGCTGTTGGCGATTCCGCTCCTGGTCTACGTGCTGAAACTCAGCCTACATGAAGCCACCGCGATCTCATTGGCTTTAGTCGGAGTGTCGGCTGCGCTCAGTCTCGTGGCATACTTCCAGACCGGTGATGTGAAGGTCAGAACGGCACTCGTGTTCAGTCCGACGGGCGCGGTTGGAGGATGGCTTGGGGCGCAGGGCCAGCAATTGGTCCGATCTGAGATCATCTTGCTCTCGTTCAGCCTTCTTATGATGGTGATGGCCATCCACATGTGGCGACACAGTCGTTCCGAGTCGGCGGAGAGACGTGGAACCCTTGCCTGTGCGGATTCTTTTCCTCCTTCCTGTTTCGTCAAGGTCGGCTCGATCGGACTGATCGTCGGCCTGTTGTCCGGGTTCTTCGGTGTGGGCGGCGGGTTCGTGATCGTGCCCGCGCTCTCGCTCATCCTTGGATTTCCCGTGAGGGCCTCGATCGGGACCTCGCTGATGATCATTGGGGTCACTTCCATCGGAGGGATAGCCGGGCACCTCCAATTTGAGGAGATCCCTGGCGGGCTGCTGGCCACGTTGGTGCTGGGCAGTGCTGCTGGGATCGGGCTAGGGGCGACCGTGGGACGATGGCTCTCCGCTGAAATCACAGCCAAGGTGTTCGCCGCTCTCACCATAGGAGTCGCCGTCATCCTAATGCTCGACAATGCGCCCAAGGTATTCGCCCTGTTGTCTTGAAGGGGACCGCTCGGAAGATTGTGCTAAGACAGGGGGGAGCCTGCTCTTCAAAGATTTACCTGCAACCATGCTCATTCTGGGTACACCATTGGCACCCTTTGAAGTCGCACAAACCTCGCACGGCTCAATCCGAAACCCAAAACGACCGGAAGGTTGCGCGAAGGCATTCATATCTCTCCTGTTCTTGGATTCTCACTCCCAGTGAGGTATGCTGGCTTCGTGAAAGTCAGCCAGGTTCTCGATCGATTGCGAGAGGATAACTGGTACCTGGTTGCCACGAAGGGAAGTCATCGACAATTTAAGCATCCCATAAAGCCTGGTCGAGTGACGGTCGCAGGCAAGCCGAGCGACGATTTGCCACCTGGAACTTTGAACAGTATCTTCAAACAGGCTGGATGGAAAAAATAGAGGGCCCAGCATGCGCTATGCCATCGTAATTGAAAAAGCCGCCTCTAACTACGCAGCCTATGTACCGGACCTACCTGGGTGTGTAGCGACCGGTGAGACAATCCAGGAAACTGAAACGATGATTCGCGAAGCGATAGAATTCCACCTGGAGGGTCTTCGTGCAGACAGCCTGCCCATCCCCCCACCCAGCAGCCAAGTGGAATACGTTGAGGTCTCTGCGTAACAGACTTCACAGACATTTCGCGGGAATCACCTTGTGAGCGAGTCGATTGCAGTTCGTTGTGAGTTTCAGTAAAGTCGGCGCGTGCTTGAACGTCTGCGAGCGCTCATCAGGACGGGCCGGTATCGGATCACCTTGCATGCCGAACAAGAGCGTGATGCCGACCAGATTACGATCGACGAAATTGAACAAGCCTATTCCGGTGCTGCCAGCGAGATCATTGAAGATTATCCGGACGATCCACGAGGGCATTCGGCACTTGTGCTCGCCTTTACGGAATCACATGCACCGCTGCATGCCGTGTGGTCGATTCACGAGAACACCGCTATTCTGATCACGATCTATCGGCCGGATCCGAAGCTGTGGACGAACTGGCGCAAAAGAAAAGGGAGGCGGTCATGAAGTCCTGCCCGTTCTGCAAAGCCCCAGTGAAGCGAAAAACGATCGAACATGTCCATCGCTGGGGGAAACGTCTGTTTCTGTTTAAGAACGTGCAGGCTGAGGTGTGCAGTCAGTGTGGGGAGATATTTCTAAAGCCTGCGGTCCTTCGACTCATGGACCGGTGTACCGCGACGGGAAAAGTCGGGCGAGCGCGGGTGAGTATTCCCGTGATTAGCTTACCGGACAAAGTCAGCGCGTGACTGCGAGGTTTTTGAGCCACCTCTGACTCCCGGTGCCTTGGGTTCGCTCTTCGGGGCGGAGGCCGGTCCCAAACAAGTCAATAGTCATGTCAGACCCCATAGATCTTGTGCGGAAGGAGTTGGATCGTCTCTTCGATAAGCTTCAGGTGTTCCTGGACACCTATGACGACCAGAGCGAGTAAGAGGCTCACACGTCGAACGGAATGGAAATACGGGGTAAATGAAAACCAGCCGTATCCCCTTGAGTTCTTCTGTGTCATCTCTGAATGCGACATGCACGATTCAAGATCTGACCCCAAACTTGTACTGCTGTCTAATAACTGGTTAGGCGTCACGGCGAACGACGATGAGTGACACGGACGAACGAATCGAGAAGATCCGCGCCCTCCTTGGGGAACTGGAGGGGGAATTGCGCACGCCGGATGATCGGGCGTTTGTGCGAAACTTCGACGCTTTAGAGATACCGGAGCTCGTTTCCCAGGTCGTCCGATTCCTTCAACCGCTTCTTAACCCCTACGAGGCGGCGGTGTACTGGCACATGTTCGAGCTCGCGGTGCTTCGTTCAGGCGACCAGTACTGCCGCGTTAGCACCCGTGGCTTGATGAACGGCGTCGTTCGGTCGGCCAGCGGGCAAGGCGATGTCTTGAGTATTCAGACCACTCGAGGAGCTCTCCAAGGACTCGAAGAGCGGGGCGCGATCCAGCGCGTCGGAGAACCAACCCGAGAAGGCACGCCGTATCGTGTCCTTCTTCCTGAGGAGATTCCTGCGTGTTGCGAGCTGATGAAACCTGCTTCGCCCGCCGCAACCACGCCCGTCGATGTCGTGCGCAACCTGGACTACTATAATGTGCGAGAAAATCGGCTCAAGGTGTTCGAGCGCGATGGTTATCTGTGCAAGTACTGCGGCAAGCAGTTGACGCGGTTCACTGCGACCTTGGATCACGTTCAGCCCGTCTCCGAAGGTGGCGACAATTCGATCGCGAACCTCGTGACCGCGTGCCTCCACTGCAACTCAAGACGGGGCAGTCGGCCCGTCATGGACATCATCAATGAGGCAGAGAAGCGTGACACCTAACAACCGGTTGCAGCGGACGGCGCGGCGCGCCGCCGCTGAACCGGAGCGTTATACCGCAATAAAGACCGTTTTCACCGCGCCAGAAATCACCGGGCTATAGGAGGCAGAGATGGGCGTTCCTATTGCAAGTTTCGATGACTTTTCCTCCAAGCTCGTTCAACGGCGAGAAGAGGCGGCGATCTTTGGGGTCCTCCTTTTCGACAGTCGCCCAAGCCAAAAGGTCGTTAAGTCCTCCACCGAGGCTCAGACAGAGTGGCTCGATGATTTCGCTAGAGCATGCGGCATCTACTTCTTCTATCCCTTGCAGAAGAGAGGGAAGAAGTTCAAGAATCCAAGTCCAGATATCGCACGCATCTTCAGTATTCCTACTGCAAAGCTTCCGGGAATCCTCATGTTCGCACCCCCAAATCCCGACGGAACGATCAGAGCAGACTACGCGGTGTACATCCAGTTGGCAGATGCGGACTTTAGTAAACCTTCAGTATACGAGCCTATCTTCGATGACCTTTCCCAAGTAGTCGGGGAAGCCAAAGTACCAGCATCGAGCACCCAGGAAATGCTCGCCCACGTCCGCGACGGTGTGAGGAGACTCAAAGCCCGCAAGCTTAGGCGAAAGCTCGTGGTCAGCTTGAAGGATGGTGCGGAGGTGCTCTTAGTAAAGATCCAATGGCTTTGATGGAGTCGTTCGCTAAAGGTTTTGGTGGAGCACTGGGAGAGAACGCAGGAGCCTAAGAGTTTGTGGCATAACATGGCGCTCCACCGCATCGCCGCCCTGTTGTGGCTTCTGCTGACTCCGAAGGGTTACGGATAGGCGGCTCGCGGTAAGCTTGCGGCGTTAGGCATCAAACCTCGATCCGGTGTATAATCCACCGGACGGTTACCTCGGAATTATGCCATGACCTCGAAGACTGCCGTTATTCACAGCGACCCAGAGATCCTCGGTGGAACTCCCGTATTCGTCGGGACTCGCGTGCCCGCTCGGACGCTCTTCGACTATCTCGAGGGCGGCGAGGTACTCGACGAGTTTCTTCACCAGTTCCCGTCGGTCAAGCGTGAGCAGGCCCTAGCCGCGCTGGAGATGGCCCGCGATTCACTCCTGGCCGATGCGCGTCCTACTTGACGAGAACATCCCTGTGGACTTGGCCGGCCTACTTAGCGGTCACGATGCCCAGACTGTCAGCGGGCTTGGTTGGGATGGTGTCAAGAACGGCGAACTTTTGTGTCGGATGCAGGGCACCTTCGACGCACTCGTCACGATGGACAGGAACCTTCCGCACCAGCAGAACCTTGCCGTCCAGCCCTTCGGCATCGTCCTCATCAAGGCACCTTCGAACCGAATGGTTCACCTTCGGCCGTTGGTGTTCGAGATTCTTAGAAGTCATTTCAAAACCTTGCGAAGCGTGATGAGCGCGCAGGCCAGATGAAAAAAGCCGCCGTACGTCTCCAGCAGCCGATCATAGCGGACGGTCAGGCGACGGAAGTTGCCCCACCAGCCAATCGTGCGCTCCACGATCCAGCGGCGTCGGTACCGGCGCAGTTTCCGGCCATCTTGGTGCGTGGCCTGTCTACTGGTGATCCGCGCCGGAATGATGGGCTCAATCCCGCGTCGGACCAACCAGACCCGGACGGCATTACTGTCATATCCCCGATCCGCAATCAATCGGTCTGGCCGCTTGCGCGGGCGCCCCGGCCGGTGCGGGCATGTCACCGCAACCGTGTCGAGGGTCGCTTCGAGGAGCCGGACTTCCGCCGGGGATACCGAATCCAGGTATGCTCCCAGCGGAGTACCCGCGACATCGACCACGACCATCCACTTGGTGCCCTTGCCTCGCTTCGTCGGCCCGACTTTGGGGCCCCCTTTTTTGCTGGTGCGAAGCTCCCATCCACGAAGCACTCGTTCCAGCGGAGTTTCTGTTGGTCATTGAGCTGGGCCAGGAAAGCTCGCCACAGGGCGAGCAGCACTCCCGTGGTTTCCCACTGCCGCAGGCGTCGCCAACACGTGGTGGGGCTGCCATACCGCCTGGGGAGTTCGCTCCAGGGTGCGCCAGTCCATAGAATCCAGAGAATGCCTTCGAAGCAGCGCCGGGCGTCGGCAGGCGGTCGACCGCTCTGTGGGGAACGCTTGGCCGTAGGCAGGTGGGGGCGAATCTGGTCCCATTGCGGGTCGGTCAGGTGGCGCCACGCCATCGGCTCTCCTTTCGTGAAAGGGGCTCATGGCGCGGATTCTACCTCCCTCCCGCAGGTTTTGAAATGACTTCTAGATCGGCTGTGCTGGAATCCCTAAACGCAATGCGACCAGTTCACTCATGATTCATCTCCTGCAATATGGTATTGGTGTAGATGCGATTCACTGTGTTCGGTTGTCAATCCATGGTGTCCAGAAGGGGCTTCCATGGCGGGCTGATGCAAGTATCAAGTATAATGGGGAAGACCGCAAACAAGCCGCACGAATTTCACATGTCCATGAACCAGCGAATCCCACTACCCCTTCCCGCCAACCTCCCCTTCGTGGAGGATCTGTATGTGGAGTTCCTGCGGGACCCCGCCTCGATCTCGCCGGAGTGGCGGGATTATTTTAAGGATGTAGAGAACGATGGCGATCACCCCATGGCTCGGCGACGGGGGCCCTCTCGTCCGCCGAAATCCCTCTTCGACCCAGAACGCGGTCGGGTTGATCTCACCCGCCCGCTCCAGGCGTCATTGCACCCTCCCGCCCCGAGCCTGCCAAGACAGGCTCCTCTCCCGAAGGACGCGCTCTTTGCCAGAAATCATGCCGAAACAGGCACCAGTCGGCTCGCGCGAGACACCATCATCGGGGAACAAGATCGTGTCTCCCAGCTCGTGCAGGCGTACCTAGTCCGTGGGCACATGGCCGCTGCCATCGACCCGCTGGAAATGCCGCGTTCGGTTCATCCTGAGCTGGATCCTGCGTTTTATGGGTTCACGGAGAATGACTTGGACGGGCGATTCTCCACGCATGGAATTGCAGGAGCGGATTTCCTGACTCTGCGGGAGATTCTGGACCGCTTGCGGGCCGCTTATTGCGGATCGATCGGCTCGCAGTTCATGCATATTTCCGACCCGGAGCGGCGGGCGTGGGTGCGAGAGCGGATGGAGAGACCGAAGAACCATGCCAGCCTCAAGAGGCAGGAGCAGATCCGTATTCTCACCCGGCTGACCGATGCAGTCATCTTCGAAGAGTTCATCCAGCAGAAGTATCCCGGCGCCAAGAGCTTCTCCCTCGAGGGGGCGGAAAGCTTGATCCCGCTGCTCGACCTGGCGATCGAAACCGCCGGCGAGCAGGGTGTGGAAGAGGTCGTGTTGGCGATGGCCCACCGGGGCAGACTCAACGTCCTGGCGAATATTGTCGGGAAGCGACCGCGTGAGATTTTCCATGAATTCGAGAACGTGATCGATCCTCTTCGAGAGGGGCGCGGAGACGTCAAGTACCACCTGGGCCACAGCACGGACTGGGTGACGGCATCAGGGCGAAGGGTGCACCTGTCCCTCTGCTTCAACCCAAGTCACTTAGAATTCGTCAATCCAGTTGCGCTTGGACGCACGCGCGCGAAGCAAGACCGGAACGGCGATCCGACTCGCACGCCCTGCACGGCGATTCTCATCCATGGAGATGCATCCTTCGCCGGAGAGGGTGTCGTGCAGGAGTCGCTCAATCTGAGCCGGCTTGAAGGGTACTGCACTGGCGGGACGCTGCATGTGGTCGTCAATAACCAGATCGGCTTTACGACGTTGCCGAACGAGGCGAGGTCAGCGCTCTACGCGACAGACGTGGCCAAGATGCTTCAGATCCCGATTTTCCATGTCAACGGGGAGGATCCCGAAGCCGTCGCCCGAGTCGTGCGGCTCGCGATGGATTTCCGGCGGACCTTTCACAGTGACGTCGTGATAGATATGTACTGTTTTCGACGGCGCGGCCACAACGAAGGGGACGAGCCCAGCTTCACACAGCCGCTCATGTATGGAGTCATCGACAAGCGCCGGCCTCTCCGCGAATACTATCTTGGCCATCTCTTGCGCCTCGGCGAGGTGGATCGTGACGAGGCGGATCGAATCACGGTGGAGCGCCGGCGTGAGTTGGAGCGGGATCTCACCGAGGCTCGGAGTCATACCTACATGCCGTTGCGAGAGAAGTCGACCGGAATATGGGCTGGGTACTATGGAGGACTCGACGGAGATGCCGAAGAGGTCGGCACCGGGATTGAACGAGGCCCGCTCGTCACGCTGATGGAAACGCTCACGCGATTGCCTGAATGGTTTCATCCCCATGCGAAGATCATCCAGTGGCTGCAGCGCCGACGCGAAATGGCAGCCGGCGCGCGCTCGCTTGACTGGTCTGCCGGCGAGGCGCTGGCCTTTGCCACGCTGGCTGTGGAAGGGCATCCGGTCCGTGTATCGGGTCAGGATACGCCTCGCGGAACCTTCAGCCAGCGGCACGCCATCCTGCATGATACCGAGGATGGTCGGATGTATGTACCGCTTCAGCATCTCGCGCCGGATCAGGCGACGGTGGAGATTTACAACAGTCCCCTCTCCGAGGCGGGTGTGCTGGGTTTCGAGTACGGGTACAGCCTGGATTGTCCCGACAGTCTGGTCCTTTGGGAGGGCCAATTTGGGGACTTCGTCAATGCGGCCCAGGTCATCATCGACCAGTTCCTTGTCAGCGCCGAAGAGAAGTGGCGCCGGCTGAGCGGGCTCGTGCTTCTCCTTCCCCATGGGTTCGAAGGGCAGGGACCGGAGCATTCGAGTGCGCGCCTGGAGCGTTTCCTGGAGCTTGCCGTCAATGACAATATCCAAGTGGTGAACCCGACAACACCGGCCCAATACTTCCATGTGCTCAGACGCCAGGTGCTGCGCCGATGGCGAAAACCCCTGATTGTGATGACGCCGAAGAGCCTGCTTCGCCACCCGCAAGCCATCTCTACGCTTGAGGACCTCGAACAAGGCCGGTTCCGGCGAATCCTCTTCGACCGGACAGTCAGACCGGAGCGGGTCGAGCGTGTTCTACTCTGTAGCGGGAAAGTCTATTATGACCTGGTGGGGTTGCGAGATGAACTCAAGCGCGATGACGTCGCGATTTTGAGATTGGAGCAGCTCTATCCTCTGCAGAATGAGGAATTGCATAACAGCCTGACGTCCTATTCGTCGAAAGCGCCGGTGATCTGGGTTCAGGAGGAACCTGCGAACATGGGGGCCTGGCGATATTTGTTTGCGCGGTTCGGCGATAGACTGATGGACACCTGGTCCTTCTCGGCGGTCTGCCGGCCGGCCTCGGCCAGCCCCGCGACTGGATGGCATGATCTCCACAAGATCGAGCAGCAGAAGCTGCTCAAGGCGGCATTCGATGTCCATTGAGCTGAAAATTCCGACGATCGGGGAATCGATTACGGAGGTCCAGATCGACGAATGGCTGAAATCGCCGGGTGAGACCGTCCGTCAAGATGAGCCGATCGTCTCGCTCGAGACGGAGAAGACCTCACTCGATTTGCCTGCGCCCGTGTCGGGCGTCCTGGTCAAGGTGCTCAAGAAGAAAGGCGAGATGGCCCATGTCGGCGAAGTGATCGCATATCTGGATGAGACAGCGGTCCCGAAAGATACGGCAGCCCCGGCGGTTTCCGGCAAGACGACCGAGCGCACCGCTGCTCCCAAGCCCCTGCCGGTCTCAACGCCCGATACGGCGCGAGTGATGCCGGCCGCGCGCCGGCTCTTGCACGAGCACCGGCTTGGCGTCGAGGAGCCGACGCCGACCGGGCCCGGCGGCAGAATGCTCAAAGAAGATGTTCTCCGCCGGCTGGAAGAGCATCCGTCTCAAACAGAACCAGCCTCCGCGGTCGAGACGGTCTCCGAAGAGATGACTGCGCCGCCTAGGTCCGCGCCGCGTCAGCCGTTGGGCAGCCGCGACGAAGAAGCGGTACCCATGAGCCTGCTCCGGCGCCGCGTCGCCGAGCGGCTTGTACAGGCTCAACAGACTGCCGCTCTACTCACGACGTTCAGCGAGATCGATATGACGGCCGTGACGGTCTTGAGGCAAGACCTTCAAGAAAGCTTCCAGCAGCGTTACGCGGCGAAGCTTGGCCTCATGTCCTTTTTCGTGAAAGCCGTGATCGAGGCGCTCAAGCTGATTCCTGAGCTCAACGCCGAGATCCGAGGTACGGAGATCGTGTATCGTCACTATTACGATATCGCGATCGCGATCGGAAGCGGGCGCGGCCTGGTTGTGCCCGTGTTGCGGAACGCCGAGTGTTTGAGCTTTGCCGAAATCGAGACGGCTATCGCCGATTTCGCTCGGCGCGCGCAGGCCAACCGGCTCACTCTGGAGGAGTTGCAGGGGGGCACCTTCACGATTTCGAACGGCGGAGTGTACGGCTCGCTGCTCTCGACCCCGATCGTCAATCCGCCTCAGAGCGGCATCCTTGGGCTTCATGTGATTCAGGATCGACCCGTGGCTCGGGACGGGCAGGTCGTGCTCAGGCCCATGATGTACGTCGCCCTTACGTATGATCACCGGGTCGTGGACGGCCGCGAAGCGGTGACGTTTCTCAAGCACATCAAGGCCTGTCTTGAAGAGCCGGCCCGCATCCTCTTAGAGATTTAGAGGGAGGTTAAGGTTAAGGTGAAGGGAAAGCGAAAAGATGGCTGCTGAGCGCGAGCATGATTTGATCATCATCGGCGCCGGTCCTGGAGGCTACATCGCCGCCATCCGGGCTGCGCTACTTGGGATGAATGTGGCCTGCGTGGAGCGAGAACCAGCGCTCGGCGGGACCTGTCTCCGTGTGGGATGCATCCCGAGCAAGGCGCTTCTCGAGTCGAGCGAGCTCTTCGCTGCTGCCCGTGAGCGTTTCCAGGCACACGGCATTCGACTTGCGGACGTGGCACTCGATCTTGCGGCCATGCTGGGCCGGAAAAACGAGATTGTGGAGCGTCTCACGAAAGGCGTTGAGGGTCTCTTCCGGAAGCACAAGATCGTTCGGTACTTGGGGCACGGGCGTATCTCTGGCCTCGGGGCGGTCATCGTCGAGACCGGCAAGGAAACCGTAGCTCTAAAGGCCCGCTGGGTTCTGATCGCGACCGGTAGCACGCCGGCCAACCTGCCTGGAGTCAGGCTCGATGGCGACCGCATCGCCACGAGCACCGAAGCGCTCAGCTATCCCGACGTGCCGGACCATCTCGTGATCATTGGCGCGGGATATATCGGCCTCGAGCTCGGGTCCGTGTGGCGCCGGCTCGGTGCCAAGGTCACGGTCGTCGAGTATCTGGACCGCATTCTTTCAGGGATGGACGTGGAGATTGCCGCCGACGCGAAACGGATGTTCGAGCGGCAAGGCCTCGACTTTCACCTCGGCAGCCGCGTGACGGGGGCGCGGGTTGAGGGCGATCACTGTATCGTGGAATACGAAGGGGCCGAGCCCATCCGCTGTGACCGTCTGTTGGTGGCCGTGGGGCGAACCTCGATGACGGCCAACCTGGGACTGGAGACCGTCGGCATCAGGCCTGACGAGCATGGGCGCATCGCCGTGGACGAGCGCTTCGCCACGAACGCAACCGGTATCTACGCCATCGGCGATGTCATCCGGGGTCCGATGCTCGCCCACAGAGCATCGGAAGAGGGAATCGCCTGTGTGGAGGCGCTTGCAGGCGGCTATGGCCATGTGCAGTATGAGACGATCCCCAGCGTGGTCTATACGCACCCTGAGATCGCGTCGGTTGGAAAGACGGAGGAGGAGCTCCGAGAGGCGGAGATCGATTACCAAAAGGGCGTCTTTCCGTTTTCCGCGAGCGGCCGCGCGCGAGCCCTGGGCCAGACCGAGGGGCGCATCAAGGTGCTCGCCGACAAGAAGACCGATCGCCTGCTTGGAGTCCACATCCTCGGGCCTCGGGCCGGTGACCTAATAGCCGAGGCGGCCACCGCGATGGCCTTCGGCGCGAGCAGCGAGGATATCGCCCGGACTTGCCATGCGCATCCGACCCTAGCCGAAGCGTTCCGGGAAGCAGCGCTCGCCGTGCAGGGTCGAGCGATTCACATTTAGCCCACATTATTCATGACCGCTTCTACTGCAACCACCGATACGCCGCTGCGACAAGCTTGGCTGCCAGGCTCTCGCAGCCAAGCGGGCAGGCTCGCCGCTCGGTCGGTCGACATACTGTTTCAAGTATGCCTTCCTTCCTTGCGGCTCCGCATACCCGTCTCGCGTGGCGTCTTGGTGGTTTCGTCACGAACCGTCATGAATAATGGGGCTAGAGAGGCCCAGGCGCCATGAACCGTGCAAGCTTGAATGCCGCAGTGCGAAGGGTTCGAATATCACTTGCTTATCTCTGAAGGAGGAACAATGAGCAGCCAAAAGGGAGTCGACATGCGGAGTTGGATGCGAGCACTTGTGCTCGGTGGTTGTCTGGTAATCGGCCTCGCGGGCCAGACCGATGCTCAGACCGAGCAACGGATCGATGTGCGGATTCACGACTTCACCTTCATTGCGACTCAGGCTCCGCTGGTGTTGAATTTCCCCGCCGTCATCACAATTCACAATGAAGATAGGGAGCGACATAACTTTGAATCGCCGCTCTTTGAGGGCATTCTGACGGAAGTCGAGGCCGGTGGAGTGACCGCGTATGGACGAGGAATGGGAGGCGTGTTTGTGGGTCCCAACGCCGACGCTGTGATCCGCTTTACGGTAAAGCGCCCGGGGCGGTACGAATTTAAGTGCACGATTCATCCGAACATGAAAGGCGAGCTGTTGCTCCTCAACATACAAGGAGTGTAACGACCGGCCGCGCAATCGATATGATGTAGTGGGGCCTGCAGACAACGCCGAACGCCGGATCGAACGGTCGGCTTGTTCGGCAATACCGAGACCCAACCCAACATCTCATAGTGTTTAACTCGAACCTTCCGTGCTCGACAGGTGCGGCGTCTTTGCGGACTTCCTCCTATCAACTGACTGATCCCCTCGGTCCTGTTGACTCTAGGGCGCGCATGGGAAATTCTGTCGGGCCCTGATCTGCAAGGCCGGTGTGCCTGAGGAAGTCGTCGCCGCCAGGACAGCCGGAAAGCTGAACGGCCGGGGGAGAGCGGCGGCATGCGGGGTGTTTTACAGCGGTGAACACGATCGATTCAACAAGCGGGGTCTCTATGAATACAAAATCTGAAAAGGCGAAGATGCTGGCCGGTGAGCTGTATCGCTCGACTGACCCAGAGCTCGTCGCAGACGCGGAACGGGCGCAACGCCTGACGGCTCAGTACAATGTCACGCCGGGCGAGGCGACGGAAGCCCGCATGGCGCTGCTGCGCCGGCTCTGTGGTTCGGTCGGAGACGGCGCGGTCATCAGGTCGTTCTTCGCCTGTGATTATGGCTATAACATCCGGCTTGGGCGGAACGCCTTCATCAATTTCAATTGCGTCTTTCTCGACTGCGCGCCGATCGAGATCGGGGACAATCTCCAAATGGGACCGGCCGTGCAGATCTATACTGCGGCGCACCCGCTTGAAGCGGATGTACGGCGATCCGGCCTGGAATATGCTCGCCCGATCCGTATCGGCAACGATGTGTGGATCGGAGGCGGCGCGATCATTCTTCCGGGCGTGACCATCGGCGACCGCAGCGTCATCGGCGCAGGCAGTGTTGTGGTGCGCGACGTCCAGGCGGCCAAGGTCGTTGCGGGTAACCCAGCGCGCATCATTCGCTCCTTGGATGGCCGCAACGATATGGAGGTGTGAAAGAAATCTGAAGCGAACAACGACCGTACCATTTCGCGACAGCGCCTGAATGTGCGGAGCCTGAAGAAGTGAAGACCCCCAAGTAGTTAACCGAGACAGAGCTCCCCGAGATCGACGTGATCTTGTCACAGTCGGCAATGACCTCCGGCTTGCAAAAAAAGAAAATCCATGATGAAGATCGTATCACTCGGAGCCACGGGTTGTGTAGGTTCGACGATTCTCAAGGAAACATTGGATCGTGACCATGAGGTGACTCTGCACCCTGAATGAATGAAGGAAGGGCGACTAAGGAGGGCACATGGGATCTGATCTCGAAGAGCACCGGAGGGAACGATAATGGGAGTATGCTCCGCGCACGGTTGTTGGTTTGACAGGCTACGGCTATGGGTTCCGGTAGTAGTCCTTGTGAGCCTATCCGGCTGCATGAGCTTCGGCGCAGCGACACTCGACCGTGACCGGTTCGACTTCACACAGGCCATGGCGAATTCCTGGAAGCAACAAACGCTGCTCAATATCGTCAAAATGCGCTATGGAGATACGCCGATTTTCGTCGATGTCGGACAGATCGTCAGCAGCTACTCGTTGGTCAGCAGTGTGCAAGCCGGAGGTACGGTCTATCCCGGTCTCGAGACGGCGCCAAGCAAGGCCCTGAACCCTTTCTTCAATCTTGGCGTGCAGGGACAATACACGGATCGGCCCACGATCACCTACGTGCCGCTGACCGGTTCCCAATTCATCCAAACCTTGATGACTCCCATTCCACCGATCCGGCTCTTCGAGCTGGTCGAAGCCGGATGGCGGGTCGATCTCTTGTTCATGGCCGCCGTGCAGACGGTGAATGGGCTGTCCAACAGCAGAGGCGGGGCGCAATTACGATTGGAGGATCCGGATTTCGTCCAATTGGTCAAGGCCCTTCGACGAATCCAGGAGTCCGGCACCGTGGGGCTACGCGCTGATGTCACCAAAGAAAAAAAGGGCGAAGGCCTCGTGATGTTTTTTGGGACGAAGAAGGTTCCACCGGAGATCCAGAAGGAGATGGAGGCCGTGAAACGCCTCCTCGGTTTGAACCCGGACAAGACGGAGTTTTCGGTGACGTACGGCGCGGCGCCGGACCGGGATGACGTCATTTCCTTACATACTCGCTCGGGATTCCAGATCCTGTACGAGCTGGCGACCTTCGTGGAGGTTCCCGACGAGCATGAGAGAGAACAGCGCGCGTATCCGCATCTTCCCCCTCCACATGATGGTCAGGCGACGCTTCCGTCGTTGATTCGCATCGCGAGCGGTGAAACGAAGCCGACGGATGCCTTCGCCAAGGTGTACTATAACGACCGATGGTATTGGATCGAGAATCGTGATCTTCCATCGAAGGCATTATTTTCATTCCTTCTTGTCATGTTGACCTTGGCCGAAACCAGCCATAAGGCCCCGTCGCCGTTCGTCACCATTCAGGCTAACTGAGGGGTGCGTGGCCGGTAGGGTCGAATTTGGGGAGCCCATCAAGATGAGCGCAAGGAGGCCTATCATGATGCGGATCTGGTCAGGTGAGCGTTGTTGTTGGGCGCCATAAAACTTGAAGGAAGGTCATGGCCTGGTTGCATCTTGCAATCGCAATTGTTGCGGAGGTTATTGCCACGTCGTCTCTCAAATCAAGCGAAGGATTTACTAAGCTGTGGCCATCCATCGCGGTTGTTCTTGGCTACGGATTTGCGTTCTTTTTTCTCTCCCTAACCCTGCGATCCGTCCCGGTCGGGATTGCATACGCAATTTGGTCCGAAGCGGGTGTTGTCCTGGTCACGCTCGTTGCCTGGCTGGCGCTCGGGCAAAAGTTGGACTTCGCCGGCGTTGCAGGCATCGGGCTCATCGTTGCGGGTGTCGTTGTTCTCAACCTGTTCTCAAAGGCAACCACCCACTAGGCTGGCCGCCTCACAATTCACTCAAGCCGAAGTCGCTTCACGGTGCGGCTTCATTCAGAGGTTCGGCGCGCTATACAGGGAACATGTTTATGAAATCTGGCAATAGCCGTGCGACGCGTCCAGCCATTCCTGCACAGATATCTTCGACGGGGCTTGTCATTGAAGGCACTTCTTCTGGGCAACTCCTGTTAGGCTTTCTGGACTCGGTCCTTCGCGGCATTGGGCAGGTGATGTTGCAGGGTAACAGTTACGCAGGCCTTCTTTTTTTGATCGGGATTTTTTACAACTCGATGTTGTTCGGCTGGGCGGTCCTGCTTGGGACGGCCGCGAGTACAGCGACCGCCGTACTCCTTGATGTCAATCGTTCTCACGTGCAGGCTGGACTGTTCGGGTTCAACGGCGCGCTCGTCGCCATCGCACTCCTGTACTTTCTCGAACCAAGTATCCTGGCCTGGGGTTATGTTGTGCTCGCCGCCGCCTGCACAACAGTCGTCATGGCGGCTCTGCTCCATCTTTTGGGCGCCTGGAAGATTCCCGCGCTCACGGCGCCGTTCGTCTTCACCACACTATGTTTTGTCTTGGCCACCGCACGTTTCGGCCGTCTGCATTCGACAGGCGTGCTACCGACCGCCGGGCTTCCAAAGGCCGCTACTGTGGAGGGCATCGTGACGGCTTCGACAGTCGTCGAGGGTCTCTTGACCGGGCTTGCGCAGGTCTTCTTCCAAGGCAATGCCATCACCGGCATCTTCTTCGCAGTCGGACTCCTGATCAGTTCGCGGGTGGCATGCGTCGCAGCCTTCCTGGGTTCATTCGTGGGATTGCTCGTCGCGTGGGGCATGGGGGCTGCCGAACCGGCGATTCGTGCCGGAGCCTTCGGCTTCAACTCCGTCCTGACGGCGATTGCACTTGGCAGCGAGTTTTTTGTACTGAATGGAGCCTCAGCGGCATATGGAACCGTGGCCGTGGTGACGACGGCAGTCGTGTTCGCCGCCATGTCGGCAGCACTGGAGCCTCTTGGAATGCCGGCGCTGACGTCGCCTTTTGTGCTGGTCGTGTGGCTCTTTTTGCTGGCGAGTCCGTTCTTTCAGCGGCTTCGGGCTAGGACAAACACATGACGATGTGTAGCGGCAACTGGACGAGGCTGAATGAATGCTCGTTTGAGCTCACTACACGAGGCACTGAATGGGATATGGCAACGGAATATCGCCAAGGTCTAGTATGACTGTAAGGTTGTAACCGCGCGATGGGGAAACTGATTGTTGCCGTGGTATTCTCGCTGCTGATCGCTCTGTTTGCGATTCAGAATCACAGCGTCGTGACCGTACGATTGTATTCCTGGGAGTACGAGACTTCCCTCGCGTTGGTCATTCTCAGCGCTGTGGCGATCGGCGCTCTTCTCACGTTCGTGGCTTCGTTGGGGAGTCGCATCAGACGTACTCGGAAATCCCGCGAACTCGCCGCCACTGTCCGTCGCCAAGATAAGCGCATTCGGGAGTTGGAGCAGTCCGGCCAGAAACCACCGCTTTCGGGAGCATAGGCACTCTCATTTTGCCTATGCCTCGCCCGCCGAGGGCTTGTGGCCCAGTATTTAGTCAACGGTTCAGACGTGAACACAAGATGTTTGTCTGTGTGTTCGAGTTTCAGACTGCGTGTGGGGTAACGCCATGGGCATGACACGGATCATCATCGTGGGGGGCGGCTTCGCCGGAGTGAAGTGCGCAAGGACTCTGCGCAAGAGATTGTCGGCGAACACTTGCGAGATCATGCTGTTCAGCCGAGAGAACAACATGATTTTCTATCCATTGCTGGCGGAAGTGGCGGGCGCCGCAATCAACCCGAGTGCGGTCACGGCGCCGTTACGGCAAATGCTGCCCGGAGTCCGCTGCCGAACCGAAGAAGTCCGGCACATCGACCTGGCCACGTCAGAGGTGGAATATGAACGATACGATGGTCGCCCGGGTCGTATGGCGTTTGACCATGCCGTGCTGGCTTGCGGGACTGCAGTCAATCTGAGTTTGGTCCCCGGCATGGCCGACCATGCGTTTCCGTTGAAATCCGTGGGCGATGCGATGGCCTTGCGATTTCATGTGATGGAACAACTTGAAAAAGCCGAAGTCTGCGATGACCCGGAGCGGCGTAGGTGGTATCTCTCGTTCGTCGTGGTCGGCGGCGGCTTTACCGGTGTGGAGGCGGCCGGCGAGATCAATGATTTGATCAAAGCCGGCATGCGGTTTTACAGCAACTTCACCGCCGGTGACGTGACTGTCACGTTGGTGCACAGCCGCGATCAGATTCTGCCGGAAGTGAGCCCGACACTGCGGGAGTTTGCCAGAACGAAGATGGAGCAGGCCGGTATTAAGATGATGCTCAACGCGCGCGCCACGATAGCCACCGCCGAGGGCGTCGAACTACACGGCGGGCAAATGCTCCGTGGAGCGACAGTCGTCTGCACGATCGGCACCACAGCGCCGCTTCTAGTGCATCGGCTCGATGTGCCCAAGGAAGGCGGCAGGCTGCCGACCGATCCGGACATGCGCGTGCGCGGCGTATCGAATCTGTGGGCGGTGGGGGACTGCGCCCACATCGTCAATGCCTATGACGGCCGGATCTCACCAACGACCGGCCAGTTTGCCGAACGGCAAGGGCGGCAAGCGGCGGAGAACATCGTTCGGGTCCTGCGAGGTCAATCCACTGAACCGTTCTCTTACAGACCACTGGGTCAGCTCTGCGGCATCGGCGAACACAACGCGGTCGCAGAAATTCTGGGCGTGCGGCTGTCGGGGTTTCCGGCCTGGTGGCTCTGGCGAACTGTGTATCTGCTGAAATCACCTTCGTGGTCCCGCCGAATCAAGGTGGTGTTCGATTGGACCTGGGAGCTGTTCTTTCCGCGCGACCTGACCCATTCGAAGATCAACCGAACGGAACGGATCGCCAGGGCTCATCATCGGCCCGGCGACCTTATTTTTGTCGAAGGCGAGCCGGCGATGAGTTTTTACGTGGTCGAACAGGGCGAGATCGAAGTCCTGCAGCGTGACCCCACGGGACAACAGCACCTGGTGGCGGTATTAGGGCCGGGAGAGTTTTTCGGCGAAATTGCGCTGATTGACGGCACGGTCCGCATCGGGAGCGTCCGCGCCCGCACCACGGTTGAGGTGCTCGTGATGGGGAAAGAGGTATTTTCGCAAATTTCCGGCGCGCTGACTCCTTTCCGCAATCTCGTCGCTCAGGCGCTGAGGTGGCGGCGACCTCGGTTGAATCCGCGATTGACCGAAGCCTGGTCCCTGCTCGAACGCCGACCCCTGGCCACGTTCATGGAGGCGGTTCCCGAACATCGCCTTGCTCTCGACGACACGTTTGAGGATGCCGTCCGCCTGTTCGAGCAGCATCGTGTCGAGTTCTTGTGCGCGCTTGATCGAGATGGACACCTGCAAGGGGTCATCACGAGAAACGAGTTGTTCGAAGCCTTTGCGCAGGGACAGAGCGCGGGCACGAACGTCCGGGATTTCATGCGGGTCGATCCCGTCATCATCACTTCGGATGAGACAAGTTTGATGGCCGGCGAGTTGATGAACAAGCACGATCTCGACTGGCTTCCGGTGGTCGAGAGCAAGGAGAATCGTCGTCTGATCGGCATCGTTCGGTCGGAGAAAATGTTGCGATGGTTGGTAGAACAATCCTAGGAACCATAACCTTTCAACATTCCGCCATTCTTGTCGCTCTTGCCTCGCGAGCTAGGGGTTTACCTAGGTTGCCTTTCTCGTATCTGTAATCATAGTCCATAGCTGCCGCCCAAGGTCCCATCCGGTCCGGATGACTGCACGTCGCATAATGCAGGGAATGCGACGGCTCGCAGCCAGTTGGTCCTACTCGGGCAACCCTCTATGGACACGGTGCGCTCGCTCAGAGGCGGAGGCGCTTGGGGTGTGATGTCCGAGGTACCCGCATTCTTACGTTGGAGCCCCGTATGGCGAGCGATGTTCGAATCGTGAGGGCGTTCGCGTTTACCCTGCTGATGCCTGTTCTCTGCATAGCGTTCATCGGTTGTGAGCAAGAGAGATCTTCGGCGGCTCCCGCTCCCGCTCGAGCGGTGGAGGTCGTGGAAGTCGTCCAGAAAGATGTGCCGATCCACTCCGTGTGGGTGGGGACGGCGGACGGGCTCGTGAATGCCACCATTCAAGCGCAGGTCAGCGGCTATCTCATGAAGCGGGCCTTCATCGAAGGCGCCTTTGTCAAGAAGGGCGATCTTCTTTTTGAGATCGATCCCAGACCATTTCGCGCCGCGCTCGCCGAAACCAAGGGCCAATTGGGGCAAGCACGGGCACAGTATGTCAAAGCCGAACTGGACGTCAAGCGCGATACGCCGCTGGCGAAGGCCAAGGCCATCAGCCAAAAAGAACTGGATGATTCCATTCAAACCATGGCGGGAGCCCAAGCGTCCGTGGCGTCTGCCAAGGCGGCCGTTGAACGGGCGGAGCTCAATCTGAGCTATACGAGAATCGAAGCGCCGATCGACGGCATCGTGGGCATTGCCAAGGCGCAGGTCGGTGACTTGGTCGGACCCGGCACCGGAGAGTTGGCCTCCGTTTCGACGGTCGATCCCATTCGGGTGTATTTTCCCGTCAGCGAACAGGAATACCTCGAAGCGGCGGACAAAGTCCAAGAACACTATAGGAACCAAGGAAAGGAACGCGACGACAAGCTGGAGTTAATCTTGAGCAACGGCGCAGTCTATCCCCACAAAGGCAACTACCTATTGGCAGACCGGCAGGTGGACGTGAAGACCGGCACCATCCGCATCGGCGCCTTGTTTCCGAATCCGGGCAACGTGCTCCGCCCGGGGCTGTTCGCGCGCGTACGGGCGGTGACGAAAACCAGAAAGGACGCCCTGCTGATTCCCCAACGCGCGGTGACGGAGTTGCAGGGGAATTACCAGGCGGCCGTCGTGAACCAGGACAACAAGGTCGAGGTCCGACAAATCAAGGTCGGCGAGCGGATCGGCAGTCAGTGGGTGATCGACCAGGGGCTTGAGCCAGGCGAGCGCGTCATCGTCGAAGGGCTGCAAAGCGTGAAGGCCGGCATGGCCGTGACTCCCACACCGTTCGAAGCGCCCGCGCCGGAACCCGCCCGCGCCCATCCGTAAGTCTATGGCGCGATTCTTCATCCATCGGCCCATCGTCGCGATAGTCATCTCGATCATCATGGTGATGGTCGGCGTCATCGCCATGATTCAGCTGCCCATTGCGCAGTTCCCGAACATCGTGCCGCCCGAGATCATGCTGCAAGCCACGTACGTCGGCGCCGACGCGGTCACCCTGGAACAATCGGTCGCCACGCCGATCGAGCAACAGATGAGCGGCGTCGACAACATGCTTTACATGTACTCGGTGAACGCGAGTAACGGGCAGATGACGCTTCGCGTGGATTTTGATGTCGCGACCAAATCCAACGACGACCAAATTTTGGCGCAGATGCGGTACCTGCAGGCGGAATCGCAATTGCCCCAGGAGGTGAGGAATTTCGGGGTCACGACGCGAAAATCCGTGTCGAGCCCGCTCGCGCTCTTCGCCTTGTATTCACCCAACGGCACGTACGACAACATCTGGTTGGCCAACTATGCCTACGTCAATATCAACGATCCGATGACGCGCGTTCCGGGCGTAGGCCAAGTATCGATCTTCGGGGCCGGGCAATATGCGATGCGGTTTTGGGTTCGGCCCGATCAACTCGCGAAGTTCGGCATCACGGTAACGGAGATCGTGACGGCCATCCAGTCCCAGAATACCGTGAACCCGGCCGGCCAGATCGGTGCCGAACCGGTTCCCCCCGGCCAGGAGTTTACGTATACGGTTCGCGCCAAAGGCCGGCTGCTGAATGAAGAAGAATTCGGGAAGATCGTGATCCGGGCCAATCCCGATGGGGGCATCGTCCGGCTGAAGGACATCGCGCGGATCGAGCTGGGCGCCCAGACGTACAGCATGATCGGCCGGATGGACGGCAAGCCGTCGGCGATCATCGCGGTCTATCAGCTCCCCGGCTCCAATGCGATCGAGACGGTGGACCGGGCGAATCAACTCATGGAAGAAATGAAAGCGCGATTCCCCGCCGATTTGGACTATGTCGTGTCGCTCGATACGACCCAAGCCGTCCGAGCGGGCATCAAGGAAATCGTGGAGACCTTGGTGGAAGCGCTGGCGCTCGTCATCCTCGTCGTGTTCGTTTTTCTCCAGGGATGGCGCGCCACGCTGATCCCGCTGTTGGCGGTGCCGGTCTCATTGGTCGGGACGTTCACGGTGTTTCCGTTGCTCGGTTTTTCCATCAATACGCTGTCGCTCTTCGGGCTGGTGCTCGCTATCGGCCTGGTCGTGGACGATGCCATCGTGGTCGTGGAGGCGGTCGAACGCCATATCGAGGAAGGGCTGGCGCCGAGAGAGGCGACGCTCAAAGCCATGGAAGAAGTTTCCGGTCCCGTCGTGGCCATCGCCCTGATTCTCGCGGCCGTGTTCGTCCCGACGGCGTTCATTCCCGGGATCACAGGCCGACTGTATCAACAGTTTGCCGTGACGATCGCCGTCTCGGTTGTGCTCTCGGCGTTTAACGCCCTGACCCTCAGCCCCGCGCTGTCGGCGCTGTTGCTTCGGCCGAAGACGCCGGGGCGAGGACCGTTGGATCGCTTCTTCGGGTGGTTCAATCGAGGATTCGGACGGCTGACCGAGGGCTATGTGACTCTCTCCGGCGCACTGATCCGGAAAGCCGGCCGCTCCATGGTGTTTCTCGCGATGATGGCCGTCGCCGCGGGCGCGTTCGGCTGGCGGCTTCCGTCAGGCTTTCTCCCGCTCGAGGATCAAGGCTATGCCTTCATCAATGTGCAGTTGCCGGTCGCGGCGTCGCTTCAGCGGACCGATGAGGTCTCCAGGAAAATCGAAGCGATTCTTCACGATACCCCCGGCGTGCGGCACGCGACGACGGTGGTGGGGTTCAGCTTGCTCAGCACGGTGAGCACGACCTATAACGCCTTCTTGTTCGTCACGCTCGCGCCGTGGGAGACACGCACTGCACAAGAGGAGCAACTTCTGGCGATCAGTGCGCATGTCAACCGTGAGCTGAGCAAGCTGCCGGAGGCGCAAGCCTTTGTGTTCTCTCCGCCCGCGATTCCCGGCATCGGCACGGCAGGCGGGGTCATGTTGCTTCTCGAAGATCGCGCCGGCAAAGATATCGGGTTTCTCGCCGAGCACGCACAGCGATTCATCGAGGCCGCGCGCAAGCGGCCGGAAATCGCATTCGTGAACTCGACATTCATCCCCAGTGTGCCACAAGTGTTTGCCAAGGTGGACCGGGACAAGGTGCTGAAGCAGGGCGTGAATCTCAGCGATGTCTATCAGACGCTGCAAACCTTCATGGGCGGCGTCATGGTGAATTACTTCAACCGGTTCGGACGGGTCTGGCAGGTCTATGTGCAGGCGGAAGGCGAGTTCAGGACGCGCGCTGAAAATGTCGGACAATTCTATGTGCGGAACAGCGCCGGAGACATGGTGCCGCTATCAGCCCTGGTCGCAATGGAGACCGTCTACGGCCCGGAGTTTACGATGCGCTACAACGAATACCGAGCTGCGCAGCTCGTCGTTTCCGGCGCGCCTGGGTACAGCTCGGGGCAGGTCATGCGCGCACTGGAACGGGTCTTTGCCGAGACAATGCCGACAGACATGGGCTTTGACTATATGGGAATGTCATTCCAGGAAAAGGTTGCCGCGCAAGGGGTGCCGGCGACGGCGATCTTCGGGCTCTCCCTCTTGTTCGTCTTCCTCATCCTGGCCGCCCAGTATGAGAGTTGGTCGCTGCCGTTCAGCGTCCTGTTGGGGGTTCCAGTCGCCGTATTCGGGGCGCTCGGAGCGCTCTGGTTGGTTGGAATGGAAAACGATGTGTACTCGCAAATCGGGCTGATCATGCTGATCGGGCTGGCGGCCAAGAATGCCATTCTGATCGTGGAATTCGCCAAGGTGGAGTTTGAGAAGGGGCGTCCGCTCGTCGATGCGGCCCTCACCGCCGCTCGGATCCGCTTCCGTCCCATTCTCATGACGGCCTTCGCCTTTATTCTCGGCGTCGCTCCGCTCGTCGTCTCATCCGGATCAGGGGCGGTGTCCCGGCATATCTTGGGGACGACGGTGATCGGCGGAATGCTGGCGGCATCCGTCATCGCGATCTTTCTCATCCCCGTGACCTTCTATGTCGTTGAGAGACTCGTGAACCGAGGAAACGAATCGAGGAACGGAGATCACTGATGCGACGCCTGTTTATGACTGCGCTGGCTGCGCTGATGCTTGCTGGTTGCAAAATGGGGCCGAATTACGCTCGCCCGGAAACCGCGACCGGAGAGTCTTGGAAACTCTCTCCGGCCACGTCGGAGTCGATCGCCAATCTGCCTTGGTGGGAACTCCTCAAAGATTCAGCCCTGCAGCAATTGATTCGCACGGCGCTCCAACAGAATCAGGACATGCGCGTCGCGGCCGCTGCCGTTCGCGAGTTCCACGCCCAGTTGATCATTTCCCGATTCGATCTTGCGCCGTCGTTGGAGTACAGCGGCATGGGCGCGATCTTCCACACCCAGACGCATGCCGTCCCGATCCCTGTAGGCACCGCGCCGGTCCTGATCCCGGGGATAGGCGGAGGGTCAAGCACGCTCTCGAACGAGTCAGGGTTGGGCATGTTGAAATGGGAGGTGGATCTCTGGGGGCGCATCCGCCGATCCATCGAAGCGGCGCAAGCGCAATTGTTGTCTCAGTCTGAAAATCAGCGGACGGTGGTTCTTGAGCTCGTCAGCTCGGTGGCTCAGGCCTATTTCGACCTGCGGCAGCTTGATCTGCAGGTGGAGGTCACTCAGCGGACGCTCACGACATGGAAGGAAACGGTCAGGATATCCCAAGTCAAGCTGGAGCAAGGCGTCATCTCCAAGCTGGACCTCGACCGGTTTGAGGCGGAGCGCGCGAACACCGCCGCGCAATTGGCCGACTTGGAGCGACAGGTCGTTCAGAAAGAGAACCAGTTAAATCTGCTGTTGGGCCGGCAGCCGGCGGCCATCGCCCGCGGCCTGCCGCTGACGGAGCAACCCATGCCGCCGACCGTGCCGGCCGGATTGCCGTCCGATTTGCTCGGTCGTCGCCCGGACATCTTACAAGCCGAGCAGGAACTGGTCGCCGCGACGGCCAACATCGGCGTGGCGCAGGCGCAACGCCTTCCCATCCTCTCGCTCACCGGAGCGCTGGGTGTCGCCAGTACCCAGTTGTCCTCCATCGCCATCGGGCCGACGCTCACTCAAGCCGCTCTCGGGTCCTTATCCGGCTCGTTGCTGAATGCGACGGCCTTGGGGTTTCAGGTGAAGGTCGCCAAAGCCAAAGCGGAGCAAGCCGCCGTTCAGTACGAAAAAGCTATCATGACGGCCTTCAAGGAAGTGGAGGACGCCCTGATTGCCGTGCAAAAGACACGCGAGCAGCGTGAGGCGCAGGAACAGCAAGTGGCCTCGCTCCGCTCCGCCTTCACACTGGCTGAATTGCGCTACCAGGGGGGGCGAGCCAGTTATCTCGATCTGTTAACGGCCCAGCGTGACTTGTTCAACGCGGAACTGGCGCTGGCACGGACGCGGGGGGCTCAACTCGTCTCCGTGGTCCAGCTCTATAAAGCTCTCGGCGGCGGATGGTCGCCCGAGAGCCTCAATCAGGCGGTACCGGCGGCCGTTGTCGGCAAAGGCGGTGAGTGAGGCCGTTATGCACGTTCAGTTGAAGAAAGAAGGAGACAAGCCGAATAGGGAATCATACCGAATCAATGTGGTAGACGAGTCTATTGGCATCGCTCTTGAGCGATCGTCAATACAGCAGGCCATACTGAGCATCTAAGATCGTCAGTACAACTCGAATCATCACGGACCGGAATAGTTTCCAACGCGCACGTGATATAGGAAAAGGAGGTTCTCATGCAAAGAGGTAAGACCGCAGCGCTCTTGACATGCCTGGCCATGCTCGCAGGCTGTTCATCGTATATCAAAGCGAGCGACGTACAACGGCAGCTCGCCGACCGGGATAAAGAGATCGCTGCGCTTCGTTCCAATGCCGGCGATTCTGCAAAACTCTCGAGCCAACTTTCGGCGGCACAACGCGACCTGACCCAGTCGCAAGGAGAAAAGGATCGGCTCGTCGCGGAACTGGCTGCTGCCCGGCAACAGATGGCCGATAACGAACGGCTTACGGCGGGATTGGCCTCTGCGAAGCAACGCAACTCGGATCTTGAGGGGCAACTCGCCGACCGGGACAAGGAACTCTCCGGTCTTCGCGGAGACCTCTCCGCGGAGATGGCGAAATTGCAACAGGCGCAGCGCGGGTTGATTCGGGCTCTCAAGCCGCAAATCGACGAAAAGAACATCACTGTCGATCTCAACAGCGAGCGGTTGCTCATCAATTTGGCGACGGACTATTTGTTTGGGTCCGGTGAAGACCAGCTCAAGCCAGGCGGAGCAGATGCGCTCAAACAGGTCGGCGCCATCCTCAAGGAGTTCCCGGAGTATAAGGTCCATGTCGAAGGCCACACAGACAATCGGCCGATCCTGGGCGCGCTCAGGACGAGGTTTCCTTCGAACAAAGAATTGTCCGAAGCGCGTGCTATGAACGCAGTCGAAGCGTTAGCAAGCGGTGGTCTCTCCGGCGCACATGCCATGGGGGCTGCTGATACCAAGCCTGTGATGCCGAACACAACAGACGCAGGACGAGCGAAGAATCGCCGCGTGGAAATCAGTGTGACGAAGTAATCGTTGAGTGTTGACTTTGAGCCGCTAGATAGAGAAGGGGATCGCAACATCCTCGCCATGTTGTTTCCGAGGGACGAGGAAAATGGCAAAGAGCCTCATATGGGTTCTCCATGCGAGGCGCTGAACGGGATACGGCAGCAGCGTTTGCGCAAAGGAAGAAATCGTCAACTAAGGCGTGAGATTTGATGCGCCCGAGCCCGTCGCGATTATTCCCGATGAGCCTGATGACCGGCGACTTGATGAATAAGCACGATCTCGACCGGCTCCCGGTGGTCAAGAGCAAGGAAGGTCGGCGTCTGATCGGCGTCGTGCGGTCGGAGAAAATGCTACGTTGGTTGGTGGAACAAACTTGAATCGAACCCTCTCGTTCTTGATATAGCGATTTTGAATGTCCCTATTTCGAAGGAGGAGAGATGGACTGCGAGAATGCCCCGAGATGAATTCGAGGGGCGTTTGAGCAATGACTGGTGACGGGAGGTCAAGCGATGGAATCGATCGGATTCATTGGACTCGGCAAGATGGGCAGTGCAATGGCCGGCAACCTGCTCAAGGCGGGCTTCACGCTTCAGGTCTACAACCGCACGGCTGAGAAAGCCGCGACCTTAGTTGCACAAGGAGCAAAGCTGACCCATGAACCCGGCGACGCCGTCCAACGGGGTGGCATCGCGATCACCATGCTGGCGAACGATCGGGCGCTGGAGGACGTCGTCGGCGGCGACCGAGGGTTTGTGGAACGCCTCGGTCCCGGTGGCATCCATCTTTCAATGAGCACCGTCTCCCCGCGTCTGGCTCGCCGCTTGGCTGAACAGCACGGACGCTCCGGGGTCGAGTATGTCGCCGCTCCGGTGTTCGGGCGCCCAGAGGCGGCGGCTGCGCGGAAGCTATGGATCTGCCTGTCCGGCTCCGCAACGGCGAAGCAGCGGGTGCGCCCCATCCTCGATTCCATCGGGCAAGGCATCTTTGACTTCGGCGAGGAACCGGCTGCGGCACATGTCGTCAAGTTGGCGGGGAACTTTCTGTTGGCCTCTGCCATTGAGGCGCTTGCCGAGGCGTTGGTGTTGGGAGAAAAAAACGGCATCGATCGAAGCAGATTGGCGGACATGCTGGGCAGTGCCCTGTTTGCCTGCCCTGCTTATCAAACCTACGGCCGCGCGATCGCGCAGCAGCAGTTTCGACCGGCAGGCTTCACCGTGGAGTTGGGATTGAAGGATATTGATTTGGTGCTCCAGACCGCAGCCGACAGCACGACTCCGCTTCCATTGGCCGGCTTGCTCCATGATCGATTCCTTGCCGCCGTCGCAAAGGGACGGGGCGAACTTGATTGGTCTTCTGTCTGGCTGGAGTCCGCAGAGAACGCGCGGTTATCGACTGAATATACACATGAAGCTTGGGTCATCCTGCGATCAGAATCCCCGGCAGCGACACAACTGAAACCGTAAAGGAAGGGTCTCATGAGGAGCGTTGCTACGAAGCCTCATGACATTCCAGAGGTCTCTGTCAAGAGTACGCCGTTCAGGAGTTTGCAACGAGTGTATCGTAAATTGAGTGTCTTGGACTGGAAAGATCACAGAGGTATATACCCTTGACATCTCATACCTACCGCGTAGATCCTCACCGCGTGATGTATGTCCTGAAAACTGTCCTGCGAACCGAAGCGGCGCTGACAAAGCTCGCTATTGGCATCCTTTTCGTTGTCGGAGCATCCGGCTTATTCGGATGTAAGGGCGAAGCCGGCTCTTCGACGCCTCGTCCAACCCCTGAAGTGCAGGTCGTCGAAACTTTTTCTCAGACTGTTCCCGATGAGCCGGAGCTGATCGGGCAAGCTGAAGCGTCGAGCATCGTCGAAATCCGCCCGCAAGTCACCGGCATCATCAAACAACGGTTTTTCCCCGAGGGGCGCGACGTCAAGCAAGGTGATCGTCTCTACGAGATCGATCCTGTGCCCTTCAAAGCGGCATTCGTGAGCGCGAAGGGAAGAGTCGCGCAAGCCGAGGCGCGGGTCGTCCAAGCCAAGCAAGACCTGGCGCGTGTCAAGCCGCTGCTCGTTGAAGATGCCGTCAGTCAGAAAGATGTCGACGACGCGATCGCAGAAGATCTTGCCGCGCGGGCCGCGCTGGAGGCGGCAAGAGGGGATCTGATCAAGGCCAAGTTTGATTTGGACAACACGCTCATCCTGGCCCCGGTCGACGGCTTGATCGAACGAACGCGTTACTACCAGGGGCGGTTGGTCACGGCGCAGACAGACCTCTTGACCGTCATTCACCAGGTCGATCCCATGTACGTAATTGTCAGCGCGCCGGAGAGTTTTCTTCTCAAACGGAGACGAGACACACTTTCGAAACGGATTCAGCACCCGGGAATCTACAAGTTGACAGGCACCATCAGCTTTGTGGACGGAACGACCTATGCGCATGAGGGCGTATTGGATTTTGCCGATATCGGATTGCAGGTCCAGACCGGTTCCCGGCAAGCGCGGGTGGTGTTCCCGAACCCCGATCGGGTGCTGTTGCCCGGCCAGTTCGTGACCGTGCGTTTTCACGGAGTGTCGAAACCCAATGCCATCCTTGTTCCGCAACGCGCGGTTCAGCAGGGACCGAAGGGCGCCGTCGTCTATGTCGTCAGTCAGGGTAACCAAGTGGAAGTCCGAGACGTGAAGGCGACGGATTGGCAAGGAGACAAGTGGATCATCGAGGAAGGGCTCCGGGCCGGGGAGCGTGTCATGGTGGATGGATTCCAACGAGTCGTACCGGGAGCTCAGGTCAAGCCCGTGACGGTTGCCTCAGCGGCATCCGATCCATCTCCATCGCCGGCCGTCGGCGGCGCGGAACAGTCGAAATGAATCTCAGTTTTTTTATCGACCGGCCGATTTTTGCCTCGGTCCTTTCCATCGTCGTCGTCGTCGTGGGCCTCGTGGCGATGCTGGCCCTGCCCATCGCTCAATTTCCTGAAATCACTCCCCCGGTGGTGCAGATCGAAGCCGACTATCCCGGCGCGAGCGCGGAAGTCGTGGCGGAATCGGTGGCGCGCCCTATCGAGTTGCAACTCCCCGGGATCGACCATCTGCTCTACTTCGACTCGACGAGTACGAACGACGGTCACATGACCATCAAGCTGACCTTCGAAATCGGCACGAACGTCGATATCGCGCAAGTCCAGGCACAGAATCGCCAGAAGCTGGCCGAGCCGCAGCTCCCGCCGGAAGTCATTCGTCAGGGAGTGACCGTGAAGAAAATGTCGCCGGATCTGCTGACGGTCATGGTGCTGAATTCCGACGATCCGCAGCAAGATGCGCTCTTTCTCTCAAATTTCGCGATCCTGCGAGTTCTTGACAATATCAAACGCCTGCCCGGCGTCGGCGATGCGCTGGTGTTCGGACAACAGAACTACAGCATGCGTCTTGTCCTCGATCCGGTGCGCATGGCGCAGTTGGGTCTGACACCGACCGACATCGCGAATGTCGTGCGCGAACAGAACCGTGATTTCCCCGCCGGAACCGTCGGACGAGAGCCCATGCCGATCTCCACGGAGCTCACTCTCCCGCTCTTTGCCGACGGACGCATGTCCGACGTCCACGAATTCGAGGATATGATCGTTCGAGCGCTGCCGAACGGGTCGATGGTTCGGCTCAAAGACGTGGCGCGGGTCGAGTTGGGCGCGCAATCCTATGTGCTCGAAGGTCGTTATAACCGCAAGCCTACCGCGCTGCTTCTCACGTTTCTCTTACCCGGCGCCAATGCCCTCGACACGGTCAAGGGAATTCGCGGAGAAATGGAGAAGCTGAGCAAGATCTTTCCACCCGGCGTCACCTATGACATTCCCTACGACACGACACGCTTTGTCGACGTCTCCATCAAGGAGGTGATCAAGACCTTGGGAGAAGCCATGGTCCTGGTTGTGCTTGTGGTGTACCTCTTTCTTCAAAGCTGGCGCGCAACACTGATTCCCGTCCTGGCGGTTCCGGTCTCGCTGATCGGCACCTTTGCGGGGATGGCGGCTCTCGGGTTCTCAATCAATACCCTCACTCTCTTCGGCCTGGTGCTCGCCATCGGGATTGTGGTGGATGATGCCATTGTGGTCGTGGAAAACGTGGAGCGGCACATGGAGGGAGGGTTGTCCCCGAAGGACGCGGCCAAGAAGGCCATGGAGGAGGTGGCCGGCCCCGTGATCGCCATTGTGCTGGTGCTCTGTGCGGTCTTTGTGCCGGTGGGATTTCTCGGAGGGATTATTGGTCAATTGTACAAGCAGTTTGCGATCACGATCGCGGTCTCCGTCGCGATCTCGGGGTTTGTCGCACTGACGCTGAGTCCGGCTCTCTGCGCCCTCGTGCTGAAGCCGAGCCATGGGTCACGCACAGGCTTCTTCGGACTATTTAACCGGCTGTTCGAATGGGTCCAAATTCGGTACTCGACAAGCGTGGGTTTCACGTTGAAACACATGATGCTCTCGCTGGCGCTGTGCGCGGTCGTGATCGGTGTCGCGGTCAAATTGTTTGCGGTGATTCCCATAGCCTTCTTGCCGGAGGAGGACCAGGGGTATTTTATTACCGTCGTTCAGTTGCCGGATGGGGCGTCGAAAAAACGGACGGACGCAGTCCTCGACCGGATCGAGCAGTACTACCATACCCTGCCCGCGATTTATGGAACACAAGCGTTGTCGGGACAGAACTTTGTCTTCAATACCAGAGGAACCAATACAGCGACCCTCTTTGCGCCGCTCAACCATTGGGATGAGCGGAAGAGCAAGCAGGACCATGTCAAATCTCTTATCGGAGGGGCGTTCAAGGAATTTGCGAAGATACCCGGCGCGCTGATCCTGGCGTTTAATGCTCCCTCGATTCGAGGCCTGGGCGCCACCGGCGGCTTTTCCGTGCAACTGCAAGACCCGAGCGGCGGAGATTTTAGGCAGTTCGGCGCAGTCGCTCAGGAGTTCGTCGAGAGGGCAAGACAGGATCCGGCGATCGGGGCGGTCAGTACCAGTTTCCGCGTGAGCGCGCCTCGCGTGCACGCCAAGATCAATCGAGAGAGGGCCAAGGCGCTCGGAGTGCCGATCTCCGAAGTATTCGACACGCTTCAGGCTTATTTCGGCAACCTGTACATCAACGATTTCGTGAAGTTCGGCCGTGTCTATCGGGTCCAGACCGAAGCGGAGCCCCAGTATCGATCGCGCCCGGCCGATATCAGCAAAATCTACGTTCGGGCAATGAATGGTCGAGAGACATTGATGATCCCGCTGGACACAGTCGTCTCGACGACCTATTCCAGCGGGCCCGATCCTGTCACCCATTTTAATGGATTCAATACCGCGCTTGTCCTGGGTTCAGCAGCGCCGGGCTACAGTTCAGGTCAAGCGCTCGATGCGTTGGAGCGGGCGGCGCAAGAGGTCTTGACTCCTCAGGGGTTCGATCTCGATTGGAGCGGCATTTCCTATCAGGAACGCAAGGCCGGCTCTCAGTCGGTTGTCGCGTTCGGATTCGGCTTGCTCATGGTGTTCCTGGTGCTGGCCGCCCAGTACGAGAGCTGGATCGTCCCGTTTGCCGTGATCTTGGCCGTGCCCTTCGGCGTGTTCGGCGCCTTGTCGGCGGTGTGGTTGTCGGGGATGGCCAACGATATTTATTTTCAGATCGGCCTCGTCACGCTCATCGGGCTTGCGGCCAAGAACGCCATTCTCATCGTGGAGTTTGCGAATCAACGGTACCAACACGGCCTCTCGTTGAAAGATGCGACGATCGAAGCGGCACGGCTTCGGTTTCGCCCCATCCTCATGACCTCATTGGCGTTTATTCTCGGCGTGGTGCCCTTGGTGGTCGCCGCCGGAGCCGGCGCGGCCGGCCGGCATTCGATCGGCACGGGTGTGTTCGGAGGGATGATCGCCGCGACGATTCTTTCCGTCTTGTTTGTCCCCTTGTTCTTCATGCTGATCCGAAGGTTGGGAAAGCCGGCTGCCGGACCTGTCCAACGAGACAGAATCGGAGAAGACCGTACCGGACTCACTTCGATGCCCGCGCAAGGAGAACGTTGACATGCGGCTCTTCGCATTGGTGGGGATTTCAGGCCTCCTGTTCGCCTGCGCGGTGGGACCCGATTATTCCCGTCCCGATATTCCTGCCGGAGATTCGTTCCGCATGGCCAAGGAAGCGGCTGACTTACCGTCTCTCGCCAATATGCCGTGGTGGGAACTCTATCAGGATGAAGAACTTCAAAAGCTCATCCGCATCGCGTTAGCGGAGAACAAAGATCTCGAACGCACGGTCGCGACGATCGAAGAGTTTGAATCTCGGTTGTTTATCGCGAGGACCGACTTTATTCCTCAGATGACGGCCACCGGTAACTTTCCTTTCGCAAGGTCGGGCGGTGTCCGTTTTCGAGGATTCTCCAACCCATTCAACTACTACCTGCAGGGCAATCTCGCCTGGGAAATCGACGTGTGGGGGCGAATTCGCCGGTCGAACGAAGCGGCTCGCGGCGACCTGCTGGCTCGGGAAGAGAACCGGCGCGCGCTTGTCTTGCAATTGGTCGGCGGGGTGGCGCAGGCCTATTTCGATCTTCGGCAGTTCGATCTGCAATTGGAAATTTCCGAGCGGACCTTGCGTGCCTGGGAGGAATCCGTGCGAATCAGCCAGGCTCGGCATCGGCAGGGCCTGATTCACGGATTGGATCTTGAACAGTTCCAAGCCGAGCGGGAAAACGCGGCGGCTCGCATCGCCGATCTGAAACGCCAGATGATTCAGAAAGAAAACGAGTTGAGCGTGTTGTTAGGGAGAAATCCCGATCGGATCCCCAGAGGACAAACGCTGACCGACCAAGTGGTGCCGCCGGTTGTGCCGGCCGGTCTCCCTTCCGAATTGCTGCAGCGACGGCCGGATGTCGTGCAGGTTGAACAGCAGCTGGCTGCAGCGACGGCCAGGATCGGGGCCGCCAAAGCCGATCGCTTTCCAAAACTCTCCCTCACTGGGATTCTCGGCATTGCTAATCCGAGCTTGTCCAGACTCTTCGCGCCCGGAGGCGATTTCGGGATCTTCGGTCCGACTCTGACCGGCCCTCTGCTGAATGCCGTGAGTCTTGGGTTTCAACAGGATGCTGCTGAAGCTCAAGCCAGGCAAGCGGTCGCTCAATACAAGCAGACGATCCTCGTCGCGTTCAAGGAGGTTGAAGATGCGCTGGCGGGAGTGACGATGGCACGTGAGCAGGCGGCTGCGCAGGAGAAACAGGTCAATGCGTTGAATAGGGCCCTTCGCCTCGCGCATCTTCGGTACAAGGGAGGCCTCGCGAACTATTTGGATGTGCTGATTGCGCAGCGGAACCTGTTCGACGCAGAATTGGCGCTCGCGACGACTCGCCGTCTCTACCTGACATCGGTGGTCCAGCTCTACAAAGCCTTGGGGGGCGGATGGTCGCCCAGCGACCTCAGTCGGGAACAACGGGGTGCCGAAGTTTTGAAAGTCGGAAATAACTAATCGTGAGGTAAGAGCGATGAGATCGGATAAAAAAGTCGTGTTGATCGCCGGAGGAGCCGGTGCGTTGGGCGGGACGGTCACACCGGCCTTTGCGCAATCCGGCGCGCGCGTCATCACGGTCGAGCGCAATCCATCGCCTGACCAGGTGGCGGCGGGGAATGCGATGAAAGCCGATGTCACCGATGACGCGGCTCTCCGTCGCCTCGTGGACGACGTGATCCGAACGGCGGGCCGTCTCGATGTGTTGGTGAACTTGGTCGGCGGCTTTGCGATGGGGCGTCTCGTGGACACCGAGGTGTCGCTGTGGCAGCGGATGTTGACGATGAACGTGACGTCGGCGTTCCTCCTGTCGAAAGCCGTCCTGCCTTCTATGCTGGAACGGGGAACCGGTCGTATTCTGCACGTGGCGGCTTGGGCGGCGGCCGAGCCGTTTCCCGGCGCCGCCGCCTATATTGTCGCCAAGTCGAGCTTGCTCGCGATGATCCGCCTGTTGGCACTCGAACTGAAAGGCTCGGGTGTGACGGTCAACGGGGTGTTGCCCACCACCATCGATACGCCGTCCAATCGCGCGAGCATGCCCGCTGCCGATCCATCCAGTTGGGCCAAACCGGAAGCCATCGCCGAGACACTGCTCTTTCTCGCTTCAGACAAAGCCGGTCAAATCAGCGGGGCTGCAATTCCCGTCGGCACCGGAGGCGGCGCAACATCGGCGGGCAAGTCATAGCAACAGCAAGAGGCTGGATCATGTCGGGTCGGGATCGCGAACGGGCGCACCTAAACAATCTTTCTCAAGCGCTGCTGCGGTTGCATAAAGCGTTGCTGGACGCGGAGCGGCTGTCGTATGAGCGGGTGCATGGCCGCATTGCGTCCAACGGAGAATTTCTGCAATTGGTGTTGGGAGACTCCTGGTTTGCATGGTTGCGGCCGTTGTCCTACTCTGTAGCCCGACTTGATGAACTGACCGAAGGGAGCCGGAGCGAGTCCGATGCCGAGATTCCGGCTCTGCTTGATGCGGTACGACGTCTCTTGACGCCGTTGGAAGGGAGTGAAGGATTCGGCGGGCAGTATTACGACGCGTTGCAACGAGCGCCTGAAGTGGGGTTGGCCCACGGTCAAGTCAAGGCGCTGCTCAGTAGCGTGAGACACACACGAGGAGACAGCATGGCGCACACTGATCTCGAAAAAGTGAAGAAGTCAACTAAGGATCTCCGGAAGAGTTATCCTCGCAGCCCACGTGAGAAGCTGGGTGGTTACGTGATTGCAGCTCGATGCGTCGATAAATGTCGGGCGTTTTTGTTGGATGTGAACGGCGAATACAATTACTGGCCCTGTTCGTTGGCCGGTCAATGGTTCTCGTTCACCGGCATCACGCCGGAACAGTTCAAGGACGTCGTTGCGACGGGAGCAACCGACGAAGAACTCGCGTCGTGGATCACGGGCAATTCCCAGGTCAAGGATCCGGACGAAGTGTTAAAGTGGAACAACCGGATGCGCGACATGAAACTTAGCGACATGAGTCTTCAGGCGCAGCAATATCTCGAAGAATACATTCCCGAGTTCGTACCGAATCATCGGCCGGTCTATGTGTGGTTTGACGTGTACGACTTGGAGGAAAAGCGGTTCTAGAAGAACGTTCGTCGACGGGCTCCATTTTCGGCGATCCGATGTCCGATCAACATACGATCGAGTTCTTGCGTGTCGCTGATCAGGGATGGACTGCCTGCAAGTGTTATAACCAGGAACGAGAAAAAGCTAGGTTGAACGGCCGGCGGACGCCATGGGTCGTCCGGGTGAGTCGGATCAGGCTGGTTCGATAGAAGACATGGCGTATCTCCCGATCAAAGACTACGGCTTAATCGGCAACATGCGCACGGCGGCGCTCGTCGGTCTGAACGGATCGATCGATTGGCTGTGCGTTCCGCATTTCGACTCTCCCAGCGTGTTTGCGGCCATTCTCGACGACGAGAAGGGCGGCCGGTTCGAGATCACTGCGACCGACACAGACGTCTCTCTGAAACAGCTCTACTGGCCGGATACCAACGTGCTTGTGACGCGCTTCCATGCGTCGGCCGGTATCGGCGAGATCCTGGATTTTATGCCCGTCGGTTTGCCCCCGGACTCGCCATGGCACCATCAACTGATTCGCCGGGTTCGCGTGACACAGGGGAGTATGGAATTTCGAGTTCGTTGCCATCCCGCCTTCAACTACGCTCGAACTCCGCATCATACCCAGGTGATGAAACAAGGAGTGCGGTTTCATTCGCCGGAGCTCAGTCTAGGGTTGGCGACGGATATCCCGCTCGCACAAGACGATCAAGGAGCTCAGGCGGTATTTGTTCTGCAAGAAGGGGAATCGGCGGTGTTCGTCTTGCGGCTCATTGAAGCCGACGAAAGCAGCGGCTCCTGGCCGCCGTTGAGCGAAGTCGATGACATGTTCGAGCACACCGTGAAATATTGGCGACGTTGGCTCTCGCGGTGCACCTACACCGGTCGGTGGCGGGAGATGGTGTACCGATCGGCTCTGTGTCTCAAGCTCCTCACGTTCGAGCCGACCGGCGCCATCGTGGCCGCGCCGACCTGTAGTTTGCCCGAAACTCCAGGGGGGGTGCGCAATTGGGACTATCGGTACACCTGGATACGCGATGCGGCCTTCACCGTCTACGGTTTCTTGAAAATCGGGTTCACCGAGGAAGCGGATCGCTTCCTGAAATGGTTGGCGGCGCGCACGAAGGAAGACGAGGCGGATGGTTCATTGCAGATCATGTATGGAATCGACGGCCGTCACGAGTTGACGGAGCAGACGCTCGACCATTTGGACGGTTACCGCGGGGCCAAGCCTGTGCGGATCGGCAACGGCGCGTACAACCAGTTGCAGCTGGATATCTACGGCGAACTACTCGATGCCGTCTATCTGTACAACAAGTATGTAACGCCGATCGGTCACGATTCCTGGAGGAGAATCAGACATCGCCTCGACTGGTTGTGCGACAACTGGCGACAACCGGATGAAGGAATCTGGGAGACCAGAGGCGGGCGTCGACACTTCGTCTACTCCAAGTTGATGTGTTGGGTTGCGATGGACCGAGGCCTTCGCTTGGCCGATAAACGCTCCTTCCCCGCCGATCGCGCTCGTTGGCTGCGCGTTCGAGATGAGATTTACGAGGAGATTATGGAGCGGGGATGGAGCGCCAAACGAGAGGCGTTCGTTCAACATTACGACAGCGATTCGTTGGACGCCTCGACCCTCATCATGCCGCTCGTCTTTTTCCTGTCACCGAACGATCCAAGGATGCTCGATACCTTGGCGGCGATTATGCGCTCACCGAAATCCGGCGGACTGATGTCCGATGGGTTGGTGTATCGGTACGACAGCGAAACGGGGGAAGACGGCCTTCATGGGAAAGAGGGCACCTTCAACATGTGCACATTTTGGCTGGTGGAAGCCCTGGCCCGCGCAGGACGAGTCGATCACGCCAAACTTGAAGAAGCGCGTTTCCTGTTCGAACGGATGATGGGCTATGCCAACCATGTGGGACTGTATGCCGAAGAAATCGGAACCGGCGGGGAAGCACTGGGCAACTTCCCGCAAGCCTTCACCCACTTGGCTCTGATCAGCGCTGCCTTCAATCTCGACCGGGCATTGAATGCCGGACCGACCAGAGAAAGGCGATAGGGGTGGAGAACCCTCTAGGGAGCTACGAAGAAGGGTCGCCGTCAAGTTATGACTCGTCAACGTGAAAATCGATCACTGATGGCAGTGATCAATCATCATTCAAAGAGGTATGCAATGATTCGTACAGGTTTGATGCTAGTGTTCGTTGGTCTGTTGTCTTTGGGAACCGGCGTGACCGGTTGGACGTCCGATGACCAGGGCAGCCGGCTCATGATCGTAAGTCCCACACAGGGCGCAGTGATCAAGGGGGATTCCGTCGAAGTGCGGTACAAATTGTCGAAGGGTACGGAAGCCACGCACATCCATTGCTATGTGGATGGAGAGTATCAAAAAGGATTTAAAGGCGTGGTGAAGGGACTTACGCGCGGCTCGCATGAGATCAAGCTTGTGGCGGCAAGCCACGATCATGACGCGCTGGGCTTCGAAGCGGCGGTCACGATCGAGGTGGAATGATGTCGCGGAGGTAGTGGTGGTTTGTGATCGAGCAGGCGCGTCGTGGTGTGCGATGCAGCGCGGTCGAAGCCGGCGAAAGGGGTTTTGAACCATGCCGGTAAGTCAAGCGGTGGTCGGAGGTGAGGGCGTATGGCGGTAACAGTTATGGTCGGTCCTCCGGTCATCTCCATCAACCACGAGAGCACCTTCTTAGTTTCAGAGTTCGACGGCTCCGTCACAAATGCCTCCGACCAGGGTCTCTATTCGCGGGACACGCGGTACATCAGCCGCTATCAACTCTATATCGACGGCGAGCCATGGACTCTGCTCAATTCCGGCGCCATCGCCTATTACGCCTCGCGAGCCTACCTGATCAATCCGACCGTTCCGACGCAGTATGGAGCGATCGAAGCAGGGACTCTGGGACTCGTGTTGAGTCGTACGATCGGGGAAGCGCTCCACGAAGATATCGACATCCGGAACTATAGCTCGCAACGCCGGCGCTTCAATCTCGAACTCCAGATTCGCAATGACTTCGCCGACATCTTCGAAGTCAGAGCCAAGACATTGACGCGTAGAGGGCATATCGAAACCGAATGGACGGGTGACGCCCAACGTTTGGTCAGCCGCTATGCTCATGGCGATTTTCGCAGATCGTTGATACTGACTCTTGGGCGTTGCGACTCGAAGGCTCTCTACGGCAATGGACGCATCAATTTCGCGGTCGATCTCGAACCCGGCGCCGCCTGGCATGTCTGCTGTAAGTACGACATCAAGGAAGACGGCGTTCTCCGGCGTGCCTCCGGTGAATGTGCGCATGCGCACGAGAGCTCCCGCCCTGGCCGAACGCTGGTGCAGTGGAAGCAAGTGACCACTCAGATCACCACGTCAAATGAGGAGTGGTACCGGCTCTATCGGCAGGCAGTTGAAGATATGGCGGCTCTGCGTCTCGCGGTTGATGATGAGCGTCCGGACGAACTGCTGGCCGCCGCCGGGGTCCCCTGGTTTGTCAGCGTCTTCGGTCGCGATAGCTTGATCGTCAGTTTGCAGAACATGATGGTCTATCCAGATTTCGCACGAGGAACACTCAAGCGTCTGGCAGAACTCCAAGCGACTGAGATGGACCCATACAGGGATGCGGAGCCTGGAAAGATGCCCCACGAGCTTCGGGTAGGTGAGCTGGCCCATTTCAAACAGATCCCCCATACCCCCTATTACGGAACCGCCGATGCGACCATCCTTTATATCATCGCGTGGCACGAGGCTTGGAAGTGGTTGGGCGATGACACACTCAGTACTCACTTTGAGCAAAGCGTCAAGCCGTGCTTGCGGTGGATCGACCAATATGGAGATCGCGACGGAGACGGGTTGCAGGAGTACCAGACGCGCTCCAGTAAAGGTTATGAAAACATGGGATGGAAGGATGCAGGCGATGCAGTCCTCTATCCGGACGGCTCGCCGGTGAAAGGGCCGAAGGCGCTCTGCGAACTGCAAGGATATGTCTTCGACGCGAAGCGCCGGGCCGCCGAGGGCGCGGAATATTTCGGCGATTCCGATCTGGCCACGAAACTCCGTCGAGAAGCCGCTGAGCTGCAGCAACGGTTTGAAGAGCGGTTTTGGTGCGAGGATCTCGGGTACTACGCCTATGCCTTGGATGGTGACAAGAAGCCGGTGAAGACGATCGCCTCCAACGCCGGCCATCTCTTGTGGAGCGGCATCGTCCGTCCGGACCGAGCCGAACGAGTGATGCGGCGATTATGTGAACCGGACATGTGGAGCGGATGGGGCATCAGAACTTTATCTGCCCGGCATCCGGCGTACAATCCTTTCTCTTATCAGAACGGGTCGGTGTGGCCGCACGACAACGGCATCATCGCCATGGGGTTTAAACGATATGGATTTGCGGAGGAGGCGGCCATGATAGCCCGAGACATCAGCGAAGCCGGCCGCTATTTCTTGCTCAATCGCCTGCCGGAGTTGTATGCCGGCATAGAACGGGGGCCGGGGACGTTTCCGGTGCAATATCTCGGCGCGAATGTGCCGCAGGCTTGGGCGGCGGGCAGTGTGTTTCATCTGCTCCGTGCCATCCTGGGGCTTGAGGCCGATGCACCCAAGAGAACGCTCTACATCAATCCCATACTTCCACGGTGGCTTCCGGATCTCACGGTCCGCCAACTTCGGATCGGCAGGGCGACGCTCGACCTCCGTTTTTGGCGGGAAGGGACAATCACCAGGCATGAGGTGCTCGTCCAGCAGGGCGATGTGCGAGTCGAAGCGCGCGGCACATCTCGAACGAAAGACTGATCGGCGCCTGACGGCTGCTCGAAAACGGCGTAGAAACCGCGTGGCGCGCCGTCGAGCCGATCCTGGGCGCCAAGACCCCGTTATTCGAATATGACCCGAACACCTGGGGCCCCAGCGCAGCGGATCGGTTCATCGGAGAGGGCGGTTAGCATAACCCGAAGGCGGACACATGAGCGATCGGAGCGGCGCAGAGACCAGGCATGGCAGGATGTCGAGCGTCACCGATGGAGAAGCGCTTTCTCCGTCGCCGACAGGCATCGTCTTCCTCTTCGACGTGGACAACACGTTGCTGGACAACGATCGGGTGACCGAGGACTTGCAACAATATCTCGAGCGCGAAGTCGGCCGTGAGCGTCAGAAACGATATTGGACGATCTTCGAACAGTTGCGGGCCGAGTTGGGCTATGCCGATTATTTAGGGGCTCTTCAGCGGTATCGTGTCGAGTACCCCCGTGATCCGCATTTGCTGACGGTCTCTCATTTTCTGATCAATTATCCGTTCGCCGACCGGCTATACCCAAGCGCCTGTGCAGTGATCGAACATGTCGCGCGCTGGGGCACTGCGGTGATCCTCTCGGACGGTGACGTGGTGTTTCAGCCGAGAAAGATCGAGCGATCCGGTTTATTCAAGGCCGTGCAAGGGCGCGTGTTGATCTACATTCACAAGGAACGGGAGCTCGACGATGTGAAGCAGCGCTACCCGGCCGGGCACTACGTGTTGATCGACGACAAGCTCAGTATTCTCTCGGCCGTGAAGACCAGCTGGGGTCCGCGCGTGACCACCGTGTTTCCTCGCCAGGGCCACTATGCGTTGGACCGGCAGATACTGGCTCGTTTTCCACAGGCGGACGTGACCATCGCTCGCATCGGAGATCTGCTCGACCAAAACTTCTCGTCACTGTCCATAAGGGCGTGAGACCATGGCGGCAAGCCACGATGACGCACCGGTGACGAAGCGGCAGTCATGATCGAAGTGGAATGCCGGACAGGGCCGATCGAAGGACCGGCTGCATCACTCCAGATGATCGGGTAAGGGCCATGGAATTCAGACGGGCGGCGCGTGAGGACATCCCGGCTATTCTCGATGTGCAGGCCGCGAACTTCATCGGCAATCTGGGTGATGCGGAACGTCAGGATGGCTTTTTGTCGGTGATGTTTACAGCTACACAACTCGAGGAGATGGCGGGCCACGTCGGAATCATCGTCGCCGTCGGTGGAAGCCGTCTAGCCGGATATCTCTGTGCCTCCTCCTGTGAATTCAATCGGCCGTTCCCTCTGCTCGCCGCCATGATGCAACAGTTCGATGGAATCGGCTATCGTGGTCGCCCGCTCGCGTCCTCTCATGTGTTCATCTATGGACCGGTATGCATCGATCAGTCTTACCGTGGTCGAGGACTCCTCCGTGGACTGTACGAAACATTGCAACGGGAAGTCGTCGGGCGGTATGACATCGGTGTCGCCTTCGTCGCCGACGATAATCCGCATTCCCTTCGTGTTCACGTGGACGGACTCGGGATGGCTCAAGTCGGAGAGTTTGACTTCTCGGGGAAGCAGTACCACATACTGGCGTTTGATGTGAGATCAGATGGAGCGGCGAGTAAGCCGGATGCCGAAAAGATATGAGCGAGCCACGTCAAGATCTCTGGCTGATTCGGCACGGTGAAACGGAATGGAGTCAGGCCAAACGCCATACGGGACGGACCGATATCCCCCTGACGCCGGACGGTGAGCGCCAGGCTGCCGCGTTGGGGCAGTCTCTGGCCGGTCGGCGATTTGGATTAGTACTCTGTAGCCCGTTGCGCCGGGCGAGTGAGACCTGTCGGCTGGCCGGGTATGGCCAGGTGGCTGAAGTGACCGATGATTTGCTCGAATGGGATTATGGCGTCTATGAAGGAAGAACGACGCAGGAAATCAGGTCGGAACAACCTGAGTGGTCGATCTGGACGGCTTCCGTCACCAAGGGCGAGTCGATCGAGCAGGTCGGACATCGCGCCCAACGGGTGATCCAGCGAGCGCTGACGGTCGGCGGCGACGTGGCGCTGTTCGCACATGCCCACATCCTGAGAATACTGACCGCATGCTGGCTCGGTCTACCGCCAGACGCGGGGCGATTGTTCGTGCTCCGCACCGCCTCGATAAGCGTGCTCGGCTTCGAGCGTGAAACGCGCGTCATCACAGGGTGGAACCTTTCACACGAGGAACGGAAATGAACGCACACTATTTGGGTCATGTGGTCTTCTACGTGAAAAACCTCGACCGATCGCTCGGCTTCTACCGAGACCTGTTGGGTTTCAAAGAAGTCGGGCGGATCTTCAATGGAGCAGCCGCTGCTCTGACATCAGGCCGAACGCATCACGAATTGTTATTGATCCAAGTCGGCGACGCTCCGGGGCCGCCGAAGGGATCTCGTCGAGGGCTGTATCATATCGGCATTAAGGTGGGAGACAGTTTGGATGAACTCCGCAGCGCCAAGCAGGAGCTTGAGCAGGCCGGCGTATCCATCGACGGCATGAGTGATCATACGGTGAGCCAGAGCCTTTATCTGAAAGATCCCGACGGCAATGAAGTGGAACTCTATGTCGATGCAGATGAGTCGGTATGGAAAAACGACCCGGCAGCGGTGCTGTCGCCGATCAAGCCGTTGCAGTTATAGCGTGATACGGATATGAGGGAAATGGACACAATCGAGCGCGTCCCGCAATGCCCCACCGTGGGCTCGTGAATGGATGCGCCAAAAAGGAGGACAGGGCCATGGCGTTGACGGTTGACGATATCAAGAAATGGTTGGGCTCCTTGGAACAGAAACGGGATGAGCTGAGACTTCAGGCCCACCTGTTGGGGATGGAGGCCCGCGACGAATTCGACAAAGTGGACCAATCGATCGACAAGTTTCGCGGAGCGGTTCAATGGGTGTCGTCAACTGCATCGGCCGCGGCTCGCGAAGCACCCACCACGATCAAGACCGGCGCCGAAAAGCTCACCAGAACTGTGTCGGATTCCATCACCGAATTTCAGACTGCCCACGCCGACACCCTCGATACACTCAAACAACGGGCCGGCGATCTTCACGCGGAGATCGAACAAACCACCCTGTCGCTGCAAGAGACGGTTGGATCGTTGAAAGACAAGGCGGGCGAGGCGTCGGCTGATTTTCGACGTCGAGCCGAGGAAGCCAAGACGGAATTCGCCGCAAAAGCCGCAGACGCCAAAACCCAAATTGCCGGGAAGCTTGAGGAGATGAAGCACAAAGGCCAGGAGATGAAGGAACGGTCGGCACTCCTGTCGGAAGGAGTGAAGGGAGCCTTGAAAGGCATGGCGGAAGACTTTTCACGCCATCTCGGCGAACTCCATACCGATTTGGACAAGCGGCTCACCGCTCTCAAGGGTAAGGCCGAATCGTCCGGGCAGTCCGAAGACAAGAAGTAGGGCGCCGCACCGGGTCAAGAATATAGCTGATCAAGGAAATCGTGGCGATGGCGTGATTGTGGTGTCACAGGGCACCGCTCGGTAACGGCGATAGAGCATCCAACAACCGGCGTGCAGCCGACAATGCCGCCTTCGATTTCGATCGCACCTTCAGCCGCGGACCGAAAGTGGAAACATGACGCGCCAACTGATTGCATGCGAAGAATGCGATGTCCTCCACCGCCGGGTAGCGTTGAACGCCGGATGCGCCGCGCATTGTACCAGATGCGGCGCGGAGTTATTCCGCTCTCGAGCATTTCACATCGATACGGTTCTGGCGTTGACACTCGGCAGCCTTGTGGTGTTTGTGATAGCGAACGCATTTCCTATCGTGACTCTCGAAATGAAAGGAGTGCGCAACGGATCGACGCTCTTTGGGGCGATTGAGACGCTCTACCGCGAAGGGAGGCCGATCGAATGCGGTCTGGTGCTGACGACGACGATCCTCCTCCCGCTTACGGAATTGATGATACTTCTCTACCTGCTCATTCCCTTGAGACAGGGTCGCCTTCCGGCCCGGTTCCGCCTTTACCTCCGTGTCATTCAGGCCATACGGCCGTGGGGGATGATCGAGGTGTTTCTGTTGGGCGTGCTCGTTTCACTCGTGAAACTGTCGAGCACCGCCAGTATCCTGCCCGGCGTGGCCTTGTGGGCGTTTGCGGCCCTCACGGTGTTGCTCGCCGTTATTCTGATGTTTGACCCACGCCACCTTTGGGATCTCGCGGAAGAGCTTGCAGGGGGTCATGCATGATGACCGCAGCCGACAAGGGACTCATGGTATGTCGCACGTGCGGGGCATTGTGCCGGCGCGTTCGATCCACCCCTCAGACGCGATGTCCGCGCTGTTTTGACGCGGTCCAGTTCCGTAAACGAGACAGTATCGGCCGAACCTGGGCCTTCCTCATCGCGGCGTTGATTCTCTACATCCCGGCAAACGTGCTGCCGGTGACCGAGACTCGCACCGTATTCGGCGCGCAGCAGGATACCATCATGAGCGGGGTCGTCCTGTTCTGGACCACCGGATCGCCGTTCATCGCCGCGGTCGTCTTTGCCGCCAGCGTGGTGATCCCGATGTTGAAATGTATCGCGCTTGCCCTCTTGACCGTCACGGCACAGCGGCGTTCGCGCTGGCGTCCTCAGCAGCGCGCGAAACTCTACCGGCTTATTGAACGGATCGGCCGCTGGTCGATGCTCGATGTCTTTGTGGTGACCATTGTGGTGGCGCTCGTCCATCTCCGGTCGCTTGCGACGATCCATGCCGGCCCAGGCGCCGCGGCATTCGGAGCGGTTGTGATCCTCACGATGCTGGCGTCCAACAGTTTCGATCCCCGACTGATCTGGGATCCTGTCGAGACCACCCATGACTCCGGAACATCACGATAGGCCGTCCGACATTCCTGATCCGATCGTTGTGAAGGCGACGGGGTGGGCTCCCTCATTGGTATGGGCGGTTCCGATTCTCGCTGCACTGATTGGTTTGTCGCTCATCGTTACTATGGTGTTGGAACGGGGACCGACGATCACGATTCGTTTCCAGACGGCGGAAGGCCTTGAGGCCGGAAAAACCAAGGTGAAATACAAGGACGTGGATATCGGCGAGGTCAAGGCGATCACCTTGAGCGGAGACCTGGAACATGTCCTCGTCCATCTGGAGTTGGTGAAAGGCACGGAACGATTCGCCGTTTCGGACGCCCGCTTTTGGATCGTCAAGCCCAGAGTGGCTGCGAGCGGTGTGTCAGGGCTGGGCACGCTCTTCTCAGGCGTCTATATCGGCAGCGACCCGGGGCAATCGTCTGAACAACGGAAAGACTTTATCGGACTTGAGGTGCCTCCGATTGTGACGACGGATCTGGTCGGACGCCAGTTCACTCTCCACGCGAACGATGGAGGATCTTTGGACATTGCTTCCCCTGTCTACTATCGCCAGGTTCAGGTGGGTCAAGTGGTCGCGTTTGATCTGGATCAAGACGGGAGAGGCGTGACCCTGAAGATTTTTGTGCAGACCCCCTATGACCATTTTGTGACAGCCGAGACGCGCTTCTGGCATGCCGGTGGTGTGGATGTCAGGGTGGATGCGAACGGCGTCAAGGTAAGGACCTCATCGCTGGCCGCGCTGCTGCTCGGCGGGATCGCGTTTGACGCGCCGCCGGACGGTCCCACAATGACTCCGGCCGAAGAAGGCGCGGCCTACGTTCTGGCGGTGGATCGGGAGCAGGCCATGAAACGGCAGAACGAGAAGGCGGAGTTGGCGGTCCTGTATTTTGACCAGTCCGTCCGGGGACTGAGTCCCGGCGCCCCGGTCGACTTTCGCGGCTTGCAGCTCGGCGAAGTGAAATCGATCGGCGTCGAGTTCGACCCGGAGACAAGAGAATTTCGGATGCCGGTCACCATTGATGTCTACCTCGATCGTCTCGGCGAGCGGTACCGTGAGACGATTCGAACGGGCGAGTCGGCAACGAGGCGGTCGTTATTTGAAGCGATGGTCAAACGCGGTCTTCGCGCCCAACTGCGAACGGGAAATTTTTTGGCCGGTCAACTCTATGTCGCGCTTGATTTTTTCCCGCACGCGTTACCGGTTCTGCTCGATCCAAACAGAACGCCTCGCGAGGTGCCCACGGTCGTGAGCGGAATTGAAGATCTGCAGTCTCAGCTGACCGAGATTACCCAAAAGCTGAATAAGGTTCCGTTCGACAGCATTGCTGCGAATCTCGACAAAAGCCTGATCGGGTTGAAGAGCATGTTGGGGAATGCGGAGAAATTGTTCAGGCAAGTCGATGAGGTGACGCCGGAGGCCAAAGCTGCGCTCGCCGAAGCGCGCAAATCGTTCACCGCGGCTCAGCATACCTTGTCGCAAGATGCGCCGCTTGTGCACGATGCACGGCAAGCCGTGCAAGAATTGACCCGCGCATCCCAATCGCTGCGAGTATTGGCCGATTATCTCGAGCGTCATCCTGAATCCTTACTTCGAGGAAAATAAGCAGCGGGGTTGAAGTGAGTACAGCGACTCAACGAGCTGTTATCCTATTCATTCTTGGGATGGTGATCGGCGCCGCAGGATGTGCCCGTGCGACCCAGGAGCGGTTCTATACGCTTGCTGATCACATGCCGGACGGAACGGAGGATGCACCGATCGGGAATGATTTCGTAGAAATCTTACCTGTATCTCTGCCAGAATTACTCGACCGCCCCCAGGTTGTGCTGTATGACGAGGCCGGTCGAGTACGCCTCCTGGAGGAAGATCGATGGGCGGCGACGCTTAAAAGCGAGATTCGCCGATCCATCAGCGAGAAGGTGAGACATCGGCTCGGGATGATCGATATGTATCACACGCCTGCTCCTCTTGGGGAATCGGCCAAAGGTAAAATCTACCGCATTACCGTCAGTGTCGAGTCGTTCAAGGTCGCTCCGGGTCATGGGACGATGATGCAAGCAGTCTGGGCGGTCCGATCGATCGACGGCGGCACAGACTTCGTCTGCCGCTCAACGTATCAAACGGAGTCGGACGACCGGAGTCTCAACCACGCGATCCTTGCCTATCGAAACGCCGTTGATGCACTCGGGACCCGCATCGTGTACAGTATTCAGAAAGCGGCGCAGAGGCCTCGGGACGGAGGAGCTGAACAAGGCGAGTGTGTCCCGCGATGAGTCCGGCCTATCGTGCTGAGCCCCTGGACTGGCTCTCATCGATCAACTTAAAATATGCCTGTCGAAACAGACAAGTCGAGTTGTTCGCAACCTGTTAGAGCGGTGGAGGGAGGCTCGGACAATTGATTAAGACGAATCATCAGAAGGGACGAGGGTCGCGATTGACATCTCCAGAGGTGAAGGATGACGGAGCATCCCACCGTCGTCGCAACGTATTGGTCATCGACGTGGGTGGGACCCACGTGAAAATCCTTGCCACCGGCAAGCGGACGCCACGCAAGATCTCTTCCGGTCCGAACATGACGGCGCAGGATATGGTCGAAGGGGTTCGAGAACTTGCCGCCGACTGGTCCTATGATGCCGTTGCACTAGGTTATCCAGGCGCAGTGCGGGCCGGACGGCCTGTTGCAGAACCCAAGAATCTTGGGGATGGATGGATGAGGTTCGATTTCGAGAAGGCATTCGGCTGCCCAGTCAAGGTGATCAATGACGCGGCGATGCAGGCCCTCGGGAGTTACGAGGGCGGCCGCATGTTGTTCTTGGGGCTTGGTACCGGTCTGGGCTCCGCGTTGATCACCGACGGCGTGCTGGTGCCGATGGAACTGGCGCATCTTCGGTATAGAAAAGGCCTGACCTACGAGGATTACGTAGGCTTGCGCGGGCTCAAGCGGTACGGCAAGAAGAAATGGCGCCGATATGTCGCGGATGTCGTGACGGCACTGAAAAATGCGTTGCAGACCGACTATGTCGTGCTGGGGGGCGGCAATGCCAAGCGGCTCAAGGGTTTGCCGAAAGACATGCGCCTCGGCGACAACGAGCATGCCTTTACCGGAGGGTTCCGCCTCTGGGAGGAGGCTTGGAAGGATGTGCGTGCCGCCTGTGTGGTGCACCGGGGTCGTTAGCAGGATGCTGAAAAAGTCCTCCAGCGGCGTTCTCGCATCGCTCAGAGGCTCAACGTACCACCGGGTAAGAGCTGCTAAGAGCAGCTCGGGGCGGGTGGGTGAAAAAGAATACGCCTCGCCTCTTCGCTCGCTGTGGCCACGCCTGTGGAGAGGCGCGTCTCGGCGCGACGGGGTTGGGCGGGTGAGATCAGCAGCCTTTTTGAGCATCCTGAAGTTATGAGGTGAGAGAGTTGCGTTTCCCCTTAAACATCTAGATACTTCCTACTGCCAAAAGCGAACTATCGCGGGTGTTCCTCTGGCAAGGGTCTTCCGGAGGCTGGAGTGGTGGTTCCATGTATCGTTCTATGTATCATGGACACGAATCGAAATCTTTAACCTGCACGAAGGAGGGTACTGTGAACGGTCGAATTCAACGGTCACCGGAACGCGTGGGAGACATGAGAAGGAGAACGCACATGCGCAAGATGATCCTGTTCGGGTTGATGGTCCTGAGCTTGTCGATGCCGGCGCCCTATGCATCGGCCGACCAAGGAGGAACGCACAGCAAGGGGACCCACATGAAGGTCACCGGCACAGTATCGGCCATTCAATCGGATCTCATCACTGTGAAGACGGCGTGGGGTCAGATCAGGATTTCCTCCACCACCGCGCCGAAAAACCTCGAAGTCGGTGAAGAAGTGGAGATGCAGGTCAACGAGAACAATACTGTGGTCGATGTCCATCGGAAAGGAGACCCCTCCCATTCCCATCACTTCGTCTCCGGCAAGTTGGCCTATGCGTCAAAGGACAAGAAGGAGATCAAGCTCTGGACACCCGAGGGTAAGAAGAAGTTTGACGTACAAAGCAGCCGGTCCAAACTCTCAGGCATCAAGGAAAGAACCCCGATCACCGTCGAGCTGAACGAAGAGGGGAAGGTCATCGATATTCATCGCATGACGGTGGAGATCGAACTGGACGAACATCCCCACACCCTATCCGACTACCATCTGACGTTGGACGGAGTCGTGACGAAAATCCAGTCCGGTGTGGCGTATGTGAAGACGCCGGTGGGCCAATACACCATTTCTATGAAGCAGGCTCCACCCGATGCGGCTGTCGGCGACAAGGTGACGTTGTGGCTCAACGAAGAAAACTTGGTGATCGACCACCATGGGAAACATAAGAATAAACCGGGGAAGCACCGGCTGATTACCGGCAAGTTGATTTATGCCGGATTGACCAAGCAGGAAATCAAGCTGTGGACACCGGAGGGCGAGAAGGTGTTTCCGCTGGATCGGATGGAAGTGAAGACCAAGCCGATCGAGGAAGGCTCGATGATCACCGTTGAATTGGACGAGAAGGGGACCGTCATCGATCTCCGAAAGGTGGAGTGACAGGAGACAGGGAACGCGGCGCGCGCATCATGCATGCGCGCGCCATTTCAGCCTACATTTCGGCTGTTGCGCTCCGGCTGTGTGTGATGGATTATGAATGCCCTGCTCGGTCAACTCGGTTGCCGCTTCGTTTCCATGGACTGCCGGTACTGTTCCACATAGTTCAGAATGCTGTCCTTCGGCACCCCGAACCAGGTCAAGGCATGCCGGATCAATGTCGCCGACGCCTCGACTTCAGGCTGAATGACCTCGCTCGCCCCAACTACACCGAGCCGTTCCGCTTCCGCTACTCCATGTGCCCGGGCTAAAATCGTAACTTTCGGGTTGAAATCTCGGATGCGGCGTACCGTCAGCACAGCCGGCTCAATTTCAGGCAAGGCCACGATGATGAGCGACGCATCGGCCGCTCCGGCCTTCATGAGCAATTCTCGATGCGAGGCATCGCCATAGAGACAGGCAGTGCCCCGGCTCTGTAGCCGGCGAATGATGTCCGGATCCCGATCGATGACGACATACGGAAGATTGAAGACCTCCAACGCTTTTCCGAGCGAGCTGCCGACCCGGCCGAAGCCGCACAGGACGACATGCTGCCGGAGCGGTTCACCTTCCGGATGCCAGTGTGCCATGTCGTGCTTATCATGGTCGAGCCGCCGCCGGACGAACCAGCCGGGGACATATCTGACGAGCGCCGCATTCATGAGAATGGTGATGACAGAGGCGGCAAGCGTCGCATTGTACACTTCGCTGCCGATGTGGCCTGCCGCTTTTGAGACCTGCACAAGGACAAACGAGAATTCGCCGATCTGAGTGAGGCCGATCCCCACGAGGAATGCCGTGGTCCAAGGGTAGCCGAAGAGCCGCACGACGGTCGTCCAAATCATGAACATCCCGGCCACGATCAAGCCGATCATTGTGGCAAGGAGAGAAAGATTATCGATGATCACGCGCGGGTCGATCAGAATACCGATGGTCACGAAAAAAAGCGCGACGAAGGCGTCACGGAGCGAGAGCAACCGCGCCAAGGTCTCGTGCCCATACTCGGATGCGCTGATAATGAGGCCGGCCAAGAAGGCGCCCAGGGCGAGGGAAAGTCCGATCATCTGCGTGACGGCGGCGGTCCCAAGGCTGATGGCCAGCGTGACGAGTAAGAACAGCTCATGATTCTGGGTCCTGGCGACGTGCGTCATGATCGGTGGGATGACTTTGGTGCCCAAGTAGCCAACCGGTACGAGAATCAGCAGCGCCTTCGCCAAGGCTTCACCGATCACGAGCAATCGTCCCGAGTCGAACTCTCCGAGGGCCGGCATGAGCACGGTCATGGCGACGACTGCTACGTCTTCGACCAGGGCGATGCCGATCATCACCCGTCCGTGCTTTGAACGAAGTTCGCCCCGATCGACGAGCATACGGGCGAGGACCATGGTACTCGCTATGGAAATGACCGAGCCGATCACGATGCTTTGGGTCATAGACCACCCGATCAGGCTCCCCGTCGCGACTGCCAATCCGATGGCCATGAGAATCCCCAGCGGTCCGCCAGCGAGGGCGACCCATTTGACGCGCATCAGCTCCTTGACGGAAAACTCAAGTCCGATCGAAAACATCAAAAGGATAACGCCGATTTCGGCAAACAGATCAAACGTGTGCGATCCGGAGATCGTCAGTCCCGGTGTAAACGGACCAATGGCGATACCGCCCAGCACGTAGCCAAGGATCAACGGCTGTCCGGCAATCCGGGCGAGTACGCCGCCTGCGACAGCCGCAAGGAATACGATGGCAAGATCTTGGAAGAAAATGGAATCTGGCTGCACGTCACACCTATTTAAGGGAATTCTATATTGGCCTTATCATGGCCGATCGGCGGCAAGGCTTTAAGACCAGGGAACAAAAATATCATAAAAGACGTGCATAATACCGCCGGCTTCTATATCAATTTTCGGTCAGGTCAATCGCCGGGATGGGATGCCGGTCGCGCCCTCGACGGCAAGTCCATGGGCTCGTGGCGCAAACCGGGGAAATCTTCCGGCAGAGGAGCGCGTGAAGGTACATGTCTTTGCAGGCCTACTTGGCCCAGCAGGAACGCGCTCACCGGTGCGGTTATGAACAGAAATAGGGCAATGAGCAGTTCCTGCAGGGTAAATCCACCGTCGACTGTGTGGACGACGGACGCAAGTAAAAAGCTCCCGACGCCCAACGTCGTGGATTTCGTCTGGCCGTGTAGCCGCATGAAGAAATCGGGGAGGCGAACGAGGCCGAACGCCCCCACCACAATAAAAAAACTGCCGACCAGCAGGAGGATGGAGACAAGGAAATCCAGCATGGTGTTACTCCATGACCTTGCCCCGGGCCAGATACCGCGCGAAGGCGGCCGTGGCGACGAAGCCGGTCAGCGCGATCAACAGCGCCGCCTCGAAAAGGACGGAGGTGGAATGATAGATGTCCAGGACGATCATGAGCGCGATCGTATTGATGTACAGCGTATCGAATGCCAGCACGCGGTCGGGCGCATGGGGACCTCGTACGAGACGCACCATGCAGATCGCGAGCGCCGCGGCGATCGAGAAGAACGCGATGTAGAGCGCCGCGGTCAGCATTCCAGAATTTCCATCAACGGACGTTCATATCGCTCCTTGACGTTGGAAACGAAGACCTCCTCGTCTTCCACGTGGAGGACATGTACCAGCAATGTGCGAGCATCCGGTGAAAGCGCCAAGGGGATGGAGCCGGGCGTAATCGAAATCATGCTCATGAAGAGCGAGATCGCATACGGATGAGTCGCGGTCAGCGGGACCTCGACGAATGCCGGCCGCAAGCGCGACACAGGCCCGAGCACCAGACGAGCCACCGTGATGTTGGCAACGATAATATCCCACATAACATGTCCTGTCAGCCGCATGGCTCCGATCACCGACCGGACACCGGGCAGCACGCCGAGGAGCGGCGCGATGACGAACGGAATCATGATCGCGAACAAGGATCCAAGGACGAGATGCGGGAGCGAAAACCCGGCGAGCATGAGCCAAGTGCCGGCAAGCGCCATCGACAGCATCGGAAACGGACACAGTTTGGTCATGGCGCCGCCTTTCCCACCGCCTGCGGACGGACAAGATCATCGTGCCCGGATCCGAGGACGGCTTCGATATAGTTTCCGCGGGAGGTCAGTTGCATCCCCACTTCGCCGGTATAGCGCGTCACCGGCGCCGCGAAGACGACCAGCAACATGCTGCATCCGGCCAGCCCGGCGAGCGCGGTCCATTCGCCTGCGCGAGGAGGCCGGTCACGGGTAGGCTGATCCGGTTCAACATAATTCCACAGCACGATGCTGCCCGCGCGCGAGCAGGTAACCAAGGTCAGTGCGCTCGTCACCAGAATGACGGTCCATATCAGGACGACGCTCAGCCCATTCATCGTACTCTGTAAGATTATGAGTTTCCCTAGGAATCCCGATGACGGCGGGATCCCGGCCACGGTCGCGCCGGCAAATAGAAAGGCCAGACCCAGCGGCGCTGCCTGCCGCAGCGGCGGCCCAGGATGGAGCTGGTCTGCCGCAGCTCCGCGGCTGCGCCCCAGCAGATCGGAAACGAGAAAGAGCACGGCAATGACGAGCGTGGAATGCGCCAGGTAATAGAGCGCGGCGGCCAGACCCTTGCTTCCACCGTTCGCCACGCCGGTCAGAATCGTGCCGACCGACGCAATGGTGAGATACGCCGTCATGCCGGCAAGGCGCTGGGCGCCGAGTGCGCCCACGGTTCCCAATGCCAGCGTGATCAACGCAACCGGCATGAGCCATGGGGAAGTCAATTCCATGCCGGCGCCTTCGCCACCGGGAAAGATCAGCGTCGTGACACGGATGATTGCATAGATGCCGACCTTTGTCATGATGGCGAACAGCGCCGCAACCGGCGCAGGCGCATGGGAATAGGCGGCAGGCAACCAGAAATAGAGGGGAAAAGCAGCGGCTTTGACGGCAAATACGCCGAGCAACAACAAGCCGGCGGCCCGCACGAGCCCCACGTCTTCGGCCCGTACTTCCGCAATACGTTCAGCCAGATGTGCCATGTTGAGCGTTCCCGTGACGCCGTACAGTAAGCTGACGGCGATCAGAAATACGCTGGAGGCCGCAATGTTGATCACGGCATAGTGAAGCACGGCACGCAGCCGCTCGACTTCCAAGCCTTCCAGCGCGAGCCCATACGACGCGATCAAGAGGACTTCGAAGAAGACAAATAAATTGAACAAGTCTCCCGTGAGAAAGGCGCCGTTCAGACCCATCACCTGGAAGAGAAAGAGCGGGTGAAACAATTTTCCTCGGGCATCCCACCCCTGCACGGCATAGAGCAGCACCGCAAGCGCGAGCGACGCCGTCAAGAGCAGCATGAAGGCGGAGAGATGATCTGCGACCAGCACGATGCCGAACGGCGGCGGCCAATCGCCCAGCCGGTAGACGAGCGGCGCTCCGGACCGCGTCTCCTCGAAAATCGCGAGCGCCGCAACGGCGAAGATCACCGTCGCTCCCATGCCGATCGCACGTTTCATTACGATCGGCGCGCGGTGCAAGATCAGCAGAAGCGCCGCCGCCAGCGCGGGCACAATGATCGGAACTGCCGGCAAATGGGTCATGGGCCGTGCTCCGGCCTGCGTTCCGGCATCGGCTCGAGGCCGTCCACATGATCGCTCCCGGTCTGATGGCGCATGCGTATCGCGAGCGCCATGATGAAACCGGTCATGCCGAATCCGATCACGATGGCCGTCAATACCAGAGCCTGAGGCACCGGATCAGCATAGCTCTCTGCGCCGGCCGCCACGATGGGCGAAGCCCCTGGTCGAAGGCGTCCCATGGAGAAAATAAAAAGATTGCCGGCCGTGGACAACATCGACAATCCCAGCACCATTGAGAACGTCCGCCCCCGGAGAAGGAGATAGACGGCGCAGGCCGTCACGATCCCGATTCCAACCGCCATTATGAATTCCATTGTCCGTCCTCCCCTGTCATCGGCGTCTTGCGGCGAACTTGTCCGATGGAGGTCAGGATCAGAAGCGTGGAGCCGAGTACCGCCATGAAGACGCCGAGGTCGAACCCCATCGCGCTGACAATGGGGATCTCGCCGAGGAGCGGCACAACGGGGTGGCGCGTGCCACTCGTGAGGAAAGATAAGCCGGCCACCACGCTCGCGAGGCCGGTCAAGCCGGCAATCACCACGCCGCCTCCGATCAAAAGCCAGAAGTCGATCCGGATATGAGCGAGCATGCGCCTCAGGCTTTCGCCCATGTACTGCATGATCAGCGCGAGCGCGGCGATAAGTCCCGCGACAAATCCGCCCCCTGGGAGGTCGTGCCCTCGCAGGAACATGTGGAGCGCCACGAGCAGTGCAAAAGGCAGCAATACCCGTGCCGCCACGGTAAAAATCGTACGGTCGGCGACGAGGTTCGGCCTCTCGGCCTGCCCCTCGCCCCATAGCCCATCCAGCAGCATCCACGTGCAGATGGCCGCAATGCCGAGGACGATAATCTCTCCGAACGTATCGAAGCCGCGGAAATCAACGAGAAGCACATTGACGACATTGTGGCCTCCACCGCGCGGCAGGCTATTCTCAAGAAAAAACCATGCGATGGATTCTTGATCCCTTGTCAAGACGGCCCATGACAACACCGCCACCCCGGCGCCCGCGGCGACTGCCAAGACTCCATCGCGCGCCTTGCGCCGGCGCGTCGATTCCCGCGGCGTCGATTGCGGCAGAAGCGCCAATGCCATGAGCATCAACAGGGTGGTTACGACTTCGATGGCCAACTGGGTCAACGAGAGGTCAGGAGCCGAGAAATAGGCAAAGGCAATCGATGCGGCAAGCCCGACGACACCAGCCAGTACAAGGGCAACGACCCTTGTGTGATGGAACCAAACGGCTCCGAGCGCGCCGGCCGTCGCCGCTCCCCACACGACGACGCCTAGCGGCGCCGGTGCTGAAGGCATCACTTCCCCAACGTCAAGCCCATGTTCCAGGAACGGCCATGCCCCGAGTCCGAGGAACGTTGCAATGACAAGCGTAAGGGAGCGCTGGAGCGAGCCGTTGTGCAGTCGGTTCGTGAATCGGGCCGCAAGGGCGATCATGCCGTCGTATGCGTGCTGAAAGAGCAATCGTCCCGTGTAGTGCACCGGCACGTGCAGGTGCAGATCATAGCGATGACGCAGCAGCCAGTAGATAGCTGTGCCGCCGACGAGTGCGACCGCACTCATGACCAGCGGCAGTGAGAACCCGTGCCACAGCGCGATGCGATAGTCCGGCAGGGCGTCTCCCACCACCGCCCTCGCCGCCGTGTCCACCAATGGAGCGACGGTGTAGCCGGGCAGCACGCCGACCGCGATACAAACGACCGCCAGAATTTCGGCCGGGACCTTCATATAGCGGGGTGGTTTGTGCGGCTGATGAGGAAGGTTATGCGGTTCGTCGAAGAACACATCGTGGATGAACCGCACGGAGTAGGCGACGCTGAACATCGCGCCGAGCATGACGGCGACCGGAGCGATGTCCTCTAGCAACAGCAGGTCATGGAGATCGAGCGCCTCGGCGAAGAACATTTCCTTGGAGAGAAACCCATTGAATAAGGGTACACCGGCCATCGCCGACGCCGCCACGATGGCCAGCAGTGCCGTCTGCGGCATCTGACGCCAGAGGCCGCCCAGCCGCCGCATGTCGCGGGTTCCGCACTCATGATCGATGATGCCGGCCGCCATGAACAGCGACGCTTTGAAAGTCGCATGGTTGCCGACATGAAACACGGCGGCCAGCGAGGAGATCGGTGTGTCGAGACCCAGCAGGAACATAATGAGGCCCAGATGGCTGATGGTCGAATAGGCGAGTAATCCTTTCAGATCGTGTCTGAACATCGCCACATAGGCGCCGAACACCATCGTCGTCAGGCCGACGGTGGTCGTCACATACTCGAACACGGGATTTCCACCCAGCAAGGGGTAGAGTCTCGCGAGCAGGAACACCCCCGCCTTCACCATTGTGGCGGAATGCAGATAGGCGGACACCGGCGTAGGCGCTGCCATCGCCGCGGGCAGCCAGAAGTGAAACGGAAACTGCGCCGATTTCGTAAACGCGCCCAGCAGGATCAACCCGAGCGCGACATTGAACTGAGGATGATTGCGGATCGTCTCCCGCGCCGTAAACCAGGCGGACAACTCGAAACTTCCCGCGATGTTGCCGATGATCAACATCCCGGCAAGCAGGGCGAGTCCGCCGCCGCCGGTGACGGCGAAGGCCATGCGCGCGCCCTGTCGAGCCAGAGGGCTGTGGGTCCAGAAGCCGATCAACAGGAAGGACGAGAGGCTCGTCAGCTCCCAGAACATCAGGAGCAGAAGGGCGTTCTCGGAAAACACGATACCCAGCATCGAAGTCATGAACAGCATGAGCAGGGCATAAAATCTACCGATGCGGTCCTGCGCGGACAGGTAATAACGCGCGTAGAGAATGACGAGCAATCCAATACCAAGAATCAGCAGCCCAAACATGAGACCCAGCCCGTCCAGCCGGAACGAAAAATTGAGCCCGTGGTCGGGCAGCCACCGCCATGTCTGGAGGAGTCGTTCGCCTGACAGGATGGCCGGCGCTTGATGGGTGAGCAGCGCAAGGCTTGCGGCGGTCGGCAGGGCGGCAGCCCATGCGGCGGCGGAGAAACTGCGACGCTGCGCGAGCAGCGTCGCGGCAGTTCCGGCGAGCAAGGGAAGCAGAATGATGATCGGCAACGTCATGGAGGGAAGACGGCGGTGCTAGACCCGTTTTTGGACAACAAGCACGTCACATTCCGAACGGGCGAGGACATGATGTGTGGTGCTCCCAAGGAACAAGTCTTCGATCCAGGATTGACCGTGTTTGCCCATCACGATGAGGTCGGACGAGAGTTCCTCCGCTTTGGCCAAAATCACAGGAGAGGGACCGCCGCCTTCAACCGCGTACGAAACCCGATCCGAATCGACATGGGATTCACGGATCAGCTCCCACATCTTCCTCTCTGCGGATCGCTGTTCCTCTTGGCGGTATTGGCGGATGTCGTCCTCCGACGCGCCGACAATACGGAGTCTCCCCTCAAATGGAAGGTTGAACACGTGAAGGATCGTCATGCGGGCGTTGGGCGCGAGCCGGCGCGCCATTGTCAAGGCGGAGGCGGAGTATGGGGAGAAGTCGACCGGCAAGAGCACACGCTGATATCGTGTCTTCGGAGGGCGCTTCGCGACAAGCATCGGTCGCTTGCACTTGCTGAGCAGGTGTTCTGCCGTCGTGCCGAGAATCAGATCGTGCAGGGAGTTCCCACCATGAGCGCCCAAGACAAGCAGATCCGCGGATTCGGTCGCCGACAGGATTTCAGTCAGTGCTTGGCCGATCTTGACGTCGGTACTCCCCGTCAACCCTGTCTTCGACTCGATGTCTGCGGCTATTTCGCTCAGCATGCGTCCGGCATCATCGATCAGCTTGGCTTCCACATCAGTCGGTGTCTGGAATAATTTTCGTACATCGCTCAAGGCCGACCTGCTCATCACATGTAACAGACTGAGATGCGCCTGCTGTTCCTCGGCAATGATGGCGGCGCGCTCCGCAGCGTACCGAGCCTCATCAGAAAAATCGGTTGCTGCGATGATTGCCTTCATGGTTTAGATTCCCTCCTTACAAGGACGAAATCGACCGATCGCTCGGTCAGACGGACGCCCGATGAACGGCCCTTCTGGTGAAGTGCCGAATGATCGCCTTCTCGACTTCGGCAAACGTAAAGACGAAGGCTCCCACCAGCACGACCATGAGCCATTCCTCAAATGTCAGATGGGTTAAGCGGAAGACTACCTGCATCGGATCTGTATGTACATAGGCAATCTGCAGACGAGCACAGGTTGCAATAACAATCAGGACCACAAGACCAGGGAATAAAAATATCATAAAGGACGTGAATAATATCGCCAGGGTGTGACGATGAAAAAAGCCTCGAAAAAAGATGGAAGGAATGTGGGGAAGTTTCGTTGAGGACTCCTGTCGGCAAAGCAACCGGGTCGGGTTACCGATCAAACAGACATGTGTCGAGACGGGGTCTTCCCGGAGGAGCTCCCCATGGTTCGATGGAAGCTCCTCCCGTCGGACTGCCAGAAAACAGTGAGAGGAATAGGTGGTGATTGCCCTAGGGCAACGTATAGGTCAGATTCGGCCAGACTGCATACCCGATCGCTTGACCGGTTTTCCCTTCCTGCTGCTCGAAAATGATACTGGTCTGAAAAGGAGTGGTTCCTGAAATTCCGGCCCATCCTCCAAACCCGCCGGTAAATGTAAACTCGCCTTCACACTCTTTTAAATTCCCTGAGCATTTCCAATGCGCGAAAGCGATATCTTTGCCTTCGTGTGCCACGAGTGTGCAAAGTCCTTCGATTGCTTGAGAGTCCTTCGTTCGGTTAAGGTTCACACGCACCGGACAAGTCAGTTTGGATGAATGGACAATCATCTTGCCTGCGTCCTTATGACGGGCGATCAAGACACCTTTGACAATTCCATTGACCACCTGTCCTCCATTTCCAAGTTCCATGAATTCGCCGGTTCCGATCCAACTCGAACTGGAGTCGCCTGCGTCAACGATCTTCGCATCCACCGAAGATGCCGTGACATGACCCAGGGTCAGAACGATTCCGATCACACCAGCTATGAAAAGGCTATTCTTCATATCATATCCTTTCAATGATGAAACTCGCCGAAGCCCAGCTTGCGGCATGAGGTCAAACTTATATAACGAGCAGTTAATCTCTAGCAAGAGGACGTGCGAGATTCTCTACGAAGAGGATATACTCAGCCGCGCGATCTCATCTCAACCATCCAGAGGGAGGAATATCTATGGGACAGCCACGCATTGCAGCCAAGGAGCCGGCCGTGATTACGTTGGAACCGGGAACCTACTACTGGTGCGCCTGTGGGCGCTCGCGGGATCAACCGTTCTGTGATGGGTCTCATCAGGGAACCGGATTTGAACCGCTTGAGTTCACCGTAGATGAAAAAAAGGAAGTCGCGTTGTGCCAGTGCAAGCACACAAAGACCCCGCCCTTTTGCGACGGGACGCACCGGACACTGTGATGGTACGTGCTCGCACCCTCGCAGGTTAGCCCAGACGGCCTCTTGAGCTGTCGTGAGTCGATGGATCATACTTGGCGGATGGGTCAGTCATCCATGCCCTCCTGCGAGACTTTGACGGAGCGATATCAAGCGTTGTTGGAAGTGGCGCAAGCCATCTCCTCGCATCGCGATCTCGACGATCTCTTTCGAGAGCTCGCACAACGCCTTCCTCGCGTCGTACGGGTCAACTATGTGGACCTGTCCCTCTATGATCCCGCGAAAAAAATCATGCGTCTCCAAACCATCCAGGCCAATGTGCCGGCTGATCTTGTCGGGGGCCATGAAGTTTTGATTGATGATTGTCCCTCAGGATTGGTGTGGCAAACGCAGCGACCAATCGTCGTGCCGGATCTTGCAGAGGAGCGTCGCTGGCCGAAGGTTATTCAGTTCATGACGGAGGACAACACGAACTCGTTTTGTTTTGTTCCACTGACGACGGCGGTGCAGCGGTTGGGCGCCATGGGATTCTTAAGCTTGCAAAAGGCGGCCTATAGCGACGCCGACCTTGAGTTTCTCCAGCAAGTCGCCAAACAAGTGGCTGTCGCGGTGGAGAACGCGTTGGCATTTCAACAGATTGCCGAACTCAAAGATAAGCTGGCGAAAGAGAAGCTGTACCTCGAAGAAGAGCTTCGCATCGAGCACGGATTCGAGGATATCATCGGTGACAGCAACGCCTTGAAGCAGGTGCTCAAGCAGGTTGAGATCGTGGCTCCGACCGATTCGACTGTGTTGATTCAGGGAGAAACGGGCACCGGAAAGGAACTCATCGCCCGGGCTATCCATCGACTCAGCGGCCGCAAAGAGCGTACGTTCGTCAAGCTGAACTGCGCCGCTATTCCGACCGGTCTGTTGGAAAGCGAACTCTTTGGACATGAGCGCGGGGCCTTCACCGGCGCGATTGCTCAGAAGGCCGGCCGATTCGAACTGGCCGATAAAGGCACCATCTTTCTCGACGAAGTAGGGGAAATCCCGCTGGAGTTACAGTCCAAGTTGCTTCGAGTGTTGCAGGAGCAGGAATTCGAACGGTTGGGCAGTACAAAGACCCTTCGCGTTGATGTGCGTCTGGTGGCCGCCACAAACCGAGACCTCAAGAGTTTGGTGGAGGCGAAGCAGTTTCGGAGCGACCTATACTATCGCCTCAACGTCTTCCCGGTCACCTTGCCTCCTTTGCGCGAACGACGAGAGGACATTCCGATCCTCGTACGCTATTTCACGCAGCATTACGCCGTTCGCATGAAAAAAAATATCCAAACCGTGTCTGCCGAGGCCCTTGAGGCGCTCTCGCGCTATGCGTGGCCCGGCAATATTCGCGAGTTGGAGAATCTGGTCGAGCGTTCCGTCATTCTTACCCAAGGGACCGATCTGCAGATGCCGATCAATGAACTTCAGATGGGGAGGCGTCCGGCCACCGTCGAGACAGCAACGCTTGAAGAGATTGAGCGTGAGCAAATCCTGCGTGTGCTGGATGAAACAAGGTGGGTGGTCGGCGGTCCTGCCGGCGCTGCGGCTCGACTAGGGGTTAAGCGAACCACTCTCCAGTCCAAGATGCAGAAACTCGGTATTTCTCGTCCCTCTAATCTTCTTGATCACTTGCCTGTATAAAGTGATTCAGACGCCGCGCCGGCTATTCGGCAGCGCGACGCTGGATTGGTCGCCCAGGCTTGCGATAGATACCAGGGGGAGCTTTCGCCTGTTTAGCAGGAACCCCATGGCTTCACAACCACGGGGTTCCTGCTCCATGAACTGGGTTGGGATCCTTCCAATGGGTCCCAGGCCGTCGTCTAAGACATCGCCTATCAGTAGCCGCTACGCTCACTTGACGTAGCGATCTGGCTGGAAAATGGATCGAGGATGCTCTTGGACGCAGCGTTCCAGATCACGTCCGCCAGGTTCGACATGCGCGAGACCGTCTGCGCCGCCACGCCTCCAGCGGCGCCGAACAGCCCACACCAACCTAACGCAACGAAGCCCCAGTGGAGCGGAGCCGCGAACATCTCGTCGACGAACCAGAACGCATGCCCCCACTCGTTCAACCCCACGTTCGGCAGGATGAACATCGGCCCAACCACCGCCGCCACTAATGGGAATGATGTCGCTTGCGCATACAAGGGCAGCCGTGTCTGCGCATAGAGGTAGCTCGCCACGCCGCATGTGATGTACAGCGGGAACGTGCCATAGAACGCCACGATGTGGCTGGCTGTAAAGCTCGTGTCCCGGATGATCACTTGATGCCAGGCTGCATCTTGCTCCAGCGTCAAGCTGCCGGCGAAGTACACGCCGAACACGTAACAGGCCAACCAGCCCAACCAGTAAAAATACCGTTTCAATTCCAGTTTCGGGTCCAAATTGGCCAGGTTGCGGTCGCGCGTGATCCAGATCCACCCGATTGCGACTGCAAAAAAGGTCGCGTTGGCCAGGATGTTGAATCGCCACAACCCCATCCACACTGAGTCGAACTCAGGTGTCATGGAGTCCAAGCCGTGCGAATAGCCATAGGCCCGCTGGTACAAGAGCCAGAACGTTATGATTCCCAGCATCGCGAGCCAACCGATCTTGGCCGGCCTTGAGTCATACCACTGAGAAATATCGTATCCCTGTTTGCCGGCAGTACGAGTTGATGCCATGTCTAGATCTCCTTCCTACACAATGTGAATAAATCTCGGTAGGTAACAGAATAGACCCGACCATGACATCGAAGACGAGCGGCGCTCGCAATCTTCCTCTTTGGAATAGAGCCGCAACGGACTGACTCCTTTCAGAGGCAAGTCTTTTGCTGGTGTGATCGTCTGCTGAATTCTGAAATAGACTCAATAGGCTCATCGTGGCTCAACCATTCCAAAAGTTTAGGTACAGGATAGCGACCGGACATGAACCGATCATGAACATGTCATGAAGATGCTCTCATCCAGTTTCTTGTTGGAAGACGGCTTTGGATGGTTTTGAGGGATGTGGGTTTTTTAAGAGGGCAGAAGCGAAGTTCGCCGATCACTCGGCACTGTGCCGTAAGCTCGGCAGAGTCGCATCGTCTCCGAAACGATAGAATCTCCGTTCCGCAATGCCTCTTCCCAATTAATTCCTCGACTTGGATGGTATCCGCCGCCTCGCGTTCTGCTGGAATATAAGTTGCCATATCGGATGTATGAACCCTTACACAGGGAGGTCGATCATGGCGACAGCGGTTGAGTTGACGAAGAACGAGCGGACTGTGCGCAATCGATTGGAACGGGGCGCTATCTCTGATCGCATGCGTTGTTCCAGGTGCACGGGACTCATGGTTGTGGAACAGAGTTTTGATTCCATGCGTGGAAGCAGCGAAGCCGACGTGTCGCTCCGACGGTGTGTGCAATGCGGGGAAATTATCGATCCGGTTATTCTGCGGAATCGACAATTGCAGCACGGAAGTGCGCGACAACGAACTCAGGGCTGAGCGAGCTGATGGGGAGAGTGTCATGACCGCATTCTTCAAAACAGATGATTCATGGGCCGGTCTCATTCTTCGAGTCGGGCTTGGGGGCGTGATGTTCGCGCATGGCGCGCAAAAGTTATTGGGCTGGTTTGGCGGAAACGGTTTCGAAGGGACGATGGGGTTTTTCACCCAGAAAGCGGGGCTCCCCTGGCTGGTGGCGTTCCTTCTCATCATCGGAGAGTCCCTCGGCAGTCTGGGATTGGTCGTTGGATTTCTGACGAGGTTCACGGCGGCGAGCTTCATCGTCATCATGTTGGGCGCGATTGCGACCGTGCACTGGCCGCATGGGTTTTTCATGAATTGGTTCGGTCAGCAGCAGGGGGAAGGTTTTGAATATCATCTACTCGTGATCGCTATGAGCGCTGCCCTGGTAATCCTCGGCGGAGGGAAGTGGGCGTTGGATGGTGTTATCGCCCGTTGGCTTCAGGAGCGCGAATGAGCTTCTCACTATCCGATGAGGCCGGTCGCTCAAGTGGTGCGGTTGTTCTGATGGGAGATCAGGAAACGAACTGAATATAAATAGACAGCGATAAGGTTGCGGTGGCCTCAGTGTTCCTGAAAGGAGGGCCTCATGTGGCTGATCATTCTTTTCCTGTTGAATGTGGTGGCGGTGATTGTGATGGCGGTATTGGCTTGAAACAGGTGATGTGGCGACGAGGCGTCCGACGAATATGTTGAAGATCACCAGTCAACGCGACGCAAAACTAGATTCTCTCACGCTTGTGCTCGAAGGGCGATTGGCGGGCCCTTGGGTGGAGGAACTCCAGGCCAGTTGGCATGCGCTGTCTGCGAGCGAACACCATCATGTCGTGATCAATCTGGCTGATGTCACCTACATCGATGCCGACGGCAAGACGCTGTTGGCTTGTCTGTGGAGACAGGGAGCGGACCTGCGGGCCTCCGGCTGTTTAACCAGGTGTGTCGTCGAAGAAATCAGAAGAAACGAGCCGGGCGGACCTTCAGAAAGAATCGCGACGAGCTGATGTGAGGATTGATGAACGCGAATGTCGATGATTCATCATTGTCATGGCGCCGGCAATCTGTGTTTGTCCAGACTTGCCGCCGTCTCATCTGTCCGAGTAGAATGGCACGTTTGTCTTGCAGCGGAAACCTTGTGATGGTTGCAAAGTAGGAAAGTAGGATGGGTGGTATGGGGAAGGATCATCAGTCTATGAGGTATGTCGTAGTGGGGCTTGCCTTTGTGGCCATGGCAGTTTCAGCCGCTTGTAGACAAGAAGCCGATTCGATGCCTGTGCAGCCGGTGTCCCAAGTGGAGGTCGTCACTGTGCAGACACAGACCGTCCCCGATGAACCGGAGTTTATCGGTCAGGCCGAAGCGTCTCGCCCGGTGGAGATCCGCCCGCAAGTGACGGGGATTTTAAAGGCGGTCTTATATCCGGAAGGACGCGACGTGAAGAAAGGAGACCGCCTGTATCAGATTGAGCCCATTCCCTTCAAGGCGGCGGTTGCCAGCGCCAAGGCCAAGATTGCGCAGGCGGAGGCTCGCGTGGTCCAAGCCAAACAGGACCTGGCTCGAGTGAAACCGTTGCTTGCCGAGCAGGCGGTGAGTCAGAAGGACGTCGACGATGCCGTTGCCGAGCAACTGTCGTCCAACGCTGCGCTGGAAGGCGCACACGCCGACCTCATCAAGGCTCAATTTGATCTGGATAACACTCTCATCACGGCCCCCATCAGCGGGATTATCGAGCGCAGCCGTTACTATGAAGGACGGTTGGTCTCGGCTCAGACCGATCTGCTGACCATGATCCATCGAGTCGATCCGATGTACGTAGTGGTGAACGTTCCCGAGCTGTTCATCCTACAACGGCGGCGGGACATTGAGGCGAAGAGAATTACCCATCCAGGAGACTACAAGTTACGAGGTCGGCTGACGTTCATGGACGGCACGGTCTATCCAGAAGAAGGGGTTCTTGATCTGTTGGAACCAGGTTTGCGAACGGAAACCAGCTCACGTCAAATACGAGTCACATTCTCCAATCCCAATCGTACCCTTCTGCCCGGACAATTTGTGAAGGTCCGATTCACCGGTGATACAAAAACAGACGCGGTCCTCATTCCCCAACGAGCCGTGATGCAAGGTCCACAAGGCCCCTTTGTCTATGTGGTCAACCCGGACGAGAAGGTTGAGATTCGAGAAGTGACGGCTTCTGATTGGAAAGGAAGCCAGTGGATCATCGACAGAGGTCTGCATGCGGGCGATCGGGTGGTCGTGAACGGGTTGATGAAGATCGGCCCCGGTGAGCCCGTGAAGGCCGTTCCCTGGGTTGCGGCGAATACGGAAAATTCCACCAACATTTCCCATTAAGGACCATTTGTGATCTCGAATGTTTTTATCGATCGGCCGATTCTTGCGTCGGTCATCTCGGTTGTCTTGGTCGTCATGGGGCTGCTCTCCGCGCAGTTTCTTCCGATCGCGCAATTCCCGGAAATCACCCCGCCGGTGGTGCAGATCGACGCGGACTATCTCGGCGCCAGCGCAGAAGTCGCGGCTGAAGGGGTCGCCCGTCCAATTGAGGTCCAGCTCCCGGGCGTCGATAATCTGCTGTATTACGAATCGTCCAGCAGTAACGACGGCCACGTCACGATCAAGCTGACATTTGAGATCGGCACAAACCCGGACATCGCTCAGGTTCAAACGCAGAACCGTGAAAAGCTCGCCGAGCCGCAGCTTCCTCCGGAAGTGGTTCGTCAGGGCATCTCCGTCAAGAAGATGTCTCCCGATCTCGTGTTCGTCATTGCACTCAATTCGACCGATCCACGGCACGACTCCGTCTTCCTCTCGAACTATGCCACGCTCCGGCTTGTCGATGAGTTGAAGCGCCTCAAAGGCGTAGGGGATGTCGTGGTGTTCGGGCAGCAAAACTATAGTATGCGGATCATCCTCAATCCGCTGCTGATGGCAAAATTGAACCTTGTCCCGAGTGATGTCATCGCGATCATCCGTGAACAGAATCGCGATAATCCCTCTGGAACGATCGGGAGGGAACCGGCGCCCAAGGGAACCGAACTGACGATCCCGATCATTGCAAAAGGCCGTCTTACGGAAGTGAAGGACTTCGAAGATTTGATCGTGCGGGCGCTGCCGGACGGCTCGCTTGTGAGGCTCAGGGATGTGGCGCGCATTGAACTGGGCGCCCAGGCCTATGGTCTGGAAGGCCGGCAGAACGGCAAACCGACGACGTTCATCCTGACATTCTTGTCTCCCGGAGCGAATGCGCTCGATGCAGTGCGCCGCACGAGAGCGAAGATGGATGAGCTGGCCCAGAATTTTCCTTCTGGCGTGTCGTATGACTCCCCATACGATACGACGCGTTTCATCGAAGTCTCGATCAAGGAAGTGGTCAAGACATTGATGGAAGCGATGGTGCTGGTGGTGTTCGTCGTGTATCTGTTCCTGCAGACCTGGCGAGCGACCATCATTCCCACTGTTGCCGTGCCCGTCTCCTTGATCGGCACCTTCATCGGGCTCTATGCCCTCGGTTTCTCCATCAATACGATCACCTTGTTTGGGATGGTTCTGGCGATCGGGATTGTGGTGGACGACGCCATCGTAGTGGTGGAGAACGTTGAGCGACATATGCGGGAGGATCGACTTCCTCCCAAAGAGGCGGCCAAGAGGGCGATGAGCGAGGTGACCGAGCCGATCATCGCGATCGTGTTGGTCTTGGTATCCGTCTTTGCCCCCGTCGGGTTCATCGGGGGGATCACCGGGGCCCTCTACAAGCAATTTGCGGCGACGATTGCAATTTCCGTTACCGTGTCCGGATTTGTGGCATTGACGCTGAGCCCCGCGCTCTGCGGCGTCGTCCTGACGGCGAGGCATGAGAGAAGGAGTCGGTTCTGGGAGCTTTTTGATCGTGTGTTCAGCCGGACGCAATCCGGATATACGAGGTCGATCGCCGCTCTCGTCGTGAGGCCGCTTCGTGTCATGGCGGTCTTCGCGTTGCTCGTCGTCGTATCCATCGGACTCTACCAGAAGTTGCCGGGTAGTTTTCTGCCGGAGGAAGATCAAGGCTACTTCATCGTCATCACACAACTGCCGGACGGCGCATCGACGCAGCGGACGGAGGCGGTTCTCGAACGGGTCGAGCGGTTTTTTCAGCCGATTCCGGCGGTTCATTCAACCGATGCCTTGGTCGGACAGAATTTCGTGTTCGGCACCAGAGGGCCGAACAGTGCGACGATGTTTGTCCCGCTGGTGTTATGGGATGAACGTCCGGAGCCTCAGAACCATGTGAAAGCGCTGATCGGCGCCGCCTATGGGGAGTTTGCAAAAATTCCGGAAGCGCTGCTCCTTGCATTCAACGCGCCCTCGATTCGCGGAGTGGGCGCCGTCGGCGGCTTCTCGGCGCAGATTCAAGATCCGAGCGGCGGCGATTTTAATAAATTCGCCATGGTGGCGCAGCAATTCGTCGAGCGGGCGAAAAAAGAACCGGCGATCGGGCGCGTCGGGACGAATTTTCGTGTCTCCTCGCCCAGGCTCTATGCCGACGTGAATCGAGAACGGGCGAAGTCGTTGGGCATTCCGATTTCGGATGTCTTCGATACGCTGCAAGCGTACTTCGGCAATTATTACATTAACGACTTCGTCAAATTCGGGCGGGTGTATCACGTGCAGACGGAAGCGGACGCCGAGTACCGGTCGACGCCTCAGGACCTCTCGAAAATCTATGTGCGTGCTCGAAGCGCGAGGGATGTCAATATGATCCCGCTCGATACCGTCGTGACGCCGAGGTATCAGAGCGGGCCGGACCCTGTGAATCACTTCAATGGGTACAATACGGCGCTGTTGCTGGGCGCCGCTGCCCCTGGCTTCAGTTCAGGTCAAGCACTCGAAGCGTTGGAACGGGTCGCGGAGGAAGTGCTGGATCCGCAAGGCTATACCATCGATTGGAGCAATATCTCGTTTCAGGAACGTCGGGTCAGCGGTCAATCGGGCCAAGTCTTTGCCATCGGGCTCTTGATGGTCTTTCTCGTCTTGGCTGCACAGTTCGAGAGTTGGGTGGTGCCGTTTGCCGTCATTCTCGCCGTCCCGTTCGCCGTGTTCGGCGCGTTGACGGCTGTCTGGCTTCGAGGGTTCGAAAACGACATCTATTTCCAGATCGGTCTCGTGACGTTGATCGGACTTGCCGCTAAAAATGCCATCCTGATCGTCGAATTTGCCAACACCCGTTATGAAGCGGGGCGACCTCTCATTGAAGCGGCGGTGGAGGCGGCCCGTTTGCGGTTTCGTCCGATCATCATGACGTCACTGGCCTTCATCTTCGGGATGTTCCCCTTGGTGATTGCTTCGGGCGCCGGGGCTGCCAGCCGCCAGTCGATCGGGACCGGGGTTCTCGGCGGGATGTTCGCCGCCACTTTTTTGGCGATTTTCTTCGTGCCGATATTTTTTGTGTTGCTGAGAAAGATGACTCGGCATAAGGCGCACCCGGGAACAGGCGTGGATCAAAGGGCGATGTCGAACCTCATGTCGGAGGAGAAGCCCTAACATGCGTACCCTTTTAGCCATCGGACTTGCGTGTTTCCTTCTATCCTGCGCCATGGGTCCAAACTATTCCCGGCCCGGGTTCGATATCGACGATCGGTTTCGGATGGCGGAGGGTCGATCGGACCTGCCTTCGTTGGCTAATCTGCCCTGGTGGGATCTTCTGCGTGATGAGCAACTGCAACAGCTCATTCGAACGGCTCTGGAGGACAATTGGGACCTCCAGCGCGCCGTCGCGACCATCGACGAATTTCGGGCGAGGGCCCTGGTCGCCCGAACCGACTTTTTGCCGCAAATCGCGACCACAATGAACGCGCCGGCTCTCCGCCACACCGGGTTCTTGGTCCCCGGCTTTCCCAATCTGTTCGACTATTACTTCCTCGGCAACGTGTCGTGGGAGATGGATCTGTGGGGCCGCATCAGACGAGCCACCGAGGCGGCTCGCGCCGACCTGCTGTCCAAGGAAGAGAACCGCCGTGCGGTGACGATTCAACTGGTCAGCACAGTTGCCGAAACCTACTTCAATATTCTCCAGTTCGACCTCCAGCTCGACATCGCGGAGCGAACGGTGCGGGCATGGGAAGAGTCCGTGCGGATCGCTCAGGCACGGTTGCGTCAAGGGATGACCTCGAAACTGGATGCGGATCAGTTTGAAGCGGAACGAGCGAATGCCGCGGCCCGCGCGGCGGAACTCCAGCGGCAGATGGTTCAAGCCGAGAATCAATTGAGCGTGCTGCTGGGACGCAAACCCTTTGCCGTCGCCCGTGGCCGCTCATTAGACGAACAGATACTGGTTCCGGACGTTCCCGCAGGCTTGCCGTCCGAGCTGTTGCAGCGCCGCCCCGATGTGTTGGTTGCCGAACGACAGCTGGCGGCCGCCACCGCCCGTATCGGGGCCGCCAAGGCCGCGCGATTCCCTAAAGTTACGTTGACCGGGGTGGCCGGTATGGCGAATCCCGCATTGCAATCGATCTTTGCAAGCCCGGGCCACTTCGGCGTGTTCGGCGCCGCGTTGGCCGGCCCTGTCTTTAATGCTCAAGTACTGGGTTTCGAACAAGAAACGGTGGAAGCCCAAAGCAAAGAAGCATTGGCACAGTATCAACAGACGGTGCTGACGGCCTTTCGTGAAGTCGAGGATTCGCTCATCGCTGTTCGGACGGCTCGCACTCAGAGCGCATCACAACAGGAACAGGTCACGGCGTTGCAGTCGGCGTTGAAACTCGCCGAACTTCGCTACAAGGGAGGGTTGGCCAACTATCTGGATGTCCTCGTTGCCCGACGAGACTTATTCCAAGCAGAGCTGTCGTGGACCAGTACACGTCGGTTCCATTTGGCGTCTGTCATCCAGTTGTACAGAGCGCTCGGCGGCGGATGGTCTCCTGATGGGCAACCGGCCAAGGATCCAAGCAAGGATAGTGACCATGGAGAAGCCCACGCACACTCAATTTCCAGTCCATGACTTGGTCGCCCGTCGTTGGAGTCCGCGCGCCTTTGATGAGCGCCCTGTAGGCGCCGACTTATTGCGGACTCTTTTCGAAGCCGCTCGCTGGGCGCCTTCGTCGAATAACGAACAGCCTTGGCGCTTTATCATGGCGAGTAAATATGACCACGAACCGGAGTGGAAGCGGCTGTTTGATTGTCTGGCCGAGGGGAACCGGAGATGGGCCTTCCGCGCGCCGGTGCTGATCCTCTCGGTTGCGAGCATCAATTTCGAGGATGACGGAAAGCCGAACCGGCATGCCTTTCACGATACAGGGTTGGCGGCGGAGAATCTCGTCTTGCAGGCGACGGCCTGTGGGTTGGCCGCTCATCAGATGGCAGGTTTCGACGTGGAGAAGGCGCGTGTCGATCTCAGGATTCCTTTGGGCTACGAACCGGTCGCGATGATCGCCGTCGGTCATCCCGGTGATCCAGCCGTTCTTCCTGAGCGGCTGCGAGAGCGGGAATTACGGCCAAGGAATCGTCGGCCGATTCACGAATGGACATTTTTAGGACATTGGGAGAATCCCATTGCATAACAGGGTTAAAGGAGAGCGGAGCGGATGAAATCATTGAGCGGAAAAGTGGCGATTGTGACCGGGGCCTCCAACGGAATCGGTCGAGCCATTGCAGAACGCCTGGCGGACAATGGCGCCATCGCCGTGGTGAACTATTCGAAGAGTGCGGAACAAGCTCAGCAGGTCGTTGCGGTGATCCAAGCCAAAGGCGGCAAGGCGTTAGCGGTCCAAGCGGACATGAGTCAAGTGTCCGACGCGCGCCGACTGGTGGTCGATACGGTCAAACAATTCAACCGGCTGGATATTCTCGTGAACAACGCCGGGAAATTCATGCCGAAGACGCTTGAAGAGACGACAGAAGAAGACTTTAACAGCGTGATCGCCTTGAATGCCAAGGGGCCGTACTTTGCCATGCAGGAAGCGGCAAGAGCGCTGAAAGACGGAGGACGGATCGTGAATATCTCAACCGGGGGGACACATCTCCACTTTCCCGGAGCCACGGCTTATCTGGGGAGCAAGGCAGCGCTGGAACAATACACCAAGGGATTGGCTCAAGAACTGGCTTCAAAGGGGATCACGGTGAATACCGTCTCGCCTGGTTTTACCGATACCGGGATGATGACGGAGGAATATCGGCAGATCGGCATTCAGTTGTCGCCGATGAAACGGCTCGGTGTGCCGAAAGATATCGCCGATGTTGTGGCGTTCATCGTGAGCGAGGATGCTCGATGGCTCACGGGGCAGACGATTCAGGTGGGCGGCGGTATCGTCATGTAGCCGCCCCGTTTGAACACCCTTTCTTGAGAGGATTTCTCATGACCGAGAAAAAAATCATCGCAGTCGTGGGGGCAACCGGCATGCAAGGCGGAGGGCTTGTGCGGGCCATCGTGAACGATCCGGACAAGACCTTTATTGTCCGTGCGTTGACCAGGGATGTGAATTCGGACAAAGCCAAGGCTCTCGCCAAGCTTGGTGCTGAGGTCGTTGCTGCCGACTTGGATGACGCGGGCGGCTTGAAGCGAGCCTTCGTGGGGATGTACGGCGTCTTCTGTTTGACCAATTTCTGGGAGCATTGTTCCCCAGAAAAAGAATATGCGCAGGCCAAGAACCAGGCCGAGGCAGCAAAGGCCATGGACGTGAAACATGTCATCTGGTCTACACTGGAAGATACACGCAAATGGGTGCCGCTGTCGGATAACCGTATGCCGACATTGATGGGAAAGTACAAAGTTCCACACTTCGATGCGAAGGGAGAAGTAGAGCGGGAGTTCACCAAGTTAGGCCTTCCCGTGACATTTCTGTTGACGTCCTTTTATTGGGACAATTTGATCTTCTTCGGCATGGGACCAAAGAAGGGGCCGGATGGCACGCTCCTGTTCACCTTGGCCATGGGAGACAAAAAGCTGCCGGGGATCGCGGTCGAGGACATTGGAAAGTGCGCCTTTGGAATTTTCAAGAGAGGTCAAGAGTACATCGGAAAGACAGTCGGGATTGCCGGCGAACATTTGATCGGCCAAGAAATGGCGGCGGCCATGAGCAAGGTCTTGGGGCAACCTGTGCGGTACAATGCGATGACTCCGGAACAGTATCGAGCGTTCGGGTTCAAGGGCGCCGACGACCTCGGCAACATGTTTCAGTTCAAGCGCGATTTCAACGAAGCATTCTGTGGAGCACGCAACCCTGCCGTCGCGAGGAGCTTGAATCCCGAACTTCAGACGTTCGACGTTTGGCTGGCACAGAACAAGAGCCGTATTCCGCTGACGTAATGGGTCGTCTCGATTCTGAACCGACCGACTATCTTTCCAAAGTTGACCCCGTCATGCGTCGGTTGATCGAGGAGATCGGCCCTTTCACACTAAAGCCGAAAGGACGCCGCTCGCCGTTCGAGTCGTTGGTTCGCGCGATCGCCTACCAACAGCTCCACGACAAAGCCGCCGAGAGCATCCTCAAGCGGTTTATTGCGCTCTTTCCCGGCCGGAGATTTCCTCGTCCGGATGAGCTGCTTGCCATGCACATGAGATCGGTCAGGAAAGCCGGTTTCTCGGGACCGAAGATTTTGGCGCTTCGTGATCTGGCAGCAAAGACCCTGGACGGGACTGTGCCGACAAACCGTACGATCAGGCAATTGGCTGATGAGGCGATTATCAGGAGACTGATCGAAGTCCGAGGCATCGGCCAATGGACGGTCGAAATGCTGCTGATCTTTCAGTTGGGGCGTCCTGATGTGTTGCCGGTCGATGATTTCGGCCTGCGCAACGGTTTCCGCATAGCCTACCGACGGCTCATGATGCCCACGCCAAAACAGCTGTTACAATATGGCGAACGATGGAGACCCTATCGTACGGCTGCCGCTTGGTACCTCTGGCGTGCCGCTGATCGAGAAAAACGAGCTATGGAAGTGTTCTGATGGCTGATCGAAACAAGCGCCTCGATTCCAACGTCCCCGGTAATTTCTATGTGGATGCGACCTGCATCAATTGCGACACCTGCCGCCAATTGGCGCCGCTGAGCTTCGAAGAAGTCGGCGACTATTCCGCTGTCAGCCGCCAGCCGGATCGTGACCTGCACACTCATCAAGCGTACCAGGCCTTGCTTGCATGTCCCGTCGGCTCGATCGGCACTGAACACAGCGACAAGGCGCGATTGCAAACAGCCATGGCGAGCTTTCCCCTCCGGATTGAGAACGGGGTGAGTTATTGCGGTTTCAATTCAGAGAAATCGTTCGGAGCGAATAGTTTTTTCGTTGAACATCCGGACGGCAACTGGCTGATCGACTCTCCTCGGTACATCAAGCATCTCGTTGAAGCCTTTGAGCGACGGGGAGGGATCGCCCATGTCTTTCTGACACACAAGGATGACGTGGCGGATGCGGACAAGTATGCCGCGCATTTCGGCGCGAAGCGCATCATCCATCAGGCGGATAGCGATGCCGCTCCGACTGCAGAATGGGTGATTGGAGGGGAGGAGACGGTTCAAGTCGGAGCAGAGTTTCAAATCATTCCCGTGCCGGGCCATACAGCCGGATGCATAGCCCTGCTGTACCGGGAGCGATTTCTCTTCACCGGCGACCATCTCTGGTGGGATTCTCATGGCAAATCATTGGCGGCTCCGACTCGTCTCATTTGGAGAAGATGGACGTTGATTGAGTCCATCCGGAAACTTCTCGACTACCCGTTTGAATGGGTACTGGCCGGGCATGGCGATCGAGTGCATCTCGCTTCGACCGACATGCGAGCACAACTCCGGGCATTGGTCGAGCGGTGCGAAAAGGGCCGTGTCTTGCGCTAGAGATGCTCTCATTCGTCGCACAGTGGATTGATCGCAATATTCTTTCTCTCGGTCGCGAGATGCGGTTGTCCTATCTGCCTCCGCTCATGGTCTATGTCGCCTACGGTATTTCAGGCCTTACCGGTATCGTCGGGACGTTCTTCGTCAAAGACTACCTCGGACTCTCCGCCGCATTTCTCGCCGCGCTCGGTTTTTGGGCGGGGATTCCCTGGGCCTTGAAGATGCCGATCGGCCACACGGTCGATCTTGTGTGGCGATGGAAGAGCTGGCTCGTTGGGTTGGGCGCAGGGCTGTTGACGATCAGCCTCGGGATCATGGCCCTGTTGATCGGCAATCGCGAAGCGATGACGACGATCTTTCCCGCTGAAATCTGGTACGTCCTCAGCGTTCTGCTTGCTCCCATCGGGTATGTCGTTCAAGACGTCGTTGCGGACGCCATGACCGTTGAAGCGGTCCCTCGTGTCGACGATCAGGGACACCCATTCGATGATCAAACGCGCAAGTTGATGCATACCACGATGCAGACACTCGGACGTGTTGCAATTGTCGGCGGTGGGATCCTCGTGGCGCTCATCAATGTGTATGTCTTCAGTGGGACGGAAGGAATGCCGCAAGCCGACCTCGTTCGGTTGTACAAGAACATCTACCTGATGGCCATGGTGATCCCGGTCGTCTCTGTGGCGGGGGTCGGATTAGCGTGGCGGCTCAAGCGACGGCAGATGCAGCGATTTGTTCAGGAAGGATTCTCGCCGGAGCAGGCCCGGCAGATGGTGGATGTGCGTGATGTGGAGACCGAGCCGACAAAACCGAATTGGTGGATCCTCGGCGGAAGTGCTGCCTTTGTTCTCTTCACGTTGACGGTGGGATTGGGCGGATTCCCATATCGGGAGGAGATCGTGTTCGCCGGTTCGATGAGCATCGTGCTGTTCTTGATGTCGAAACTCGTTCAGGAACTGGAGCATGATAAGCGGCTCACCTTGGTCGGCACCGCTGCGGTCATCTTCGCCTTGCGTGCGATTCCAGGGCCCGGCCCAGGGTCGACTTGGTGGATGATCGATGACCTGAAGTTCGATCAACAGTTCTTGTCCGTCCTTTCCTTGATCGGCGGTATTTTGGCCTTGGTGGGCATGTTCGTCTTTCGGCGCTTTATGGCCGAACGTTCGATCATGTACGTGGTCGGATTTTTGACCGTCGTCGGGACCATCCTTTCTCTCCCGATCGTGGGCATGTTCTATGGAGTGCACGAATGGACGGAAAAAGTGACCGGCGGAGTGGTCGATGCCAGGTTCATCGCCTTGGTCGACACGGCGCTGGAATCGCCCCTCGTGCAGATCTCCATGATTCCGATGCTGGCCTGGATCGCGAACTCGGCTCCCGCCAATCTGAAAGCCACCTTCTTTGCCGTGATGGCTTCCTTCACCAATCTTGCCCTTTCATTCAGTCAACTCGGCACCAAGTATCTTAATGAGATCTTCGTCATCAGCAGGGCAGTACGTGATCAAGCGACCAGTGCTCTCCAGACTCCAGCCGATTACAGCCAACTCGGCGATCTCTTGATCACGCAATTGGTGATCGGACTGGCTCTTCCCTTCTCCGCCATCCTGTTTGCGAAACTTACCAAGTTCAAGAGCGCATAGATCGTTGGTCCAACAGTTGCGCGAAAGAATTTACAGTCCACTTCACGTGGCCGGTTGTGTATTCATCCTCTCATTGCCTCCTCGCTGACCAGTTTGTTATGCTTTGCACAGACATCGAATGAGGCGTCCATGAAACTTAAAGTGGTGTTGGAACCAAGTGACGACGGTGGATTCACCGTGTTTGTTCCTGCCCTTCCTGGCTGTATCAGCGAAGGAGAGAGCAAAGAAGAGGCGATCAAGAACATTCGAGAGGCCATCGAGCTGTACCTGGAGCCGGTTGAAGATGATCTGACCTTGAGCTCCGAGGCTGAGGAGATCGAGCTAGCCGTATGAGTAAAGTCCCGAGCCTCTCGTACCTCGCGGTGCTTCGGGCCCTGCAGCGAGATGGCTGGGTGATCGTCCGTCAGAAGGGCAGCCACATCCGCCTGCAGAAGCGCCTTCCCACAGAAGTGTTGAAAGTCACCGTTCCGGCTCATCGTTCTCTCAAACGTTCCACACTTGCTCACCTTCTCAAGCAAGCACGATTGTCTGTCGAGCAATTGAACGGGTTGCTGTAGTCCTAAATCATGTGACTGTGATGCCAAGCGGCCATCGCCGCTCTCGTCCGGTATGCACGACGGGTCAAATGGTATCCAGCTCTCTTTTTGATTGTGAGAGCTGTGTGGCAACGATCATGGAGCCGCGTTTCCGGTCATGGCTTTGGATAAGTTCGAATACTTAGCACCGGCGCCGTTCAGACACCGACTGACTACAGCCGGCTCGGCGACCTTCTTGATCACGCAATTGGTGATCGGACTGGCTCTTCCCTTCTCCGCCATCCTGTTTGCGAAACTCACGAAATTCAAGAGCGCATAAAACCATCGTATATCTGTATCGTTCTAGATTCATGTAACAACGAATCGGATACAGGTGAAGCCTCTCCCAGGTTTCTTACACTAGCCGGCATTATTGGGTGCGCCAGAGCAACGTAGCATCGAACCTGCTCCTACAGGATTGACGAAATTAGGAGTACCGCACGAGATTGTGAAACACGAGATTTAGTAGGTTTACATTTCCCACTCTTTGGATTAAGAACTTGTACGCAAGCCGTTCTGTAGCTTTGTGTGAGACGGTGCTGATGACTCGACCCAGTTCCCGCAGGTTAACAGCAGAAGAAGCCGGAGTCCTCTACCGCAATTTGGCCGTTAGCCACGGTCTTTGTGACCAGATCCTCACACAGTAGCGACGCCGTGGATATCTTCGCCGAAGGCGAGGAGGCTTTCTGAAGGGTTGCTGGACGTGGGCTATCGATGATGCCTTGTCACGATATCCGCATTGCCATTGCTCATAGAGACGGGCTCTATCGGGACTGTTTGCGACATTACTTGGCCCAAACCCAACTGATCTCCATCGTGCATAGCGCAGCCGGACTGGATCAAGAGAACTGGAAAGCCGTTGCTGCCTGTAGGCCAGACCTCCTCATCATCGACTTTGGTTTGTGTCGGCGGCAACAGTACGTTGATCCAAGCGAACGGGTGGATGTCTCCTCTCTGAGAATGAAGACCATCGTCGTGGGGGTCCCGAACAGAGAAGAAGATATTCTTGCCTGTATTGAAGGCGAGGGAGCGTCCGGCTATCTCTTGATGGACTCATCTCTTGACGATCTCATCGGCAACATCCGAGCCGTCATGAATGGGGAAACTCTGTGCTCACCACGAGTTGCGAGTTTGGCCTTCGATCGAGTATCCGCGCTCACTCGTCAGATCGAAAGCCGTCAAGTCAGCGAGAGAGCCCGTCTCACAAAGCGTGAAACGGAAATCGTGAGACTGATCGACGAAGGCTTGACGAACAAGGAGATCGCGGCTCATCTGCACATTGAAGTTTCTACCGTCAAAAATCATGTCCACAATATCCTCGATAAACTCCATCTCCACAACCGCTATTCCGCGGTAAAACATGTCAAAGCCCACGCGAGCCTCACAGTCCGCTGCTAGTTTTCCGGCCTTTCTTCTACAGCTCACGGACGAGAAGCACTCTGCGTCTCTCCCGATTGCGAACCGCGCTTCAGAAAAGAGCTAGATCTATCTTCTCTTTGTCTAGATCCAAATTCATCCTAAAGATCCATGGCATCCTGCAACGTTGTGACGAAGGATGTGTCGGCCTGGTAAGACGAGGAGGGCCGTTGGACAAGATCAGAGTGCTCTTGGCGAATCATCCTGTGATGCTGCCTGATGCCATTCGAAGGCTGGTGGAAGACCAGGACGACATGGAAGTCATGGGGGATTGCCGAGGGCCGATGAAGATCCTTCAAGAGACCGCCAGACTGAGCGCCGACGCAGTCATTCTTGCACGGGAACAGGCGGAAGATCCCGGTCTTTGTAGCCAACTGCTGGCCGTATATCCGGATTTAGTCATTCTGACCGTCACTCCGGATCTGACGATGGTCGCGACCCTACGGCTCTCCTCACAGCGGCAAGAGTTTGCCGATCTGCATCAGGAAGATATTGTCCGGCCGCTTCGCGCAGCAGTTCGAACGGGCGGCCGTCGCTAAAGCGTGGTTGAACCAGGGCAGTGCAGTGAGAGTAGGCCAACAGTCTAGCGGAGGAAACCAATGCCGACATCACCGACGTATCCAGGTGTTTACATCGAGGAGATTCCGAGCGGCGTGCGCACCATCACCGGCGTGGCCACCTCCATCGCCGCGTTCATCGGACGAGCGCACAGGGGGCCGACCAACGAGCCGATCACCATCAATAGCTTTGGGGATTTCGAGCGGATCTTCGGCGGCTTGTGGGTGGGCAGCAGCCTGGGGTTTGCCGTTCGGGATTTCTATTTAAACGGCGGTGGACAAGCGATCATCGTCCGTCTCTACCATGCCGAAAGCGGTACGGGAGCCAAACCGGCGCAAGCGGAACTCACGGCGGATTCTCTCGGCCTGGAGGCCGCCGATCCCGGCGTCTGGGGGAACAAACTCCGCGTGAGGGTGGATCATACCACGCGGCCGCTGCAATCTGGCGAGGCTGCCGACAGCCTCTTCAACCTCACTATACGAGACGGCGAGACCGGAGCGATTGAAAGTTTCCGCAATCTTTCGATTACTGCGGGCCATCCGCGTCAGATCGACAAAGTCTTGCTCAACGAATCGCAACTCGTACGCATGACCGGGAATTTGCCGGCCGCACGTCCCGCGAAAAGTAACGATCCCGCTGCCGGCAACGATCCATGGGAGGACAATCAACCGGCGACGAACTATAAAGTAGTAGCCGCCGGCGAAGCCTCGGACGGCGCAGCGCTGACCAAAGCCGACGATTTCACGCCCGCGAACGCTGAAACCAACAAGAACGGGTTGTACGCCCTCGCAAAGGCCGATCTCTTCAACCTGTTGTGCGTCCCCCCCTACCTCGCAGGCGGCAATGTGGACACGAGCCTCATTTCGGAAGCGGCGCTGTACTGCGAGCGCAGACGGGCCATGTTGCTGGTGGATCCTCCGTCCGAATGGACAACGAAGGATCAAGCCAAATCCGGCATAGCCGGTTTAGGCACAACCAGCAAGAACGCCACGCTCTACTTTCCACGTCTCCGTCAGCCCAATGCGCTTAAAGAGAACCAGCTTGAGGAGTTCGTCCCTTGCGGCGCGGTCGCCGGGATCTTTGCCAGAACCGATGCGCAACGAGGTGTGTGGAAGGCCCCCGCAGGTCTGGAAGCGACCTTGGTCGGCGTGCCGGGCCTCAGTGTGCCGCTGAACGACCCTGAGAACGGGGAGTTGAATCCGCTGGGAATCAATTGTTTGCGTGTGATGGCGCCTGCCGGGCCGCTGGTGTGGGGCGCACGCACGTTGCAAGGTGACGACCGATTTGCCTCGGAGTGGAAGTATGTGCCGGTTCGCCGTCTTGCGCTCTTCATCGAGGAAAGTCTCTATCGCGGCACCCAGTGGGTGGTGTTCGAGCCGAACGATGCGCCGCTCTGGGCGCAGATCCGCCTCAATATCGGCGCCTTCATGCACAACCTGTTCAGGCAGGGCGCATTTCAGGGACAAACCCCACAAGAAGCGTACTTCGTGAAATGCGACAAGGAGACCACGACCCAGGCGGATATCAATCTTGGGATCGTCAACATCGTGGTGGGGTTCGCCCCGCTCAAGCCGGCGGAATTCGTGATCATCAAGCTTCAGCAAATGGCCGGTCAGATACAGGCATAAGGAGGATCAGCGATGGCTCAGTTCAGCGTCAATGCGCAGAGGTTTGATCCTTACAAGAATTTCAAATTCCGCGTGAAGTGGGATGGCCGGTATGTCGCCGGTGTCAGCAAGGTCGGCGCGCTCAAGCGCACGACGGAGGTCGTGGAGCATCGGGAAGGCGGTGATCCCAGCACCGGCCGCAAGTCACCGGGGCGAACGAAGTACGAGGCCGTCACTTTGGAGCGGGGCGTCACGCATGACTTGGAGTTCGAAAAGTGGGCCAACAAGGTGTGGAACTTCGAGTCCGGTTTGGGGCGGGAAGTGTCCCTCAAGGATTTCCGCAAAGACATCATCATCGAAATGTACAACGAAGCAGGCCAGCTTGCCTTTGCCTATAAGGTATTTCGCTGCTGGGTGTCCGAGTTTCAGGCTCAACCCGATCTGGATGCGAATGCGAATGCCGTGGCGATTCAAACCATCAAGCTCGAGAACGAGGGTTGGGAACGGGATCAGGACGTTTCCGAACCGGCGGAGCTGTCGCTGTCGACATAGAGGATCATGCGCGGACTCGCGGCACACGAACTGCTCGAAATCTTGGATCAGGGCGAGGACCTGTCACCCGCTGGGCGCGCGGCGCTTCTGCTGACGGTCGCCTGCTCCGACTACTCGCGCGAGCGCGTGAAATCGCTCAGCATCGGGGAGCGGGACGCCCTGCTGGCACAGATACGCGCACGCACATTTGGAGGAGCAGTCGAGAGCGTCGTCACCTGTCCGGCCTGTCGAGAGCTGGTCGAGGTGAGTCTCGATGTGCGCTCGATCTTTCCCGATAGGACGCAGGCGGCGCCGAGCGAGGAGACGGCCCGTGAGCCTTTGCTGATCGCGTCGGGAGACTTTGTCGTGCAAGCCGCCGTTCCGGCTGTTCGAGATGTCGAGACGATTGTGATCACCGACGATCCGGCGGAAGGGCTCCGGAGGTTGTTGCGGCGCTGCATCCTCCGCGCGGAGCACCGAGGGGAGCCTTGCGAAGCGGACGACCTCCCTGAGGATGTGTGCGCGCTGATCGACTCGCGCATCGCGGAAGCCGATCCGCATGGTGATGTGCAACTCGCCATCCAGTGTTCTGGGTGTGAACATCATTGGGCTGAGGTGTTCGACATCCTCTCCTTCTTCTGGAATGAAATGCAGACGGCAGCCAGGCGATTGTTGAGAGAGGTGCATGTGCTGGCGTCGGCCTATGGTTGGACGGAATCGGAGATTCTTACACTCAGTGCGAGGCGGCGGCGCATCTATCTGGAAATGGTGGGAGGATGAGTCGTTACCTGAAACATCTTGTGATGCGGAGCCTAGGAGAACTGAGCGGCCTCAGTCCTCGCCCAGCATCTCGATATGAATTCGTCCGGCAGAACGCTGTAGCGGAGTTTGCGGAATCTACGCAAGAGCGATCGTTCCAAGATCGCTCGGCGTGGACTTCTCCGATAGAGACGGATACCTCGCATGCTGAGGGCGACATTGAACGAAGTAGACAGACGGATGCAAGTCTTTCGAGTGAGTCAGGGCGCGAATCGATCAAGAAGAGACGACAGAATCAACCCGGAATCTTCGACGAGAAAAGCGATGAGGGTGAAATTGCCAGGAAGACACAGGTAGATCCCGTTCGATCAACTCACGATGTCTCTCAGGAAGAAGCGGCGAAACGAGTGTCCTCTGTACCTCGACCGGACACAGTTGTGTCGGATCGTCGTGAGTCCAGCACTACTCCTCTAGCGCCACGATCGGAAGTCCTCCCTGTGATGAGGAGTCGCGAGGTTCAGCCGGCCACCCAGCAGAGCCATCCGCTGTCGGTGAGGCACCAGGACGTATTAAACGATTCTCTTCAGCCGACCTTGCACGAAGTTTCGTTCCAGCCGGTGCATGGGGAGATGATTGTGCCGCCGACCGAAGCAAGGGCGCCGGTCGTCCAGATTCGTATCGGTCGGATCGAGGTGCGTGCAGTCGAGCCGCTGGTTCCGGCTCCAAACAAGAAGCTCGTCGAATCTCCGCGATCGTCGGTATCGCTAGATCAGTACTTGAGGCGTCGTTCTCAGGAAGCTTGATGGGGAATGCTCTGGCCATAGCTGCGGTGACGGCAGTGCTGAAGGATCTGCTGAACAACGGCCTCATTGATCACAACGTCACAGGGGCGGTCGGGAGCAACGTGACGGTCAGCGCGTTGCCGCCCGATCGGGTCTTTGCACCCGGCGTGCAAGAAGGCAATCAACTCAATCTTTTTCTGTATCAAGTGGCGCCGAATGTCGGTTGGCGCAACATCGGCCTGCCGTCCCGAGACGAGCAAGGGGGACGATTGACCAATCCGCCGTTGGCTCTCGATCTGCACTATTTGCTGACGGCCTATGGCGCCGAAGATCTGCACGCGGAAGTGTTGCTCGGCTATGCGATGCAGCTGTTGCATGAAACCCCTGTGCTGACCAGGCAGTCCATTCGTACGGCTCTACAGCCTTCTCCCGTTAATGGAGCGATCCTGCCGCCGGCGCTCCAGGCATTGTCCGCTTCCGAGTTGGCCGACCAGGTTGAGCAGATCAAGATTGTCGCCACGGCACTCAACAGCGAAGAGATGTCGAAACTGTGAACGGCATTACAGGCTCGCTATCGACCCACCGCTGCCTATCACGTCTCAGTGGTGATGATCGAATCGCAGCGACCCGCCAAGTCGGCACTTCCCGTTCTGACGGTCGGTCCGGTTGATCCGGTCACACGAGAGCCACGAGGACCCGTGGCGGCGGCAAATCTCGACCCACCGTTCCCGACATTGAGTTTGGTAACACCGCCTCAACAACGAGCGAGCGCGCATTTGGGTGATACCCTCGTTGTGCAAGGGCACAAACTCGACGGGACCAATGTAGCAGTCCGCCTGACCGGTTCGCGGTTGGCCCAGCCGATCGAGCTTCCCATCACCGCCGGGAGTACTGCAACACGACTGGAGACGACCATCCCGAATCAGCCTGCGACGTTGCCTGCCGGACTGTACTCTCTTGCCGTTCTGGTCCAGCGTCCGGGGGATACGTTTCGACGCACGACCAATGAACTCACACTGGCGTTGGCGCCTCAGATTGCGACTGCGTTGCCGGCTTCCTTCGCGCGCGATGGGAACGGCGATGCGACCATCACACTAGCCGTGCGACCGGATGTACAACCGACGCAGCGCGTGGCTTTGATATTGGGCGACCTAGAGGTTACCGCTCAGCCGAAGACCAATCAGACCGATACGGTCTCCTTCGTGATCCGTGCCGCCGCACCAGGAACATATCTGGTCCGGCTGCGGGTGGACGGAGTTGATAGTGAGGTCGTGAATCGGGCGGCGACTCCGCCTGAATTCTTCAACCATCGGGTGACGGTGACGTAATGCACACGGCTGAGGCGACGACCAGGACCTGGCACGAACTGAATCAGCGCCGCCTTATGACCGAGGTGGCTCGTGTTCGTGCTGCGATTGCTGTGTATGTGGCGTCTCGATCCGGTCACAACGCGGTGGAGGCCCATGAACCAGGCGAAGATCTGCGGGAATCCGAAGTTCACCATACTGCTGAGCCCGCTGCCTTGGATGCGTTGTGTGTGAGTTTCGGACTGTCGGCTTTCGAACGGGATGTTCTGCTCCTGGTCGCAGGGATGGAACTCGAGGCGGGGTTCGCATCCGCTTGCACGGCGGCCCAGGGCGACCCCCGTCGAGCGTATCCGACCTTTGGCTTGGCCTTGGCGCTGTTGCCCCAAGCCCATTGGAGTGCGGTCCTTCCGACCGCGCCCCTGCGCCGCTGGCGGCTGCTCGAAGTAGGCCAGGGCGACACACTCATGACGAGCCAACTGCGGATCGATGAGCGCATTCTGCACTACCTGACCGGCCTCTCGTATGTCGACGAACGGCTCGTCGGCCTTGTGGATGTCATCGAGTCTGAAAGTCCGCACAGTTAGATTCCCGCTCATCAGCTCTTGGTCGACCGAATCGTTGCTCTCTTCTCCCAGCCGAACCCTGAGCGGAGACGGCCGCATGTCCAGCTGTGCGGTGATGACGGACTCACGAAGCGGCAGGTCGCTGTTGCCGTTTCAGAGGCCATGGGCTGTCTCCTCTATCGCCTTGCGGCTTCTTCGTTACCAGCGGCGCCACAAGAATTGGATATGGTTTCGCGTCTGTGGACTAGAGAGGCGGTGCTGACACGGAGCATTCTGCTGATCGAACAAGAAGGGACGGATGCCGTCGAAGTCGGTCGGGAGCGGGTGCTTACTGCATTCCTCGATGGTCTCAGCGCACCTCTGATTCTGAGTGTCCGCGAGCATCGGGGCGTGGGACATGCTCGGTGTCTTACCTTAGAGGTGGAACCCCCTTCTCAGCAGGAGCGCCGACAATTGTGGACGGAGGTTCTTGGCCGATTGGATCTGGCCTTGAATGGGGCTGTCGAATCGGTGAGCCGGCAGTTCCACGTCAGTGCCTCCGCCATCCAGGCGGCCGGTGTTGCCTTGAGTTCCATGGATGGAGAACGGGACGGGCAACCCCCTGGCGGGCAAGAGCAAGCAGATCGGCTGTGGGAGATCTGCCGAAGGCAAGCTCGGCCGCGTCTCGATGAATTGGCGCAGCGGATCGAGCCTTCTGCGACGTGGGACGATCTGGTGCTTCCGGAGACTCAGCGGCAGACCTTGCGGGAAATCACGATGCATGTGCGACACCGCCACCAGGTGTACGAGACCTGGGGATTTGCCGCGAAGGAATCGCGCGGGCTGGGGATCAGCGCCCTCTTCGCGGGCGCAAGCGGAACCGGCAAGACCATGGCCGCGGAAGTATTGGCGCACACCCTTCGCCTCGATCTCTATCGCATCGATCTCAGCCAAGTAGTCAGCAAATACATCGGCGAGACGGAAAAGAACTTGCGCAAGGTGTTCGATGCGGCGGAAGGCGCCGCCGCTATTCTGCTTTTTGATGAAGCAGACGCGCTCTTCGGCAAGCGGAGCGAGGTCAAGGACAGTCACGATCGATATGCCAATGTGGAAGTGAGCTATCTGCTTCAACGCATGGAGGCCTATCGAGGGCTGGCGATCCTGACGACCAATATGAAGGGAGCCTTAGACCCGGCCTTTCTTCGCCGGATTCGCTTCGTGGTTCAGTTTCCATTCCCGGACCCTGCTCAGCGCGCCGAAATCTGGCGGCGCATTTTTCCGAAGGCCGTACCGACGGAGAGGCTGGATTGGGAGCGGTTGGCGCGCCTTAACGTCTCCGGCGGCCATATTCGTAACATTGCCATGAATGCGACGTTCCTGGCTGCCGATGCAGGAGAGGCGGTGACCATGCGGCAGCTTTTGCAGGCGGCGCGGGGCGAGTATGCCAAGTTGGAGAAACCGCTGACCGAAGCGGAGATCGCGCGGTGGGCATGATGCGGCATGAGCGAGGAGGACTGGGGGCCGAACCGGAAGACGCTCATGCTCCAGTCTCCGCTCAGTCCTCAGCACTCAGTCCCCAGTCCTACGAAATCGAGATCGATGAGTTGGTTCTAACCGGATTCACGCAGTCGGAGGGGCGTCAGGTCGCTGAGTCGTTGAGGGAAACTCTGGCGCACCTCGTTGCCGGTGATATAGCACGTTGGCGTGGGGCGGAATCGGTGAATGTGGAGGCTCTTGATGCCGGCAAGGTTCAGGTGCGGCGGTCGGGCTGTGCTCGATCCACAGGAGAGTTGGTTGCCCGTACCATCTACGGGAGTCTGCCAAGATGAGTGCTCGAGCGGCAGCGACACAGACCACGGTTGCGGCTCCGTTATCGATCACGAGTGTAAGGTCTTCATTGGGGCTTCAGCGTCAGTGCGCCTGCGGTGGCTCAGCGGGACTCACCGGTGCCTGTCAGGACTGTCAGAAGAAGAAGCTGGTAGGAAAGCCCTTGCAGACCAAATTGCGGATCAATGAACCGGGCGATCAGTACGAGCAGGAAGCCGATCGTGTGGCGGAGCAGGTCATGCGGATGCCGGAGACCGAGATAAGCGGGCCGCGCGGTCCAAGCTGGAGCCCATTGGTGCAACGCCGGGCGTCCGGTGGCGGAACCGGTTTAATGGAGGCGCCGCCGAGCGTGCATGAGGCGTTGAGCTCGCAGGGTCAACCACTCGGCGCCGACACGCGAGCCTTCTTCGAGCCCCGATTCGGACATGACTTCAGTCGGGTGCGCGTGCATACCGACGGGAAGGCGGACGACTCGGCGCGAGCGGTGAACGCCCATGCCTACACAGTCGGTACAGATATCGTATTCGGCAACGGGCAATATATCTCAGGGCCATCGAAAGGCCGGCGACTCTTGGCGCATGAATTGACGCACGTGATGCAGCAGATGGGTTCAGAAGGAAATCGTAGTGGTGAAAGCAATGAAAAACGTGTTCTGTCCCCTGTTATTATCTCTACCGCTTCCACTGCTTTTTTGCAACGCTTCCCCGACGGAGGGGAAGGGAGCGCCGGAAGCAAAACTGTCGCCGCCCCGTATCCGGAAGAGTCGAACGTGATCGCGTACGCCGTAGGTGCCCAGAAATTGGGAAAGCTCGCTGAGGGTCTGGTTCTCTTTACCAGCAAAGACTGGAAAGCCGCAGCGATGTCACCAACTGCCTTCTATGTCGGGCCCTTCTTTTCCGACATGGGCAGCTTCTACTACGTCTACCGATTCACAGAATCGGATCAGAAGACCAGCACTTACACGTTGACGCGGGGCACCTACCTTCCTGCGGCGGACGACAAGGATATACAGGCGGGGCTGAAGCAGGTCCAAGGTAAGACCATCCTGCAGGTCAAAACCTCCGGGCTCAGCCCATCGCCGCAGGGCGGCTCAGCCGCCGAGGATCCGAAAGCGTCAACCGGCACAAAAGATACCGGGATCAAGCCTGGCAAAGACACCGGCGTCCAGGGTGGATCGGACGCACCCGCCATAGCGACCGACATCCTGCCAGAATTCGCCGATAAGACTGTGGAACAGTGCCGCGAAATCGTCGGCGACATCTATGGCGGCCTCAACAAAGAGGCCAACTCCGGCATTCTCGACCACAAGCTCGATGCCGTAAACGGCATGCAGACGATCCTCGACAAGAGTGATCCTGCGGTTTCCTCCAACGTGATATTTGCTCTGAGCCTGGTCACGAACGCTGCCGCAGGCGCGCTCGGTGTCGCGCTGCCCAAGATCGCCGCCAACGCCATCATCTGGGGCGCCGCGGGAGCGGCGAACGGCGCGGTGGCATTGTTCAGCAACGACGATCTGATCGACGCCGTCGAGTTCTGCCAGAAGTATATGCAATCCTTGCGGATGAGCAAAGACACCGCGGTCAAAAAAGTCCGCTCCGCCATCGTGGGCGACGTTGTGCAAGTCCGTGCTGCCGCCTCCGCATTTCGCCGCATGGTACAGGACTCCGCTCAGATCAGCTATATTAAACTCAACCAGGAACGCGAAGTGGTGGATCTGTGGACGAACACGCTCCTGGCAGAGAAAGCGAGCAAAAAAGGCAAGAAGGTCGGTGGCCCAAGCGATCCCGGCAAAGTCGGGATCGCGGACTACGGATTCGAAACGGAGGGGCGGATACTTCTCGGGGGTGGACGGATCGAGGCCAATCCCCCTCCCGTGGAGAATCCGTTCCGCTGGATCAAATCACCCGACGTTGCCGTCATGCCCGGCGTTCCCGACCGCGCCCGTCAAAAGAACTTGAACCGCAAGATCGCTGATGTGCCGGTGGTGCGCACCATGCGCATCGGCACTTCGCTCGTCACCGTGACGTTTACCGTTGCGATGTCGGCCGATGGCACAGAGACGGCGCAAGCATTTCATGGCGACCCGGACATGATGCACTGGGTCCTGTCTTCGTTTCTCCTCGATAAGCCGCTCAAGCCTGCGACAGAAGAAGGCAGGCGCCTGATCGATGCCAATTGGAAACTAGGCGTAACGAAATGTTGGGACCAAGTTCGCAACAAAACCTTTACGGAGCTTGGCATCAAGAGCATCGAAGGCACAACAGGATCTCCCTACAGAGAATAGCGTACGAATGCTCTGAGAAAGACCATGATTTTCTTCGCTGACCTGCTGAGCGAGAGGGGGATAGAAAAAGGGACAGGCTGCCTTCCTAGAGTCAAGGGGTTATGCCAGCGACTGGGAAAGTGAGAGTCCATTTTGGATGGGATGTGAAGGGATTGGAGTGAATTGATCGGTAAGAAAAATGGAGAAATCAAAGGGCAGCAATTTTCTTGATCGAGGAAAAAGGAAAGAGGACAGGCTACTTTCCTAGTGTCAAGAAGTTACGCCAGGATCGCGACCGGAAGGGAAGTGTTCCTTTTGATGAGAAGCTTAGAGGTTGGAGTGAATTGATTGGTAAGGAGAACGGAAAACCCAAAGAGTCGCGAGTTCAATCTTGAACATGAATCCCCATATCGCCTCTGTGGCGACTACGGGGTGGACAGCTTCGAACGAATGAGGATCAGAATCAGCTTGATTTAAGTTCAGGCCGTGCACGAAGGATTGAGTTGATGAATACGCGATTACAAACACAGGTGCAAGCCACGCCGACGCCCTCCTTCACGCCTGTGTCAAGAGGAATTCCTCAGCGCAAATGCGCCTGTGGAGAGGTGGTGGGAATGACAGAGACGTGCGCGAAGTGTCAGCAGAAACAACTGCCGGGCAAACCGCTGCAAACCAAGTTGCACATCAGCGAACCAGGCGATGAGTACGAGCAGGAAGCCGATCGGGTCGCTGAGCAGGTGATGCAGATGCCGGACGCCGAGGTGAACAGGCAGGACCGTGCTGTAGGGGCGCCGCTTGTCCAGCGCCGAGCAACCACTGGAGGCGTCGGAGTGGCCGAGGCGCCGCCGATCGTGCATGACGTGCTGGGCTCCCCCGGCCAACCGCTCGATGCTGCGACACGCGCGTTTTTCGAACCAAGATTTGGTCACGATTTCAGTCGGGTACGGGTGCACACGGACGCAAGGGCGGTTGAGTCGGCGGAGAGTGTTCAGGCTTTGGCCTATACGGTTGGGACACACATCGCCTTTGGTTCCGGTCAACTTTCAACGGGGACAGCGGAAAGCCGGTTCCTGCTTGCGCATGAGTTGGCGCATGTAGTTCAGCAGGAGGGAGGCATTTCCCCTCGCCCTGCTCCGGGTGGGTTCCTCCAGCGACAGGGCAAGAAGAACCCACTGGACGCGAAGGCGAAAGCCATTATTGAGAAGGCGAAAGACGCCTCTGTCGGTATCGACAAGCGCGCTGTCCAGCTTGTGAACGACATCATCACGCAATATTACCCAGGCGAGGCCTCAAAGATAGAGACGGTCGTGTTCGATGACAAACGAGCCGGCTCGGGGTTGGAAACTCAGTCGGTTGGGTCGGGCGCCACGACCAAAGGGAATATTGCCGTCGGGACATACTTCGTGACACATGTGGACTCCTTCGCACGGCGCGTCCTTCAGGTCGGACATGAACTGGATCACATCAACCAGTATCGCGGAGGACTTGCAGGTGGGCAAAACAAGAACAAGCGTGAGTTTCAGGCCTTCTACAACGAGGCGTTGGCTGAGGAGAAGCCCGGTACAGGTCGAATGTCTTATTCCACGCGTCTCGCTCTCATCGATGCGGCACTCGGTTATTTCTATTGCCTCTCGGCGGATGAACAGACCGATTCCGAATCCAAGAAGGCTGCGCTCCTGAAGCGGCGCGAGGAAGTGAATGGAAAGGCCGGTAACGAGCCGAAAGATCCACCCACTACGTGCAAGAAGCAATAGCAAGGGCATGCAATGACGACGTTTCCTAACTCACCAAAGCTCCTAAAAGGCGGGCTAGTTCTGATCGATCCCGAGACGGCCATGGTGCAACGGATCATCGCGCTGCAATATAACCCCGACTCGCTCAGTCGATCGTTTCAGATCAAGGGTGTGGGGACGGAGGGCGGTGACCGGTCGGAGGCGCTGCGCTTGAAAGGTCCGCCGGTCGAGACAATCAAGGTGGAGGCAGAACTCGATGCAACCGATCAGTTGGAGTTTGCCGAAGCCAAAGCGACCACCGTTGGAATCCATCCGCAGCTGGCTGCGCTGGAGACAATCGTGTACCCGACCAGCGGTCAATTGCTGGCCAATAATCGTCTGGCCCAAGCCGGCAAGCTGGAGATTGCGCCGATGGAAACTCCGCTCACCCTGTTTGTCTGGAGCAAAACACGCGTGGTGCCGGTGCGGCTGACGGAATTCAGCGTGACGGAAGAGGCCTTCGATCCGGCGCTCAACCCTATCCGCGCAAAAGTCAGCTTAGGCATGCGTGTACTGACGGTGGACGATGTCGGCTTCAGCCATAAGGCGGGCACGCTCTTTATGAGTTACCTGCAAGTAAAGGAACAATTGGCTGCCCAGAACCAAGGCGGATCGTTGAACGTGCTCGGTATAGGAGCAATTCCATGACTGATCCATTGCAAATGTTGCTGCAGGCGGCACCGCTGAATACCGTCCTTTTCCCACCGAGCAGTCGCTATCACGGCCTGCCTACGGCGGTGCATACCATGCCTGACGGCACCATGGTGAGCTATGTGCGACGACGGTTTATTCCACCCCCTGAGCAATTGACGGTGCTGCAAGAACACACCCTGATACAGGGGGAGCGGCTGGATCACTTGGCGGCAAGGTATTTCGGGGACCCTGAATTGTTTTGGCGTCTTTGCGACGCGAACGGCGTCATGCGACCGGGGGATCTGATTGAGGAGGTCGGCTGTCGGATCCGCATCACGCTCCCCGAAGGGATAAGAGGAGTCACGGGTGCTTAAAGGAATCCATGTCAGTTTGTTGATCGGGCCGGCTGTGCCGATCCCGGTCTCTCAGGAGGTGCTGGACGCCCTCACCAACGTGCAGGTGATCTCCAGCACCGACGACAAGATGAACGGGTTTGAGCTTACCTTTGTACTGAGCACGCGCTCGCCGTTGCACACGATCTTCTTGTTATCCGCCGGCTCGCCGATTCCATTGATACGAGTCGTTATTGCCGTCGTCATCAACGGGACAACGGAGGTGTTGATAGATGGAGTGATGACGCAGCACGAGATCAAGCCCGGAACGGACGCGGCGCACACAACCCTCATCGTCAAAGGCAAAGACCTTACGGCGGTCATGGACTATCTCGAATTCAATATCCCCTATCCGGCGATGCCTGCGGAAGCGAGGGTGGCATTGATGTTGGCCAAATACCTTCCCTTCGGCGTCATTCCGCTGGTGATCCCCAGCATCCTGATCGACGTGCCGATTCCCGTTGAACGGATACCGAACCAGCGGGGAACCGATCTGAATTACATCCGATGGTTGGCGAAGCGCGTCGGCTATGTGTTCTACATGGAACCGGGACCGGCGGTCGGGACGAGCCTGGCCTACTGGGGACCGGAGATCAAGGTGGGCGTGCCGCAACCGGCGTTGAACATCAACCTGGATGCCCACACCAATGTCGAATCTATGAGTTTCACATTCGACACCGAGCAACGGACGCTGCCCATCATCTACATCCAGAACAAAGAAACGAAGGCGATCATTCCCATTCCGGTGTTGGACATCACCCCTCTGAATCCACCGCTCGGATTGATTCCACCCATCCCGATGCAGACCAAACCGGTTCGCGGCATGGCAAAGTATTCCCCCGTCGAGGCGCTCTTGATCGGGGTGGCGAAAGCGGCAAAATCATCGGATGCCGTCAAAGGGACAGGCAGCCTGGACGTCCTGCGTTACGGACGGGCGCTCAGGGCACGGAAGCTGGTCGGTGTGCGGGGGGCGGGGTTGGCTTTCGACGGATTGCACTATGTCACCAGCGTGACGCACCAGATCAAGCGCGGCGAGTACAAACAGAACTTTACGCTGTCGCGCAATGGCCTGATCTCAACTCTTCCAGAGGTACCCGTATGAATGAATTCGACAGTGCGGTTGATGCCCAACAAGGCGATGTGGGCGAAAAGTTCTACGGCAAGTATCGAGGAACAGTCGTGAACAACCTTGACCCCATGCAACTTGGTCGCATCCAAGTCATGGTGCCTGACGTGTTGGGCCTGTCGTTGTCCAGTTGGGCCATGCCCTGCGTGCCGATCGCCGGGAAACAGCAGGGAATGTTCGTGCTGCCGCAAGTCGGGGCTGGCGTGTGGGTCGAATTCGAACAGGGCGAACCGGACTATCCCATCTGGGTCGGGTGTTTTTGGGGAATCGCAGCGGAAGTGCCTGCTTTGGCTCTGGCGCCGCCGCCACCTCCGCCGGGACAGAACATCGTGATTCAAACGACCGGACAAAATACCTTGTTGTTGAGCGACGTGCCGGGACCGACGGGAGGCATCATGCTCAAGACCACGACCGGGGCCATGATTCTCATGAACGATGTCGGGGTGACGATCACCAACGGCAAAGGAGCCTCGATTATGATGAGCGGCCCTGCGATCACGATTACCGGTACGCCGGTCAACATCAATAACGGAGCACTGACCGTGCTGTGAGGCCTGTGCAATGGAGCAGAGACAGGGCGTAGCTGGGGAGGCTGATCGATGCCAGGCTTTGTAGTTCATCTCGGGGCGACTGTATTGTGCGCGCATGGCGGACAGGCCATGCCGACTTCCCCGAATCCTCGTGTGCTGGTCAGCGGCCAACCGGTGACGACGCAGGCGGCGCCATACACGGTGGCCGGCTGTCCGTTCAACGTAAGCGGTGTGCTGAGCCCTTGTGTCATGGGGCAATGGCTTACGGCTTCCACTCGCATCTTGGTGGGAGGAGTTCCCGTCGTTCTGTTCGACAGTCAATCCATGTGCGCGCCGAATGGGACGCCGTTGCTGATCGCGTCCACGCAAACACGGGTCACAGGGATGTAACGTTCATGGCACTGGACTACCCCTTTCAATTTGACGGCAGCGGGCGCACGGCGATGACCGGCGAGGCGGATCATGTGCGCGATCTGATCGAGCAGGTCTTGTTTACGGCTCCGGGCGAACGGGTCAATCGCCCCACGTTCGGGAGTGGACTGATGCAACTTGTGTTTGCTCCCAATAGCGATGCGTTGGCTGTGGCCACACAGGTGAGCGTCCACGCGGCCTTGCAGCAATGGCTGAGCGAGATCGTGACGGTGGAAGGTGTAGAGGTGCGTCGTGAAGACGCGGCCCTTCACGTGAGCGTGCGATATCTCCTGAGACAGACCCAGGAACGCAAAATGGTAGAGCTGGTAAAAACACTATGAGCCCGGTGACGCAAATTCACAGTGAGGTGGATCTTCGTCGAACACTCGTGCGGACGAAGGTCGGAAGCGACGGAAAGCCGGTTTTGAACGGGATGGATTTTCTCGAGGTCGCGACCCCGGACCAGACCACGCTACAAGTACATTTCATTCATCCATTGCCTGGTCAACCGAACGGAATCCCTGCTGTGCCGGTGGCCCCACTCACGGCGGCAAATTTGGTGATTGCCGGTGGGGTACGCATCACGGACATTCGCGTGCTGCAGGTGACGGTCGCGGGCGATGTGCTCACCGTTCAGGTCGATCAGCCTGGAGACTTCTCACAATATCGGCTGCGGTTGGTTGCCGGACCGGGAGAGGTCGATCCGCTGGCCGGATTCGACCCGCAACTTGCGACCCTGTCGTTCTCCTTCAAGGTGGCCTGTCCGAGCGATCTCGATTGCCGAACGGAAGACCAGTGTCCGGCAGACCCTTTGCCGAAACCCGATATCAACTATTTGGCCAAGGACTATGCGAGTTTCCGGCAGGTCATGCTGGATCGTCTCGCGCTCCTGGTCCCTGAGTGGACGGAACGGTCCCCGGCTGATCTCGGTATTGCGCTCGTCGAGCTCCTGGCTAATGTCGCAGATCACTTGAGTTACGAGCAGGATGCAGTGGCTACCGAGGCCTATTTCGGGACGGCCCGTCGCCGCCTGTCCGTCCGGCGACATGCCCGCCTGGTAGGCTATCTGCCGTTCGAGGGATGTAACGCGCGCGTCTGGGCGCAGATCCAGCTGCGACCGGGCAGCGACGACGTGAGCTTGCCGGCCCGAGGACCTCAGGGACCGACCAGGCTATTGACCGCTGTTCGCGGACAGGACGCAGTCCTTGCACCGAGATCCAATGCGGAACAAGCCGCACTGGCCCTGCAACCGATCGTGTTCGAAATGATGGAAGCTATTCAACTCTTCAAAGACCATGCGGAGATGAAATTCTATACGTGGGGCAACAAGCAATGTTGTCTCCCGGCCGGCGCTACGAGAGCCACCCTTCTCCTGCACCTCCCGAATCTCCGTAAAGGGGGTGTGCTGATCTTCAAAGAAGTCAAGGGTCCGTTGACCGGTTTGAAGGAAGATGCAGATCCCGCTCGTCGCCATGTTGTGCGGTTGATGACGGATGCGGCCATTGGGGTAGACCCGCTCACTCAGGAGCCGATCTCCGAGATCGAATGGCATCCCGAGGATGCGCTCCCGTTCCTGCTGTGCCTCTCCGCCAAGACAGATCAAGAGCATGGGGAGGACGATGTGGAGGACGTCAGTGTGGCATTGGGAAACATTGTCCTGGCGGATCACGGAAAGACGGTGGAGACGCCGGAGAAGCTTGATCCGGTGCCGATGCCGCGGTTGACTCGCGTCCCGGCTCGCGAGTCGTCCGCATTGCCTGACGATAGAACGCCGCCAAGTTCCGATATCCGACAGCTTATTCCACCTCGCTATCAACCCGTCCTGCGCAGTCGTCCGCTCACGCATGCCGCCCCTTTTCCGTATCTCGACGAGACGGACCAGCTTCGTTCTGCACATGCGGCCATGACCTATGAGCGGGAAACCGTTCTCCCGGCGATCGGATCGCTGGTGAGCACCTTCAATTCAGTGCAGACGGAATGGATGATCGTCCGAGACCTCCTCACGGGCAGTCTCAGCCGGCCGGACTATGTCGTGGAAATGGAGCAGGATGGGACGGCTTCGCTCCGATTCGGGGACGGCCGGTACGGGCGTCGGCCGGAGCCGGGAAGTTTGTTTCAAGTCGTCTATCGCATCGGAAATGGGACCCGAGGAAACATCGGCGCCGACACGTTGGGGCACGTCGTAACGGACAATCCTCATGTCGCCGGTGTGACGAATCCATTGCCGGCGTTCGGTGGGAGGGAACCGGAGAGTCTCGAAGAAATCCGCCGAAACACGCCTATGGCCTTTCGCACCCAGGATCGCGCAGTGACGATGGATGATTATGCGGAGATGACCGAGCGGGACCCGCTGGTGCAGCAGGCAGCGGCCACGCTTCGGTGGACGGGAAGTTGGCATACCGTTTTCGTGACGGTCGATCGCTTGGGCGGGGCACGAGTCGATCCTGCCTACGAAACCGATCTGCGGAACAGGTTGGAGTCCTATCGTTTAGCCGGGCAGGACATCGAAATCGACAATCCGAGACTGGTGGCGCTCGAAATCGGCATGCGCGTTTCGGTGGAGCCCGGCTATTTCCGAAGCGACGTGCAGCGCGCGCTGCTGGCAGTCTTCAGCAATCGGATTTTGCCGGACGGACGACGCGGACTCTTCCATCCGGACAACTTTTCGTTCGGCCGGCCTGTGTATCTCAGCCCATTGTATGCCGCGGCGCAGGAGGTCGCCGGGGTACGCTCGGTGATCATCACACAGTTTCAGCGTCTGGACAATTCCGGTGGGGACGCGCTGACGCAAGGGTATCTCCCCCTGGGCCGCCTGGAGATTGCGCGGTGCGATAACGATCCGAACTTCCCGGACCGAGGCGTCTTTCGGCTGATGCTCGAGGGTGGTCTATGAACGGGCAACTCGAACCGGATCTGAACTCATGCGGATGTTGCGAGGGGCTGACCCTGATGACTCCGATCGAGGTCACGAATCGCCCCGGTCTCTCAGCGATCGGATATCGAGTCGGCACGCATGGATCGTTCAAAGCCGGCATGTTGGCACGATTGTCGACAGCGGGAAGTCCGGCCTTGCAGTTGCTACGGACACGCCGCGACGACGATTTTTCCATCGGGTTGATCGATGTCTGGGCCACGGTCCTGGATATCCTGACCTTCTACCAAGAGCGTCTGGCCAACGAATCCTATCTCTTGACGGCCACTGAGCGGCAATCGCTGCTTGAGCAGGCGCGGTTGATCGGGTATGAGCCGCGGCCCGGCGTGGCCGCGAGTACGTTTCTCGCCTTTACCGTCGAGGACACTGGTGTGACTTCCTTACCGGGGGCGCCTCTCCCGCCGACGCCGTCAGGTCCGCGCGAGGTCCTGGTGCCGAAGGGCACCAGAGTGCAGAGTGTTCCAAGACCAGGCGAGACCGCACAGATGTACGAGACCATCGAGGACCTCTCGGCACACGTGGATTGGAACAGTCTGCAACCACGGCTGACCCAGCCTCATCCTGTGCTCACGGATCTTGAGCAGGTCACGGTGCCGGGCCTGGCTTCGTTCGTGAAGGCCGGGGATATCGTGCTCATTGTGGCGGGGAGCGATCCGGCCGACGAGAAGGTGAAACAGGTCCTCAGGGTGACGTCTGATCCGAAGAACAACCGGACGACCTTCGACGTGGCGATGACCCCGACACCCGTACCTTTGATCAGGCCGATCTTGACGTACAGTCCCTTCATTCTGACGGCTCCCACACTCGACAACGATTTCGTGAGGACAGGATTGCTCGGGGGCACACGCTGGAATCAACGCGTGCTCCTCTCGATGGCCAAAACCTATCGCTGGTCCCGAGTGGCGCTGCAGGCGAGAATCAATCTCCCACCATTGAAGCCATTGCCTACTGATCCCGGAGTGTTCGCCTTCCGTGAACGCGCGGCATTGTTCGGTCACAATGCGCCGAAATGGGAGTCGCTCCCAAAAGAACAGCGGAGGAAGAGCTCGCAGACCGACGATGATGCACCGGTCGAGGCACAGGTCTATGGGGAAACATGGGAGGGAAGGACGCTTCAACAAGAACAACCGTTATCAGGGGAGGCGTATATCTATCTGGATCGGACATATCCGGCAATTGTAGAGGGGAGTTGGATAGTCTTAGCTAGTCCAACCTCAGGCCTTGAGCCACAGGTGTATCGGGTCCATGAGACGGCCGAACTCACCAGGGCGGACTTCACGCTGACCGCCAAGGTGACGCGCATTCGAGTCGGCAGTTCGGAACACTTCGAGAAGTTCACCTTGCGAGGCACGACGGTCTTTGTCGTCAGCGAGCGGCTCGACCTGGCGCCTGTTCCCATTTCAGATGCGGTGGAAAGAAATGAGGTCACGCTCAACGGAGCCTATCTGGGCCTGGAAGCCGGACGATGGGTCGCCGTGACCGGCGAACGCGACGATCTGTCCGGCGTCCAAGCCAGTGAAGTGCGCCGACTGGCCGATGTGACCCTAGAAGAGGGGTTTACGACCCTTACATTCCAGACGGCGCTGGCCCATCCCTATGTTCGCGCCACAGTGCGGATCAGCGGCAACGTCGCAGCGGCGACGCATGGGGAGTCGCGATCGGAGTTGCTCGGTTCGGGAGACGGCCGTGTGCTCTTCCAGCAATTTGTGTTGCGCCAACCGCCGCTGACCTATGTCAGCGCTCCGACACCCAGCGGCGGGCAATCCACGCTTGAGGTCCGGGTGAACGATCAATTGTGGGAGGAAGTCGCGACGCTGTACGGTCATGGGCCTACCGAACATATCTATGTCACCCGCAGAGACGACAATGGAAAGACGACGATTCAGTTCGGCGACGGTGTGACTGGAGCCCGTCTCCCGACCGGACGGCAGAACGTGCGCGCCACCTACCGCCAAGGTATCGGCGCGTCGGGTCTGGTGAAAGCCGTTCAACTCAACTTGCTCATGACGAAGCCGGCGGGCGTCCGCGAGGTCACAAATCCCGTTGATGCGGCGGGCGCCGCCGACCCCGAGACGCTCGAAGATATCAGGCGCAATGCCGCACTCACGCTCCGGACATTGGACCGCATCGTGTCGTTGCAAGACTACCAAGATTTTGCGGCCGCTTTTTCGGGTGTGAGCAAAGCGCTGGCGACTTCCACATGGACGGGACACCGACGGGGCGTCCTGCTCACCGTAGCTGGGACCGGTGGGGCGGTCGTCAAGGAGACAGGATCGGTTTACTCGAATCTCGTGCGCGCCATTCAGGACGTAGGGGACCCGCTGGTTCCGGTCCAGGTCGCGAGCTACCGGCCGGCATTTTTCAAGGCGGGGGCCAAGATTATTCCGGCATCAGGCTATTCGGCAGAGCTCGTCCTCTCCGCCGTACAGGAGCGGCTGCGGGAATCGTTTTCATTCCAGTCGCGCGACTTCGGCCAGCCGGTCGCGTTGAGCGAGGTCTTGACCGTCATTCATCGCGTTCCCGGGGTACAGGCGGCGCAACTCACACAGTTGTATCGGGTCGATGATCCGACGGCGCCTTCGCTCCAAACCGAGCTTCCGGCCATGGCGCCGCAGTCCGGCAGCGGAGCGGGGAGTCTGGGTGCGGAATTATTAACGCTCGATGCGAGTCCACTGGTGGAAATCGGAGTAGCCTCATGACGCTGGACGTAGACAGACTGTATGCCTTATTGCCGTCGATCTATCGGATTCGCGATCAAGAAGTTGGAGAACCGCTCAAAGCCTTCTTGTCGGTGCTGGCGGAACAGGCTGAGGTACTGGAGGAAGATCTGGCTCAACTGTATGACGATCAGTTTATCGAAACCTGTGCCGAGTGGGTGGTGCCCTACCTCGGGGATTTGATCGGCTATCGGAGGCTCCAAGATGCAGCATCGGCGAACGGGTCGTCACGCGCGGAGGTCGCCAATACAATTGCCTACCGCCGCCGAAAAGGGACAGTGTCGGTCGTCGAACAGTTGGCGACGGATGTGACGGGGTGGAAGGCACGGGCGGTGGAATATTTTCAGCAGGTCTGCGCCACGCAATATCTGAATCATGTGCGGCCGACCCATCTGGCGGTGGCAGATTTGCGCCGGCAGCGTCAAGTCATGTGGTCTCAGACTCCGTTCGATTCCATGCCTCATGTCGCCGACGTGCGATGGATTGCGAGCGGCCGCGGCCGCTACAACCTCCCAAACGTGGGCCTGTTCTTGTGGCGGCTACAACCCTATCGCGTCGCCAAAGGCACCGCCAAACTCGTCAAAGACGGTTGCTTCACGTTTCATCCGTTGGGGTTCGACGTGCCGCTCTTCAATCCTGGGCAGGGAGAAGCGAGCGTGACCAGGCTGGCGGAGCCGGTGAACGTGCCCGATCTTCTCCGGCGACGTCCCCTGTTCGATGAGCTCGAAGCATTGCGCCAGAGTTTGGCGGATGGTCGCGCGGAATCAGCGGTCACTCGAACGTTGTCGTGGTTCGATGCAACGCGGCCGGTGTTTCAGGTGTTCAAGAACGGGACCGCCCTGCCGGTGCAGCAGGTTCTTATCTGCGACCTGACAGACTGGCAACGTCCACCGAGCCGGCTGACATATCATCCTCGCGGCAAACGGCCCGAGGACAACAGCCCGGATCCGCAACTACCGATCCAAGTCGCGGTGGATCCTGCGCTGGGGCGCCTCGCATTTCCGACCGACGCTAATGTGACCGGTGCGCAGGTGCAAGTCACCTATTCCTTCGGATTCAGCGGAGCCTTCGGAGGAGGGCCATATCCCACTGACGCGCTGCGTGCTCCCGTGATGCGACGAGTAGTGACGGGGGAGGCTACGCTCGCACAGGCGTTGACGGCCGTGGGGACTGCGGATGCCGTGATTCAAATCGACGACAGCGCGACGATTGATGGAGATCTCACGATCACATTGGGGCCGGACCAAGACCTGACTATTCAAGGCAATGAAGGCACACGACCCGTGTTGACGGGGACGGTCACGGTCATCAGCGCGACAGATGCAGAGCTGAGCTTGCATAATCTGATGCTGGCGAAATCGGTACGGATAACCGGCACGGCGGAAACGACTCTTACGATCCGGCATTGCACGTTGGCGCCGGTCGAACTTGCGCAGGATCTTTCAATGCAGCCTCGGCCGGAGTCGTCGGTGCGGTGGATTGATGCCGGTAGTCGCGGGACGTTGGTAATCGATCACACGCTCAGCGGCCGCCTGGTGACGAGCCCCGACGTATCCGTGGAGCTGTTCGACAGTGCGATCGATGCGCTTGCCGACGCAGGGGTGGCCTTGGCAGCGGCTGACGACGGGAAAGTTGCGGCGGGGACGCTGCAGTTGGTCCGGACGACGGTCATCGGAACTATCCGCGTTCGCGCCCTCCAATTGGCTGAGGATGCACTCGTGACCGGCCAGGTTGTCAGTGAACAACAACAGCAAGGCTGTGCCCGCTTTTCCTATCTCCCGTCCGATTCTCGCGTCCCTCGCCGGTATCGTTGCCAGCCCGAATGGGCCGTGCAGCAAGCCAGGGAGGTTGCGCAACAGCTGGATCCGTTCGTTACTGGCGATGTCCTCACGCAACTTGAGATGCGGATTCGATCCTCGCTGCGTCCGGTGTTCACCACGACCAGATTCGGCCAACCGGGTTATCTGCAACTTCATACATCCTGCCCGGTTGAGATTAGAACGGAAGCCGAGAATGGGTCGGAGATGGGAATTTTCCATAGCTTGGGACAGGCGCAGCGCAAAGCGAACGTTCAGGCGCGCCTAGCGGAGTATCTTCGGTTTGGACTGGAGAGCGGCATCTTTTACGTGACGTAGGCGTCTCTGTTGCAGTGATGGATTACTGAGCGGTCGAGCAGGACCGAACGCAGACAACGATAGGAGACCGGTCATGAAAGGCGATTTCAGTCGGCAGACATTCGCGCGAGGCAAACATTACAACGCCGTCCTGCTCCAACAAGGACGGGTTCAGCTCGATGCGGATTGGAATGAATCGCAAGCGATTCATGAGTATCGCAGCGAGACGATGACCCGAGACGTGGTCGGCTTTTCGGGCGCACCGACCATCGACCCCGGTTTCCTGATCCAAGTGGATCAAGACGGAGTCGGCCTATTGATCGGTCGGGGCCGCTACTATGTCGATGGGCTGCTCTGTGAGAACGACGAGGATATTAGTTATGTGGCCCAAGCAGACCTCCCTGGGATTGAGGGGGCGCGCGATGTTTTGCAGAAGAGCGACGCCCTGTTCGGCTTGGTATATCTGGAAGTGTGGAAGCGACATCTCACGGCGTTGGACGATGTCGCGATGCGTGAATCCGCGCTAGGAGGACCAGATAGCACCACGCGGCTCAAGATCGTGTGGCAGGTAAAGGTCTTGCCCGTGAAGACGCCGGCTACGGGTGTCGTCGGTCCCGATACATTATTTGAAGAGTGGAATCAATTGCTTACCCCACCATCCGGCGGTCTTTTAGCACGGGCGAAGCCGCAAATCAGCACCGGGAGCCCTTGCATCATTCCTCCGAGCGCGGGTTATCGCGGACTTGAGAATCAGTTGTATCGGGTGGAGATTCACAAGGGTGGGGTGTTGGGAGATCCGACCAAGGTTCCGACCTTCAAATGGTCCCGCGATAACGGGACCGTGGTCACGGCCATTGAACGGTTGAGCGGTCAGGAGCTGACTGTTCGAGACTTGGGGCCGGATGAGGTCCTTGGGTTTACCGGCGGGCAGTGGGTGGAAATCATCGACGATGCGGCGGAGCTGAATCGGCTTCCAGGTCAACTCATTCAAATCGATAGCGTCAACCAGGCCACTCGTGTGATCAAGCTGATCACGGCCCCGACCCAGTCTGTCGATCCGGCCGCACATCCTAAGCTCAGGCGGTGGGACAGCATCAACGACATCGCTCTGTCCGTTCCAGCCACGAACGAGGGATTTCTGCCGTTGGAGAACGGCCTCGAGGTCAAGTTCACAAGCGGAACTTTTGTGACGGGAGACTACTGGCCTGTTCCTGCGCGGACCGCCATCAATGGAGAAACCGGGACGATTGAATGGCCCTTCACGACTCCACAATTGCCGCAAGGGATCAGCCGTCATTATTGTCGCCTCGCCCTCCTCCAACGAAACGCCCAGGCGAACACTTTGACGTCGGTCGATGCCCGTAGGCTGTTTCCTCCCTTGACGGGAGTGGAGGCGATGCACGTCGTCGGCACGAGTTGGCGGCACGATGACGTGATGACACTGCAAGCAATCCAGGATACCGGCGTGCAGATTACCTTGGACATGATTCCTTCCCAACCCTTGCCGGGTGTGCCAGGCGCGCCGAATGCCATCAACCCTGGAACGTTCATCGTGACGCTTGAAGCACCGACCATCCCGTCGACGGATGCGACTGCGATCCCTCGTATTGTTGAAACCATTCTCAGCGGGTCCATGACCGTCTCCAGCAACAGTCTGGTCTGGAAACCGGATCTTCAGCCTTTCCTGAAATTGATGGAGGGGCTGCCTGAGCTTCGAGTCGTGCGTGTCACGCTCAAGGGCCATAAGATCTGGTCGTTTCAAGAGGGGCGGATATTTTACCTCGACGGCCAGGCATTTGCCGTTCCCGGACTCCGGAGCGACGGGCAGACTCCGAGGACAGACCTGTTGTTTCCATCCGGGGCCGGGGTGCGCGCGAGTGATTTCGAGAGCTGGTTTTATCTGCCGGCGCAGATCATCCCGCCGCCGCCCAATCTCGTGGCGTTGACGGTTGGGCCCAACGTCGTGCAGGCGGGCCAAACCGTCACCGTCACGGTGGAGCTCGATCGTGCTGCGCCCGCGGGAGGGGTCGTCGTGACGTTGGCCAAGACGATGCTTTCAGGTGCGGACCCCATTCCAGCTCTCTCGTCGATGACTGTTGCAGAGGGGCAAGCGAGTGTCACGGTCACGGCTCCGACCAGAGTGAACGTCGCGGCGTCGCTGTCGATCAAAGCGACTCTGCGACAGACCGAGCTGACCGCCACGCTGACCGTCCAAGTTGTGGCGATCACTATCGCCCCGGCGACGATGTCCCTACTGGTCGGCGGGAGCGTTCAATTGACGGCTTCGGTGACCGGATCTGCCCAAACAGGAGTGACCTTCGCCGTGACGGAAGGAGTCCAGGGTGGCACGTTGGCTCAAACGGGAGGTGCCACCGCCACCTACAGGGCGCCGACCCAACCTGGCACGTTCCACGTGGTCGCCACGAGCGTGGCCGATCAAAGTAAGAGTGCCGTGGCGACGATTACGGTGATCAGCAAAGCAAAGGATGGAAAGGAGGGAAAGGACAGAAAAGAAGGCAAGGAAGGTAAGGAGCTGGTCAAGGAGCGTGTCGAGAATCCCAAATTGATCCGGGACAATCTCGGTGGAGAGAAGATTCGGGACGTGGTCACGCCGAAGGTGAGAGACGCGAAGGTGAGCGATCTGCCTCGTGGGCTCGGACGGGCGCCATCTGCTGAGGAATCTGGGGAGATTCCTGGCACAGTCTCCCGAGGCCGGGCGTTCATCAAGCCGGAAGAGCGTCCTCCGGTGGGAGAGCCGCAGCGACGGGCGCGGAAACCGAGGAGTCGGAATACGAAACGTACCCCCAAGTCAGGGAGCACTGGGTGAGAGCGTGGGACCGGCGCGCATGGTGCTTGTGGTCGCGAATGCCGGTGATGCAGTCGCGAGCGTCTTTGTCCGGCGGTATGCACGGCAGGGTGTTCGGTTGCTCCGTCCGAGTGATCTCTCGCGGTTGGGCTGGAGATATGAGATCGGTGACCATGCCGGACCGTCCCAAGCAGTGGTGGCGGGGCGTGCTTGTCAGGAAGGCCGACTCGCGGGGGTCATCACTCGGCTGGTTTCGGTGACACCAGCTGATCTGCCGCATATTAAACCAGCCGACCGAGCCTATGTCGCCCAGGAGATGCAAGCCTTTCTATTGGCATGGCTCCACAGCCTACCCTGTCCTGTGCTGAATCGGCCCACTCCGGTATGTTTGGCCGGTGACTGGTGGTCTCCTCAAACGTGGATTCACAAGGCTTGTCGATTAGGCATCCCTGTGACGAGAAGCGAATGGTCTGTTGTGCGAGGCCTGCGCACGAAGGCGATACAGCCGGTCACGGGAGAGTCTTTCACTGTCAGTATCACGGTCGTGGGATCGCAGATCATCGGTAATGTCACCCCGCGCGTCGCGCAGTATGCGCAAAGGCTGGCGCAAGCGGCGGAACTCGAGCTTATGACAGTCCGCTTTTCGTCTTCCAACAATGACGCGCGGTTTCTCGACGCCAGTCTCTGGACGAATCTTGCAGACCGGACGATTGCGGCGGCGGTCATGCGGCATGTGCTGCGGCAATGCCCGTCGATCCGAAAGGAGGCGGCGCCGGCATGATTCTCTTGTGGGGGCTGCCGGAGGATGATCCTCTGGAGGCGGTCTTTCGGGTACTTCAGCGAAGCGGAGCACCGGTGATTCTGGTCGATCAATATGAGGTGCTGGATTCGTCACTCAGGCTCCGTGTTGCGTCCGAGGTAGAAGGAGTACTGCGTGTCGGATCTCAAGAAGTCCGTCTTGAAAAGGTCTCCGCAGCCTACATTCGTCCATATGACTCCTGTGGATTGCTCAGTGGTCGCGTAGCCCGTCCACAATCCTCCGCCTATCGCCATGCGATGGAATTCGATGCGTGTCTGCGTGCCTGGCTTGAGGTGACGCCTGCGTACGTCGTCAATCCAATGCGGGCCATGGCCGGAAACAATTCCAAACCCTTCCAGGCGACACAGATTCAGGTGATGGGATTTCGAAGTCCTGAGACGCTGGTGACCACCGATCCGGAGATGGCACGGGTTTTTTGGGAACGTCATGGCACGGTGGTCTATAAGTCGCTGAGTGGCGTGCGCAGTATCGTTTCCCGGTTATCTCCGGCGCACATGCCGAGACTCGGTGATATCGTTTGGTGTCCGACACAGTTTCAGCAGTATATATCGGGAACCGATGTGCGGGTGCATGTCGTGGGAGATCGCCTGTTTGCCTGCGAGATTTTCTCAGATGCCGATGACTATCGTTACTCAGGACGGCTGGGGTTGTCCGTGGGGATGAGGCCTTATGATCTGCCGTCAGACTGCGCGAACAGATGTCTGGAGCTGTGTCGGGCAATGGATCTTGCTGTGGCCGGAGTTGATCTCCGCAGAACGCCGGATGATCAGTGGTATTGTTTTGAAGTCAATCCGTCTCCAGGATTCACGTATTTCCAGACGCAGACCGATCAAGCCATCGATCAAGCTATTGCCGAGTTGCTTCTGCAGGCCTCCATACCGCTTGGGCGCTACGGATGATCCTGCGAGGCGCGAATCATGGCCTCACCCCCGATAGCACAGCAACCCGTTTTCCGCGGTTGCGAATGACGTCAACCGATGCCGGTTGGCTTTCGTCTCCGACATGATATGTTGGACTTCCCAGTCCCTCGTCACTAGAGCGTCGGCGATCAAGTTTCGATGGCACCGCCAGGGGACTGCTTCCGCGCACATGATGGCCGTATGTTGCAATCGACTCTCGGCCATCAACTCGTCCAAGGCGCGCCGGAACTCGTCCGTCTGCATGTAGTCGGCGTAGCCGCGGAAGCTCGCGTTTCGCCAGCCGGTGTTGATGGAATCCTTCTTGGGCTTGCGCAATCCACCGAGACCGGGCATGTGCACATAGTTCAGTCCTGCTCTCTTGAGGCTCGTGGAGAGGGAGGCCGTATTGAATTGCGGATTGTGGCGAGACTTCGGAATGGTGCGGACGTCGATAAGCTGTTCGACTCCGTGCGCCTTCAGTAGCGCGAGGAACTCCTCGATAGGCCTCGTTGAATGACCGATAGTCCAGAGAACGTCGAACATGGACTGATCAGCTCTCAATTACTGAGGCGGCCCACTGGGTCAGGATTTCCGCATCTTCAATCACATCAATCGGTACCCCATAAAAGGATTTGAGTGTCTGCTTGGCGTTGGGTCGAAACGGTTGCATGCCATGATTCTTGTAATTGTGAACGGTGGTCGCGCTCACTTTGAAATAGAGACAGCCTTTATGAATGATGCCGAAAAACTTGGCCCTCTGATAGAGACCGTAACCGCCGAACATGGCCCGTGCCGCCACTCCGTTCAGCTCCGTCAGCTGATCCAGGATGAAATCTTTGAAGCCGTCGTTCTTCGTCGGCATGCCTCATCCGGGCCTGCGTCCCGCGACTATCCGCACCGCGATCGGGAACGTAATGTGAATACCGCGCTGGAATTGCGAAGCAGCGTTGGTAATAAGGTGTTTCACTTCTTGTCGTTGCGTCTCGGACAGCGTCGCCATGAGGTTTTGGATCGGAGCGGCGATCTCCATCAGGCTCGTATAATATTCATTGGTTGAGCCGTAAGACCATTCCCCAAGAAACTCCTGGTCCGTGATGTCTGTAAGGCCGGCTCTCTCCAACATGCCGGCGAAGTCGCCTGGTTGAGCGAGACGGAAGATGCCTGGCGCCATCGGGTCCGCAGGCGGCAGGTCGATCACCTGCTTGACGGCTGTCATCGAGAGGCTGATTGAGGGATTTTTTTCCGGAGCGGACCAGACGGCTGCCGCGACCCAGCTTCCAGGCTTCAGGATACGTACGATTTCGGCGGCAGCTTTTGGAATGTCAGGGAGAAACATGAGACAAAAACGGCTGGTGACGGCGTCGAAGGAAGCGGACTCGAACGGGAGGATGGTCACGTCACCGACCTTGAACGTCACGTTATGCAAGCCCAATCGTTTTGCCTTACTTTCCGCTACAGTGAGCATATGTTCGGCGAGGTCGATGCCCACCACGCTGCCGTCTACTCCCACTGTCTGAGCGGCAAGGATGGCTGGATAGCCGGTGCCTGACCCCAGATCCAGCACGCGAAGACCCGTGCGCAACCTGGCGTCGCCCACGAGCCGGTGATTGAGAAACGCCATCTGCTCATCGAAGAAGCGATCCCACTTCTCCCACCCACCGGCAACGCGGTTCCAGTCTTGTCGTTGGTTATCGATGACTTGCTCAGGCGATGGTGTTGCCATGAAATTACCTCAGGGTTTCCAGCGTCTGACGCATCTCTTGGAGTTCGGACACAAAAAGGTCCAAGTGTTGATCCCGCTGAGGCTGATCATTCTTGAATTTCCAGAGCCGTTTGAAAATCGTCTTGAGTTCTTTATTGTGCGTGACGGCCAGTGCGTAGGCCGGCTGTTCCTTCACCGATTTCTCGACACAGCAGATGCTGTTGTCGATCGCATGAAACTGGTTGTGGAGATCGTCGAAGGGTTGGTCAGCTCCCTTACCTCCCTTGGCGGCTGTGGCCGTGGCTTCCGCCATATTGGTCAGATTGATAAGCGTCTCGACGCCTGTTGCTCCCTTGGCTTTCTCAGTAAATTCCTTTGCGTGGGGATAAAACAGGTAACTACACCCGCTGGTGCTCAGCAGGAGCAGGGTGGCAATGGTGAGCACTGACTTCCAAACCATAAGTCCTCCTTGATAACGACTTGGAGTTGAGAGAGGGGAGCCTTCCCCGCTGCGAGACCGTACGCGAGGAAGTCCCGCTCCGTATTGAGTTTCGCTAGACCGTGACCGTCACTGTTTTGATAGCTGACGTCACTTTGGCAGCCATCTCTTGCGGGATCGAGTCCAGCTTATGACACTGCTTGGCATGGGTGGCGACCAACTGCATCAGTTCCGCTTCCGTTTCCGCCCGCACCTGGAATCCGCAGCCGCCCGACGGTTGTACATCCAGACATCCGAGCTGTTTGTACTGTTTGTCTGCCATGATTTCCTCCTCTGGTTTGGACTTGGATTGGTGAAAGTGTCGAGCATCATGTGGAGTAGAAGCGATCAATCGCTTCCTGCGTCAGCTGCATAAAGAGATCGTAGTGGATTTGTACGTAACAGATCAACCCTTCAAATTCCTCGAGGACCAAACCGGGCGGACTATGATGAAATATGTGAGTTGCCAAACTGATCCGCTTTACCGGAATGAAACGGTACCGGACCGACAAGACAGCTGATCCAGCCGGCACGATTCAGACCGTGATGGAACTGTTCACCCGCCTACGCAGGAAGCCACGGCTGTGAAGCCGTAGGGCTTCACAACTCAACGGCGGTCACAGTTCAAACTCATTGTTTTCCGCATGGCCCGCCTCTACAATCTCGCCGAGGTATCCTTCTCGCCATGTCAGACACGAAGACTCGGTGCAGCTGGGTCGGCCTGAAACCGCATCTCATTCAGTACCATGATGAGGAGTGGGGTGTGCCGGTGCATGACGATCGCAAGCACTTCGAGATGCTTTTGCTCGAAGGGGCTCAGGCGGGTCTGACATGGGAAACGATTCTGCTGCGTCGTGAAGGATACCGTAAGGCCTTTGCCGGATTTGACCCTGCTGTCGTCGCCCGGTTTACCCCACGGATACAGGCCGCGCTGATGAAGGATGTCGGTATTATCCGCAATCGATTGAAGATCGAGGCCGCTGTCACGAATGCGCAGGCATTTCTGGCTGTGCAGAGGGAGTTTGGATCATTTGACCGATATGTCTGGCGATTTGTCGGTGGGAAGCCAAGAAACAATTGTTGGAAGACTCTGAGCCAGGTTCCGGCCGTCACGACTGAAAGCGATACCTTGTCAAAAGACCTGAAACAGCTCGGCTTCCGATTTGTGGGCGGTACGATTGTCTATGCCTATATGCAGGCAGCCGGACTGGTGAACGATCACACGCGTGACTGTTTTCTTGGCGGAACGGGCGTTCAGTAATACGGTATTCTTTAATGTTTTTTGAAAATTGAGGACATCCACGGTCGAAAAGCGCAGAGGACACACCCCTAACATCTGCGCGCTACCGTTGCAAGACAGGAAAACTATCGATCAGGCTCTCTGATCTTTCGGGCTTGGCCACATTGATAATGCGGCTCCAACGACCAGCCACGTGACACCCGCAAGAAGAGCCCCCACGTGGAGCTCGTACCAGGCGTTTATCCCGAGGAATGCCTCATTGAGAAGCAACGCCAGCAGCAACATCACGAATCCAACCCAATTGATAAAGCTCATGCCCATGGATTGTCTCCTTTCTAGTGATGGCCTTTGCCCTGCGTTCGATGAATTCCCAAATGAATTGTCCTGTTGGACTGAATCGGAACCCTACATCACGCCCGAGACGAAGTCTAGACCTTGCAAAGTTCGTGGGTGAACGACATCATGCGTTCTGACGACGGGGCCCCCCCCATAGTGAGAGCCACAGTGCAACACCGAGGTACAAGATAGCGGGAACGATCACAGCGAAATTGAGGTTGTACCACACGTTCAAGTACACGACCTCATTTAGGAAGAGAGCAGCGAGCAACATCAGAAACCCGATGATATTGAACCAACGATAACCCACGACGTGCCTCCTCTCGTTGATGATTCTGACTTATGAGCAATGATCGTGTAAGTGAACTGCCTTCTCTCAACTGGGACACAATTGTATGTCATTCTTGGCACGAAAAGCTACGGTGAAAAAGACTGTCCCCCGAAGCATCTTCCGTGTGGCTCATCAGCTGTTTTGATGGTATTCAAGGGAGCATGAGGCCAAAAGTGTCTAGGATTATCGCACACTTAGATATGGATGCATTCTTCGCGGCGATTGAGGAGCGCGATACTCCGGCTTTTCGTGGGGTCCCTCTCGTCGTTGGCGCAGATCCGCTGGGCGGAAGAGGTCGAGGGGTAGCCGCCACGTCGAACTATCCGGCGCGCGCGTACGGAATTTACTCGGCGACGCCGATCACCACTGCATGGCGCTTGTCTGAGGCCGCTCGTCTGGCGGGAAAGCCGCCGGTGACTTTTGTCTCGGTCGACATGCAAAAGTATGTACGGGTTTCAGGAGAAGTGATGCAGATCGTACGGCGCTTCATTCCTCGTCTGGAACAGGCCAGTATAGACGAAGTATACGGCGACGTGAGTTGGACAGGATCGTATGAAGAAGCGGAACGTGTCTGTCGTCGTCTAAAGGCGGAGATTCACGCGGAAGCACAGCTGACGGCCTCAATCGGTATTGGGCCGAATAAGTTGCTCGCCAAGATCGCTTCAGGATGGCGCAAACCTGACGGACTCACGGTCGTACGAACGGAGGAGGCCGAGGCGTTTCTCGCTCCACTCTCGATCCGGGTCATTCCTGGTATCGGACCTAAAACGGAAGCTTTCTTGAAGGCAAAGAGCATCAAGATTGTCACGGATCTACGAGCGCTTTCTCTCCATCAGCTCGAAGCCCTGTTGGGAAAACGCGGCCTGGATCTCTATCAGAAGGTTCACGCACGAGATGACTCTCCAGTGGAGGAACATTCGGAGCTGAAATCCATCGGGGAGCAGGAAACGTTCGAATCAGATACGCTGGATAGTCGGACGATTCTCGCTCAACTCGATGGGCTTGTTCGAGGCGTGATTGATCGCCTGCATCACGAGGGATTTCGTTCGTTTCGAACCGTCGTGCTGACCGTTCGCTTTGCGGATTTTGTGACCAAGTCACGCGCCCATACATTGGCTATGGCGACCGATGAGTCGGCAATATTGAGACGGGAAGCCATGAAGCTGATGCTGCCCTTTCTTGATCGGCGTGAAAACCCACACAGAAAACTCATCCGTTTGCTCGGCCTTCGTGTCGAGAAGTTGAGCTGTGAGATGAACCGTGTTGGATTATTCGATGGGCTCTTTACCTTGCCCGGCTAAAAGACGTCAAATATCCAGACGGCATTTGGTAACCTAACCCCGACAGCTGTATTTCCGCACAGGGTTATAGTTGTATTTCCGCACAGGATTTAGGCCAAAACACGTGAGTTGGCTCCACTCTCCGCTTGGATTGGAATTTAACGTCTCGTAGTCCCCTACATTTCGGTGAAGGACAGAGCTTCCGTCATGTATGATTTTCCATTCACTATTGAGTTATGTTTAAAATCAACAAGCTATCATCACAATACATCGAAATGATGAATCCATATCCCTTCGTTGTGTAGTTTCGATACGTTCTTAAACAGGGAGTTCAAAGGGGGAATCATGAGCAATTCATGTACGCATTATCAAAGTGTTATAGGTATGACACTTGCTCCGTTCCTTCTGCGGTAGGTATTGACCTTTGGAGGTTTCATGAATATTGGAGCAAAGCAAGTCATGCATGAATCGTCCGTATGTCGCATCGGGAATCTGAATGCTGAAGCCGCTGTCACGAAAGACATGAAAGTTTCATTTCCTTCGCGGCGACGAGAGGAGCGGGTGAACGAACAAAAGGTATGCGCCTATAGCTTGTGTGAATCACTCGATGGGGAACAAGCGACCATTGAGCAGGGTGAGGTGTACTGCATCAACAGGAGTGAGCATGGAATTCTCGTGTTGATGGGCGGTCGGCCTCAAAAGCGGCAACTGCTTGAACTCCATGTTGCCGAAACACGATGGGAATATTCCCTGAATTTGTATGAAGTACAGTGGACAAAAATAATACCTGTTGAGTCTCACGGTGAGCTTTTTCTGGTGGGATGCCGTCTGGTATTTGGAGCATCTCGATACTGGGCATTTTAAGCCGTATTGTCACCGGTAGTGCACGGCATCGCCATCGTCTGAGTCAGTGAGCCTGAATACGTCAGACACCGCCTCCCACACGCTCTTAATGACCCCCGCAGGTCATCTCACTCCCGCCCTTCAAGTCGGCTCCGTTGCCGCGGCACTTGAAACGGCTCCCTCGGTTTGTTAATTTCCATGACGGCACCTTCTGGGCACTCACTAGTGTGCTGGACATTCCACTCATTCCTAAGATGCACTTTGATTTTGGCATTGGGTGGTATTTCATTCGAGTGCTTGGAAAAAGTACGCGTGGATATTGAGGTGTCTGAGAGTTGTACGTTGACTGCCACGGATGCTGAGCTTGAAATAGGGTATGACAGACGAAAACACTCGCCCCTGAATCACGCTGACAAGAAGTTATCCCAAGATCGCGGTTAGCGGACTCCGCTCTACAGTTCATGAGCGTTACCTCGGAACAACCCAGAATGCGTTACCGTCCTGAGATAGATGGTTTGCGAGCTCTTGCCGTCGTTCCAGTCATATTATTCCATGCCGGTTTCCAACTTTTTAGCGGCGGCTTTGTTGGCGTGGACGTTTTCTTTGTCATCAGCGGGTACCTGATTACGACGATTATTCTTGCGGACCTTGAGGCCGGACGGTTTTCAATCCTCAATTTCTATGAGCGACGCGCACGGCGTATTCTACCCGCGTTGTACTTGGTCATGGCGTTGTGTTTGCCCTTTGCTTGGTTGTGGCTCATGCCAAGCGATGCGAAAGAATTGTCGAACAGTGTCATGGCTGGTTTGGTATTTGCGTCGAATATCTTCTTTTGGCGGCACAATGATTACTTCGATGCAGCAACGGAGTTAAAGCCGCTGCTCCATACGTGGAGTTTGGGGGTAGAAGAGCAGTTTTACGTCCTGTTCCCGATGTGCTTGGTGTTCGCATGGCGATTGGGGCGAAAGAACATAGTCCTGTTTCTGGCAATCGTGGCGCTCCTCAGCCTTGCGTTAGCTGAGTATGCGATCACCAGGAAACCGGTGGCGACGTTTTTCTTGTTGCCCACTCGTGGATGGGAATTGGCGATAGGTTCGCTTATCGCATTCTACTTGGAGGGGAAAGAGCGGGACCATTTCCCATTGACTCTCTATCAAATACTAAGCCTTGTCGGGCTCGGATTGATCGTATTAGGGGTGCTGACATTTAGTAATGAGACGCCTTTCCCAGGCTTCTCAGCTTTGATACCGACAGTCGGCGCCGGTCTAATTATCGTCTTTGCTTTGCCGGGAACGTTGGTCGGGCGGTTGTTGGGGAGTAGAGTGCTAGTTGGTGTGGGTCTTGTCAGCTATAGCGCCTATTTATGGCATCAGCCGTTGTTGGCGTTCACTCGCCATCGAAGTTTCACTGAGCCGAATGATGTGGCTATTGCGCTTATCGTCGGGCTGACATTCGGTTTGGCGTACTTAACGTGGCGTTTTGTTGAGCGACCATTTCGTCAAAGAGATGTGGTGACCAAACGATTAGTGTGGAGATTCTCGCTGGCTTCCGCGGCTATTCTAGCTATATGCGCGGTCGGTCTGCAGGTAACTACAGCAGAGTCTCACGGTAGGCTAAACCGTGATGCTGATGTGCTCTCTCGGCTGCATACGTGCTTATTTGATCCGGGACAGACCTTTGAAACGCTTGTGCAGAATCATTGTGACTCGGTGCAGCCGTCGGTTATCCGGACAGATGGAGGACGCCCTCAACCTTCGAAGGTCTATGTCTTGTTTGGAGACAGCCTTGCGGCGAGTTTATACCCGGGTCTTGTACGCGTATTCGGGGAGAATGCCATCATTCAGCTCACCGGAACCTCTTGTCGGGCCATACGCAGTGTAAATGATGGGCGGTGTGCCGATTTTTATGACTGGTTTGTTGATACGTATGCCCCAAACAATCAGATGGATGGAATTATCGTATCAAGCAGCTGGCTGAAGACGTATGAAAAGCTTGGCGATAAAAAATTCCGAGCCCAGCTCGATGCTCTGTTCGAGAAGTTGCACGAGAAGCGAGTGATTGTTTATTCTCAGCCGGCATCACTCTCAATAGATATTCATCGGTATGTATACAAGCTTGAGAACTTCGGCGTGAAAGTACCGAACAACCTTGAGGTGGAAGCAGACGGTCTTGATGCCGTCAATGCGGCTCTCAGCGAAGAGGCATCTAAGTTTGGCTTTGAATTTATCGATGCCTCACAATTGTTTTGCTCAAAGGATACGTGCACGGTGGCGAAGGATGGAGTGTTTTATTTTTGGGACACTGTTCATTTAACGATGCCAGGCTCCGCGCTTCTGGCAGAAGTGACCTCTAGCCTCTTGTCAAGAATTTACCCGGAGCAACCAGGCAGAGGGCGGGATAGGCCGAATAAAGACGGCATCCCTTCTACCGATGCGTTTATGGTTCGCAATCTGGATGGTACGATCCGATACTGGAGTGTAGGAGCGAAGCAACTGTATGGATGGGAACCGCAAGATGCATTGGGGACGACTTCTCATCAACTCCTCAAGACGGTGTTCCCTGTTCCGCTTGAGGTCATCGAGAAGGAGCTACGCACGAAGGGACGATGGGAAGGCCAGCTCATTCATGTGCGCCGTGATGGATCAAGGGTCACAGTGACCAGCCGTTGGGATCTTGAACAGAAACCATATTCCCAAGATCGGGAGAATAGGGTGATCGAGATCAACGGACCATTTCCCATCCCTAGCTCTGGGTCTTTCAGGAATGAATTGCTTTCGCTCCTGCATCAACCCAGATGTTCGCATAGTGGGCCTCTCTGTCAGGAGATTTCTTGAATATCGATTGATTGCAAATCGGGATAGCCGTATTCTGCGCGCGTGGTCTTCTGGTTCGTCATCCTCTATCTTCTCTTTTCTGCAGGCATCGGGCTTTTCGCGGCGACCCGTGTGCAGAACTCCAAGGACTTTGCCGTTGCCGGCCGAAGCCTGCCGTTAGCCGTTGTGGTGGCTACCGTATTTGCAACCTGGTTCGGTGCGGAAGCCGTATTGGGCATCTCGGCTACGTTCGTCAAAGAGGGATTGCGCGGGGTAATCGCCGATCCATTCGGGTCCAGTATGTGTTTGATGCTCGCCGGCCTTTTCTTTGCCCCACGCCTGTACCGGCTCAATATGCTGACGGTGGGGGATTATTATCGATATCGCTACAACCGGACCGTAGAAGTATTGTGCACGCTCTGCATCGTTGCCTCGTACCTGGGCTGGGTCGCAGCCCAATTCAAAGTGTTGGGCTTGGTGCTCAATGTTGTGACGGAGGGAAGTGTCAGCCAGCCGGTTGGAATCGTGATCGGCGCGGCGATTGTTCTGACGTATACGACGTTCGGCGGCATGTTCTCTGTGGCGATTCTCGATTTTGTTCAGATCTCCGTAATCATGGGAGGACTTTTGTATATTGCGTCGATCGTCGGGGATCTGGCGGGCGGTGCGCGCGCGGTCGTCAACCATGCGGCTCAAGCCGGCAAGCTCGACTTGTTTCCACCTGCCACGATGACGGCTTGGGTTCCATTCGTCGGGGCTTGGATGACTATGATGCTTGGTTCCATCCCACAACAAGATGTGTTCCAGCGGATCACCTCGGCAAAGGACGAGCCCACTGCTGTGCGGGGCTCGCTTCTGGGCGCTGCCCTCTATTTTACCTTCTGTTTTGTGCCGATGTTTCTCGCCTATGCCGCAACGTTGATCGATCCTGTCAAGTTCGGAGCATTGTTGGAGCAGGATTCGCAGCTAGTCTTGCCGACCCTGGTGTTGCAACATACTCCGATCGCGGCGCAGGTCATTTTCTTCGGGGCAGTTCTTTCTGCAGTGATGAGTTGCTCTAGTGCGACCCTGCTTGCACCGTCGGTTGCGCTGAGTGAGAACGTCATCAGGCCGATATTCCCGCCTCTGAATGATTCGGAATTTCTGCGCCTCATGCGTGTGGTCTTGGTGGGATTTGCTTCAGTGGTATTGGTTCTTGCGCTGTGGTCAGACGCGACGATCTATAAGCTGGTTGTGAGCACGTACAAGGTAACCCTGGTGGCGGCCTTTTTCCCGTTGTTTGCAGGACTCTACTGGAAGCGGGCAACAGCACAGGGTGCGTTGTGGGCTATTCTCGCCGGGCTCACGAGTTGGCTGGCGTTGGAACTAGTAAGCCAGCCTACCGACGTCTGGCCTCCACAGCTCGTCGGATTCGTAATGGCGGGAATCGGCATGCTGGCGGGGTCCTTGTGGCCCACTCAGAGGCGTGAGCCTCAGCGACCTATCGAGGGAGTCAAGGACGGGCTAGGATAACGCTCTGTCTCTCTTTGGAAGCGATGCCGGTTCAGTCCGTCCTCTTCATCTCGTTGGTTTGGTTAATGATCAAGCGTGAAACGCACGACCCGACGAATAATGTCGGGGGTGAAGGGTTTCTGAATCACACGTCGGGCGCCGAATAGCTTAGCAACGTTGAAAAAATTCTGATCGACGGTAGCACCGGTCATCGCAATGACTCTGGCATCAAGAAATTCCTGCGTCAGTGCGAGTGTGACTTCCATTCCATCGCGCTCCGGCATCAGGATGTCGGTAATGACGAGGTCAGCCGGCTTCTCGCGATAGAGTGTGAGGCCGATTTGGCCATCGGCGGCTTCACGAATCTCATGACCGTCTCCTTCAAGGATGTCACGCAACACAGCCCTGATCGGTGCATCATCGTCGACGATCAAGATGCTGGCCATGCCCTCTCCTCCCCAAGCCAAAACTCTGTAAGTACGTGTTTGTGTGGCGGCGTGGTTTAAATCCGGTGTCAAGCCGCACGCATAATGACTGAATGCTCGTCCGTATGGAGTTCGTTTTCCCTGTGGTCCGCTTCGCTGTTTGCGAGTACCAATGCCGGTTGTACCTTGGCAAGCCGATGTTGCTCAATGATCGGGTCATGGACATTCCCGCAATTCATGCAGCGGTATCCGTTGGCCCACATATGCCCGTAGGTACCCTCAAAGTCCAGGAAGTGTTCCCTAACCATGAATCCCTGGCAGCGTGAACAAGTCATGTTTATTCTCCTTGGTAAAGGTTGGGGCTTCGTGCTTCTTGTGAGAAAGATAGCCGGGGACTTGCGAGTGAGATAGATCCGAAGGAGGTACCTCGGAAGGAGGGCAGCCGGCCGGTGAAGCGTTCACGCCGGCCTGATATTTCAAGAGTTTTGTTCTTTGCTTCAGTCAATCACGGTTCCCTTGTCTGAAGATACAGGGTAAGCTGAGACCATGTCGAATCAAACGACACCTCGGCCTGTCTCGTTGAGGAAGCGATTCTTCATTCCATTCCTTGTCGTATGCGGAGTGACCTTCGCTCTAGCGGGAGGGTATGGCATCTTCCTCTCAACCAGTTTGGCCTTACCGAAAAGCGATGAGCATCCACCCCTGTTGATCTATGGCGCTCCGTTTTTTCTGACGCCGGGACTCCATCCTGTGGATTCTGGATTGCTCGACCATCTGCAACGGTTGGAGTACAAGCCGGTCTCGGGCACACCACGGGTAGCCGGTGAGTATGTCACCACGAAGGATTCAATCGAGATCTTTCTGCATGCTCAGGAGGAGAACCGGCTTCCTGCACGATCAATCCGGTTGATGCTGATGAACGGCATCGTCACCGAGGTGGTGTCCGTGCCCGATAGTCAACCGCTTTCTTTGGTATCACTCGAGCCTGTGTTGATCAGCGGGATGCGCTCCGGCTCCAGGCAGGTCCGGGAATGGATTCCCATAGACCGTGTCCCTCCCATTCTGATTAAGACGCTGCTGCTTATCGAGGATCGTCGATTTTTTTCCCATTTTGGAGTTGACCCCATCGCGATCGGCCGAGCGCTGTGGGTCAACGTGACTCGCGGTGTCGTCGTGCAAGGAGGCAGCACGCTCACCCAGCAATTGGCCAAGAACCTCTTCTATTCTCCCAAGCGAACCCTTGGGAGGAAACTTCGGGAATTGATGGCCGCGATGACGCTCGAGTTCAAGTACCGGAAAGAAGAGATTCTAGAGAGCTATTTAAACGAGATCTATCTCGGTCAAGCCGGACCGGTTTCGATCTACGGTGTAGGAGAAGCCGCTCATCGCTACTTCAGTAAGAATCTTGACGAACTGTCGATGGATGAAATCGCGCTGATTGTCGGACTGATCAAAGGCCCCAATGCCTATTCCCCTGTGAAAAGCGTTGAGGAAGCAACGAAACGTCGAAATGTGGTGCTTCGCCGTTTGGGGGAAGAGGGGATCTTGACGGAAGATGTCGTGGCTCAAGCCATGAACCGACCGGTGAAGGTCATGCTGAATCAAGATGTCCTCACTGATGCGCCGTACTTTGTCGATCACTTGCTCAAAGATATCGAGCAGGGGATAGGAATGGATATACCGGACGGCGCGCGAATTTATTCGACCCTTGATCCCAGGGCTCAGCGAATCGTCGCTCAGGGGCTACAGGAAGGATTGACGAAGCTTGAAAAGAATTATCCGACTCTGGCTGGAGTGGAGCCTCCGCTTCAGGGAGCAGTGGTCGTACTGGATGTGAAGACCGGCCACGTACTCGCGATGGTCGGCGGTCGTAACTATCGTCTGAGCCAATTCAACCGGGCGGTGCAAGCGCATCGATCGGCGGGGTCCCTCTTCAAGCCTTTTGTGTATCTTGCGGGATTTGAGGCCGCACGTGACCAAGGTGCGACCGGGCTGACTCCGACAACATTACTCGTGGATGAGCCGCTGACACTGGAATCCGATGCAGGGTCCTGGTCGCCTCAGAATTACGATCGGCAGTATAGAGGACAGGTGACGGTCCGAACGGCGCTCGAGCAGTCCTTGAATGTTCCCGCCGTTCGAAGCGCACACCGAACTGGGATTTCTGCGTTCACGAATCTGCTGCATGCGTTTGGAATTACCACGCCGTTGGCCGACAATTTGTCTTTAGCGCTGGGTAGTTCGTCAGTTTCATTGCTTCAAATCACATCCGCCTATGCCGGGCTCGCTAATGGAGGGGTTGTCATCCATCCGGTCGCACTGTCCAACATGGTGCGTGAGGGAAGGGAGACGATTTGGAGTCCTCCCCTCGATCGACGTCAGGCCGCCACTCCACAAGGGGCGTTTCTCATTACGTCGTTGTTGAAAGGGGTGATGGATCGAGGCACAGGGGTTAAGGCAAGAGCGTTAGGGGTGCGGGGTCCTGTGGCAGGCAAGACTGGAACGACCGATGGGTATCGAGATGCCTGGTTCATAGGATACACCCCCACCATTGCGATCGGCGTGTGGGTCGGCTTTGATGATGAGCGGCCCATCAAGTTGACCGGCGCGCAGGCAGCCCTCCCCATATGGAGTGAATTAGCGGTGCGGCTTATCCCGCGGGATCTTCAGGATTTTGAGATGCCGGTTGGGGTCGTCCGGCGGATGGTTGATCCCAAAAGCGGACAACTTGCGACTTCGCAATGCCCGGAGAAAACGTTCGAGTTCTTCATCACGGGGACCGAGCCGACGGTCTATTGCGAAGTTCACGGAGGTGGATTCTGGGAACGGCTGAAACAGACGTTTAGTGTGCCGCAATAAAACAAGTTGGAGACGAGTACAGGAGTGCTGGATTTCACAAACTGGTAGGCCTATCCCCGGTCCTACGGTAACCTTGTGGAAGGTTGACCTGTACCGAGGAGCCCCCCATGAAAAAGACCGGGTACGTAGACGATGGCAATATTACGCTGTTGGCAAAAGGTGTCGAACTGAAAGGTGAAATCAAAGTCGACGGCACCGTGAGAATCGACGGGCGCCTCGAAGGCGATGTGCACACGAAGGGGGAAGTCATTGTTGGGGAAGACGGAGTTGTGAAGGGAGCCATTCACGCCGACTCACTGATCAGCAGCGGACGTATCAAAGCCACGGTCACGGCGACCGGAAAAATCCAACTCCTCAAAACTGCGATTCTGATCGGCGAAGTGCATTGTCCTACGATGTTGATGGAAGAGGGAGCAAAATTTCAGGGTGTGAGCGACATGGGTGTGACGGCCTGGCCTGAAGAAGCGCCTCGGTTGCCCGGTAACGTCCGTGACATGAACGCGCATCGTGGGAAAGCGGTTGCGCTGATCGGAAGGGACCCCGATCTGTAAGCTCATTTCTCCCTTTGCTCTCGGTACTGTCCTTAGACCGAGAGGTCTTGCTGCCTCCATACCGTTCTTTCCTACCGTGACAGACGCCGCCAGATCTGCTATTTACTCGATACCTCTTCAAGAGACTCCGACATCTCCTATGACTCGACAACAGATTTTTTCCATCGTGTTCTTTTCCCTCCTGGTATTACTCCTCTACCAAATTGGGCTGATGTTCAAACCGTTCGTGTTTTCGGCCTTGTGGGCCGGTCTGTTGGCCCATTGGGCATTTCCTCTCCATATCCGTTTGACGAAACTGTTCGGCGGTAGGGACGCGTTCTCTGCCGGTATGCTGACTGTCGGGGCGTTGGGGATGGTGGTCGTTCCCTTGGTCGCAATGGGGATGATGTTGGTACGGGAGGCCAGTGCAGCTGAACAAGAGATCCGGTTATGGATCTCGGCCGGCGGACTCCAACGTCTGCCGGATCAAGTGGCGGCGGTTCCCTTCATCGGCGGTTGGTTGAAATCGGCGGTGTCCGGCACCAGTACGCATGCGCTGTCCTTGGAGCAATCGTTAATGACCGGGGTGAAGGAACTCAGCCAATTCCTCGCCGGCGGAATCGGAGGCCTACTGAAGAACACCTTCGCGCTCGTGACGAATTTCTTCATTATGTTGTTGGTGTTGTTTTTTCTCTTCACGGATGGCCGGCGATGGCTCGCCGTCTTATACGACTTGATTCCGATGGAAGAGTCACACAAGTCCAAAATCATGACTCGATTAGATCAAACCATTCGGGCGGTGGTGAAAGGGATGTTGGTCACGGCGATCGTTCAGGGGCTCCTGGCAGGGATGGCCTACTTGGCGCTCGATGTGCCGTTTCCGATGGGACTCACGGCTTTGACGATCGTGTTGGCGCCGATTCCATTCGGTGGAACGGGGTTGGTATGGGGGCCGGTAGTCTTCTACCTATTCTGGATAGGTGCGACAGGGAAAGCGCTGGCCATGCTGGTCTGGGGAATCGGCGTCATTTCGATGGTCGATCAGTTTCTTCGCCCTTGGTTGATCGGTCAAGATGCACAGATTCCCGTGTTGCTGCTCGTACTCAGCGTCTTGGGTGGGTTGGCGCTCTATGGGTTGCTTGGTCTTTTTGTCGGTCCGATCCTCATCAGTTTGTTGATGACTGCTGTACAGATCTATCGAGAGGAATACCACCTCAAGCCGCTAGTTGCTTCTGCAGGCCCGCCCACTCTCTCGTAATCTTTTTGTCACACTCCACTCCGTATAGCATTTTGGTTCTTCAGCCGACAATGACGCACTGTGTGTCTACTCAAGCGGAATTGTAATGGCGATCCCACCCATCACATCGTTCAACTTAAAGTCCTGTTTAGGACTCAAGGGATGGCTGTTGTGGCACGTGATGCAGACGGAAGAGACAGCCCGGTCTGAGTAGATGGCTTGGAAGTACTGCTTCTTGCCGCTCGACACAATCCCGGTAACCGCCCGATCCGGCTGCTGTTGGAGCTGGGTCAGGGCTTTTCGTTCGAATTCGGTGGCGGGGGCGTTGCGCTGATAGATCGGGAAGAGCCCGATGAGCCTGTAGCGGATGCCTCGTCCACTCTCTGCTACCAACCGTCCGGAATGTTGAAGAAATTGGGCAGGAAGGGGGAGGGCGTTGTTCTGTTCCCAATGTTCCGTCGCCCAGACAATGCCTCTCTCCTGCATGCGATTGACGACCTGTGCCGTATAGATCGAGCGATCGGCTTCAAGGACGGCATAGATATAATCGGCGACCTTCTCCGGAACAATACCGACGAGACTCGGGTTTTCCTTGGCGGATGGAAACGGAATCCAGATCCAAAGTCCAACTAAGAAGAATGCGATGGTTGCGGCTCGGAATGCGCAGCGTCGGCTGTCCATGGACCTCCTTCAGGAGACAGGGGAGGATTGGTCGGGAGCGTGATGATGCAAGCGGTACCGCTGCCCTCGACACTCTCGATGCGGAGATCGCCTCCAAACTTTCGGATAATCCGTCTCGCGACCGTGAGTCCAAGGCCAGAACCTTCCCCTTGCCCCTTCGTCGTAAAAAACGGGTCGAATATCTTGGTTAAGTGTTGTTTTGAGATGCCCGGACCGGTATCAGCAATCGTCACGGTCACGGTATGGTCAGATACGCGCGTCGTCAACGTGAGTGTGCCGGCGCCTTTCATGGCTTGGGCTGCATTGATCACAAGATTCACCAACGCTTGGCGAAGCTGATCCGGGAATACCAATACGGGTGTATTGCATGCATAGGTCTTGTGGATCACGATATTTTTCATTTCAACGGTGGTCTGTGCCGTGGCCAGCACTTGGTCCAATATCTGCTCCAGATATACCGGCACCGGCTTGTCGGAAGCCTCACGATTAATCACGCCGGCAAAATCTCGAATGATGGTCGCCATGCGGCGACCGTGAGTCACGATATCTCGGGCGCAACACTTGATATGCTCCAAGTCCTGTTCATCTTGAATAACTTCCCCCAACCCGATGATCCCGAACAACGGGTTGTTGAGTTCATGGCCGATGCCGGCGGTCAACACACCGAGACTTCCCGTCTTTTCCGCCTGAACCAGCTGATCTTGGAGCCGGCTTTCGTCCGTGGTGTCCCGAAGCACCAGTCCGATATTGTCCTCCTCCCCTGGTCTCGCGGGTAGTCGAAACCATTGGTACTGATAGATGCGCGAAGCGATGTGGAGTTCAGCGCGAGGCCCGGCTGATTCATGACCCACGCTCGGCGTCAGCGGATCTCTCGGCGCTGTCTCAGGGGCGATTGTGCGTGTGGTGACACCTGAATTCCCATTGGTGTGGAATTCCGTTTGAAGCCGTTTCTGCACGGCCGGGTCGAGTGGAAGCATCGTGAACAGCGGCGTTCCCGTCATCGGTTCCTGGACCTTGAAGGATTCGCGAGCCGCCTGATTGATGTAGCGCACGACATCATGGGCATCGATCAAAAGAATGGGAGTAGGAACGGCGTCCAAGATCTGATCCGTAGACTTCCGGAGGACCTGGACCTCCTGGGTTTTCATCTTGACTTGGTCGGTCAGTCCGGCGAATGCAGATTTGAGTTGACTGTTCATTCGATTAAACTCATCGGCCAAGTCTTCCAATTCGTCACCGGTATTGATCTGAATCGGTGTCCGCAGTTCACCACGTCCGATGGCTCGCGCAGCCTGTTGCAGTTGTCGTACGGGAGTCACGATGCGGCCGGCGGCAATGTACCCCAGCGAAGCCAACAGTACAACGGCGACGGCTCCGAATACCGACACCCAGGTGAAGAGATGCTGAATCGGCGCGAAGAGTTCGTCGGACGATTGCCAGACGAAGGTGTGCCACGACCCATTGCCGAGAGAGCCGTTGGCCGCTCGTCCGGTTTCCGGAAGAGGGGCGAAGCCGATCACGGAGGTATCCTGCCCCCCATGACCGTCGCTCGAAGCTTGCACCCATCCGGGATGCTGCGGCGTGACGAGCGGGATTAAGGTCGGATCGGATAACGGGACGCCGGTGGGAAGAATGGGGCAACTGACGACGATGCCATTGGAATCGATCAACATGACGTGGCCGGTCTTTCCGAATCGAGTGACCTGGGTTGACGGGGAAAAGAAATCCTTGGCGTCGATCACGCGGTGAAGTACTCCGACGACTTCGTATCGAAGGCTATCCATGACGGGAAGTGAAATGGTGAACACATAGGCATTCACCTGGTCGTTGAAACGGACGTCTTCGATATAGAGTCTGCCCACCGCCTTGTGGAAGGCCTCTTGCCACCATCGGGCCTCGTTGTGGCGAAAAGCGGGATGTTCGGTCATGGTCGCGACGAGCGCACCCTGTACATCGGTCAAGAACAGCATCTTCGTCGAGGACCGAACCACGCGCGGAAGCAATTGTCCCGGCGCGCTATGGACGCCGGTGAAGTATTCGTGGAGCAAGGCGCTGAACGGGTTCTCCATGACGGATTTGATCGCCGTCCGGTCTCGTGCCATCCAACGCTGTTCTAAGTCTGAGAGCGTCGTATTGAGCTTCTTGGCATCACCCCGGACATCACGCCGATGTTCCAGTTCGCGGATGAGCATCGGATCATTCGCGATGCGCGCCGTGTGGGCGATTTCCTCGGCGAGCAGGAGATCGAGTTTGCGGGCGGCTTCAGTCGCCAGCGCTTCAAAGCTTTCTCCGCTGACTTCACGGATTTCTTGGGATCCTTGCCAGAATGCCATTCCCAAGCCGACGACGAGCGGGACGAGACCGACGAGCAGCATGGAGAGGATGACCTTGGTCTTGAGTCCCCATCTGGTGCCGGGGGGCGATGATGTCGGATTTTCAGTCATGATGGAGTTATGCTTTCACCGGCACCGGACTCATCGTGAAAGGTGAGGGTGAAGGTTGAGCCGCGGCCGATGTGGCTGTCGACCCCGATGGAGCCATTCATGCGATGGATGACGTTTCTAATGTTGTATAAGCCCAATCCTGTTCCTTTCCCTGGAGGTTTCGTCGTGAAAAATGGTTCGAAAATCAGACTTTGTAGCTCCCGGGGGATGCCGCAGCCGGTGTCCGAAACACGAACCAGTGTTGTGCCGGCCATCGCTGAGGTCTCCAACGTCAAGGTGCCGCGGTGTTCCATGGCTTGGACGGCATTCGTGATGAGATTGACGAACACATGGAGGAGCTCATCCTGGTTTCCCTTCACGACGACATCAGGCTGATAAAGCTTGCGAATGTCAATGTCCTGAAGGGCCACGGCATAGCGGGCGATCTTGAGAGCTTCGTCCAGCTTGCCGTTGACGACGACCAGGCAATCTTGCCGTAAGGATGTGCGGCGTGAGTAGGAGGTGAGATCTCGACAAATGGCGGTCGTGCGCTTGACGGCATCGATGATGTCCCGTGCTTGGGCATGCACGGTATCGAGGTCGACTTCGTCGGCAAGATTTTCCGCCAGGCCGAGAATCAGCTGCAGCGGATTATTCATATCATGGGCGATACCTGCCGCAAACGAGCCGATTCCGGCGAGTTTCTCCGCATGGAGCAACTCGGTTTGCCATGTCGATTCATGCTGCACCAGTGTCCAGAGAAGTCGCGAAGCCTGTCCACTGACGAGATCAGCTCCTGTCGGCAGCTGTTCACGAAGCACCGACTCCATCGACGGGTCACCGGTGACGTCCATGACAAGATGGAGCCCTTGGCTCTTGAGCAGGTCAGCAACCCGGTCATAAATCGGTACGTTGAGCTCTTGGGCTCGTTTGAGCCCGGGAGCCGAAGAATTCTGGTCGAAGATGCCGACGATCTCGATCGTGCCGATTTGGTGGAGCACATCGAGCAGAGCAGTTCCCCCACGGCCCGCCCCGATGATGACTACTCTCATCGGAGGCGGAGCGGGAGCGGGTTCGATTCCCTGACACTCGGATCGCGGATGGGATATGATCGGTAAGATGGTCGTCATACTGGATCACCATGCTGGGCTCGGTCCATCAGAGATGCGCCAATTCACGTTGTTCCATGGCTCGGGCGACAGAGGCTTTCAGTTTCTCGCCTTCCACAGGTTTCACGAGATAATCCACCACGCCCTGCCTCAGTAACGATGTGGCCATGTCCGTATCCGGGAATCCGGTCAGGACGATCAGCGGCACGCGCGGATAGTTCTGGCGGAAATAGGCAATCGCTTCAATCCCGTTGACCTTCGGCATCCGGATGTCGCAGATGATGACGTCAAGAAGCAATCGATTCTCCCCTGTATTGATGGTTTCGATGGCCTTCTCTCCATTCTCTGCTTCCAGAACATCGTAACCGGCTTTTTGCAAGGTCATCCGGACGACCTTGCGGATGTCGGGCTCGTCATCGACGATCAGCACTCGACCATTGGTGCTTTCACCTCCGATAAAAAATCCGGACTTGAATTCGCTCATGACGACCTCCTTGGTGAAGAGGGGAAATGTTTGTGTTGTACAACGGTCAGACGCAAAGGCGATGCCGAATTGTGAAGGAGGTTACTTGAAAATTATCAATTGCTTGCATCATAAGAAAACGTCTATGCTTTCATGAGTGGCTCAATTGCACCACCACAAGGCTGAAAGCCACCAGCGAGGATGCACATTGCGTTTCCAAGCCAATTTCGGCTAGGGTATTGAAAAAGCTAAGGGAGAAGAGGCCGGTGATTACACCCGATGTGCTGACCGACTATATTCGTAAGTTCCTGCCGGATGCCGTGGTGACGGTGACCGACCGTACTGGAACAATGGACCATCTCAAGGTCGTGATCGTCTCGGATGGTTTTCATGGGAAAAATCTGTTAGATCGACATCGAATGATCTATCAAGCATTAGACGCACCGATGAAGGATGGACGTATCCATGCGCTCGAATTAACCGCACACACCAAAGATGAAGGATAGGAGGAGACCATGGCCGACCCGATCGAAGAAGAAATTCAGAAGGAAGTGAAGGCCCATAAAATTTTGATCTACGGCAAGGGAACGAAGACTATGCCGATGTGCGGGTTCACGCGAGAGACGATGCAATTTTTTGACCGCTACGGGTATCCCTACGAACTCATCGATGTTCTGTCCCAACCGGCTAAGCGGGAAGCGCTGACGAAGATGACCAAGTGGCCGACGCTCCCCAAAGTATTTATCGACGGTACTTTCTACGGAGATACTGACATCCTTGATCCCATGGCCACCAAGGGCGAAATCGAACCGCTGCTGAAAAAAACGTTCGGGAAGTAAGCAGGGCATCCCTGGTAGTCTCTTGCTCCCCGAGCGCGTACGCGGGAACAATTACGATCTACAATTACGGGCGGTGCTCGCGCGATGGGCGCAGTGAGACCAGCAGCGATACCCTGCGTAAAGGTGGGAGAGGGACAGCGCCTCGGTCAGTTCTCCTGCTGTGGATCTACTCCTAGTTCATCCGTGCAAAGTCGCATTAGCTAGCTCGCCGCTTTTCCATGAATGGAGTAAGGGAAAGTTGGGACCGCTTTGCAAAGGACTTCCTTGTGGCAAATAGACGGCCTTATCCGGCGGGTAGGTGGGTGGCAGCACTGGGCCTGGTAACAAGTCTTGGATGTGCTTCTGACCGTTCGCAGAATCATATTGCCTGGGAACAATCGAGGATTGTTGATCTGACCCACTCTTTTGGATGGGATACGATTGTCTGGCCGACGGAGCAGGATTTTAAGCTGATTGTCCAGCATGCTGAAGACATGCCGGGCGGGTACTACTATGCGTCCAATCGTGTGGAGATGCCTGAACATGGTGGCACGCACATTGATGCCCCGATTCACTTCTCCAAAGGGAAACAGATGCTGGATCAGATTCCAGTCGAACGATTGGTTGGGGGTGGTATCCGAATCGATGTCAGTGAGCGATGTGCTCTCGATCGAGATTACCGAGTGAGTATCTCAGATTTTGACCGCTGGGAAGCAAAGCATGGGCGAATTCCAAAGGACGTCATCGTCCTGTTGAATACTGGCTATGCCCGATTCTGGCCTAGTCGGAAGGACTATCTAGGCACGGAGTTGAGAGGGCAGGAAGGTGTACGCGCGTTGCATTTTCCTGGGTTACACCCCGAAGCAGCCACCTGGCTGGTGCGTGAACGGCGAGTAAAAGCCGTGGGGATCGATACCGCCTCCATCGATTTTGGACAATCGACCGAATTTGAAACACATGTGGCATTGCTTTCTCAAAATGTGCCGGTGTTCGAGAATCTCTTTAATCTGAACGAACTTCCAGCTCGCGACTTTGACATCATCGCGCTTCCGATGAAGATTGCCAGAGGTACAGGCGGCCCGTTACGGATCATTGCCGCAATACCACCCTCGCCCTAACTTTCAGGCCATTTACAGCAGGAATCAGAATCCCCGAATCTCCGCCAAGCATCATTCCCTGGTCTAACTGAAACCATCGGCCAACGAGGGCAGCCGTCGCAACATCCAACTCAGTGCTTGTGGCGGTCTTCTTCAAGCCCCGCACACCGAGTATTCTCAATCCAGAGTGTGGCTAAACCACAATGGCCTGCTTCGTTTCGTCCAGATGTTTCTGCAGGTAGGTCATGAAGGGAGTGCCACCGGTGCCGACCGCTGTAGGATTGCTTGTACTCGTCTGCTGCTGGCGGTTGATATAACTATCCGCGTAGCCGATGTGGATCTCTCGGAACTGCGCCAGCAAGCCGACGCAAGCACAATAGGCTGACCACAGCTCAGGATGGCTCTGTCTGCGATCATGAACATAGCCGGAAAGGACGGCGCGCCCCTGGCCGTCAGTTTGGCTCTCTAGGGCTTGCAGAAAAACGCGGTGGTTGGGCGGCATGTATTCTCTCATCTCTTGCAGATACATCGTCAGGGGATCGGGCACATGACGGATGCCCAGCCCTGCGTCCAGACAAGGGACGATTGAGCTCTGTGCGCCAGTCTCGCCACGAAACTGCTGCGGTTGTTGGGCATAGGCTTCGACGCTGTCATAGATGAGGCCGTTGGGCAGGGACGGGCTGTTCTTCCAACCGTGGATATAGGGTCTCACACGGTTGTAATACATGTAGGGATCGCAGCGCTCTTTCATGCGGAGCAGCGTGTTCCGCATGTCGGTCTGAGCAGACGCCAGAGCCTGTAACCCCAACAGAACTTCGTCGTCTTTCCCTGTCGAGACTGCATTGATCGCCCGCAGTAGGCTCTCCAGACCAGGCCCTGCTTGCCGCTCGATTTGGATGTGAATCACGACGAACCATTCCTCATCCAGTCCACCGAGAAAATTCTGCAGCAGTACGATGTTGTCGAGCTGAATCGGCTTCGTCGGATCAAGTCGGCGCCAGTTGTCCAATGCGTAGGAAACATAGGAAAGTACCGGAGGACAGCCTAGCTTTTGAGCGATCTCGTACCACGGCCGTGCGAGTTGAGAGGGGAGCTTGACGGCTGGCTGTCCTGGTGTTTCCCAGACATAGGCATGACCGGCGAATGAAAGAATCCGCATTGCCACTCTATACTCCTCATCACGCCAGCGAGATGAAACGGCTGGGAGCAACGACGGTTTTCCATCAATAAACCGGCGGACCTGGCGTGTGCTCAATAACTTCGGCATCTCACGGTTCAGATAGTTCAGTGTGGGGCAGTCGGGCAGCGTTTCCCAGGGATCCGACGGCAGAAATCCCCGCTCAGGAGAGATGTCAAAATCTGCAAGCGACAGCGGTTGGAATGTGGAGGGGGTCACAACGGCTCCTTGCTCACACTCTACCACTCCACCACGAGATTGCAATCCGTTTCGGTGGCGACTGTTGAGGCTACGATTCTTGATGCTCTCTGATGAGGTCTTGGCGGAGGATGTGGGACTGACTAAAACAGAAAAGGCCACCCTAGCTGGTGCTGCCTTCCGTTTCGTCTTTCGCAAGCAGGTGCGTCTTCAGTGCGCCTGCGCTCTCTTTTCGCTTTTCCCTTAGGTGGGCCTGTAGCTCTCTGGAGCGACCTCGGCGAAGGAATGGGGACCCACAGAGCCGCCGGCGATGTGAAAGCTGGAACTGACTGAAGCACTGCGGTCGCCGAAGCGACCGCAGATGAAGGAATTCCCGAAGTTCGCGTCGCAGAAGGCCGGCAGGGTCATTCCGAGAGCTTGAGAGCGACAGCGAGTCTCAGGCCCGCTGCTACGTCCCCATTTCCCAGGATGCCAAATACTTCTTCTGCTCCGCCGTCAATGTGTCGATCGACACGCCCATGCCGGCCAGCTTGAGCCTGGCGATTTCTTTGTCGATGGCTGGAGGCACGGGATAGACCTTCTTCTCGAGCTGTTTGTAATTCTTGACGATATGCTCCGCGCTCAGGGCCTGGTTGGCAAAGCTCATGTCCATGACGCTGGATGGATGCCCCTCGGCGGTGGCGAGGTTGACGAGCCGCCCTTCGCCGAGCAAGCTGACACGATGACCGTTCTTCTTGAGCGTAAATTGCTCGACTCCGCTACGGACCACCCGGCGCGTGCCGGCCAGCTTTTCGAGGGCCGGGATATCCAGCTCCACGTTGAAATGCCCGCTGTTGCAGACGATGGCTCCGTCCTTCATGGCGGTAAAATGTTCGCCACGGATGACGTGGATGTTGCCGGTAACGGTCACGAAGAAATCGCCGACCGGGGCGGCTTGTTCCATCGGCATCACTCGGAATCCATCCATGACTGCTTCAAGCCCTTTCAACGGGTCTATCTCGGTTACGATGACGTCAGCCCCCATGCCCTTGGCCCGCATGGCGATGCCGCGCCCGCACCAGCCGTAGCCGACGACGACAACGACAGAGCCACAGACCAAGCGGTTCGTGGCGCGCACGATGCCGTCCATGGTGGATTGCCCGGTGCCGTAGCGATTGTCGAACATATGCTTGGTATCGGCGTCATTGACGGAAATCACCGGAAACTTGAGGACCTTCTTTTCGGCCATGCTGCGCAAACGAATGACGCCGGTGGTCGTTTCTTCCGTGCCCCCGATCACGTTCCGCAACAGTTCTTTTCGCTTGGAATGCAGGTGTGAGACGACATCGGCACCGTCATCCATCGTGACATGTGGGCGGTGAGCGATGGCGGATTCGATGTGGCGATAGTACGTAGCGTTGTCTTCGCCCTTGATCGCAAAAGTCGGGATGCCTTCATGTTGCACCAATGCCGCGGCAACATCGTCCTGGGTGCTGAGGGGATTGGAGGCACAGAGGCGGACATCGGCGCCGCCCGCTTTCAACGTGATAGCCAGGTTCGCTGTTTCGGTGGTCACGTGCAAACAGGCTGTGACGCGAACGCCCTTCAGGGGCTGTTGTCGTTTAAACCGCTTACGAATCAACCGCAACACAGGCATTGTTGCTTCGGCCCATTCGATCTTTAATCTGCCTTGGTCCGCCAGCTTGATATCCTTGACATCGTAATCCACGAAAGTCCTCCTTCTCAAAAAGAAGGCCCAGGTTAAGGTTGAGGTTGAGGTTGAGTCAGAAACTCGTCCTCACTCCCTATGCCTGAGCCTCAGTTATGAAACTGTAACCTTGGCCTCAGCCTATCGTCGTTACAGCCCGGCGTCCTTGCGCAATGCCTTCGTCTTATCGGTTTTCTCCCATGTGAACTCAGGCTCGGTACGTCCGAAGTGTCCGTACGCGGCCGTCTTGCGGAAAATCGGTCGTCGAAGCTTGAGATGATCGATGATGCCCCGGGGAGTCATGGGGAAATGCTTGCGCACAAGCTTGTCGAGAATATCGACCGATACTTTTTCAGTGCCCTTGGTGTCGACGAGTACAGACACCGGATCGGCGACCCCGATTGCGTAGGCCAGCTGCACTTCGCACTTGTCGGCCAAGCCCGCGGCCACGAGATTCTTGGCGATATAGCGGGCCATATAGGAGGCGGAGCGATCCACCTTTGTGGGATCTTTGCCCGAGAAGGCCCCGCCGCCATGGCTGCCGTGACCGCCATACGTGTCGACGATAATCTTCCGGCCTGTGAGGCCTGTGTCGCCCATTGGGCCACCGACCACGAAACGGCCGGTCGGGTTGATGTGATGTTTGACGCCGGTCGGGTCATAGAGACCTTTGGGCATCACGGGCTTGATGACTTTTTCCATGATGTCGCGCTCAATCTGCTTGGTGGTCACCTCGGGGCTGTGTTGCGTGGAGACGACGATCGTATCGATCCGCACGGGCTTGCCGTTTTTGTACTCGACCGTCACTTGAGATTTACCGTCAGGTCGCACCCACTTCAGAATGTTCTTTTTGCGCACCTCTGCCAGGCGCTTGGTCAGCCGGTGGGCCAAAACGATCGGCATCGGCATGAGCTCATCCGTCTCATTGGTGGCGTAGCCGAACATCAATCCCTGATCGCCGGCCCCTCCGGAATCTACGCCCATCGCGATATCACCGGATTGTTGGTGAATGGCGGTCAGAACCGAGCAAGTATGAAAGTCGAATCCCCACGATGCATCGCAATAGCCGACGTCTTTGATAACATCTCGGATAATATCCGGGATTTCAACATAGGCCTTGGTGGAAATTTCTCCTGCTACAAAAGCGATGCCGGTAGTCAGGATCGTTTCGCAGGCGACGCGGGAATATTTATCCTGAGCAATGATGGCGTCCAAGATGCCGTCGGAAATCTGGTCGGCGATCTTATCCGGATGTCCTTCAGTAACCGATTCTGAAGTGAACAAGAAATTGTCTCGCATATGCCCCTCGTGGGTTCAGGTTATAGAATGTCAGCGTTGCTGTATCTGCTGATGGTGAATGTGACGAGTGGTGCCGAGTGACAGACCACGCACAAACTTCGGCAATTCTAGAGAGATCGGTCGGTTTTGTCCATCACTTCGATCGTAGGGGGAGGAAATTTGTCACTCGTCGTTTGCTTGACTCAGGTTTTTGCGGACTTGTAACATGCCTTCGTAGCAAGAGAATCTGTCGATAGCTGAGTAAAGGAGCTTGATCGTGGTGGTCGCGTCTATTTTGACGGCAGCTAAGACTGTGTCCATCTGCAGGGTACCGGCATGAAGCTTCATCGAGTGGGATTGGTTATCACCTTCATGGCAATCGGCACGGTGTGTACGGCGCCGTTCTCCCAGGCAGAATCACACCAACCGAAGAAACGGTCGGGCTTCGAACGTGGTGTCGTTCAGGTCGGCGATGAAGCGCCGAATTTCACCTTGCGCGACCTGACCGGCAATGCCATGAGCTTGTCTCAGTTCAAGGGGAAGGTCGTCCTACTGAATTTCTGGGCGACCTGGTGCGGACCGTGCCGTGTCGAGATGCCGGCGATGGAACAGCTGTATCGAACGTTGCCGCGAAGAGAGTTCGAAATCCTGGCGGTGTCTACCGATCCGCAGGGCGCGACGGTCACCCGTCCGTTCCAGCGAGAAATGGGGTTCACATTTCCCATTCTGCATGATTCGGAATACCGCGTGGGCCTGACGTACGGGGCACGTACGATTCCGATCACGTTCATGGTCGATCGTCGAGGCATCGTGCGACAGAAGATTTTCGGTGCACGTGATTGGGACTCACCCGAGGCTCGTGACTTGATTCATGAACTGATGAAGTCGTAGCCATGATGCAATCCATCCCACAGATTTCGCTCATTGCCGCCTTTTCGGCGGGGCTGCTTTCATTCGTGTCCCCATGCGTGCTGCCGTTGGTGCCGAGCTATATTTCCTACATTACCGGCCTGTCGGTCGAGCAGCTGACGGACGCGTCCGAACGGGTGAAGTTCAAGAAGGCAATCGTCTTGAATTCGTTATTGTTTATTCTCGGATTTTCATCGGTCTTCATTGCCTTCGGTGCCTCGGCCAGCTTTTTCGGCCAGCTCCTGATCTCCCACCAAGATCTGATCCGCCGCGTTGGTGGTGTGTTGATTGTCGTGTTCGGACTGTATTTGCTTGGGATTCTGAACCTGAAGTTCTTAAAAATGGAGCATCGGTTCCAGTTCCGCAATCGGCCGGCGGGGTACCTAGGGTCGTTCTTGATTGGTATCGCGTTTGCCGCCGGTTGGACTCCCTGTGTTGGGCCGGTGCTGGGATCCATTCTTCTCTATGCCAGTACGACCGACTCTCTTTTTGATGGAGTCGTGTTGTTGACGTTTTATTCGTTCGGGTTAGGACTGCCGCTGTTCCTCACGGCATTAGGCGTCGATCGGTTCATAGCCTATTTCAAAGAAGTGCGGGCCTATCTGTGGGGCGTGTCAACCGTCAGTGGGGTTATGCTGATCTTCGTCGGCGTGATGATCTACGCCAATTCGCTCACCATAGTGACAAGTTTCTTGGAGCGATACGGGATCGGCTGGTATCTAGGCCAGTAGATCGTATCAGTCAGCAGCGATGTAAGACCTTCCTGGGGTGGCTGGTGCTTCACTCAGCACTCACTCTTCAACGCTCGTTACTATTCGATCAGCACCAAGCGCCAAGACGGCAGGCTGTAAAGCCTTGTCCCAGTGTGGCGGCAGCGGCAGCGCCAAACGAGTCGAGTGACGGAGGAATGCCGAGCATTCCCATGGTTGGAGGTGGAGATGGACTAACGGCGGGCCGATTGCTCCGGACCATCCCTGGGCCGGCGTCGGAAAGAGGAGCCGATTCCTCCTTCTTGGCTAAGAGCGTACTTGGCTGAGCCTCGTCGATTTTCTCCAGCAAGCTCTTTCCATTCCCCGAAGCGGTACTGTTCGGATGTTTTTCCGCCAATACGATCAGATTCTCCCTGGCCCAATCGTCGGCTCCCATTTCATGGTAGGCCTTCGCTTGGAAATACAAGGCTTCTGCGGCGATGGGCTTATCCGGATAATCTCTTAAAATTTGCTGAAACCGATGTGTGGCAGCGAGATAGGAGCCTCGCCGGTAATAGAATTGTCCCACGAAGAGATGCATCTGAGCGATCCAATCGTGGCATTCGTCCAGCTTTTGCTGAGCCTGGCTATCATACCGGCTGCCGGGAAATTCTTTTCTCATCTGCTCAAACGCGGCGATGGCCTTTTGTATCGGTTCAGGATCACGATCGATGGTCTTCGCCATCTTGAAATGAATTTCTCCGATTCTAAGTGCCGCGTACGGAGCCAGGACGTGATTGCGATGGAGTTCCATGAAATGTTTGTATTCGACTAATGCCTCCGCATACTCTTCCTTCTCAAAATACGCCTCCCCACGCTTCATGATGACGTTGGGATGGTAGTGATTCGCAACCGTATCTCCGAGAAAAATTTGCTCATCGGTACCGCTCAGGGCTTTCTTAATCCCGCTTCGCACGTCGCTGGGTGAGAAATCACCAGTGCACGAGACCATGAACAGAGAGCCAACGCAGAGCCAAGCCGCCAGGTGTAAGCTGGATGGCTCTAATAGCTGATTGGAAGTGACTCGGATCGGTTGAGAAGGCATGGGGCATACTGATAGCAAGGATACGAGCAAAAAGCAATGATACCGACGATTGGGGCACTTTGGTTGACCTGTCTCCTCTTGGTCCCTATAATCCCGGCCCACGTTGGACTATTTCGCTCGCGTAGATCACAGCTGAGGGATATGATCCGAACCAGAATCATTGGAACAGGAAGTTATCTCCCTCCTCGGGTTGTATCCAATGAAGAAATCGCTTCTAAATTGCGCCTGTCCTCGGCGCGAATCCTACGGCTGACCGGTATCCGAACCCGCCATTGGGCTGGAGATCATGAGGCGTCTTCCGATATGGCTGTCGCGGCAGGACGCCGAGCGCTTGATGCCGCGGATTGCTCGGCTTCTTCTATCGATGCCATCATTCTTTCCACGACCTCTCCCGATATGGCGTTTCCTTCAACAGCCTGTTCGGTCCAACGAGGATTGGGATGTCGACAGGTGGGGGCATTTGATGTGTCTGCCTCCTGCTCGGGGTTTTTGTACGGGCTCTCGATGGCACAGGCCATGATTCAGAGCGGACAGATCAAGACCTGTCTTGTGGTGGCCTCGGAGGTCAAGTCTCGATCGCTCAATCTTCAGGATGACGCGACGGCGCTGTTGTTCGGTGACGGCGCAGGTGCCGTCATACTACGGGGCGAAGAAAACCGCAGCCTCGATTGGCGAGGGATTCTGGGAATCAGGTTGTATGCCGATGGGACACATCATGGGCTCATTCGGGTCCCGGGCGGCGGATCACGGATACCCTTGTCATTCGACAGATTACGCAACCAGGAGCATACGCTTCGCATGCAGGGGGCATCGCTCTTTCGGATAGCCGTTCGCCGGATTGAACAGGCCGTGCTGGAGATCTTGAAAGAATTCGGCGTCTGTTCCGGAGATCTCAAGCAGGTTGTCCTCCACCAAGCGAACGGTCGAATCTTGTCTCACGTTGCCGATCGCCTGGGCATCGACCAGGGCCGATTGGCATCGGTGATCGAACGCTATGGCAATACGTCATCGGCGTCGCTCCCGATCGCACTCGATGATGCGGTTCGCGGCGGGAACATCTCGCCGGGCGATCTGGTGCTGCTCGGCAGTTTCGGCGGTGGACTGACCTGGGCAACGGGCCTCGTACGATGGTGACGACGTTGGTTGGAAACGGCGGGTCGCCCGGCCGCTCATCATCGAAGTACGTATGTGAATCAGGAGTCTGAGATATGATTTTCGGCTTGCTTCCCAAAGAAGAAGCGTTTTTTGAGATGTTTAAACAAGCGGCCCACAACGTCATTGAGGGCAGCCGTCTGCTCAAGGAGCTGATGGAGGATTATACGAACGCCCAGCAGAAGATCGAGCGAATCAGGGAAGTGGAACATATCGGAGACGGGATTACGCACGACATCGCCTTGCGCCTCAATCAGACCTTTCTGACTCCTCTTGATCGTGAAGATATCCACGATCTGGCCAGCGCATTGGATGATATTCTCGACGCGGTGGAAGCGGTGGCGGAGCGGTTCGCCACCTACAAGATCACGCAGCCGACCGACAGCGCGATTCGGCTGGCCGATATTCTCTATCGGGCTTCCGTCGCGGTGGGGCGCGGGGTCGATCATATCGCCATGTCTCATGAGGAAGTGAAGGAGTACAGTGTGCAGGTGAATAGCCTGGAGAACGAGGCCGATCGTGTGTCACGCGATGCCATTTCAGAGTTGTTCGAGAAAGAGACGAATCCGATCGCCGTCATCAAGTGGAAAGAGATTTATGAAACCTTCGAAGAAGGAACCGATCGTTGTGAGGATGTCGCCAACGTGATCGAGCGCATTGTGCTCAAGCAGACTTAGTCGTCTATACATTAGGATGCCCAGCCATGCAGTCTGTGAGTCCTCAAGTCCCTCCACGCGCGAATGATCCTCGGATAGGCGAATAGTATTTCAACCGGACCATGACTGAACTCAGCGGCATACTTCTTGTGACGGTGGTGTTGGCGCTCCTGTTCGACTTCTCGAACGGGTGGCATGACTGTGCCAACGCTGTGGCGACGGTCGTCTCCACCCGTGTGTTAAGCCCGATCGTCGCGGTGCTGTTGGCTGGGGCGTTGAATGTCGCCGGAGCCTTCTTTTCGACGGCCGTGGCGAAAATGATCGGTGGAGGCATCGTCTTTCCCGACGCGATCACCAATACGGTGGTCGCCGGAGCGATGGGCGGCGCGATTCTCTGGAATTTTCTCACGCTGATGTTGGGACTGCCGACCAGTTCGTCTCACGCGCTGATCGGTGGACTCGTCGGCTCAGCGGTGGCCCACGGCGGCTGGGCAGTGGTTCAGTTCAATGGTCTGCGCAAGATTCTCGAAGCCATGATTCTTTCCCCCCTCTTGGGGTTCGGGATAGGATTTCTCCTCATGGTCCTGGTCAGCTGGATTTTTTTTCGGGTTCATCGGGGTGTCGCGACAAAGATATTCAGCCGACTTCAGATCGTTTCGGCCAGCTTCATGGCATTCAGCCATGGGGCGAACGATGCGCAAAAAGTGATGGGAGTCATTACGCTTGCCCTCGTGGCCTCCGGTCAGTTGACCTCATCGGAAGTGCCGACGTGGGTGATCGTGGCCTGCGCATTGGCGATGGGGCTGGGCACCACCGTCGGCGGATGGCGGATCATTCGGACTCTCGGGATCAAAATGGTGAAACTTGAACCGGTTCATGGATTTTGCGCAGAGACGGCAGCGGCGTCGGTGTTGCTGTTCGCCGCGCACTTCGGTCTTCCGGTCAGCACGACTCACACCATCACCTCCTCGATCTTAGGCGTGGGGTCGACCAAGCGCCTGTCCGCGGTTCGATGGGGAGTGACGAACAAAATCTTTTCAGCCTGGGTGTTTACACTGCCGGGAGCCGCGCTGTTGGGAGCGGGTGTCTATGCCCTGCTTGCCTCGTTCATGTGATGGAGGCCGCGAGCAGCGGCACCGAGCGGAAGACGGACCACGAATCGACTCCCTTGAGGATGATTCGCTTCGACCCAGACCTGCCCTCTATGCCCTTCAACGATATGCTTCACGATCGCCAGGCCGAGTCCTGTCCCTCCCAACTCTCGTGACCGGGCTTTGTCGACGCGGTAAAACCGTTCAAAGACACGAGGCCGGTCCTCCTCGGGGATACCGATTCCGGTATCGGCGACGCTGAGCTCGATCGCTCTGGCTGATGGATCAGGACTTCCGACCGAAGGAGCCAGCTTGGCGCCGATCGAAATGGTCCCGCCTGCAGGGGTATATTTGATGGCGTTATCAAGCAGATTGGTCAAGACTTGCACGAGCCGGTCTTCATCACCCGCTACCGGAGGGAGCGATGGATCGACCGTTGTGACGAGCCGGTGACGATTCTTATCCGCGATCGGCTTGATCATCGACAACGTCCGGTCGATGACGGAACGCAGTGCAAGCGGTTCTTCTTTTAACGAGATCCCACCCGATTCGATTTTGGACAGCTCGAGCAAATCTTCAATGATCAGATTCAGCCGATCGCTTTGCTTGAGGATGATTTCCAAGAATTTCGTAGAAGCGGCGGGATTGTCCTTGGCCCCATCAAGCAGCGCTTCGACGTAGCCCTTGATCGAAGTGAGCGGGGTTCGAAGTTCATGAGAGACGTTCGCCACGAAGTCTTTCCGTATCTTCTCCAGGCGCCGCAATTCGGTCATATCGTGAAGCACCAACACGACACTGGCCTCGTTGTCCCGTTCACCTCCTGCAGGGGAGGCTTCAATCTGAAGGCACCGCCCGCTCAGCGGCAGCACGATTTCATCCTGATGATGGGTACGTGACCGTAGAATGGCCGTGACCAGGTCGTTGAGCTGTTGATGGCGAAAGAGCTCGGTGCAGGGTTTTCCCCGAGCCTCCACGCGGGAGATGCCGAACATGCGTTCCAAGGCGGGATTGATCTGCAACACGTGGCCGCGAGAGTCCAACACCATCACGCCTTCGACCATCGAGGTCAGCACGGCAAGCAGTTGAGCACGGTCCTCCGAGAGTTCATCAATCTTGGCGTGAAGCTGATCCGCCATGTGATTGAGCGTCGAGGCCAGGAGGCCGACTTCATCCTGCGCGGTCGTTTTGACATGAAATGTCTGGTTGCCGGAACTGAATCGGCGGGCGGCTGACGCGATATCCGACAGGGGTTTGGTAATGCTGTGAGCGAGCCAGATGCTCAACGTCAGGGCGACGAGGAAGGCGACCCCGAGCGCGAGGAAGAGACGTTGCTGGAATTCTGAGAGTTCATGGTCCAGTACGACCATGGGAAGACCTACCCGCACCACAAGCGGCGAGGCCATCTGCGACGGCTGCATGAGCACGGCGCGATACATCGTCCGTTCACCGGTCGTGTGGCTAGAGCGGATATCCCGTCCCTGTCCTGTGGAAAGGGCCTGTTGGATTTCGGGTCGAGACTTGTGATTCTCAACGGCGGGCAAGTCGACATCGCGCACGGCGCTATCGGCAAGAACGGTTCCATCTGCGGCGACCAGCGTCACACGGGCAGAGGCCCGGTTGCCGAGGTCACGCGCCGTCTCTTGCAAAGCTGAAGAGGTCGGAGGCAAGGAAGATGAGTGAAACAGCGGTTGAAAGCCGTATTCGACCAGCTTGGTTTTTACCTCCAGCCCATTGCCGAATTGCGTGAGGTATCGCTGTTCGAGGAATTGAACCGTCATCACGCCGGCAATCAACAGCCCACAGGCGACCGCCACGAGCGTACCGAATGCCACTTTCCATCGAATCGACCATGTCATTCTGACACGTCAAAATCTTTCAGTTTATATCCCAATGATTTCACGGACACGATGGCCTCTTCGAGAAGCGGCAGCTTCTGTTTCAACCGGCGGATATGCACGTCAACCGTTCTGGTCGTGCCATAGTAATCGTAGCCCCACACCGCGTTGAGCAGAACTTCCCGGGTCAAGACACGACCGCGATGCCGAAGCAGATGTTCGAGCAAGCCGAATTCCTTCGCCGTCAGCGGCACCTCTTGTTTCCCGAGACTGACCTCATGCCGATCCAGATTCATAGTGAGCGCACCATAGTGGTGCAGATTTGGGCCGTCGGCAGGCACACGGTCGACTCGACGCAGCAGGGCTTTCACGCGGGCCACCAGAGTTTTGGGGCTGAACGGCTTGGTCACATAATCATCGGCCCCTAATTCAAGACCGACGATCGTGTCCGACTCTTCGGCTTTTGCCGTCAGCATGAGGATCGGAAGCATGGCGGTATCGGGAACGGAGCGGAGGCGTTTGCAGACTTCGAGTCCATCCATTTCAGGCAACATCAGATCGAGGACGACCAGATCGGGTTTCTCCTCTTTGACTTTCTTCAGAGCCTCAAGTCCGCTCATGGCGCTGATCGGTCGAAACCCCTCTTTCTCCAAATAGAGTTTGACGAGCTGCAGAATGTCCTGCTCGTCTTCAACGATGAGGATTTTCTTGTGATTGGAAGCCCCCATGGGACCGTGAGCGTACGGGGGAGGGGAGAGAGAGTCAAGGGAATGAGTGGTAAGCTATCAAGCCCGCGGCTCGCTCATTCATGGGCAGTTATTTGTAGGCGACTGCCGCGCTCGACGGCCCCGCCAGGTGAATGACCTCGAACCGTGTGAAACCGACCTCGCCGCACCACCGGCGGAAGTCCGCTCCGGAATAATCGAATGCGTCGCCGAATTCGATGAGCATGTTGAGCGACATCAGCAGTCCCTGCACGTTCTCGCGGCGGGCATCATCGATCAACGCTTCAATGGCCACCAGCGCGCCGCCCGGCGGCAAGGCATCGTACGCCGATCGGATCAGGTGCATCTTTTTCTCCAGGTTCCAGTCATGCAGGATCATGCCCATCGTGATGATGTCGGCGTTCGGCAGAGGGTCCTTGAAGAAGTCGCCGGACGCAGTCCTCACACGACTTTCCAAGCCGGCGGCGGCGATATGTTTCTTCGCGATCGGCTCGACGACCGGCAGATCGAAGCTGGTGCATGTGAGATGAGGGTGTCGCTTCGCGATCTCGATGCTGAGCAGACCGGTTGCGCCGCCGACGTCGCAGAGAGTCTGCAATTTCGAGAAATCGAACTTCTCTGCGAACGCCTCGAAATTGATGCGTGAGGCGCCGATCATCGCACCCATAAATTGTTCCAACCTGGGGAGATCCGAATAGAGCTCCTCAAACATCCCTTTCTGCCCATGCGTCACCTCATTTTGCGGCCGCCCCGTCCGCAACGCCTCGGGCAGATCGTTCCAAAATTTGAACAGCCGCGCGTTGAGCATGATCAGAAGTCCCCCGATGTAGCGTGGGCTCGCTGCATCGAGGAACATGGCGCCTTCCGGCGTATTGAAATACTTCGCTTGCCGGCCGTCACCATAGCGGTCGAGAAACTTCATTGCCACGAGGGTGTCAAAAAAGTCGGGATCAGCGCGTGGATGGAAGCGCAATTCCTTACCCAACTCAGCCCCAGTGAGCCGACGACCAGCAAGTATGGTGAACAGGCCCACCTCGACGGCCGTGAGCAGGACCTTGGAGCCCCAAAAACCGAAGGCGGTTTGCAAAATGGAAGAAGGATTTGGAGAACTGCTCATGTCGATCAATGTCCTTGTTAGTGGTCGCCACTCGCTTGTCCAACACTCCGATCGCCCAATCCGCTCACTTCTCCCGCTCACACGTCGACGAGAAGTCCGCAGATATCGATGAACACCCGTACATTGCCCGTAGTCTCCTTGCGCGCGACCGTGAAGATAAGGTCGGACCCTGGATCCGCGTAGAGAATTGCTTGTTGGCTTCCGAAAACCCTGGCCGGAAATTCGGGCTCATCTATCTCAGCCATGCCGGTCGGTGCAATAGGATAGATGCCGACTGTCGAACATGTCGTCACGTGAACGGCATAAAAGAGGGATTGGTTCGGGTGGCCAAATCCATTGATGCCGAGAAACTGGGTATGGAATCGTTTCTTTCTCGGAACGGTCACGATGACGGTTTCCTTGGTGCTTTCTCCATTACTCAGATTGACGACCGCTCCCGTTTGAAAAGGGCGTTGAGCCATCTGGGGGCCTCCTTTAAAAATCAGAAACAGAGAGGAAGTGGTTCAGCTGCTGCTAAAGATGCAAAGTGAGAGAGCGTACGGAGGAGTGGAGAGAGAGTCAAGCGGGTGGGGGACGGTATCATGGCGTTCTCTTCAAGTTGGAAAAACAGCTTGGTTTCATAGGTAGTGCGGTGAAGGTGCTTGTCATACGCGTTTTGCGGATGCGGGGTTAGCCACCTGTCGCAGCACTGAAAGCGGCCTGAAGAATGGGCCACCACTTCTGGCAAACGTCGGCGATGTCATCCGCAAGTGCTGTTATCTTCGAAGCACGCTCTATCAGGGCAAGTGCGACAGAGTTTTGGCGGACTTTCTTCGGCGATGCAGCTTCCTTTGCAATAACGCTCAAGCTCTCGACAAGCTCATTTCGTTGATTCCGGGTTAGGTCACCGCTTTGGAGAATCGCTTCCGATAGACCCTTGATAGCTTCAGCCAGACCGGGGTCTCCGATCTGGACCAAAGCGGAAATTGACTGATCAACTGTCCCGAGCGAACCGGTGTTTATGGTACCGACAACACTGTTGTTGACTGAGATGTTGTTCAATTTAGTTCCTGCGACGACGAGTGATTTCGGGCGAGGAGGGAACCGGGGACCCATAGGCGGTAAGCCAGTGGTGAATGACATTTCGTCGCTCAAGTAATTGATCATTCGTTCATTGTTCTCAAGCCGCTGTTGTTGGACTTGAGAGAACTTGAAGTGACAATCCAGGCACAGCGGTATATTCCGTTCGTCTACCTGATACATTGCATTGTTCGAACATTGATAGCAGTGCATGACTGAACCTTCAGGGAGGTACCCATAAAATTGTATTACCGAGGTGCCTCGTTTCCGGTTTCGCGCCGTCCCCTGTGCGGAAGTGCTTACAACTTTGGATTTTCCGTGAAAGACAAGAGAGTGTCAACTTGAGGGTGTGACGATCCTTGTGCTGAGCTGTCCTCCATCGCATTTTGTATGACGAATGGTGGTGGTTACCGGACCTTTCAACTTCGACATTGACGATCCATGTTGGAATTCTCAGAGGCAATTCTGTTGACGGAACCTGCTGATCTGACGTATCGTGAACCACCACATTGACGGCATGACCTTGCAGAGCCTGGCCGAAGGAGCTACGACGACTATGAAGATCTATCTCGCCAATCCTCGTGGATTTTGCGCCGGTGTCGATCGGGCGATCGATATCGTGGATTTATCTCTCAAGAAGTACGGCGCTCCGATTTATGTTCGTCACGAGATCGTCCATAGCCGTCATGTGGTGAATTCGCTCCGACAAAAGGGCGCAGTCTTTGTGGAAGAGTTGAACGAAGTTCCTGAAGGGTCGGTCGTCATCTTCAGCGCGCACGGGGTGGCGAAGTCGGTCTGGGAGGAGGCGAATCAGCGTCGCCTCCATGTGATCGACGCGACTTGTCCGCTGGTGATCAAAGTCCATAACGAAGTGAACCGCGATTATACACAGGGATACGATCTGATCCTCATCGGTCACGCCGGCCACCCGGAAGTAATCGGGACGCTGGGTCAGATTCCCGACAAGTTTCACTTGGTGTCCTCGGTCAAAGATGTCGAAGAACTGAGAGTGGAGAACACCGTCAACCTTTCGTATGTGACACAGACGACGTTGAGTGTGGATGAATGTCGGGACATTGTCGGCGCCCTGCATCAGCGGTTTCCGAACATCAAGGGGCCGCATCAGGAAGACATTTGTTATGCGACGCAAAACCGGCAGAATGCCGTCAAAGAATTGTCTCGTCTGGTCGATGTCATTCTGGTCATTGGGTCGCCGAACAGCTCCAATTCCAATCGTCTACGCGAACTGGGAGAGCAGTGCGGGATTCCCTCTTATCTCATCGATTCGGCCGCCGACATCGATCCCGAGTGGCTGCAAGGAGCCAAGGCAGTCGGGATTGCAGCTGGTGCATCGGCGCCGGAAATTCTGGTCACGGAAGTCGTCGCGTTCTTAAGAGCCTCGGAACCGTCCGATGTTGAAGAACTTACGGTGATCGAAGAAGATGTCGAATTTCTCCTGCCGAAGGAACTCGTTCAAATAGAATCGACCAAGAAGTCGGTGGCCGGCATTGCCGGCTAGCTGACGTTGCCATCTGCATATATCCCCCCAACGATCCCTATATATGGCCCTATATGTAGTAGGGCCATATAATTATTCCACTACACAATGTGGTTTGTTTTTGATTTCTCAGAACACTTCTGGTACAAGGACCATCGATTCGTAATTCTCCGAAATAACGCTGTGCCTGTACGTAATTTTTGGTGATCCAATGCATTTGAAAACATTGAACATGTTGGGTTTCAAGTCGTTCGCTGAAGCCAAAATCGAGTTTCCCGAGGGGGTTACCGCGATTGTCGGGCCGAATGGGAGCGGAAAGAGCAACGTCGTCGACGCCATCCTGTGGGTGTTGGGCGAGCAAAGCACCAAAACGCTCAGAAGCGAAAAGATGGAAGATGTCATTTTTAACGGCACCGAACTCCGAAAGCCTTTAGGGATGGCGGAGGTGTCGTTGGTGATCGGCGGGCTTCATCCGGCAATGATGAAGCTGGATGGGAACTCGGGACTTCCAAGCGAGCTGACTGAAGCGCAAGAGATGATGATTACCCGCCGTTTGTACCGCAATGGCGAGAGCGAGTATCTCATCAACAAGATTCAGTGCAGGTTGAAGGATATCCGCAGTGTGTTGCTCGACACGCGGGCGGGAAGCAAAGGGCACACTGTCATTGCCCAGGGCCAGATCGATCAGATTTTGAATGCGTCGCCGCAGGACCGGCGCGAGCTCATAGAGGAAACCGCGGGCATCGTCCGTTATAAAAAACAAAAGGCCGAAGCGCTGCGGAAGCTGGAAGCGACGCAACAGAATCTCCTGCGCGTCCGAGACATCGTGGCGGAGGTCAAGAAGCAGCTCAATTCTTTGGAACGCCAAGCTCGCCAGGCGCGCACTTTTCAGACGTTGCAGGGTGAGGCGCGCGGTATTGAAGTGACCTTGTTGACCAGGGAATTCAGAGTGTTGCGACAGGCGTTGCAGGAGGTGGAGACCGAAGTTCTGAGCCTGGATCAGCAAGAGTTCGAGAAGGCGGCCGAACAGGCTCGGCTCACAACCGAACTCGAACAGGCTCGGCTTGATGCCGTTGCGACCGCCGATTCCATCGTGAAAATTCGAGAGGAACTGGCGGCGGTCGAACGACAGCAGGGCCACGCGCTGACGGCAGCGGAGGTCGAACGTAACCGAGGGCTGTTATTCAGCCAACAACAGGTACAGGAATCGGTTGAGCTGGAAGAACTGGTCCGATCACAGGAGAATTTGGCCGTCGCACTTCAAGCCATCGAGTCGTCACTGACGTCGGTCGAGGAGGAGATGGCGATTCGGGATCGGGCTCTCGGGGAACTCGATGAAGAGATGACGCGTTTGCTCCACCAACGAGCTGCGGCCGTCGAGGAGGAGGAACGGGGGCGCAAAGACGTCCTGCAACTGGCTGTGCTTGTCGCGAATACCGAACAAGGCATTTCGCAATTGGCCAAGCGCATGGAAGATCTTGCGGGTCGCGGAACTCGCTTGTCGTCGGAGCGGGACGAATTGCGGAGCCGACGTGGAGCAGCGATCGATCGTCACGAGGTTTTGCGCAAGGAATATGGAGAGGCGGATCGTCTTGTCTCGCAGCTACGGGCGGAGCAACGAACTGTGCAAGAGGAGGCTGCTCAAGCGACCGGTGTCCTCCAGTCGTTGGATCAGGTGATCTTGCGACGTTCGGAGGAGCTGGCCGGAGTGGATTCGCGTCTTGAGGCGTTGCAGAGTGTGGTGCGCGAAGAGATGGGCTATGGTCGGCAAGGGGCCGAGCAGGGCCCCGCCTTGAAGTCGTGTGACGGAGTACGGGATGCGGTGGCTGAATGGCTGGTGATTCCGTCGGGGATGGAACGGGCGGTTGAGGCAGTGTTGGGGGAGCGCGTTCGAGGGTGGTTTGTAGATGAACCGTCCGTCGGGCAGCGGTTGATTCGTTTTCTCCAGGAAGAGGCGCTGGGGCGAGGCAGTTTTATTCCGCAGCGCCCACGATGGGAAAGTGGGCGGCCGCACGATTGGTGGCCGCCGATTACAACGCAGCCTGGCGTCGTCGGGCTCGCGGTGGATCTGATCCAAACGGATGCCGCCCGAGCGGCGGCTCGCGATTCGCTGTTCGATCGCGTCGTCATTGTTCGAGCATTGGACCAAGCGATACACTTGTGGGAGCGACATGCGTGGAGCGCTCCAAACGGTCCCATTCTGGTGACGCTGGATGGGGAAGTGGTGGATGCGTCCGGCATCGTGACAGGTGGTCAGGTCCAAGGCACGCCGGGTTTGCTCGAACGCCGCAGGGAGGTGATCGATCTTGAAGCTAAACGCCACTCGCTCGTCACGGAGCTTGATCAGAGCAAGCAACAGCGAGACATGGTGGTTGCCCAGATCCAGTCGCTCACCCAACGGGACCGCCAACTCGGAGATGCGCTTCGTGACGCCGAGATGCAGAATCTGTCGCTGCGCAAGGATGAAGAAAAACTTCAGCATGTGCTGAACGATCTTGATCATCGACTCACGGGGATGGAAACGGAAATTCAGGAAGGTCTCAGCGAAGGGCAGCGGTTGGAGCAAGAATCGCACTCGGTCCAGGCGCAATTGGGTCAGTGGCTTGCTGAGAAGAACGGACAGGAAACGATGTTGGGAAGGGTGCGCGAGCGGCTTGGGCTGCTCGATCAAAATATGAGAACGCATCAGGAGCGTGTGACGGAAGCGAAGTTGACCGCGGAAGGGTTGCGAGCCAAACGGGAACATGAGCAACTGAATCGCGCTCGGATGACCCAACAGATTCAGGAGACGGAAGATCGGCGGCGTAGCTTGGGAGGGCACCTGAACAGTCTGAAGGGGCTCATTGAGCAGAGCCGGACGGAGCAAGCCCGTCAGGAGGTCCTCTGCCAAGAACTCGGTATCACCGCGGGGCGGGTGAAGGGAGAATTGGTTGCCGCTCAAGAGCGACAGGCGCAACAGATGGCGGCGAGCCACACGCTTGAATCCGGTCTGGGGGAATTGCGACGAGGGATGTCGGTCATTCGGGATACTCGGATGGCGGTTGAAGTTCGTCGAGCGGAAGTTCGTACGCAATTGGGGACTGTCGAAGGAACCTTATCCGGGACCTATCAACTTGATCCCCTCGCGCTGGTCGAGCATCCGGTGACATCGAGCGCATCGATGTGCGAGGGTGAGGCCGCGGCCGTACCGGAACCCGAGCACCGCTCGGATGCCGAATTGAAAGAGCAGTTGCAGAAGCTCCGTGATCGGCTGGATCGCATGGGGCCGATCAACTTAGCCTCGATCAGCGAACACCAGGAGCTGGAGGAGCGCCACAAGTTCTTATCTGCCCAGGAGCAGGATCTGTCGAACTCGATCGCATCGCTTAAGGAGATTATTCAGCGGATTCACCGGACGACGAAGGAGATGTTCGCGGCCACGTACGAAGAGTTGCAGCAGAAGTTCACCGAAGTCTTCGGCCAATTCTTCCCCGGTGGGCGGGCCGAGCTGCAGTTGGTCGATGAATTACCTCCGGAGAACGGTGAGCCGGTCGGCAGCCAGGAACCGGGTATTGAAATTGTGGCCCAACCACCGGGCAAACGGCTGAAGAGCATCACCATGCTGTCCGGTGGAGAAAAGACGCTTACGGCAATGGCGCTGTTGTTTGCGAGTTTTCTGATCAGGCCGACACCGTTCTGTTTGTTGGACGAAATCGACGCCCCGCTGGACGAGGAAAACATCGGCCGGTTTACGGGAGTCCTGAAAGAGCTGGCCCAGAACGCGCAGTTCCTTGTTATCACACACAATAAGCGGACGATGAGCATCGCCGATTCCCTCTTCGGCGTCACGATGGAAGAGCCTGGGGTGTCCAAACTGGTGTCCGTCAGGCTCGGCGATCTACAGCCGGCCTAGCCGGCTCTCAGAATTCGCTGATGAGCCTATGCAGCGTTACTCACGCTTGAGTAATGTTATGGTGAAGACTTCCCATGCCCTTCGCCACTGCTCTGGTTAGACTCGTTTCGGAACGGGTTTGCCGCCAGCCGTGACCCGTTTCCGGGTGACGGACTCAGTTTTCCGTTGATTCGAGTAGCTTCATTTTGTCTCCGCAGCGTCAATTCGCGCAGGCAGTTTGATCCATCATTGTGCAAAAGTGGTCCGATTCCATGTCGAAAAATGCTCTAG
>JAFEBM010000069.1 GCA_018242685.1 Nitrospira sp. | reverse complement strand
CGGGTAATCTCCCAATGGATTGCCGACCTCGATCACCGGCTGCAGCGCCGTCAAGGCCAACACCTGGTCCGCCACCGCCGCGGCCGCCACCGTCCCCGCAGAGGCTTTTAAAAATTGCCGACGTGACAAGAACATTGTGGATACCTCCTCAACGTTAATGAGCTTGAATGAGCCCGGTTTCCTTGTTCATTTCCATATTTTCCGTATATGGAACAGCAATGGTTGCTTCCACTAGATTTGAGTAACGAATGGCCAAGACGAAACCTTTGATTCAATACCGACCTAAACTTAATAAAAAACGTGCCTCACCCACGTCATTCCGAATGTCCGCAATATTTAAGCCATGTTGGCTGTCGGGAACATTGTTTCACTCATTGCTCTCTTAAATAGCTGAAGAATAATCTGTTTCACCGTAATTATGTTCTTGATGTTTTAGAACGATTACTCATCGTTTATGAGTAGAAAAGGTAGCATTTCCCATGCGAGAGACTCATAAAATACCGAAAATGCGCTTAACATGTATGGCGTTTAGGTGGATATCCTTTACCATGGCGATGCACGTTACGAATGTGTAACGTCAGAGAACTTGGTAACTCATTTTTTTGTTTGAATCACACCAGGGTCCTGGCTTGACAGTATTCCGAGAGGTCAGTACACTCCGCACCTCAAACCTCGGGAGCGGGAATAGCTCAGTGGTAGAGCATCGCCTTGCCAAGGCGAGGGTCGAGGGTTCAAATCCCTTTTCCCGCTCCATATCTCTTTAGCTACGTGTGGCTGAGGCGAGGATCCGGCTCCTGCCCGTTCAATAGCGAAACATGCTCACTCCTCCTCAAATCCCTGGCTTGTGAATTTCAACGTTCGACTGTTTTCCGTCACGGTGCGAACGACATTCTCAGGCGCTCCATTCGGAATCTCAGCCTCAATCTCTAACGTCACTTTCACATCCGACCCCATGAGTCCGACCAAGTGAGCGATGACTTCGTCGCCAATCCGTCCAGCATCGCGACCCACACGGGTAGGATCGAGGTTGACGTTTCCATGAAAACGCTTCGGTGCGCGTGGTCCTTTGAGCGCCGAGACGACCCCCTTGACCGTTCCAGTTCCTCCCCCGCTCGGTCCAGCGCCGGCCTCTGCATCCGACTGTCTCGCCGTGGCAGGAACCGTCTTGGCCTCGGCTTCCTGCTGTTGCATCGCGACTTCCGGCCGAACGAGCAGTCCCGGATCGGTGCTTGTGATTAGAACAGGCTGCCCATAGCGCAAGCCACGATAGCGCCCAGCGGCTTCATCAAAGCTGTCGGCGTAGGCAAACGACTCTTGATGCCATAAGAGGAGGCCGAGCCCACTGCGAATCGATTCCAGCAACACCTCGGGGTTCCGCAATCGCGGCAGGTAGAGATACCGAGCAAAATCCTCGACCAGTTGTCGGACCGGAACGTGATTCTTGCCGCGCCATAGAGGGACACGATCCATTTCGAGACGCAGCACAGTCGGACCATAGATACTCAGTAGCCCATCTTTCCCCAACTTCTTGCCGGCTCGCACGGCGAGGGTATCCGAACCGGAGAGGCGAATGACCTGCCATTCCACGGGCGCCTGCGGGTTAGCCTGCCCCGGCACCAGCAGCCATTGATACGTTTCTGGGATACGTGCCGACACGACAGCGTCGGCTGCGGATAGTTGATTTTCAGCCTGCTTGACTTGGTGAGGGTCAAGATTGAGCGACACTTTCTCTGCGAGAATGGCTTCCCATGCGAGATACCGCCGCACGGCTTCGTCCAAGTCTTGGAGCCGGACCTGGTCAGCCGCGAGGAAGATGAGCGTATTGCGGAAGAGCCTCGGGCTGTTCCCCCGTGATTCTAAGATCGCTTTGGCAGCAACCTCGGCAGAATTTCCCGGTTGTTTGCTGTACGGATGGTCGATGTTCAGTACCACCAACCTGGCGTCTAGATCGTCGGGCACATCCTGGCCTGACTCAGGCATAGGATGCACACGAACAAAGTCGCCGGTCTTGCGAAGGTCTTCACGAAGCCGTCGGTCGAGTTCCAGCGCCACCTTGTCAGGATTGCGCTTGAGCTGCTCGGCCCGATCCTCAGCCAGCTTCGTGACCGTCGGCTGGGTTGAGTACCAGTAACGGGCTCCGTCCTGGTACAGGTAGGTTGCCGCACTGCTCAACCGTCGCAACGCATCGCCGAAGATGTTGGGCGATTCGCCCGGCATCACACAGCCCAGCTTTACACGGCGATCTTCAATGCCGCGATTCGCAGCGGTGGCCGTCGGGGCGGACCCCAGATAAATCGTGCGCGCCACACGTCGCCCGGCGGCATACTTGCCAAGATTGGGCACTTCTCCATCAAGCCGAAGCGGCAAGGCACTGGGGCCGTCCACATCCTTCTCAATCACCGGCACCCAGTTGTCGGACAGATAGCGTGTCAATTCGAACTGAACGCGCGGATCGTCGATCGGAATGTTGGAAGGAAGAATCAGCGGATTCCGATCCCCTTTTTCCCAGAGGCTATGGATCACGGAGGCCATCAGACGCAGCACGCCGCGCGTCCGCTGAAACTTCACCAGCGTGGACCAGTCCGTATAGAGCCGGTCGAAGATCTCAGGATGGATGGGATACGCAGCCTTGAGGCGCTTTTCATAATCCGATTCTCGGCATTCGGGCGGAAACTCCGCTGCCTGGGTGGAATACAGATCGAAGAAGGCCTTGGCGACCGTATCGCGCGCCACATACTGGCGCTTCTCAACCAGCGGCTCGAACAGGCGTCGGCGGACAATTTCGAATCCTTCCTCCGCAGTTGCCGGCCGCCAGGATGACTCGACTCGCCCCACCACATTTTGGAGCCGGTTCAGCGCCTCGCGCCCCCTCTGTCCACCTACTTCCACATCATCAACCCGCGTGTGAGGCGATCCGGTTGTGTCGGATGCGGGCAAACTGATGACCAATAAACAATTCTTCGCGAGCTTCGCTGATTCAGTGAGGACCTGAGCGAACGTGAACTGCTTCTCGATGCCGCCGGCTGGAAGGTCGCTTTGGTCGTGTAGCTGCCGAGCATAGGCCACCCACTCGTCGATCAGAATAAGACAGGGACCATATTCCTTGAACAGTTCTCTCAGCACGTCGCCGGGACTGGTGGCCCGTTCATCGTCGGCTTGAACCCGCTTGAACGATTTCTTGGCCTCCTTCACTCCACCCGCTGCATGCCCCAGTTGCCAGGCGAGTTCTCCCCACAAAGTTCGAACCACCGTGCCGTCTGATTTCACGACCGGATTGCCGGGAGAGATCCGATTACCGACCAATACCACTCGCTTCACGGCAGGCAACTTCGAGACACCGGCCTCTTTGATGACCGCATCGACCCCCAACAATTCACTGGGCGCAGTCCCGGAAACGAGGTGATAAAGCGCCAGCATGGAGTGGGTCTTACCGCCACCAAAGTTGGTCTGGAGCTGCACCACCGGATCGCCGCCAGTGTCAGCCAGCCGTTGCACTGCGCCGACCAGCAATTTCTTCAAACTGTCGGTGAGATAGGTCCGGCGGAAGAACTCCACCGGCTTCCGATACTCATCCGACCCTTCGCCGATATGCACCTGCCAGAGATCGGCGGCGAACTCTGCCTGTTGATAGCGCCCGCTTGCGACATCCTTATGCGGATTGACGACCTCACGCCAAGGCGTCAGCCCACCGGACGCTTGACTTTCGATGGCGGTTCCGGCGCTCTTGCGCTTCTCGGTCCGTACTTGTTCGTCGAACCGCACGCGCAGCAGTTCCATTTTCATTTTCTCAACGTCGTCAGCCTGTGGTGCCGAAATCGCGATTAGCAACCGCCCAGCGGAATCGAGCGCCCGATACGCATCATCACCTGAGAAAGGGTTCTGGTGCGCCCACCTATTTCGGACATCGCGCAACTCGCTGACGAGCGATCGTTCAGCCTGCCCGAGCGTCTTGCGGAACACGAGCTGCCATTGATTCCACATCACGGCTAGAAGCGCGGCGACATCCCAGCGGGGTTTGTCTTCCGTTCCGAACAGATTCGACTGTGTCTCTCGGACCGATGCCTTGACCTGTTCAAACCAGAGTTGGGCGTGCTGGGCCTTCATCTCGCGCTCGACAAATGGTTGCAGCCCGTCTTTGAGCAAATCGAGCGCTTTCCCGACACGTTCGTGATTCGTAATGGCCATAGGTCAATCCTTCTCGAAAGACAGCATGAAAACAATTCCGATGAATTCAGACTTTCTCCTTAACCAACCACCTGATCCAATCATCCATCTTCCTCACGCACGCACAGACCTGCTTAGCCGATTTTCGAGTGCCAGCATAGTTGTTCGCATGAGCGAGGTTGTCGCGGAGGTCCTGGATATTTTTCATGTCAGTTTGAAAAGACCGTTTGTCCGACGATTCATTAGCCGAGGAACGCCAGGCCTCATTAATGATCGTCAGTTTGTCACAGAACTCTGTGTAAAGAAGCTGATCGATTAGAGTATCCTCTTTCTGCGCCTGTTCGACCTTCTTTCGAACCTTCTCTGCGCGCCCCTGCGACAGCAGCCGCATCCAATCGTCGAGTTTGGGGAACCGACTTCGGATAACCTCCGCCATGGTCATCTCGAGCTGCGTCACGATTGCGAAGAGGGCAGCACGTACAGGGAGCCGTTGCAGGTCCGAGATGCTTACCAGGCCGTTGATTTCACAACCGGAGACCACGAAACGGAAAGGATGCCGGTCCGCGTCGCGGATGAAGGCCAGGATGCTCGCATTGGCACCGATCAAATGTTCCTCGCCGAGCGGTTTCATGTGGTCGCGAACAGTTTGGTGAGGTGCCACAAGGCTGACAGAAGCAACATCGAGAATGCCGGCGACCGTTTGGCCGCTTTGCGTTCCAGGGCCCATCACAGGGAGGAAATCGAAGGCATCGATATGATTACGTTCAATGACCTCTGATAGCGACTCCTCAGGGAGGCAGGTCTTGAAGTGCGCACGACCAGTAGCGATCAGGTGAATCGGTAGGCTCTCTTGGAAGGCCGAGAGTCCGCTGTGCGCATCATCTTCCAACATGTTTCTGGCCTAAGACTGAGTCATAATCATGGTTCACTTCCCTCAAACAGCCCCTCCTGTTGAGTGCGTGGTTTTCCGCTTTCGCGGGCCAGCCTGGTGATTTCGGGCCAGCTTTGGACGAGGGCGTTGTAGGACAGCGCTTCGGCGGCGCGTTTCTTACGTTCACACAACGTATAGAGGCGATAGCAAAGCTCACGGGCAGTTTCGGCTTTGGCACCCAGTTTCGCGGCCAGGTCGGCAGCCGCTCCCTCACCGCCGGCTTCCAGTACACGAATGAGATGATGCACCATTTCCCAGTTGGTGAGACGCTTATCGGTGGCTGAGTCCCAGTCGTCAGGCAACTCGGATGGCTTGAGCAATCTGACCTTTCCAGCCTTCGAAGTAATGATGCCTGCCTCGACCAATCCCGAGACGCTCGTATTCTTCGCTTTGGAGAGTTTCTCTGCCTCCCCGTATTCAGCCACGGCAAAACCAAACTGTTCAAACCACGCGAGTGCCCAGCGACTGTCAGGATCGAAGTCGCTCTCCTGCTCAGCCAGAGCTTCGTCGAGGACTTGATTGATGAGTGCGAGCGCCTCGCGCACGGTGAGCGGTTTGCCCTCTGCATCGAGCACCTTCGCGTAACGGGTGTAGACTGCCATACCGGGACCAATGGCCGCTTGCGCAAGGTCTACCGGCGCAATGTTGCCGCGCTGTTAGGTGGATCAGTGCCAAAGGCAGTTCCGACTTAAGTGCGCTCATGAACTCTCGTCGCGTGACAGTGGGCGCATCACTTGGCAACCTGCGACAGACGAGCACAATGCTAGAAGCGAGAGCGTTTGAGTCCATCCCCCGCATGCGATTACTCAATTCGGTCCGAATGGGCCAAGTACCGCTGAGCGCGAAACCTGCGCGGATGACTGCATCAAGAAAAGTCTCCCAACCAGTGCTGGCAGTGCTCGCTTCATCCTTTGTCTCCGCTTGCTTGAAGGCGTAATAGATGGTAACTGGAAACGCCGGATGAACCTGCTCATCCAATCGATGCATGGCTTGGGTCATTCCGCGAAGAAAGAACTCCTCTGCTCTTTTCTTATTGCCGTGGCGATAAGGCGTTGCCACTAACTCCTCGGTCTTAGGTACGGTGAGAGTGGCAAAAAGATCTGGGTAGACAGGTTTCAAGGAGCGGCGCAACCAGACGTAAAAGAAGTCTGAAAGATCCGCATAGCCAATATTGTCATAATATGGTGGGTCTGTTGACACAACTTTCGCGCTGCTCGCGAATTGCTGTTGCGCATCCATCTGAAATCCGGTGCCGCTGACATTAGCTGGCAAGGAGGTTTGAACGACTTTGGCGATCCAACCAATGGCATCCAGCAGGTTTCCTGACGATGAGCTGAATGGATTCCCTTCGACATAGTCCCATACCATGGATAAGGCTTGACGTCCGAAAGTATTGGCTATCTTGGGCGCATACCCAGTTGGATTAGGCTGCCATCGGCAAAGAGAAGAATGACGGTCAGCCATTCGACTTACGCTAAAGGCTAATAAGGTTGTGATCGCGTCCGCATATGCCGTCGCTCCAATACCGCTGGCGCTAGGCGTTTTCGCTCCCTCCTCTGAGCCCACTAAAGGATCGGCTATCCCAGCAGCTAATTCGTCACACTTCACACGTTCGCGAACTTCTTGGACCAGATCCGAGAACGTCGTGAGCGCCACCAGCTGCCGTGTGGTAAAGAGATCACGCCACTGTCTCATGCCGTATTCCTGAACACGAAAGCCAAGTGCCTTCGGGGGAAGTTCGGTTTCTGGTACATCCCTTGGCATTGCGTTGAAAGCGATCATTTCCATTTCTGGCATCGGCGAAAGGTAGACCCTACCACCCTCTCCTTCAACGACAATTGCCATCAGCCGTGCTCTCATGCGGCCAGCCTTCGCTTCCGACCTTAAGTACTCGAACGGCATGGGGGTGCCCGACATGAGGCATACAAATCCGCTACCAGATTTCGTTCCAACTTTCGCTCGTTCCGAGTCTTCTGGTCTCCCCGTTTTTACAGTACAAATGTATCCATTTCTTTCGATCACAGGCTCGACATAAACCTCCTTACCCGCTTTCGTGAAGAGCATTAAGGTGGAAGCAAGCGGCACATCGACATCGGCGAATGCCGGATTGGGACTCTTCACCGTGCGTGCCCAGAGCCAGGCAATCACGGTGAGTTTTTTCCCTATGAGTGGCTTCAGATCAGGACGCTCCTTGGCCATCTCTTTGGTGACTTCAATTTTCGGATAGAGATGACCGATCCGTTTCTCGGCCTCATCACGTATCCACTTGCCGTAGTAACGGACATCCTCCGCCAGACCTTGTGCGCCGTGCCATTCCTTCTTGAACAGTGTCTTGTCATTTCGTGAGTCGAGATTGACGGGAGGCTTGCCGGCAAATTTCGGCGGGATCTCGATCATTGCCTTGTTGATGAGCACCGCAACCGGGTTCAGGTCACTGGCATAGGCTTCGAGCCCTAATCTCTGTGCTTCAAGCGGCAGTGCCCCGCCGCCGGCGAAGGGATCATGAAAGGCCGGCAGCTTGTTGCGGTTGAACAATTCCTTGGCGCGCGGATGATCCGCATTCTCGGCGCAGGTCCGTCGCCAGCTCTGCCAGATCTCATCGCGCGCCGCCTGCAGCACTTTCTCGTTCGTCGTGTTTTCCCATTGGACCAGATCTTCGATGATCTTGAACAAGCGCTGCCGCTCCTTCTCCTGTTTCTTCTCCGTCGGAAAGAGATCGGGCAGCGACGAGGGATCGTCCACCATCTGCGCAAAGATCACCGCCCGCGCCGCCGCCAACGGCCGCCGCGCCCACCAGAGATGCAATGTATTGGGATGCCCACGGTTCAGCAGCTTTTCACGTGCCGACGCCTTATTAATCGCCTCCAGCGGCAGGGCCACTTCGATAAGTTTCTTTCTCATCTGCTGATCACAGTTACACGAAATCCGAACGCCAGAGATGGACCGCCCGTTTGGCGAGTCTCCGTTGCCGCTCATTCAACAGTTCGAGCGTCCACTGTTCAGTAGCCATCTCAGTTACCTGGCGCGACAAATGTGTAGGCGCTTTGCCCGTAGGCCGTGAGCTTGCTCGCATAAGAGAGGTTGCCGACTTGGCGATTCAGAGCGGGCTCCAAGAGGGAGAGATTCCCTAGCCTGTATACAGCCGAATCCCAATGTGCCCGAGGAAAGTGCTCGTTCCAGTCATCGAGAGGGTTCTCTGGAAGAATATGCTCGATTGTGGCGGGATCCGTATCAGGGTCGCAGGCGCGGCCGGATGCGTCCTGTTCAAAGAGCGCAAGCATATATTTCGCCAACTTCTTTCGTTGTCCAGCGGTTTCCAGCGTCAACCACGCGAAGTCTTGCTCGAACTTTCCATCCTCCACGTAGATGGGCTTGAGTCGTTCAAATATTTGCCCGGGGGTGACCGCGACCTCATCGAGGACCGCCTTCGCTGCCCCATGATAGATCGGTTCGAGCGCATTCGTGTTGAGGCTGCTCACCACCGAATACCGGAAGGAGATGACGCTGATGAGCCGGAGGAGACGGACAAAGTCCGCTTTCGAGAGTTTCTCCCATGCGGCAAAGATAAGCGGCGTCATCTGTCGGACGCGAAACAGGTTGAGTTCACGGATAAACGGCCTAGCTTCAGTCAGTTCGGCCCAATATCCATGGTTAGGGTCGGACAAGGCTGCGAACAGTTCTGCGCGAGCCTCTAGAGCATTCAACAGGGCAAAGACATCCTGCGGAGACCGCGCCCGCTCTCTCACCAACTTGAAAAGGCGCTCACTTCGAATCTTCGGTTTCTCACATAGGAGATGATACCGTAGGAATTCCGGGAAACGTTCCTGTCGGACCGTGGCAACCAGCGCCCGCCACCGTCGCTGCAAGATCTGCAGATCGGCCGCCACTTGGACTCGGGAAAACAGATAGTTCTTCAGCAAATCGGTGGTCGTCAGCTCAAGCCCACGGGCGTTCAGCGTTTCGAAGACCGTGTAGGCGTTTATTTGATCCTCCACCGTGATCAAGATAAACATGAGCTGTCGAGCGATCGTCTCGGACAATAGTTCAGCGAGAACAACGCCATCAGTTCCAAATTCAGGCACAGCGTTCAGTTGTTTTTGATAGTACTCGAAGCATTCCCAGAGCAAGCGGTTCGACTTCGGTAGTCCCCGTGGATTCAAGGGAGGACGTAACTGAACAAGATAGTCCTGATAGAACGCATTGTCCGTCTCATTCAAGAACAGCTTACTACTCTCAACAAGTGAAGCCGGGTCTTTCTCGCCGATGAACCGACTTCGCAGTCCAGCCACCCGCTCGAGGTTGGCGTTCGGGTCCTTACCGCTCTCTGCCATTTTTCTGAGCTTGGCTATGACCGCAAGGGATAGAAGGCTCAATGTTGCCAGCCTCTGTTGGCCATCAATAATAAGGAACTCTCGATCGCTCTTTCCTTCCACGACGAGAGCGCCCATATAGTGCCGGTCATCCGGCCGGCCGCGCAGATCGATGATGTCGTTCCAGAGGTCCTCCCACTGCTCCTCTTCCCAAGAGTAGTCGCACTGGTAAGGAGGCACCCGATAGATCCTCCCGTTCCCGATCAGTTCGAGCAGATTGGTCGTGCGGGTGTTTAAGAGATTTGTTCTGGCCATGAAACAACCGCCTTTCCCAAGTGATCTGCTAGCCCGATTGGTGCTTTGCCGATGAAGCTTCCTTGCCTTGGCAGCAACCTCATTCCCCTAGAACTGGCATTCTCCAAAGGTCTCATCTCATGCATCGAATCTTTTCCTCGTGGCAATGCGCATTTGCCTGCGGTCATCCTGGAACATGCTAGCCAGGAAGCAGCTCTTTATCAATGAGTTGTAAGAAGAATTGCGCTGGAATTGCGTTTTTATTGCGTCTAATTGCGTTTTAGCCGACCACGAATCCAAAAGACGTAGAGGGCTTTCCCGCAGAACCTGAAACTCGTCTGGCGTGATCACCGGGGGATCTCCGCTCTTGCTATCAGTTCCGGGAAATCGTAATTCACGCTGGTGACCCCAAAGTCCGGCTCACGTTGAAATGGCCGACGCACATAGTGGACCCGGTGCGAGTCGTCATCCAGAAACTCCACGATCGCGAGAATGAAGTCGTCAGGCTTGTTTAGCGAGTACAGAATCTCGTTCTTGGTAACCGTGATCGTGTCCGCCCCGGTGACTCGACCCTTCACCTCGATGAATCTCAACTTGCCGGTTCCAGGGACTCGACTCTCAATGTCATACCCAAGTTTGTCCTGCTCTCGATCGATTGGGTCATAGCCGAGGCCACGTTCTATTTCCATCACTGCCGCTCGGGCTCGTGCTGCCGATGCTTGGGTATCTGGTGACAAGGCCGTCGTGGCTCCCGGCTGTCCCTTCCTTGCCTGAAGGAGTCCCATCGGAACAATCAGGACACCCCCGATAATCACTGGAGGCAACGGGGAGAGTTGGCGCTCCTGTTTCAATTCATCGAGGCGCTTTTCAAGACGACCTTGCAAACCATCGGCTCGCTTGCGAGCTTCAGATGAATTGAGTCTGGCATTCGCCCTGCCCGCTTGCTCTTGTAACTTGAGCTGCTCGGCTCGATGGTCCCAATAGCTGATTTCCTTGGTCAACCGTTCCTTAACTGCCGCTTCCGTCTTCGCAATAAGATCGACTTTCCTGGAGCGGACCTCTTCAAGATGCTCCGGCACCACATCGGCCACGGCGTAGCCCTGGGCCTTGTGCTCCAGCTCGCGTGTGAGCCATGCACATTCCGGTCTAGCTAAGATCGCCTCTATGGACGGCTCGTCGGACTTGAGCGGACGATAGTCTAAGTAGGGGGCATAATGTAAATGATGAGCCTGGCCGCTCTCGTCCAGTTCGACATAGAGCAAGCGCTTGGAGACCACTCGCCGCTCGCCGGACCGTGTCAGGCTTGCATCCTGAATGGTATGTTCCAAGTAGAACAGCACACGAGGCTTGGTTCCCATGCCTCGTTCGTCAACGAGAATCGTGCCACGTTTCAGCAGATCCCGATTCCGCTCAAGGGTGAGGTCGATGGTTGCGTCAAGGAGCGGATGGCCAGGACACACAAACGCGGCCATTGCCTGACCTGGCGGGGAGACGAGCGCCTTCTCAAATGCGATCCGCTCATAACGAGGAAGGACCGGCTCGCCGATGCCAATGAGTCGATCGCGGTTGCGCACCGGAGCAGGGACATGGGTGATTTCATACCGGCGGGGCTCCCGCTGCTTCGATGTGCCACCCAAGCGCTGAAAGGCTTCAAGGAAGAAAGACTCGACGTAATGTGGCTGCAGTCGTCTGGCCTCTGCGCGCTCCATGTCTTCCCTGATGCGATAGACCCGACTGGCGTCCATGGCGTCATGGGCCAAGGCCCGTTCTTCAAGAAGGTCTTGCAGTTTCGTACGGTCAAAGGCATCGGTCACGACGCGGAACAAACGGGCCTGCACGTCGGGCCGTTCGCCATACCGAATCGCTTCGATCAGGAGATCGCGGAGGGGCTTGCCGTCGAACTGCAATTTGCCGAGCACATCGAAAACTTGGCCCCCCAATGCACTTCGCGCCTCTTCCAACTTTTCCAACAATCTACGGTAGACATCGCCCTCTCTGGTCTCTTCTGCCACCAGGTTCCAGAGGTGGCACACTTCGGTTTGGCCGATGCGGTGGATGCGCCCGAAACGTTACTCAATGCGATTGGGATTCCACGGAAGGTCGTAGTTCACCATCAGATGGGCACGCTGTAGGTTGATCCCCTCTCCCGCTGCATCTGTGGCCAGCAACACTTGGACTTCTGGATCGTGCTTGAAGGACTCCTGGGCCTTCATGCGTTCCTCACGGCCCAGTCCACCATGGATGATGACGAGGGCTTCTTTTCGACCGAGGAGTGTTCCGATACGATTGGCAAGGTAGTTAAGCGTGTCGCGGTGTTCGGTAAAGATGACCAACTTCTGACGGGCAGAAGCGCTTGGCGTGGCAATCCCACTCTTTCCATAGGGCGGAGAGGTTTCGGCGACATGTTCAGCCAAAACCGCAGGGGTAAAAATCTCTCCGAATAAGCTCGCAAGCTCACGCCATTTCGTATCCGCGCCGCTTCTGCGAACCGACAGGGCAAGGTCTTCTAAGTTCTTGAGCGTAGCGATCTCTGCCTTGAGTTCTGCGATGGTCCTTGCAGCGGTCGCCTGGTCGAGAATCTGTTCTTCGGCGGCCTCTACTTCATTATCCGGGGCATCCTCGAGATCCTGCACATCTTCATCATCGAGGACTGGACCGAGTGGAGCGACGACTGTCGTGGTTTGCCCCCCACGCTGCAACAATTCCAGTTCCCGCAGGCGGTTCTCAAGCCGTTCACGCCGGCGCCTGAGTGATTGGTAAATAGCTTCTGGGGATGATGCCAGGCGGCGTTGCAAAATCGTGAGGGCGAAGCCCACCGTCCCTGCGCGTTTGTCGTTCTGCAGCGCTTCTGCCCGATTGAATTCATCGCGCACATAATCAGAGACCGCTTTGTAGAGCTGGGCTTCTGCCAGTGACAACTTATAAGGAACGGTATAGGCAATCCTCTCTGGAAAGAGTGGGGTTGCATCGAATTTCAGAAGGCTCTCCTTCACCATGCGGCGCATGAGATCCGACACGTCCACTTGATGGACACCATCGCGGAATCGGCCCTCAAACCTATCTCCGTCAAGTAGGGCCATGAACAGCTGGAAGTCTTCTTCCTTCCCATTGTGCGGGGTGGCAGTCATGAGGAGAAAATGTCTGGTTAGCGTTGAGAGAAGCTGTGCCAATCTGTAGCGTTTGGTGTATTTGATTTCACCGCCAAAATAGGTCGCTGAAAGCTTATGCGCCTCGTCGCAGACGATGAGGTCCCATCGGCAATCGGACGCTTGAAGCTTCTGCTGCACGTCTTCGTTGCGCGAAAGCTTATCGAGACGAGCGATGACGAGATTCGTCTCAAGGAACCAGTTTCCTGTCCGCGCGGCTTCGAGTTTATCGTTTGTCAAAATCTCGAACGGGAGATGGAACCGGCGGTAGAGTTCATCCTGCCATTGCTCCGCAAGACTCCCTGGACACACCACGAGACATCGTTGTAGGTCACCCCGTGCGATCATCTCCTTCATCAACAGTCCCGCCATGATGGTTTTGCCGGCACCTGGATCGTCGGCCAACAAGAACCGGAGGGGTTGCCGAGGAAGCATCGCGTCGTAGACCGCCGTGATCTGATGCGGGAGTGGCTCCACAACGGAGGTATGAACGGCAAGAACAGGATCGAACAGATGAGCGAGCCGGATACGATGAGCTTCCGAAACCAGTCTGAACAGCGCGCCATCGCCGTCAAAACTCCAGGGGCGACCCGCTTCAACAACTTCTAGCCGCGGTTCATCGTGGCGATAGAGCAATTGGTTGGCGACTCGGCCAGCTGGATCCTTGTAGGTGAGCTCAAGCGCTTCAGATCCGAACCATTGCACATTGACGACAGTAACGAGGGCATCAGGAAGGATGCCACGGACGGCGGCGTTTGGTTGGAGTTCTTCGAGCTTGGTCATATTGGTGGAATATAACCTCGACGCTGGAGTTTTACAGAACGGATTTGTTTTTCGCGCGCGCCAGCATAGCGACTTTCACGTACCGCAACAAGCAGCTATGAGCAAGGATGCTCGGGCTGCATGAAACGCACGATTCAACGCAACGACACAGGAGTCCGATTTACTGTCCTTCAATTCTCCAGCCCGAACCGTATGGATTGTTCGGTGAATCGTACTTGAACCGGCTACCCGCGCCATACGGGTTGTGGATCGAATCACTGGAAAACGGCGAGCCATAGCGACCGAATCGGTTGGCCGTCGAGTCCGGATCGAACGGGTTGGCGCTCAGCTTGCCGCGATAATTGCCCTGCTGGTCGTACAATCTCGGCGTCTCCGTTAGTATGTAAGCCACAAGGTCACCGGCTCCGCATGCACAAGCACAGGCGGGATGGAGAAGTTGGTGTCATGAAATCAAAAGAAGGCAACCTGCCCATAATTCTCGGCAGTGGTGTCGCTTGCTGCATGGAAGCTATCGCCGCATGCGCTCCCGACTGTGTTACGGTTTGTCGAGTGCCATCAGGTAGCGAAGATGGTCTTCGGCGAGGGACAGTTCCTCTCTGGTGGGAGAGATTTGGCCGAATCGTGTTCGGCAGTACAACTCTGTAATGAGGCCGACTGCTGAACCGGCATCGCGCCACCGTTCTCGAGTGAGGCGGACGAACTCAAAAGGCGGCGTAGCGGCTGGTTTAGAAATCCCCTTACGAGCGAGATGTCTGATCATTCTTCCATAGAGCTGCACGATGAGCTGCTCGTCGCGCGGCGTCTTTTTACAGACCATCCTCTTGAACCAGGGCCGCTTGATCCCTAGCCAGAGAAAAACGGCAAGACCGATCAGCACCGGACCAAGCACTTGCACCAAGGGCTGTATCGTTCCTTGAGATGCGTATTCCGTAATACCACCCAACATTGCCATGAATGGGCTGAAGAATGCGCTCATGGAATCAAGGGCCTTGTTTCGGGCCGACGTACTTCCCGCTTTCAATTCCCGCACAACGGCAAGCTGGTCCGCCGCGCTGTACTGCACAAAAAAGCGGCTCCACTGGAGCCTGATGGTATCCATCATTCGTCCCAACGCATGCCATGTGGAAGACCCGCTGCCGGCACTCTCGATGGAAGGCGGCGTTGGATCCATCTTGATCCACCCGGAATTCGGTAGGTGCATCTCCACCCATGCATGGGCGTCTTGCTGTCTGACCAAGTAGTAGTTCCCATACTCGTTCCACTCGGTGGCGAGAAACCCTGTGACGAGGCGCGCCGGGATTCCGATCGTCCGAAGCATCATCACCATGGCAGTCGCATAATGTTCGCAATATCCGGTTTTGCGGATAAAGAGAAACTCTTCAAGCGGCTGGTCCTGTTCTGCAAGAGGCGCATCAAGGCTGTATCGATAGTTGTGTGTCAGATATGTTTGAACGGCATTGGCTTTCTCATACGTCGTACGATGTATGTGAGTGATTTCCCTGGCCAGGACAGCAATCCGCTCGGATTGAATAGGGATCTGCAAGAAATGTCGGGTAAATGACTCAGGATAGAGGCTGGGTTCCGAATCGAAATCCGACGGTAAAACGGGGTTGGATCGGGAAACGACGGAATACTCGATCCGCGACGAACTGGGAAATGGCAGATAGGCCGAACCCGTTAAGTCTGACTGCACGCCCGGGAACTTTCCACTGATTCTCTCGATAAAAGGAGCAGCAAAGAGTACGGGGGTGTCGAGCGGTTCCAAAAGGATGGTCTGCCGGACGGTTTCGCCAAGGAGTGGCGGAGCGTGAGATCGATTACCGCGCAGGACATACGTCCCGGTCGCGTCTTCGCTTACACTTCGCCGATAGTTCAGTCGATTCGTCCAGGACTTGCCGTCGTATTGATCGAAGGCAACACCTCGTAGGTAAAATCGGCTCGCTTCGTTTCGAGAGCTATCGGGCAACTCAACCCGCATCACGACGCTGGGATCCCGCTTGATAGGTCCGATCGCTCCTAAGTTCACCGTCTCGGAGAATCCCGAGGTACGAATGTTGTCTCCAAAACCTTTTTGATAAAACCCTGCACTGACCCGTGGAATCGTAAAGAAGATCACCAACGTCAGGCCGAAAGTTGCGAGTGCAAGCCCGTTTGCAAGCCAAACGAGTTGTGAGGTTACATGGCCGACTGATGCAGGAAGTTGTGGTCGCCTCGTGACCGACATCGGGAACATCCTGGTTTCCTCCTGATGTTTGGTCAGCTGAAATAGGAGCAGCGTCCACACGCCGGCCAAAAGATAGAGCAAGAAAATGGGGAGGTACCAGAGATCCGTCGTGAGGGACCCGGAAGCCAGGATCGCCACGAGGCTGATGGCATAGAGATGCAGATAATCACGACGCAGCTTGAGATTGAAGAGCTTGATGATCATGAGGACCATGAGGAAGTGAACTCCTGCCGGAAGGAGTTCTCCCGAGACCCACAACACATCCACCCAGAATCCAAGAAAGCCGACGATCACGAGAAGATTCCATCCGCTGGTTGAAATTGGCGTAACCGTGGCAAGTCGCTCCACAACCTTGCCGCCCCTGTTCCCTAAGAGAGCAACGATCAGCGCCGCTCCCGTCAGTACAGCCAGCCATGCCGGCAAACCGGCTCCAAGCGTCAAGCCGATGAAGGAGGTGGACGCCAGCCAAATCGATGCGAACCGAAGGGCCTGATCAAACGGCATGTGGCGCTCCGGTGATGATATTTCCGTTAATCAGAATGGTGGGATGTTGGGGCTCGATATCTCCCGGTCCCATCCATGACTGCACGACGATCATCATCTCTCCGTTGACCTCCCAGGGGTCTCTGGGCAGTTCTCCCGGCATGATAGTCTCTGCCTGAGGCGAGCGCCGTTCGCAGAGGGCGAGCATTCTAAGAAGTTCCCAGAGGTGGAGGTCCCCTTGACCGAATGACGAGTGAGACGCCCCCACCAATAATTGCAGGCTATATCCGCGGTGCGCCAAATGCTGAATGATGGAGGCCGTGAGCGAGACCGCCTGTTCAAACAGGTGATCGTGGCTCATGGGAGCGACTGTTGGTAAATACACGATGGCTCGGCGTTGATCTTCGGCCTCGGTTTCTCGAACCGTCAATTGGGCCGTTCGCGCCGTCGTCGGCCAGTGAATCTTTCGCGAGTCATCCCCCGCTTGATACAGGCGCAGGTTGTACAAATCATTGCCATGCCCCCGTCGATCGGCGCTCTGTTCTGGTCCTGTGGTGAGAAGACCCCGTACTAGACGCTCGTCGATCGGCTTGATCTCGGGGCAGACAATGACTGTTTCTTCGAGCGGGTAAAAGGTTTGTTTCTTGAAGAGCCCGAACGGAAAATCCGTCCCGACGCAGACACCGTCTAATTGCAGTCGGCCACGCCGCGTGGCGACGAGAGAATAGGGCACCATCCGGCTGCTGCCTGGAAGGAGTTGGGGAATTTCTAAACCTCGATCCAGCTCACGGCCGTCGCTCATATCGAAGAGCTTCAAGGAAAAGCTCGGGAGCCGTGGCTTCCGATTCGCCACGACCAGCATGGCGACGGCCGGCTCATTCACAATCAGATGATCGGGAAGATGACGATGGAATTCCAACCGTCGCAGGCAGTATTCCGCCACAATTCCCGAAGTCAAAATCAGACTCACCATCATCGCGAGCAAAAGATAGAAGAGATTGTTGCCGGTATTGACGGCTGCGATACCGATCGCCAACGTAAAGCACAGGAATTGAACGCCCTCTGAGGTCACGCTCGTCGACCGATGGCGAAACAATCGCTGAATGAAGGAAGGAGATTGACGCCGCATGTACGACCAGTTCCGCGCCGGGACACAGACTTCAGGCATGGCCTAGACTGGGACGGGAATCGAGTCGACCAAATCCTGGATGATCCGCTCGGCTTGCTCAAAGCTTCGCTGACGCAGCCCTTGCGCGCGAGCCACCATGATGCGGTGAGAGAGCACGATGGGAGCCAATTCCTTAATATCGTCCGGCAGACAATAGGTTCGGCCGCGGACGAGCGACAACCCTTTAGCGGCCCGACTCAATGCCAACGCTCCGCGGGTACTCACCCCCAATGACAGCAGATCCGACTGCCTGGTGCTTTGGACAATGGCCAAAAGATAGTCCGTAATACTTTCCTCCATGAGAACATGGTCGACTTGTTCCTGGAGCAGAAGGACATCATGAGCCGTCAGCAACGGTTGGAGTTCTTCGGCTGGGTGGAGTGATTGCGGCCGGTCGAGAACCCTCTTTTCTTCTTCCGGCGAGGGATAGCCGATGCGAAGCCGCATCAAGAACCGATCCAGCTGCGACTCTGGAAGGGGAAACGTTCCGTGATATTCGGCTGGATTCTGCGTCGCAATGACCATGAAGGGCTGATTCAGAGGATAGGTCTTATTGTCGAACGAAATCTGTGCTTCGCTCATCGCTTCCAATAGACTACTTTGAGTCTTCGGTGTTGTTCGATTGATTTCATCCGCGAGCACGATGTTGGCGAAAATGGGGCCAGGCATAAATTCAAAGGCCTGTTTCTGCCGATTGAATATCGAGACCCCCACGATATCGGACGGCAACAGATCGCTCGTGAACTGAATGCGCTTGAAGGAGCAATCCAGCGATCGCGCAAGGCTATGCGCGAGCGTCGTTTTTCCGACTCCCGGTACGTCTTCGAGGAGGAGATGTCCGCGCGCCAAGAGGGCGACCAGGCTCATTTCGATCACATGCGGTTTACCCTTGATCACACGCGCAATATTCTCCTGGATGGCTCGAATGATGTCCGTTGGATTCATGATGAGGACTACGGTGTGTGATGCCGCTGCAGAATGCCCTGGTGATCCGACACGGTTGAAGTCTAACAAAGGGTCTGGAAACGGTCAATTATTCAAGCGCTTTGCGGCGCTACGACCTGGCATCAAGCCGCCTCGGGATCAGCTTATGCGGGAACCAGTGTGAGGAGCCATGGGGGAACTTCTTCGGTCATGGAAGCGAACTTCCGCGCGGTGCTGCTCGCTGGAGTGTCCGGGAAGGTGGCGCCTCTGCTGATGCGGATATACCGAAAATGACCGCCAACGCTATCCATGAAGGGGGATGAGTCCGATGGAAGATAGTGACGCCGGAGGGATGCCACCTCAGCCAAATCGATTGATTCGCCGATCGGCAGACCGGCAAGAATATGATAGACCTCGCCGAAGACCTTGGCCAGAGTGACGGAGTCAAAGAGTTGGTCTGGTGGCCGATAGCGCGGGTCCTCCAGCAACTGTGCCAGGAGTTCCCAAAATACCTGCGCATCCACTGACCCCAGCACACACAGGAATCCTCGACGGGCGAGCAGGTTCAAGAGGGCAAGGGGTCCGGCGATCTCAAACTTCCACGGTGGGAAGAGGAGGGCGCGGCCGGCATGCCGGACTTCGAGCGCGCGCTCTTTGCCGAAACGTGTCTGGCTAAATGTACCTTTGGTACGCTCAAGCTCGCTGCGAATGAGCGTCTCAGAGAGCCTGGTCGGCTCGTAGGCGAAGGTCGGTGTCGCCGGTGCCCAACAGGTGGCGATCGCATATCGTGAGGCCAGCATCTCCTGTTTATCCAGATCTCCCAGTTCAAACATGTCTTGATTGCCGAAGAAAGAGAAGGATAAGCCCTCCTTCCGCTGCAACTTCTGCAGTCTTTCCGTATTCGCATGAAGCGGACCGCCCAGTTGAGAACGGGGATCGAGTCGGTCCAGGCAGTGGACGATGAACGGTCTTTGTTGCCGCTTGGGCTCAGAGCCGTACAGATCGACTAACTCCTCGGCGAACGAGAGATCGCCGGCCCCGATGTCCAACACAGATGCCACGTCTGCACGACAAAGGAAGTCGAAAGGATTATTCAAATGGCGTACGGCTTCTTCGACTTCGTCACTCGACAGATGAGGCACAGGCCGCTTCGTGGCGGCTGCTGGCACCAACCCAAAAAAGACGGCAAGCGCGCGCAGAGCTTTGGCAGGAGGAAGGCCCGTAACGGACTTGAGGCTGTCTCCATCGAGATCCAGAACGCGCCGTGGCCTGTGCCGTTCGAAGAGGCGCAACAAGGTTGCTTTCACTGAAGCTGGAAGATCGTCGCGCTGAACGGCGTCACATAGTCGCGCGATGGTGGACGGAAAGGTGGCATCTTCCAACAACTTTTTTGATGCCTCCCACTGCCGGGGAAACTGGCGCGCACGAACACTGACGGCGCGGCGGAATTCAGCGAGTGGGTCGGGACTCATGGAAGGCTGATCGGCTGTGTGTGAGGGTAGTAATTGGACTTCAAAGATCAGGAGCATAGTCATCTTCAAACTTCGGCGTCAAGTCGGCTTGTTCATGCTCATTCTGTGTGGTAGGAGTGGCTTCATGAGAGCACGATTCCTGTGTATCAATTCTTTGGGTTGGCGATCGACCGTGATGCTGAGTCTGCTCGTAAGCCTGCTGGCATTTCCGATCGGCTGTGCGGCTGAGCGTGACGGCAGCCTGCGTCCGGTCGTCGATGAGGGGTGGCAACCCTGGCAGATTCTTGAAACTCAGACCGGGCGTGTGATTCCATTTTCAGAATTCATGACGAACCTAGAACGGTATGACATTGTCTATCTGGGAGAGGAACATCACAATCCATACCATATCCAAGCCGCTTTGAAAGTGCTGGATCAATTAGTAGCCGATGGCATTGAACCCACCATTGGAATGGAGATGTTCGGCTGGGACGGCCAATCGGCACTCGATGACTATGTCGCCACACCTCAGCCGGTCACGAACGAGTTTTTGGAACAGGTGCGCTGGAAACAAAATTGGGGTGGCGCGTTTGAAGACTACGCGCCATTGGTGACGTTCGCTCGAGATCGGCACTTGTCCGTCCGAGCGATGAACCCACCCAAACCCTTGATTCGTCGCGTCGTTAAACTGGGGCTTGACCAGGCCAGGCAAGAGCCTGAATGGGAGCCGTGGGGAATTCTACAGGAGGACATCGTCGATGATCCAGCGTACCGCGAGAGGATTGTCGATCAGTTGAGACGGTGCCACGGAGGAAACGAGGAGCACTTCCGGACGATGTATGAAGCGTCGATGGTTCGTGACGAGGGCATGGCGAGAACGCTGGCCACCAGACACAAAGAATTACGCCGAGAGAACGGTGGCCCCCGTCGTATGATCGTGAGTTACACAGGAGGAGGCCATGTTCAATATGGCCTCCCGGTGCCGAAGCGGGTCGCTAGGCGCCTGGGAGGAGACATCGAACAGACCACGATTTACATGACGTCGTTTGAGCCCGGAAAAACAGCCGATGTTCAAGCTCTCATGCAGGAACCCATTGCGGACTATATTTGGCTGACCCCCATGGATAAGTCGAGGTCGGCCAAACCTTGCCGGTAAGATAATTTCGGAGCCTGAGCTCTTCAGACAGTCAGTGTAGAGCGAGGACGGCACAAAAGCCTTCAGTGCTTGACAGGATTTAACTCGCTCGTCACACTGAGGCCATCATGCGTGATGGTTGCGCATGAGGCCGGCTCGTTTAGATGCGAAACAAAATTCCTTGCAGCGCTGGACGACTTGGGTTGTTGACGTCTCAAATGATCCAGGCCGTCTCGGATGCCTCAGCCTTTCAAATCGCCCATCAGTACTTGACCGCAAATCGCGTCCGTATCGTCGAGGCCGATGACTCCCAGATTGCGTCGACCGTCATCGGCAATTCCGGTCTGTATGAGCAGAACATCCGACTGAAAGACGGCCACCTCCTCTCGAAATGTTCCTGCACGCTTCCCGAAGAACCCATGTGCCGTCATTGTATCGCGGTGCTGTTGGAGTATCAGCGATGGGCCCAGCCTCGGCAATCACGAAAGCCAAGCCTTGCGAATGAATCGATAACGGCACCGCCGGTCGGTCCCTCGGACAATGGGAAAAGGGCCACCTTGGCATCGTTTACATCCGACATAAAACTGAGTGAAGTCATGGTCTTTTTGGAATGGATACAACCTGCGACGAAAGCGCTTGAAAGGCAAGAGCCACTTCCCGATCCTCCCGCACTCGGTCCCGGAGCGGCCTCGACGTGGATTCAAGCGATTCGAAATCTGGAGGATCGACGCAGGGAAAGCGAAGAGGTCATGACGAGTCTCGAATCTCAGTTGAAAGACCGTGAGTCGGACGTTGGACATCTCACGCAACAACTCCAGACCTGTCTGCGAGAGAGCAATGCCGCGCAGGCTACAATCCAGGAATTTCAACGCAAAGCGGCCTCCTACAAAGAAGTCCTGAGCAGAGTCAGTGAGTTGACTGTCGAAGTCGTACGGCATGCCGGGCAAATGCGGGCTGTTACGGGCGATCTGCTCCAAAACGGCTCTCAGCTCGATAAGCTAGTCAGTTCGTTTAAGGATGTGGCTGATGCACTCCAGTCAGCCGTCACGCTGCCTCCCCACGAATAGCGGCCGACCCGTCCCAATGCCAATTCTCCCAGAACCGGATTCCTCTTGCACCTTCCAGCCAAGGTCCAGTAAGATGCACTTCACTTTTCCTGTGCGGATTTGGAAGGGGGCAGAGATGAAACGGTTACTTTCACGAACAGGTTTGTTGACGGGAACCTTACTGATCCAAGCTTTACCGGTGTTGGCGAACGTTTCAGAAGGAGGAGGGCCTCCGGATTACAGCGGAATCACAGGCCTGTACTATACGCTGATCGGAGTGGTCCTCGCCTACGGCGTTTACGACACGTTTTTCAAGAAGTCGTAAGGGATAGCGCTTCGCTGACCCCTCTTCTGTTGGCTTGTCTTACATTATGCAGGTTCTGATCGAGAAGTCCTGCCTTCAACTCTGCTTGTCAACAGTCGAAGGGTAGAGCTGATCATGCAATACAGGTTTGAGAACTTTGAGTAGTTGCTCCACGATAATCTCATACCCTTCCTTCGTGGGATGAATGCCGTCAGCTTGATTCAACGAGGATGAACCGCCTACCCCTTCGAGAAAGAAGGGGATCAAGGCAAGGTGATGTTCTTTGGCCAGCATCTGGTACATGGCTTCAAAATTTTCCGTGTAGTCCTGTCCGTAATTCGGCGGCAGCTTCATCCCAGCCAAAACAACCGTCGTACCGGCCTCCTGTAATTGTCGGATGATCTGACGAAGATTGCTTTTGGTTTGATCGACCGGGAGCCCTCGAAGTCCATCATTCGCGCCCAATTCCAAAATCACCAGCTCAGGCTTGTTGCTTAAAATCCAGGGTACACGTCGAAGTCCACCGGCTGTCGTGTCGCCGCTCACACCGGCGTTGATCATTCGATAGTGGTAGCCGAGGCTGTCCAGTCGGCGTTGAAGTTGAGCCGGGTAGGATTCATCGGCCTGGACCCCAAGTCCCGCGGTGAGACTGTCACCAAATGCCACGATGCGTGGTCTATTGTCCGATGCTGAAGAAGAGATCGTTCCCGACGTGAGCGGCCAAAGAAGCATCAAGAAGGCCGGCACAAGTATGTCATGAAATCGTTTCACCGGTAATGTGGAACATTGTTCGATCATATACTCTGTACAGTATAATAACACTCTTGGTCCTGTTATCTCGAAAGGCAAATGAGGTTCTTGATGATCACCGTGAAAGATGTTTCGATGGTCTTGGCGGCGGCGAATCGTTCCGTCACGATCCTTAACCGCGTCACCTTTGACATCCCCGCAAAGCAGACTGTGGCCATTGTGGGGCCATCAGGAAGTGGAAAGTCGACGCTGCTTGGTTTGATGGCCGGCCTCGATCGACCGACCACTGGGTCAATTCAGCTGGATGGGACAGACATCACGACCATGAGTGAGAATCAGATGGCCCGCTTCCGGCGCGAAAAGGTTGGCTATATCTTCCAATCGTTTCATCTCATCCCGACACTTACGGCAATCGAGAACGTGGCGGTTCCACTGGAACTCAGCGGCGCGACTCGGCCCGGTGATCGGGCAGCGGAACTGCTTGCCGCGGTCGGGCTATCCGACCGTATGGGGCACTATCCGGTTCAGTTGTCCGGAGGAGAACAACAACGAGTCGCGGTTGCCCGGGCTTTTGCCTGTCGACCGCCTATCTTATTGGCGGATGAGCCAACGGGGAACCTCGATAGTTCTAGCGGATCCCACGTCATCGAGTTGCTGCTCTCGCTCCATCGCGATTATGGCTCCACCCTCGTGCTGGTGACACACGACACAGCGCTGGCCTCATCGATACAGCGTGTCCTGTCGCTCCGGGACGGACACCTGGAGTCCGACAGCATGCCTGCATCTTCCGAATTCCTCGACGACTTCTCGGCAGTATCGCCAGGTGTGAAGCGGACGCCGTCCTCCGATCCGTTATCTTTGGATTCTTTCCCCATATTCGGGTCATGACTTCCTTCATGTTCAACATGGCGTGGCGAGAGACACGCGCAGCATGGCGACACTTCCTCTATTTCCTGGTCTGCATAGCGATCGGCGTGGGTGCCTTGACCGGGGTCTCTCTTTTCGGAACGCAGGTAGAGCGCGCCGTGACTAAAGAAGCGCGCGGCCTTCTCGGAGGCGATCTTGAAATCCGACTCTCTCACTTGATGAGTCCCAAAGGCCAGAAAGTTCTGGATTCATTGGGCGATCGTGGGATCTTTTTCACCCACGTCAGCGAGCTCGTCGCGATGGCCGCGAAAGCCGGATCGTCTGGGAGTGGGCAGTCGACTCAAATCATCGAGCTCAAAGCCGTCCAGCCTCAGTATCCGCTGTATGGCACCCTCCGACTGGAGGCACAGGGTGACCTCGTGGGCCTTCTTGACCGGCAAGCTCGCCGGTGCTCAGACCGTACCTGTTTTGGAGTAGTGGTGCAGGAGTCTCTCCTGATTCGGATGGGACTCGCGGTGGGAGATCCACTCAGGATCGGACAAGGTCTGTTCATCATCACCGGCGTCGTCAGGACGGAACCGGATCGCATGACCAATGCCTTTAGCCTCGGTCCTCGAGTCCTGATGTCACGAGAAGGACTTCTCGAGGCTGAACTGGTCAAGGTAGGCAGCAGAATTCGTGAGCGATATCTGCTGAAGATCCCAAGCACGATGGCCCCTGAACCCTTGCTCTACGAGCTGAGGGAAAGACTTGCGCCGGATGCTGCCCGCGTGTCGAGTTACCGAGACGCACAACCACAATTGAAGCAGTCTTTGGAACAGCTGACCCGTTATTTAGGATTGATCGGATTGACGGCACTGTTTGTAGGAGGCCTAGGAGTCGCCACGTCTGTTCATGCCTTTGTGCGGGAAAAGTTGAATACGATCGCTATCTTGAAGACGGTGGGAGCCGAGTCTCCCACGATCATCCTAACCTATGGATTACAGGCGACGATCCTTGGGCTAGTCGGAAGCGTGGTCGGTCTGATGCTTGGTGTGCTGCTCCACCAAGGACTTCCGTGGATGATTGCGGCCCTGATGGCATCGGATCTTCTTGACCAATTGGGAGTCGCCACGAATGGGATGGAGCTTGCCCTCGCTCCTCTTGTAAAGGGGTTGGCACTGGGCATGCTGTCCACGCTGCTCTTTACACTGTGGCCGCTGTTGACGATCCGCGATGTCAAACCTGCTTGGATCTTCCGCCGTGAGATTGCTCCACTGACGCCAACGACAAACCCTCCAACGGCAGCATGGTGGGCAGCTTGGCGCAAGCTCGACAGGGTAAAGATCTTGGTGTCGGTCGGGATCGGCTCAGGATTGGCGCTCTTGTCAGTATGGCAAGCTGGGTCTTGGAAGGTCGGACTGCTCTTCGTCCTCGCCTTCGCGGCTGCGGTCCTGCTGTTGGGTGCGTCGGCACGTGGGGTGCTCAGGGTCCTGAAGAAATGGCCACGCCCTAGGCGCCTCGTCCTTCGTCAAGCGCTGGGTAACGTGATACGCCCAGGTAGCCAGGCGGTGAACATCACGATTGCGATCGGCATTGCCGTTATGGTGGTGACGACCGTATCGCTCGTCGAGCGGTCGCTCCTCACACAGGTAGGCGACAATCGGCCGACTGACGCCCCGACGTTTTTCTTCATCGATATCCAACCTGATCAGGCAGACGGGATGGCTGCTCTCCTACGCCGACAGTCCAGTGATTCATACCCTCAACTGATCCCGCTGGTGCGATCCCGGCTATCAGCCGTCAAGGACGAGCCCGTGAAGTTTGAAGCAACGTCCCAGGAGGAAGAGCAGAAAGAGAAAACAGCCCAGAAGGAAGAACGGCGGAGGAAGTGGTACCTGACACGCGAATACGTCCTGACGTTCCTCCAAGACCTTCCCAAAGACAACAAGGTCGTGCAAGGCGAGTGGTGGAAACCGGGACAAAACTTTACCAAACCGCTGATCTCGATCGAGGAAGATGCGGCGAAGCAACTTGGGCTCACAGTCGGAGACACCATCGAGCTCGACATCCAAGGGGTACCCGTCACCGGAGAGATCAGCAGCATTCGGCAAGTGGAATGGGGAAACTTTTCCACGAACTTCTACATGATCTTTTCGCCGGGCGCTCTCGATGGAGCCCCACATACCTTTGTGGCCACCGTTCACGTCGCGCCATCCGAAGAAGTGGCGTTACAGCAAGCGGTCGTCGCATCCTTTCCCAATGTGACGGCCATCAATATGAGCGACGTCTTGGACAGTTTTGCACGGGTGCTCGATCGGCTGTCCCTCGCCATCCGCGCCGTGGCGCTGTTCTGTGTCCTATCCGGAGGTCTGGTGATGGCAGCGGCCCTGGCGGCGACGCGCTATCGTCGATTGTACGAATCAGTCATTCTGAAAGCTCTGGGAGCGACTCGCAGCGTGATCGTGCGTTCGTTTGCGGTCGAGTACGCGCTCCTGGGAGCACTGGGCGGGCTTCTGGGATGCGCCTTGGCCAGCGCACTGTCCTGGGCCGTTCTATCGGCTGTGTTCGACCTTTCCTGGAGCCTTCAACCGGCCGTGCTGGCCATGGGCTTTACCGCAACGATCACACTCACCATGCTGGTCGGATTTCTCAGCACCTATCGGTTACTCGGTCAACCGCCCTTGGCGGTGCTTCGCCACGAATAGCTGTACATTTCGCGAGAAGTTAAATGGTCGCTACTAGCGGCTTGACGGCAAGAGTTCAGACAACCACACATCCACGATGCGTCGAATGCGCCGTTCATCGCTTCGGCGGAGTTGCGTGAAACGCAGGCCGATCGCGCCATCGGTTGACGACCGCACCACTGCTTCCTCGATGGTAATCGGGAAGGAACCGTCGGAGTACTGGAATTCCAGTTCGAGTCGCGTGCCGACGGCGATCGGAAGAGACGAGCGAATCCTGCAACCTCGTATTGAGAGATTCACGATCACGCCTTCTTGTCCCATCTCATCGGGGTACGTGGAGCGGCGAGGCTTAAACCAGACCGGGAAGGAAACCTCGACACGCTCGAAGCTGCGGCGAGGATTGGGCGTGCGGCGTCCGAGGAAGGTTCGAAAGCGATCGGCGCAGAGCTGGCACCGAAACGGATAAATTGTCAGACCGCTCAGGAGAACGTCAGAGAGAGATTTTCTGTGGGCGAGGCGAATTTTGCTCGCCCCGCAAGCCGGGCAGCGGAGATCGGACATCAGACTTTCCAAATAAAGTGTGTTGTGATTGTAGCGAGATGCCGCTGATGCTACAACCAAGTGAATATGCGTATGATACTAATACGTATCTGTGGAGGATGTCTCCGGATCGTTTCTTTCTGAATCCTACCCTGAAAACCCACGAACCAGCTCAGAAAGAGGTGCCCTGGATTTCATGCCTGTAAGAGGGTAGCTTTAATCGTCCGTCTTTCTCGCTCATGGAATGCCACGGCAACACGAAGTTGCTCCAAGTACTGCTCCAGTGTTTTCCCACCTAGGTCGATCTTACGTGACGTAAAGAACTCGCGCACATCCTGTTCGAGTTCCGGAGTGGCGAGACCAACGATTCCCCCGCACATCCGCCTGAGACCTTGTTTCGGGAACAGTCTGTCCATGTGATCCCAGTTGGCTTTTACAAACTCCCAGGCGAGTTCTCGGCCATACACATTCATCAACAGCGCTCCGATGATGAACGGGGCATCTTGGGTGCGGATCTCGCCATTGATCGTACGGGTCAGCGTTCGCTTGAGTAATTCCTTGGGACGAAATAGGGCCAAGGAAAATAGGTACCGTCGTTCTTCCTGCGGGGTAGACGCCGTTCGATAGAGCTCTAAGAATTCATCGTAACGCGCCTCCTCTCCCGTATGAGCCAGAATGGCCACGAGAGCGGGCACGATATTCTGATCGACGGTCGTCGGGTCCTTGCGATATCGTCGATAGCGGTTCGTTGCTTCCTGCTGCGTTGCAGCATCATTGCCGAGTCTCCCAAGAGCGCCAAGCAGATCGCCGCGCAATTGCCGATCGAGATCCGATTCTCCTGGCCTTGCATCCCATCCCAATTCGTCGATCGCCGGTTTGACGCAGGCGCACACAAAGGTTTCGAGCACTCCCCGATCTTCCGGGGAGATGATCCTATTCAAGAAGGAGAACGAGTCCAGCAACACCGTCCAGACGTTCTTGTCCCGCTCGCGCTTGAAATGGGACGTGAGTCGGAGGTACTCTGGAAGTGTCGTGAGCCCGGCCGCCGTGGTGGCCCACGTGTCACTGACGAGGATGAAGCGTTCGATGGCCGCCAGACGATCAAGACTCTGATCGAGTAGTTGCTCTAAGAGCGGAGTTCGATGGTGGACACGGTAAAACCCATGCCCTCCTTCGTTGACAAAGACGGAGGTGACACCAGCCGGTATTCCGACAGTCGTCTCCCGCTCTGTCAACAGCAGCCGACGATGTTCCGTACGATTCCCGATGACCAGCCGAATCTGGACGGGAATCTGCCAGAGCTGCTCGGCCGTCGACGCCTGCGCGATATAGGTGAATCGTTGTTGTGAGAGCCGCAATTCTTGCTGCTGCATTTCTGCCGTCACCAAAGGAAACCCTGGTTGAAAGATCCAACCGTCCATCAACTCCGGCACCGGTTGACCAGAGACCGTGCCAAGAGCCATCCACAGATCGTTCGTATCGGCATTGGCATAGGCATGGGTGCGCAGGTACTGTCGCACACCGTTTCGGAAGACCGTGGGGCCGATATGTTGCTCCAGCATCCGAAGAACCGACGCACCTTTTTCATAGGTCAAAATATCGAACATGGCATCGGCATCCTTCGGCGCGTGAACAGGATATTCGATCGGCCTGGTGCTCGCCAATCCATCGACCGAGAACGCGGCGGCTCGTGCAACGCTGAAACTCTCCCAACGTTTCCATTCCGGTTTCCACGCGTCGACAGCCAGTATCTCCATGAAGGTCGCGAACGCCTCGTTCAGCCAGAGCCCGTTCCACCACGACATGGTGACTAAGTCGCCGAACCACATATGGGCATTCTCATGGGCTACCACGTCAGCCACGCGTTCGAGCTCAGCATGAGTTCCAGTCTGTCGATCCACGAGTAATGCCGTCTCACGGAACGTGATGGCGCCGAGGTTCTCCATCGCCCCGGAAGCAAAGTCCGGGATGGCCACAAGGTCCAGTTTGTCTCCGGGGTACGGAATGCCGTAGTAGTCCTCAAAAAACTTCAGAGACGCCACGGCAATCTCATGTCCGAACGGCGTGAGCGGTTGTTTCCCTGGGACCGTCCACAGCCGAAGTGGTGTCTTGCCGACCCATACCGGCTCCGTTGCTTCCATACGACCGACCACGAAGGCGACGAGATAGGTCGACATCTTGATGCTGTCTGCATACCGTACCAGTTTCTTGCTGCCCTCAGCAGACTCCGATGTGACCGACGTGTTTGAGATGGCCGTGAGATGAGGGTCGATCACGAGCGTCGTCGCGAAGACCGCCTTAAAATCCGGTTCGTCCCAGCAGGGAAAGGCTCGGCGCGCGTCGGTGGCCTCAAACTGCGTGGCCGCCAACGTCTGCAGCGTTCCTGAAGCATCTTTGTACGTACTACGATAGAAGCCGCGGAGCTGATCGTTCAGCTCGCCACGAAAGGAAAGATGCAGACGCCATTCACCAGACTGGATGGGTTCTTGAAATGAGAGCCTGACCCGTTGCGCCTCTTGGTCCAATTCGATACGTGCCTTGAATTGCCGCTGATTCGAATCCTCAGCCAACGCTGACTGAAGCACGAGATCGACGGCGTTCAACAGGATGGTCTGCGTGGTCTGTTTGACCGTGATCGCAATCGTCACCTTGCCTGTGAATGTTGCGGCCGTGAGATCAGGTTCAAGCTGTAGGTCATAGCGTGTTGGGATCACATGTCGCGGAAGCCGATACGGATCGTGGCTGCCTGGGACATCATCTGGACTCATGTCTTCACCTTGTGGTCTGGTGGTCATTGCGGCGCCTGCGGATTTCGATGATGATACGAGTGTATACGCTATCGAGCCACTCAGAAGAAAGCATGACCGTCGGGCGAACTCCAATAGCATCTCTCGTTTGCTGAACGAGCGCTCATTTCCTTGGGGCATGGAGGGTGTGAACGCCTTGCGGCGTACCGACGATCAAGACGTTCGTTCGGCCGACAAAGAGTCCGGTCTCAACGACACCGGGGATGAGGTTCAGTGCTGTTTCCAATTCACCCGGGCGGTCGATGCGGTCGATGTGGGCATCGACAATGAGATGACCGGCTTCAGTCTTAAACGGGGCCCCATCGCACTCTCTGAGTACCACGCGGCTTTTGGTGAGGACTTCAACTTCGCGCGCAGTACTTCCCCAGCCAAAGGGGATGATCTCGATAGGTAGCGGGAAGGATCCTCCCAGCACCGGTACTTGTTTGGTGTGGTCCACCATCACGATGAATTGTTTCGCCCTCGCCGCCACGATCTTTTCTTTTAGGAGCGCTCCGCCCCCACCTTTGATCAGATTGAAGTCGGGATCGACCTGATCGGCTCCGTCGATGGCGACATCGATCTCCCATCGATTTTCTGTGTCGATGAGCGGAATGCCGGACTCTCTGGCAAGCATGGCGGTTTCTTGCGACGTTGCCACACCCCGCAGTTTCATGCCGGCACGGACACGTTCGCCGAGTGCGATAAGCAGATGCTTTGCCGTTGATCCTGTCCCAAGTCCGACAACCATCCCGTCGCGAACAAATTCAACGGCCTTTAGAGCAGCGGATCTTTTGAAGCTGTCGAGATTTCCTGACGTCATGACGGGGAAGCTAGGGAAAGAGCTGCTGCGACGGACGCCGCACCGATCAGAGCAGTTTGTTGGTTCATGATGACTTTTACCGGCATCTGGCTCATCAGCCGTTTATATCGACCTTTATTGGTAAAGGCTTTCATGAACGTGCCGTCTTGAAGCTTGGTGATGAGTTTAGGCGCGATACCACCGCCCACATACACCCCATCAAGAGAGAGAGCCTTCAAGGCGAGATTCCCGGCTTCTGCGCCATAGATCGATGCAAAGAGATCCAAGGCTTGCTTGGCAATCTCGGCTTGTCCCTGCAATCCGGCTTGGGCGATTTCCGCGGCTGGATTACCGACCTTGACCTTTTCCGCGAGCCATGTCGGTTCATTTTTCTTGGTGTCGCGTAAGAACTCATAAATCGCGTGCAGGCCGGGGCCGGACAGAATTCGCTCATAGCTCACGTGGAGGTACTGGCTCCGGAGATAGCGAAGCAGTTCGATTTCTTGATCATTGTTGGGCGCAAAATCCGCATGACCTCCCTCCGACGGCATGGGGCGATATGTTTTACCGTCCCAGAATAAAATACCTTCACCCAATCCTGTACCGGCGGCAACGAGCGCCAATGCTTGCCGTTTGTTCGGCGGGTTGCCCACATTCAGTACCTCAAGCTCGTCTGGCCGCAGCCACAGAAGGCCATAGGCGGTTGCTTCCAGATCATTGAGCAACTGCACACGCGGAATATTGAACTGTTTGGCGATGGTCCGGCCGTCGATCACCCAGGGGAGATTCGTCGTCTGGCAACGATTGTCGATAACCGGTCCTGCGATTCCAAAGCAGGCCGCCGCCAGCTTCACCGGTTCAGCGGGTGGGGTGACAAGGTTTTCGCTTTGGGTCTCTCCTTGAGTTTCCGGTGAAACTACGGGGGATGGCTCTTTCGGCGGGGCAAGGAACTCGACGAGAATATCTTCGAGCGTTTTGTAATCACCACTCGGAAAACTCTCCAGACGCAACGGCTCCACTCGTTCGGTGGTCCACTCATAGAGCGCCAGATTCGTCTTTGTCCCACCGATGTCTCCCGCGAGAATCATATCCCCTCTCTGTGTGATCGCTTTTTTGTCAGCTGTTGCGCAGCGGCTTGATCAAGCAGCCACACGAGTCGACCCGATTCCGGTGATATTCTCGATGACGGCAATGAATGATCTGCTTCGGATTCAGACTCGATGACCCGGCGGACCATCTCTGCCTTACCTGAGCCGGTCACAAGAAACAGTACCACAGCTGCATGATTCAACACACCTAGAGTCAACGTAAGACGAGACGTGATGCCTGTGGGAGCGTGACCAACCGTGACAATCTTATTCTGTTCCCGTAGAGCAGTGGTTCCAGGAAAGAGCGATGCGGTATGGCCGTCTTCTCCAAGACCGAGCAGAACAAGGTCGATGCGAGGAACCTCTGGGCCAGGACATTGAGTAACTCTTCGAATCATGTCCTCATATTCCTGAGCCGCAGCCGTCGGGTCTTCGTACTCACCCTTCATCCGATAAATATGCTCGGGCCGAATGTTCAATGGCTGAAACAGTTCCATTTGAGCCATTCCAAAATTGCTCTCGGGATGTTCAGGTGATGTGCACCGTTCATCTCCAAATAGGAACAAGATTTTCGACCAATTGAAACGCGAGCTCCACTCAGGTTTGCGCAAGGTTCGATAGAGCGTCTTCGGAGTCGATCCTCCAGAGAGCGCGACTAGACACTGCCCGGTGGATTGAATCGCGTGCTCGCTGACGGACAGAAGGAACGCGGTCGCATCCGTCGCCCATTCCTGCACGTTACGCGAAATGTAGATTTCCGGGGTGACAGGCATATCAACGTCGGGAGCGCGTAGGACGCTTCTTCAATATTACACGCCGACCACGAGATGGTGAAGTCCCTCCCAACGCCGCTGTGATGGCATTCACCGTGACGGCTTGGTCACGGCCTAATTGAACACGAACAGCATGGCGATCGTGTGCGTTGAGGGATTCCATGTCACCGGCTGCCTGGGCTTTTGCCAATGTTCCAAAGGAGAATGGCTTGCCGGGAATCGGTACGTCGGGCGTCATCCGGTCCACTAATTCAAGAAAGACGCCGGTATTGGGACCGCCCTTGTGGAGTTGACCGGTTGAATGGAGGTAGCGAGGCCCATACCCAAAGGTGGTCGCAACGCGATGTCGCGCCATGAGGACCTTGCGGAAGCGGGTCACCGCTGTTTCAAACGAACGTGACGGAGTGGTGTAGGCCAGCACTGACACGTATGTGCCGGGCTGCAGCCGGCTCGACAGATCTTGCGCGGCATCTTTGGGTTGGCGGTTCGCTTGTTCCGGTAATCGTCCTGTCGATTGGAAAGTTTCCAGGACTCGATTGGTGTTGTCCTTGCTCTCCTGGACATTCGGTTGGTCGAACGGATGAATGCCGAGTAAATGTCCGGCGATTGCTGTCGCAAACTCCCACCTGAAGAACTCAGCGCCCACATCATAGCGATCGCGGAGATCGAACTGGACGACCGGTTGGTGAGCCTTGGCGAGCGCTTGAACCGCTTGATCGAGCGTATGGTTCTTGTCTCCCTTAAGTTTGAGATAGACGAAGAATCGGTCAGTTCCATAGGCAGCGGGTTTCAAGACCGGTTCCTGTGCGATGGGGATGAGGCCTGTGCCCTCCTTGCCCGTGCTTTCAGCGAGAAGTTGCTCGACCCAAAGCCCGAATGTCGAGAGAGATGGGGACGCAATGACCGTCACCTTATCACGCCCAGTCTTGGCAAGACTGCCCATAGCTGCACCCAGATTCGCGCCGGGATTAGCCTCGACGTCTTTCTGCTGACGGCATAATTCCGCCATACCGGCTGCCCGATCCAAGAGCTTGGCAATATCGAGACCAAGGAGTGCCGCAGGAACAAGACCGAATAGGGAAAGCACGGAATATCGTCCGCCGATATCAGGTGGGTTCGTGAAAATCTCTCCAAATCCATAGTCGCGAGCCATCTTTTCTAAGCCGGTACCCGGATCGGTGATCGCGACAAACTGCTTTCCTCCGTGGTTCCCCTTCGCCTTCGACACCAGGTTCCAAAAGTGAGCGAAGAGCGACATGACTTCGATGGTTCCTCCTGACTTGCTGGCCACAAGAAAGAGGGTTCGAGAGGGTGAAATGGCTTTGGTGACTTGCCGAACCCAGCCGGGAATGGTCGAGTCAAGAACCCATAGACGAGGAGATCCTTTTTGAGACCCAAATACCGTGCGAAACACCTCCGGTCCAAGACTGCTGCCTCCCATCCCCAGCAGCACGACATCTTTGATCTTCATGTCCTTCGCCGCCGACACACAATGGCGCAGTTGATCGATCTGTTGTCGCATCTGATCCGGCACCGTCAACCAGTCGAGACGGTCGGCTATCTCCTTTGGATTCGGTTTCCAGAGCCGGTGGTCCTTCGACCACAGCCGATCAATAACCTGAGCCTGGTTGAGAGCATCAAGGGCCGGATCGACCACGGTCTGGAACGATTCGGAAACCTTGTCACTCACCAGTCTAGACATGGATGCCTCATCAACGAGGGTTCTGTAGAAGATCTGAGATGTTCTTTCCGTATCTTATTGAGCCGGTCTACAAAAGGCAACATGGACGGGAGGCTCTGCTGTCCTATTTATCGGTCGGGTTTATCGGTCGGGCGATGAATGAGGAGGAAAAGGGGACCGTCGGCAAGACCTATGTAGCGAGTACGCTCAGTCGGCATCGGCAGTTGATTCTCGAAGCTCGTCGGAAATTCAAACATCAAGTTCCCCGCGCTATGCCACGTAATCTGATCTGGGGGATGGACTTGCTGACCAAGACGGATACAACCGGTCGGCCGCATCTGGCGTTGGCGATCGTGGATCATGCGAGTCGCGCCAGTTTGTGTGTCCGGCGACTGACGGACAAGTCGTCGTGGACGATCTGGCACGCTCTGGTCACCACGTGTCGGCAGTATGGCTGCCCATGCGTGCTGCGGACCGACAACGAAGCGGTCTTCGTCTCGCGGGCGTTTCGATTGGGCCTGTGGCTGCTCGGCGTCCGCCATCAACGCAGTCAGCCCG